>SBBQ01000013.1 GCA_005239635.1 Uliginosibacterium gangwonense
CGAGGGCACGGCGATCAGCGCGCCCAGTGTCGGACTGCGCCAGTCCTTCGATGTCGAGCCGCTGCCGGTGATGGCCACGCCCGCCATCTACGGCGTGCAGCTCACGATGCTGGCGCGCAAGACCGATGCGGGTCTGGGCAAGGTCAAAGGCCTCGTGGTCAGTGGCGCGCAAACCGCAACCAGCGCCGACATCATCCTGCAGGAGCAACTGGCGTGGCAGAGCACGCTGTTCGAGCGTAATCCAAACGGCAACGTGCCGTGGACGGAGGCCGCCTTCAATGCCGCTGAGTTCGGCGTGGAGTCGGCATGACGGATCGCATCATCGTTCAAGACCTCGCGGAGGTTTCCAGCAAACCGACGCCTGGAAGCGAACTGCCCGCCTTCCAAGGTGAAGTGCTCTCGCGCGCCACCTTCGGGGCGAGCGCAGCCAGCTTCACGCCGGAAACAGCTGTCGCTCCGCTGCCGCCCAATCTGGCAGCGAGCCTGCTGCTGGAATCCTTGGCGGGCCCCTGGCCACCCATCGATGCACCGATCTTTCTGGTCGAAGTGCTGCGTCGGGATACCGCCTCAAACGCCATCGTCGCCACCGGTATGGATGCCTTTGGCGACCAGCCTTGGCCGGATGCGCAACGCGGCGTATTTGCCTTCCGACACGATTGGATGGAGCCCCTCGTGGAACGGCTGGAGTGGCAGACCAGCGTCACGCGGCTAGCGAGCGGCAACGAATCCCGGCAGGCACGCCGCCGTGTTCCTCGGCGCTGGCTCACCTACAAGGTGGGTAACGCTCGCCAGACCGATGCCCTGGTGGCTGACTGGCTGGTCGATCATCTTGGTCAAGCTGCGCTGTGGCCGCTGCCGCAATACGCAGTTCACCTGACCGAAGCCTGCGAACGTGGCGCACTGGCGCTCAGCGTGACGGAAGCGGACGGGCGACAGTTCGGGCCACTCTCGGCCAATGTGCATCTGACCAACGACGGGGTGCAGGGCTGGCAGGAAACTGAGAACAATGGCCGCTGGATTTTGATCATCGCCGCCGATGGCTGGCAGATTGCGCAACTCAGCGATGTGGAAAGCGATCTGCTGTGGCTGGCGGAGCCCTTGGCACGCGCCGCAGCCGTGGGCAGCACCGTCATGCCCTTGGTGTGGGGCAAGGTCATCGACCCGGCGGATCTCACACAGTGGGTGCCGGGTATGGTCGGCGGCAACGTTCCCACACAGATCCAGCCTGCACCATTGCCCGACCAGGATGTCCTCGATGACCCATGGCTCGACGAGATCCCGATCTGGCCGGATGGCAACTGGCGTGACGATCCGACGGCCGCCGTGCAAGCCACGATCACCCGCCAGGACTTTTCACCCGCAGATCCGTGGGTGCGCCGGGACGATCCGTGGTCGACGACAACTTTGCAGCGGCGCTATCTGGCCAGCTCACTCGATGAAATCGAAATCTGGCGGGCGCGGTTGTGGCGCACCCAAGGCCGTCTGGAAGCGTTCTGGCTGCCCGATGGCTTAGCCCCGATCCTGTGGGTGACCGTCGAAGCCGATCCCGAAGATGGCTTCCTGCGCGTAGATGGCAAAGACGTCTCTGCGTTCTGGCATCGCCCCGCCGCCTGCTTGATCGTGCATCCGGACGGATACCGGCAGTACGCCCTGACGGCGACCTGCCATCTGGATCATGGCGGTGTGTTGGTGCTGCGCTCGGGCCTCGACGACTGGGTGCCCGAAGGCAGCCGCGTCATTCGTCTCGTGCGCTGTCGCCTGGATCACGACGCCATCGACTTGTACTGGCACAGCCCGACGCTGCTGGAGATCACCCTGACCGCGCGCCAGTTGCCCGAACCACGCGGTAATGTCCGTCAAACCTACGAGGGAGAGTAAGCACGATGAGCCAGAACCCATTACTGGAAGTCGAGCTATACGCCTTCGCCAGCAACAGCGCGCAGTTCTACCTGACGCCGCACGAATTCGACGTCGATCTGGACGGCAATCTGTACGCAAGCCTGCCCATCGAACGCAACGAACTGGCGCTGGGAGCTGAAGCTGCGAAGGCTGGGCTGGATCTGAAACTGCCGCCAAGCTGCGATCTCGTGCGCCATCTGCTCGCCAACTCGCTGACCGGCGACACCACCTCGATCACCCTGCGTATCGGACGACGAGACACGTGGGGCGACTACTGGTGGATCTCAGGTACGCGCTGGATGGGCCGGGTGCTGGGCGTCGAAGTCACTGACGATGTCGCTCGCGTTCGCTGCGAGTCGGCGCAGGTTAGCCTCAAGCGTATCGGGTTGCGGCGGCTCTACAGCCGCAAGTGTTCCCACGTGCTGTATTCAGCTGCCTGTGGTGCCTCACCCATTTCCGCCAGTGCCCTGGTGAGCAACAGCAATGGCCGCAACGTCGATCTCGACGGTGGCACGCCCGGCAACGTCAGTGGTGGCTTGGCCGGTGGCTGGTTGCAAACCCCGGAAGGTGCCCGCCACATGATCGTCAATGACTACGGTGGCGGCGTGGAGTTGCTCTATCCGGTAGCCATTGAGGTCGGCACCGAAGTGCTGCTGACGGTCGGTTGCGACCACAGCACGGCCACGTGCGAGTCGCGCTTCGGCAACCTCGATAACTACGGCGGCTTTCCCGCCATGCCGAGCAAAAACCCGTTCTCGACGGGCGTGTTCTGAATCCCTGGAGAAATCGCCATGTGGTACCTCGTCGTCATCGTGGTGGCGGCGCTGGTTTCGGTCGCGCTCGCCCCGAAACCGCCCGAACCCAAACCGGCGTCCCTGTCTGACGTCGATGCCCCCACCGCAGAAGAAGGCCGACCGATTCCCGTCGTGTTCGGCACCGTGCTGCTGCGCGGCTCCAACGTCGTCTGGTACGGCGATCTGGAAGCCGATCCGATCAAGAAGAAAGGTGGCAAGAAATGACCACTCAGACCGTCATCACCATCGATCACGTACGCGCCGCAGGCCTGTGCGTGAACGGCACGCGCACATGGTTTGCGCGTCACGATCTGGATTTCCGCGCCTTCCTGCGGGATGGCTGTGACGCCGACACCCTGCTGGCCACCGGCGATGCAATGGCGCAGCGGGTGGTCGAGCACGCCCGCAATCAGTCCAGCCAGCGGGAGCACGACTGATGGGTGGCAGCAGCAAATCGCAAACCGTTGGTTACCGCTATCGGATGGGCCTGCATCTGGCCCTCTGTCAGGGGCCGGTCGATGCCGTGCAGGAAATCCAGATGGGCGACCGTACCGCGTGGGGTGATGCCGACCGTGCGCCGCTACCGAACGGGCATGGGCTGACCAGTCTCTCCATCAACAAGCCCACCCTGTTTGGTGGTGACGAGCGTGAAGGCGGCGTGGTGGGTACCATCGATGTGCTGTCGGGCCATGCTGGTCAGGGGCGCAACGACTACCTGATGAGTCGTCTCGGCAGTTCCATTCCTGCATTCCGAGGTGTGCTGTCCTTGGTGGCGCGCAAGATCCTGTTCGCGGCCAACAACCCTTACATCAAGCCATGGGCGGTACGGGTGCGTCGCTTCACGGCGGGTTGGTTCGATGCGCCGTGGATGGAGTGGAACGCCGAAGTCCGCACCTGGGATGAGGACGAAGGACAGGAGATCAGCGTCGGCATGAACCCGGCGCACATCCTGGTGCAATGCCTCACCGATCCGGATTGGGGCATGGGCTATCCGCAGAGCACCATTGGCTGGAGTTTCTGGAATGCGGCATGGGCTTTGTCGAGTGAGGGCTTCGGCCTCAATTTGATCTGGACGCGCCAGCAGCCCATCGAGAGCTTCATCGGCCAGGTCATCGACCACATTGGCGGCATCCTCTACACCGATCCGGAGCAAGGCACGTTTGAGCTGAAACTGCTGCGCGACGACTACTGGATCGACAGCCTGCCGCAGTTGGGGCCTGACGAAATCGTGCGGCTGGAACGCTTCGAGCGCGCCCAGTGGGGCGAGCTACCCAATGAACTGACCGTCGTCTACACCGATTGGCAAACCGGCGGTGATGCGACGGTCACAGTCGAAAATCTTGCCGCCATCCAATTGCAAGGCGGCGTGATCAATCAACGCCGCGACTACCCGGGTGTTAACTACGGGCCACTGGCCGCGCGGCTAGCCTTGCGTGACCTGCGCGCCTTGGGTTCGCCGCTGGCCCGGATGAGTCTGACGGTGGCACGCGACACGCTGGAGCGTGCGCCGCTGCCGGGTGATGTGTTTCTGCTGAACTGGCCGCGCTTGGGTGTGGATCAGATGGTGGTGCGCGTCACCGGCATCGACACCGGCACCTTGGGCGCGGCCGAGTGGCGAATCGAAGCGATGGAAGACGTGTTCGGCATGAGCAACACCGTGCTGTCGCCCCCGCCACCGCACGTCGAGGAGCCGACCATCGAACCGTTGTCGCCCGCCTTGGTGCTGGCCGTCGAGGTGCCGTATTGGGAACTGGCCCGGCGTTTGTCGCGTGCAGATCTGGCCTACCTGACCGATACGGACACCTATCTCGGTGCGCTGGCTGCCGCCGGTGGCACCGGGCAACTGAATTGGCAACTGGCCACCGGCGCTTCCAGCAGCGATCTCGCCGCTGTCGTCGGCGAGGACTACGCGCCACTGTTCACGCTCGATGCAGCCTTGCCTGCCAGTGAGGTCGATGCCATCGGCGTCCCGGTGACGGCCATCAGCCAGCCGGAGAGACTGGCCGTGGGCCACTACGCCTATCTGGTGGATGCCAGTGGGGCGATCGCAGAGGCCGTCGCTGTCCTGGCCTTCGATGCTGCAAACGCGACCATCGATCTCGCACGCGGCATGCTCGACACCACGCCCCAAGCACATGCCTCGGGGACTCGACTTATCGGTGTTGGTGAATGGCTGGCATCGGAAGGTGCCGAACGCGCCCCGGGCGAGTCGGTGTTCGTGGGTGCGATTCCTCGCACATCGACCGATCAGGGCGATCCTGTGCTGGCCGCCAATGGGCAGCCGATGGTGCTGACCGGTCGGCAGGCTTTGCCGTATCCACCCGGTCGTATCCGCCTCAATGGCCAGACCGAGCCTGTCGTGGTTGCCGGTGATCTCAACGTCGCGTGGGCACATCGCGACCGCACGCAGCAGACCGCCTACCTCGTGCAGCAAGACGAGGGCGATATCGGGCCAGAACTTGGCGTGACCTACACGGTGCACATCCGCAATCGCAACAACGTGCCGGTTCGTACTGAGACAGGGCTGCTCGGCACCGCCTACATCTGGACGGCAGCAGTGGCCGCGCTGGATGCCGGTGCGCTGGGCGACCGCATCACGGTGGAGATCAGCGCCGTGCGCGATGGTTTGAGCAGCTGGCAGCCGCAGGTGCGGGTCATGGATCGCGCGGGCTACGGCCTGCGTTGGGGACAGTCTTGGGGAGGTGTGTGATGGAGCCGCGCATTGATGTTCATCTGCTCACCTTGAACGAGCCTGCCGAATGGCGGGAGGCCTGCATCGCCAGCCTCGACGGCGCGCCGATCCAGTTGCACGTTCTGCCCGGCATTCCGGGCCGTATCGGTGAGGCACGCGCGGCAGGCTACGCACAAGGCACTCTGCCACTGGTGTCCTTTGTCGATCCCGACGATCTGTACGAAGCCAGTGCCTTCAAGCAACTGGCCGATGCGCTGGATGCCTGCCCGCAGGCCGTGATGGCCTATACCGACGAGGCGCTGACAGACGAAAACGGCCAGGACGTCGCGGTGCGGCGTCTAGCCTACAGCCGCTGGCAGCACGCGAACAGCGCCAGTCATGTGCACGGCCTGATCGTGATGCGTCGATCTGCTGTCGAGGCCGTGCTCAAGGAAACCACCGACCTCAACAACTTCGCCGACTGGCTGCTGACACTGCTCGTGGCCAAGCGAGGCGGCGTGCTGTACCTGCCCATCGTTGGGCGGCATTGGCGACAGCACCCGCATCAAAGCCATCGCACCGGCGATCCGGACGCTGTCCGGCGAATACGTCAAACCATCGGCCAAGCATTGAATCTCTGGAGATAAACCATGTCATCAACCGACCCAAACCTGGGACTCAATTACGGCTGGACGCTCGGCGAAAGTGGCTGGGACACCGGCATGGACGCCAACCTCAAGCGCCTCGGCACGGTGGTCGGCCTGTCCGTGAAAGACCGCGACCTGACCACACCACCGGCCAGCCCTGCCAACGGCGACCGCTACATCGTGCCTGCTGCTGCCACGGGCGTGTGGGCAGGCAAAACCAACCAGATCGCGGTGCGCATCGCCGATGCCTGGGAGTACCACGCGCCCAAGATCGGCTGGCTTTGCTACATCGAGGACGAGGCCAAGCTCTCAGCCTACAAGTCCACAGGCTGGAGCGCAGGCCTCGCCATCTGATTTCCCTTCCTCGTACCCACCAGAAACCCGCCCATGTGTTCACGCAATGGGCGGGTTTCGCATTTCTGGAGACTGCTATGACCGAACCCGAACAACAACAGCCTGCGCTCGTCGAGAACATGCTTCTCTTGCGACGCGAGGACTTCGACGAACTGCTGGACCGCGCTGCTGAACGCGGGGCCGAACGTGTCCTGACCCACCTTGGCCTGGAAAACGGCCACGCAGCACGCGACATCCGTGAACTGCGCGACCTGCTCGAAGCCTGGCGCGATGCCCGCCGTACCGCGTGGCAGACCACTGTCAAGGTCATCACCACCGGCATCCTGGCCGCGCTTCTGGTGGGGGCCGCCATCAAGTTGAAACTGATGGGAGGCCCGCAATGATCGAGACACTGCTTGGTGGCCTGCTCGGCGGGGCCTTCCGTCTCGCGCCTGAAATTCTCAAATGGCTCGACCGCAAAGGCGAGCGCGGCCACGAATTGGCAATGCAGGACAAGGCGCTGGAGTTCGAGAAACTGCGTGGCGCGCAGCGAATGTCGGAAATCGGCGCAGGTGCCGAAGCTGCGTGGAGCGTCGGAGCCATTGAGACCCTGCGCGAAGCCGTTCGCACTCAGGGCGAAAAAACCGGCGTGCGCTGGGCCGATGCCCTGTCTTGCAGCGTTCGCCCGGTCATCACCTACTGGTTTATGGCCTTGTACTGCGCCGCCAAGACGGCCGCATTCGCGGCTGCAGTGACTGCAGGTGCTGGCTGGGGCACGGCCATCCTGCATGCCTGGACGGAGGCCGATCAGGCGCTATGGGCCGGGGTGCTGAACTTCTGGTTCCTCGGGCGCGTGTTTGACCGGGTGCGGCCGTGATCGAGGTACCGAAGGCGGCTATCGAACTGGCAAAGCGCTTCGAGGGGTTTGAGCGCAAGGTGAAGCGCGGAATCGAGATCACTGCCGTTCCATACATCTGCCCCGCAGGTTTCTGGACGATTGGTTACGGCCACCTCTGCGATCCGAAGCATCCGCCGATTACGGAGGCAGAAGCCAAGGACTATCTGGCGCGCGATCTGCAGAAGGCGGTGGCGGCGACGCTGCGCTACTGCCCGGTGTTGGCCACGGAGCCGGAGGGGCGGCTCGCAGCCATCGTGGATTTCACGTTCAACCTTGGCGCGGGGCGGCTGCAGACATCAACGCTTCGGCGGCGGGTGAATCAGCTTGACTGGTTTGCTGCAGGGCAAGAACTACGCAGGTGGGTCTACGGGGGAGGTAAGCTACTGCCTGGACTAATGAAACGTCGGATAGCCGAGAGCTACTTGCTCGAGCAAAGATTACTGAGTAACTAGTGGCATCCTTAATTGCCGCGTGTCGGCACTCCGTCCGCATTACCTCGCTCAGTGTAGCGCTTGGCCATCACCGAGCACACGAACAGTTGAAGCTGGTGGTAGAACATGATGGGCAGCACGAGCACGCCCATGGCGGGGTTGCCGCCGAACAGCAGCTTGGCCATGGGCACACCTGAAGCCAGCGTCTTCTTTGAGCCGCAGAACACGGCCACGATCTCGTCCTCGACCGGGAAGTTCAAGGCCTTGGCAATGCGCTTGGTCAGCCACAGGAAGGGGAACAGGAAGAGGCACACGCCCACGGCCGTCATCACCATCAGGCTCAGGCCATGCTTGCTCCACAGGCCATCGGCCACCGAGTCGCTGAACGAGCTCAGCACCAGCAGCAGGATCACGGTGCGGTCGACCTTGGTCGTCCACGGTTTGATCTTCTGGAACCACGCCCCCACCACCGGGCGCAGCAACTGACCCAGCACGAAGGGCAGCAGCAGCATCTGGGCCACCCTGAGCATAGTGTCGCCCACGTCCATAGCCTGGCCGTCGGTCGCACCGCTAAACACCAGGCTGGCCAGCAGTGGGGTCAGCACCACGCCCAGCAGGGTCGACAAGCTGGCATTGAGCACGGCCGCCGCCACATTGCCACGCGCCATCGCCGTCATCGCCACGGAAGACGACACCGTGGACGGCAGCACCGCCAGGTAGAAGAAGCCCAGCAGCAGGTCATGCGGGATGAAGCGGCCCACCAGCGCATTGAGCAACAGCCACCACAGCGGAAAGAGCGCAAAGGTGCTGAGCTGCACCATCAGGTGCAGCTTCCAGCGCGAGGCACCGTGCTTGAGGCTGTCGGTGCTCAGGCCCATGCCGTGCAGGAAGAAGATCAGGAAGACGCCAATGTCGCCCACCACGTCCAGGTGCAGCAGCCCCCCGGTGCGGCCCAGATCCGGAGCGACGGAGGCCAGCGCCACCGCCGCCACCATGCCCATCAGAAACCAATCGATCGCCCCGCCCTGGCGCTGACGGCCCGCCATCCTGTTCATGGACCTCATCGGTTTCAAATCCTTCACCATCTCGAACTCACCACGTTATGTCATCAAAAACAAAGGTCGCACCCGTAGCGCAGGCGCGACCATCCACATCCACAAGGCCCTGTCTGGACAGGGCCGGCGTTCACTTCGAGGCTAAGCGCTCCTTGGCCAGCTTCGTGCCCTCGGCCAGGGCTTGCAGCTTGCGCTGAGCCACCTCCCGCGACATGGGCGCCATGCCGCAGTTCGTACAGGGAAACAGCCGCTCTTTGGGCACGAACTGCAAGGCCTGGCCGATGGCGTCGGCCACTTCCTCGGGCGTCTCGACCACGTCGGTGGCCACATCGATCACGCCAACCAGCACGTCCTTACCCTCAAGCAACTTGAGCAGCTCAAGCGGCACCCGCGAGTGCATGCACTCCAGGCTCACCTGGTCGATGCTGCTTTTGGCCAGAGCGGGAAACACCGTCTCGTACTGGCGCCACTCATTGCCAAGGGTGCTCTTCCAGTCAGTGTTGGCCTGGATACCGTAGCCATAACAGATGTGCACCACTGTCTTGCAGGTCAAGCCCTGCGCCGCCCGCTCGAGCGCCTTCACGCCCCAGTCGGCTACGTCCTTCATATAGACGTTGAAAGCGGGCTCATCGAACTGGATGATGTCCACGCCATCGGCCTGCAGCGCAAGCGCCTCCTGGTTGAGCAGCTCGGCGAATGCGAAGGCCATTTTGGCTTTGTCGCCATAGAAGCGGTCTGCCACCGTGTCGACGATGGTCATGGGACCCGGCAGGGTGAACTTCAGCTTCTTTTGGGTGTGGGCGCGCGCCAGTTGCGCCTCAAAGGCATGCACGCGGCCCTTCATGCTCAACGCCGACACCACCTGCGGCACCATCGCGTCGTAGCGGTTGTCGCGGATGCCCATCTTCACCTTGTGCTCGAAGTCGATGCCCTCAACCCGCTCCAGAAAACCGTGCACAAAATGCTGGCGAGACTGCTCACCGTCGCACACGATATCCAGGCCGGCGTCTTCCTGGACCTTGATCCACAGCAGAGTCGCATCGACCTTGGCCTGGCGCAGTGCCTCGCCTTCGGTTGCCCACTGGGGCCAGAGTTTGTTGGTTTCAGCCAGCCAGGCGGGTTTGGGCAGGCTGCCGACGATGGAGGTTTCAAACATGGAGGATTCCTTACAAGGTAGAAAGCGGTCAGATCAATGCGCAAATTCCGCGGCCCATTGCTCAAGGATGCTCTGGTGCGGCTTGATGAAATGCTCCTGCGTGAACTTACCCTGCTTGACGGCCAACTGGCTGCGCTCCACCCGGTCATAGACGATCTGCGTCAAAGAGTAATCGTCGTACTTCAGGCTCGGTTGATAAACCTGGCCTGCCACCGAGTTGGCGTTGTATATCTCAGGGCGGTAGATGCGCTGGAAGGTTTCCATCGTGCTGATGGTGCCGATCAGTTCGAGATCGGTGTAATCGCTCAGCAGGTCACCAAAGAAATAGAAGGCCAAAGGCGCAACACTGTTCGGCGGCATGAAGAAGCGCACCTGCATCCCCATTTGCGCGAAGTATTGGTCGGTCGAAGACAGCTCGCTTTGCTGGTACTCAATGCCCAGGATGGGATGGTGGTTGGCGGTGCGCCGATAGGTCTGGCTGGTCGCGACGCTGAGGCAGATGACAGGAGACTTGCTGAAGCGTTCCTTGTAA
Source organism: Uliginosibacterium gangwonense (assembly GCA_005239635.1). Lineage (GTDB taxonomy): Bacteria > Pseudomonadota > Gammaproteobacteria > Burkholderiales > Rhodocyclaceae > Uliginosibacterium_A > Uliginosibacterium_A gangwonense_A. The sequence continues at coordinate 10,417 of SBBQ01000013.1, forward strand.
GTGCCCGAGTTGACAAAGTGCTTGAACAGCTTTCCGTGCAGCACACCGAAGTCGTCAGGGATGCTGAACTCCGCCCGGTCGGCGTTGTACTCGGGCAGCACGACGCTGAAGTCGTAATCGCGCACGTAGGACGAGAAATTGTTGCCCACGATGCCGTCGATGCGCCTGTTCAATTTCTTGTCGATGATGTGGGTCTTGAGGATCTCGATCAGCGGAAACACGGTGCTGCTCTTGACGCCAATGTTTATCTCAACGGAGATGATCTCGAGTTCGACCGTGTAGCGATCTCCGGTCGGGTTGTCCCAATGCGCGAGGTCATTGAAACGGTTGTCGATCATCTTCAGCGCTCTGCGCAAGTTCTGTTGCCGGCTCTCTCCACGCGCCAGGTTGGCGAAATTGGTGGTGAGGCGGGTGCTGTCCGCCGGCAGATAGTTCTCATCGAAACGGATGCTCTTGAGGCTATAGGTAAAGTCTTCGCTCATGACGATCTTCTGTATTAGTTGTTGATATAAAGGACGATGGTGGTGTCAGGCCGCCAGCACTTGCTCAGCGGTACAAGGGCTGGCATTGCGAGTCAGCTCGATCAAGGGTAAGGCCCGTTGGACCGCGAGCAAGGCACGCTCGATCAGGGCTTCGTCGCGCAAGCGGTAATCCACGAAGTCCTTGTCGGTGGCGTAGATGCCCAGTGGCAAGGTGCGCGACTGGAAAAAGCTGAACAACGGCCGCAACTGGTGATCGATCACTAGGGCATGTCGTTCGCTGCCGCCATTGGCGGCCAGTAACACTGGCTTATCGATCAGGGCATCTTGCCCGATGAGGTCGAAGAAGTGCTTGAACAGGCCGGTGTACGAACCGCGAAAGACTGGGGTGACGACCACCAGCACGTCAGCCTGCTCGACCAAGGCGAGCTCGCGCTCGACGGTCTCGGGCAGTTGGGAGCGCCAGACCACGCCCGTGAGCTGCGGCGCTAGTTGCCCCAATTCGACCAAGTGTTGCTGGCACGGCACTTGGTTAGCGATCAGCTCCAACATATGCTGGGCCAAACCTGCCGATTTGGAAGGGCTTTGAAGTCCGCCAGAAACCGCCACTACTCGGAGGGGGCATGTCATTTTGGCGTTCATGTCAACAGACCAGGGCGGCGCTGCTTGGCTAACCATCACCCCAACGTCCGGGGAATTCAAATTTTTAGACAAAGACATAGCCGCTCCGACGCATACAAACAATCAACGATTGTCATTGTGTCGATCCATGCTCATGAAGTAAAATGGTATTAATTCACCAATCCATGAGAATTATTCATTAAATGCTTGAGCGCATCCACCTCAGCATCGTTCAGCAGGTCGAGAAACAAGGTTCCTTGACGGCCGCTGCGGGCGTACTGCACCTCACCCAGTCGGCACTGAGCCACAGTATGAAGAAGCTGGAGCAGCAGTTGGGCACCGACATCTGGCTGCGCGAAGGCCGCAGCCTTCGCCTGACGCAGGCGGGCCAGTACCTGCTGGCAGTAGCCAACCGTGTGCTGCCCCAGCTTGATCTGGCTGAGGAACGCCTAGGCCAGTTCGCGCAGGGCGAGCGTGGTGCGCTGCGTATCGGCATGGAATGCCACCCTTGCTACCAGTGGCTCCTTAAGGTGGTATCGCCCTACCTCACGGCTTGGCCGGACGTGGAGGTGGACGTGAAACAGAAGTTCCAGTTCGGCGGCATTGGCGCCCTGTTTGGCTACGAGATCGATCTGCTGGTAACACCTGATCCGCTGTTCAAGCCAGGCCTGAAGTTCGAGCCGGTGTTTGACTACGAGCAGGTGCTCGTCGTGGCCAGGGACCATGCCCTGGCCTCGGTCGCCTATGTGAAGCCCCAGCAGCTTACGCGAGAAGTACTGATCAGCTACCCCGTGAACATCGAGCGCCTGGACATCTACAACCAGTTTCTGCTGCCTGCGGGTATCACGCCCAAGCGCCACAAAACCATAGAAACCACCGACATCATGGTGCAAATGGTGGCCAGCGGCCGTGGCGTGGCGGCATTGCCGCGCTGGCTGGTCGAGGAATACGCGGTCAAGATGGACGTGGTGCCTGTTCGGCTGGGTGCGCGCGGCATTGCCAAACAGATTTTCTTAGGCGCACGTGAGTCGGAAACCGGCATCGACTACGTGCGAGCCTTCATCGAGCTGGCTCGCCAGCCAGCTATTGTTATCAATCAAGGGGCCAACTGATGAACAAAACCTTTGAACGCAAACCGCTTCCCTTGCCCGGCGGCCATAACAAGGTGCTTTTGCATTCCTGTTGCGCGCCTTGTTCGGGCGAGGTCATGGAGGCTATGTTGGCCTCTGGCATCGACTACACCATCTTTTTTTACAACCCCAACATTCATCCGCTCAAGGAATACGAGCTGCGCAAAAACGAAAACATCCGGTTCGCCGAGCAGTTTGGCGTGCCCTTTATCGATGCAGACTACGACCGTGACAACTGGTTCGAACGTGCCAAGGGCATGGAGCATGAGCCCGAGCGCGGTGTGCGCTGCACCATGTGCTTCGACATGCGCTTCGAGAGAACGGCGCTGTATGCGCACGAGCATGGCTTTCCAGTGATCACAAGCTCTTTGGGCATCTCGCGCTGGAAGAACATGCAGCAGATCAACGATTGCGGCATCCGCGCCGCGTCGCGCTATCCCGACCTGATTTACTGGGACTACAACTGGCGCAAGGGCGGCGGCTCGTCACGCATGATCGAGATCAGCAAACGCGAGAACTTCTACCAACAGGAGTATTGTGGCTGCGTCTACTCGCTGCGTGACACCAACCAGCACCGGGTGGAAAGCGGCCGCGAGCGCATCCTGCTGGGCGTGAAGTTCTACGGTGACGAGAAATCGACTCTAGACTGATGAAGGCGCCCTCCTTGACTCACTCCGATCAGTCCACGACCGCTAAGCACATCCTTGATGGATATTCCTTGGAAATCTGCCTGAAAGACGCCCCTGCGCTGCGCGCAGCGGCACCAAAGATAGAGCCTGGAGCTATCGTGTCGATTCCCTACCTGCCCAACCAGGACAATGAGGCACGATTGGCTACTGCGAGGGCCGTGTGTGAGTTAGGTTTTGCCCCCATGCCCCACCTGTCTGCGCGCCGTATCGCCTCGCTCGCCGAACTGGAGTCGTTTGTCCAGCGTGCAGTGCTTGAGGCTGGCGTAGAACGCTGCTTCGTGATTGCAGGCGATCCCTCCACCCCGGCGGGGCCATTTCCCGACAGCTCATCGCTGATCAACACCGGTGTGTTCGAACGCGCAGGCATCAAGATGGTCGGCGTGGGAGGGCACCCGGAAGGCCACCCCATCATGAGCACGGCTGACCGGTGGGAGGTGCTCGAACACAAGTGCAGCAACATCGAGCGGCGTGGAATGGCGCCTTTGATCGTCACGCAGTTTGCCTTTGATGCGGACATTGTGCTGGCGTGGTTGACGGCGCTGCGCAAGCGCGGCATCGATCACCCCGTTCGCGTGGGCGTGCCGGGCCCTGCTGGCATTGCGGTGCTTGCTCGCTATGCCGCCTTGTGCGGCGTCGGCGCCTGCGCATCGATGTGGTCCAAATACGGAGTCTCCATCGGCAAGCTGTTCGGTACGGCGGGGCCGGACCGCTTCGTGGAGCGCCTGAGCACGGAACTGACGCCTGCCCATGGACAGGTGAGCTTACACTTCTTCCCTTTCGGGGGCATTGCACAGTCCGCAGAATGGATTGCGCAGTACCGCGCTCGCACCGGGTGCTGATTGCGCATACGACCCGATCTGTGTGCGCCCTGGGCTGCCTGGCTGCGCGCGAGGTGGCGGTGAGCGCTTTGGGCACCGTCTACGCGTTGTCGGCGAAGACACGGCAGGTGCGTTCACGCCATTGATCGTCTAGGGCTGGAGCCTGGCTACCTTGGCGATCATCCGCCGTGAGGTCAGCACGCGCTGGGCTTCGATTGCGGCAGGCGTGCGCTGGCCTGATGCACTGTCATGCAGCGTGCGCCCCGTCATCACCTACTGGTTCATGGCCCTGTACTGGGCCGCCAAGACGGCAGCATTTGCGGCGGCTGTCACGGCTGTCACGGCTGTCACGGCTGTCACGGCTGTCACGGCAGGCGCTGGCTGGGGCACGGCCATCCTGCACGCATGGACGGAAGCCGATCAGGCGCTGTGGGCCGGGGTGCTCAACTTCTGGTTCCTCGGGCTGAAGTGGACTCCTTTTGTAGAAGCATAAAGTGCCCGAGGAATCGGGGTGGCCTCAACTCCAGCGGGTGGTGCTCGTAGCCAGTAGTCGGACGGTGGTTGCCCCTTCCCAGCGGCGCCTTTTGTCGGGCCGCCCGAGTGCAGAGGCGCTGCAAAGTGCTGTTTTTGCCTCATCGTGCGCCAACGTGATTTGACCGCCGCCGCGACGGAGCTGTGTCGCTGGATCTACGGGGGCGGCAAGGTGCCTCCGGGACTCGTCACACGGCAGGAGACTGAGGCTACTTGGCTGTTCCGCAACGTCTGATCCGAAAAATATCGTTGATCTTGAAAATGAAAGAATAAAACTGAGCCGTGCGGATCGAGTTCGAGAAACACCGCCAATCTATTGATCGGGGAGAGCCTGCTCCCCGATTACTCTTTGAACGGCTCCACGTCCCCCGGCCGACGCAGCATCTTGTTTACCTCATCAAGATGCAGTTCTTCTTGAACTATCATTTCACGGGCATATTCTTCCAGCAAAACCGAATTGCCTTCCGATATTTTTAGCAGGTCGTAATACGCTGCAAGGGCACCTTTCTCGTGTTCCAGGCTTTCACGCAAGATATCGCCAATGTCGTGCTTTTCGGTTTCCAGCAGGGTACCGATTTTTAACGAAGGATGTCCGCCTAGCAAAGTCACCAGCTCGCCCGCTTTGTGAGCATGTCCAAGACCCTCCTCCGCATTGCCCTTGAGCCAAGACACGATCGGAATGCGGTTATAGCCATACACCATCAACGAATAATGGGTGTACTTGACCACTCCGGCCAGCTCCAACTCCATGATGCGGTTGAGGGCATCAATTGCAACTTGTTTTTTTGCGCTTTCCATATTGCTCTCCGATTGGGTTAAAAGAAGCAGTATCGAACTCAGTTTGTGGCTTGAAGTCAACCTGCAACGCGGCCGCATTATGCTCTTGAATCAAACCCGTGTCGTGGTCAGATATTTGCTCCAAGCCTCTAACCAGTGAAGATGCGCTGGGGTTCTCTACAAACACGCAGCGTTTGCCTGTGCGTTTGCAGAAGTCCTTAACCTTCCAGTAGGCGTTATGACTGATGCAGCCCGTCTGGCAAATCACCAAGTCTGCGGCAACCAAACTGGCATCAAGCACGCTTTGGCTGTCTTCCAAGCCACCGTCGTGGTGCGCGAACCTGCCGCCGACTCGTTCCACAAGGTCACGATAGTTAGCGATGCTGCCGCTTCGGCCTCCTACGCATAGTACCGTTTTTTGTTGCAAGTACACCGTGACGGGTGAAACGCCCGGCTCCATTCGCGCCGCAGCATCAGTTTTCAATTGACTCGATGACTCGCCACTAAGCACATCCAGCGACTTCGTGGCAGAGGCCAGCTTTTGCCGCAACTCCCTGTTCTGCCGTTCAAGTTCGGCCTGGCGGGCCGTCATCTGCTCTACTTTCTTTTGTAGGAGTATGGCCGCATCGAGGCCGGGGATAGATGCCTTCAAGGCACCCATGTCTTCCGACAGAAAAGCCAGGCGGCTGTCCTTGGCCAAGCTTTCAGCTCGGAGTTGCATGAGTTGTGCATTCAGTCGTTTGATTTCCGAATTCCTGTCTGCCAGCATGCGCGTGCTTCTCTCTTGCACCTTGCCCAGCTCTTTGGTCAGGACTGCATTTTCTTTGAATAGCAGTTCAAGATTGGTCGAATCGGCTTGCAACATCTCCACTGCATAGTGTTGATACATGTGAATGTTGCTGTATATCAGTTCATCCATGTGTTCATCACATCGTGGATGGGTCAGCCCCGCCCATAGCGCACCGGCAACGTCGCCACTTTCAAAAACTTGCTTCCAAAGCAAAGCCAACTCTTCGATAGTTTTGGCGGCCTTGAATTTGTTGATGGTTTTTGAAAAACGTCGCTCCAGTTCTGCTTGAAGCATCTCGGTGAGGTGGCCTCGGAGTCTACACTCGCTCACAACACTTGTGTGCACAACATAGTCTTCCACAAGCACCTCTTTGCCAACTGCTTTTGTGACAATTCGCTTCAGCACATCGATGGGCAAACACACACCGATCACTGGACAATGGCATCGATGTGGCAAGTTCCAAAGTCGCCGCCGTCTTGATCCCGTTGATGGTGTCGCTTCGACAGTGTGACTAAGTTTCCCCAAATGCTCGGCAAGGGGTTGATTCGTGGCGTGGTCGCACATGGTAATTGATGTCTCCTTTAAAAGGTTGGTTTAGGCTGCAAAACCAACTCGCTGCACGGGTCCTGGCGTTGGTGTGGAACTATGGTGTGGACCACGTCATAGGCTGAGGTAACTGACACGGAACCTTGCTCAATGAAGCCGTGGGCTTGAACACCGCTCCCTCCGACGGCAGCGAGCCAACGAGGCACACCAATATCTCGGCGCACATGCCCGTTACCAGCGACCAACACCGCTCCTGTCCTGGCGTTTGTTTGCAAAGCGTGTGCCATCCAAATATCTCGCGCCACTTGCGCGCTCACCATGCCCCGCACCCTGGATTCAGGCACCCTGCCGCAGTGGCCCGCCTCAATCGCAACTCGCTGGCCTTGGAATAGATCGTCTGGCAGCGGCTGCAGCAGCCGGTACGTTGCCATGATGTCTGGGTCGAACGCGACGGCGAGGCCGTTTTTCATCACCCCTGCAGCCTCTGCGCGGGAAACGTTTCCAGCAATCAGAGGAAGGTCATACCGCAGCGCGAGTTCAATAAGCGGTCGGTAATAGGGCCAATCCCACCGCTTCCCGCCCGCACTGCGAATGACACAATCGGCATCCGCGCACACAGCTTGGGCTTTGCTTAGCGCAGCTTGATTTTCACGGTCGAACTGTTCCATCACCAATGCAGGTCGCCAGCCACCTTCGATGAGGCGCAGCAGGTATTCGTATCGTCTTTGATGTCCATCGGGGTTGTCATGGACTTCTCCCAATAGCAGTAAGTTCGGGGCCCGTAACACGGGAACAGTAGTGCAACCGACGAGAAAAAGAGATAACCAAAGCAGCATATATCCCCGCTGCAACGAGGTGCGCGTCTGCCGGAAAAACTCAGACATGCAAGCCACCCGGTATGTTCTCGCCAATGATCCAGCAGACCCCGCTCGGATCAGACAGAGAAAAATCACGCATGAAATAGGTCTGTGTCTTGATGGGTGTCAGCCGCACTTGGTATTTTTCGACCAGCTGCGCTTCGCAGGCCTTGGCATACCATGCCTCCACGTCATTCACCAAAATATGCATTTGAAAACACTGCGCTTGGGCTTGCTCATAAAACTCTTGCAGCAAGAAACTGCATCCGTCGCAGCTCAGATAGGCAATGCCTCCAGCATTTGAGCGCACTTCAAATCCGAGATCGGAATAAAACGCCAGAGATACAGAAAAATCACGAGCAGGAACAAACGCCTTGATTTCGATGATGTCGGTTGCACTCATATGTCATCCATTTAATGTGAATCGAATGGGAAATTCCACCCAGCTGGCCATCCTCTGCTCACCATTCTTGGCAGGAATGAAGCGCCATAGCTTCACAGCACGCAAAGCCGCGTCATCCAACAGGCGGTAGCCGCTGCCTTTTGCGAGCTTGATTTCAACAGGCAACCCGTCGCTGTCTACCCAAACCCGCAGCCAGACCACACCGCCGACACCTTGTTCACGCAAAAGCATGGGGTAGTCTGGCTGCGGGTTGTAGGCGTAGTCGGGCCGAGCACTTTGGGAAGGACGCTCGTCAGGTTGTCCTTCTGCGGACATGGCAATCGTCGGGGTGGCATGGCCATCACTTCGACTCTGCTCCCCTGCGCTTGCAATCAACCTCGATGCAGTCGTAGGCATGTCTGATGGATTACCACCCAAGCGAACATCGTGAGCCACATCTTCAACTGATCTGGTTTCAATACGAACGTCGCGGCTGGGAACAGACTGTTTCGATTGCGGCACTGTTGTCACAGCAACCTGTTGCCGCACTCTTTCTGCGGATGAAGGTGCCGTTGAGTCTGGTACATCTCTTGTGACTAAGGTGCTTAACGCCAGCATGGGTTCCGTCAAAATCATCACCTCGATCGGTGGGCGCCTGCTTTCATTGTCAAGGCTCAGATCAGCTTGAGGGCGCATGATGCATTGTGTCAAGCTAATCAGCACAAGCGCATGCATCGCCACAGAGAACAGAACCGCCGCCCCAGTGGTGCGTTGAAACCTGAACGGTACCCGCAAAGTCATGCCATTGCCCCATCAATAGCACGCCGCCGGGCTGACGTGCGCAGCGGCGTAATGACCAGTGAACCTTGTCGGTCGGTGACGCAACTCAGTGAGATGCCATAAAGCGATTCCAGTGCAGGAACGGCCTCTCTGGTGCAGGGAAGATCAGCAACGAGCTTTCCGTCCTTGACCAATAACAGACGGTCAAAGCCAAGCATGGCCTGATTGATGTCATGCAGGATCGCAACCAGCGCATGGTTGCGAGCAGTAGCGTAAGCATCCATGCTGTCCAATAAATCGAACTGCAAGCCGGGATCAAGCGCAGCCAAGGGTTCATCGACCAGAATCAACCCATCATGGGCATCCCACAATTGCGCAAACACTCTCGCCAATTGAATACGTGCCTGTTCACCGCCAGACAGCGTGTCAAAGCGCTGCCCCAACAAGTGAGCAGCGTGCGCCAGTGACGCGGAAGCTTCAACAATGTCCATCAGTTTGGGGTCATGAATGCGAGCAACACGCCCCAATCCAATCACCAAATCGGTTTGAAGTCCGAAAGCCACATCACTGGCTTGCGGAAGTATGGCCCGATGGCGGCTCAAGTCGGGCAGGCTCCAGCTTGAGAGCGTTTTCCCGTTGAACAAGACCTGTCCTGTGGCGGGCTTCCATTCGCGTGACATGAGCTTGAGCAAGGTGGACTTGCCCGCCCCACTGGGGCCGAGGATGGCAATTCGCTCACCCGGTGCAACTTGCAAGGTAAACGACCCAAAGTAACTCGCACCCAGGTTGATACCCACGGAATCGAGTTGTATCAGTCTGGTTTGCGTTGACGTTTTCATCAACATGGCATCACCCGATCCGGCCGCGTGCGCCACGCAGCAACAGCAGGAAGAACGGACTGCCCAGCAGTGCCGTAAAGATACCGACCGGAATTTCAGCGGGAATGGCGATGGTGCGCGCCAAGGTGTCGGCCACAAGCAGTAGCAGCCCGCCCATCAACATGGACAGCGGTACAACTTGCCTTTGGTCAGCACCTGCCCAAACGCGCACGAGGTGAGGCGCAATCAACCCAATGAAACCGATCATCCCGCACCAGGCCACCGAGAACCCGGCCAGCACGGCCACAAGCAAGATGACATGGCTGCGTAGGTGGCTAACATCTACGCCCACATGGGCTGCGGCAGATTCTCCAAGGGCCAGCGCGTTCATTGCGCGATCCAGATAGCGCACCCGCCACCAAGCAATCAACAACAGGAAAGTCAGAAGTCCAACCAGCGTCCAATTGCCCCCAGCCAGTGAACCCAGAGTCCAAAATGAGAGGCTGCGCAACTGTTCATCAGTGGCAAGGTAGGTGCATAAGCCGATGACCGCAGCCGCCAAAGCGTTCAGCGCAACACCCGTCAGCAGCAGACCAGCGATAGACCCTGGCGTGATCCAACGGGCGATTCGATCCAGCGTGAAACAGACACTCAATGCACCGCCGAAGGCGGCAGCGGGCAATAGCCAGACGCGCCAAGAGATAGGTAGGGGCAGGTTCAGCCCGGAGAAGACCACAATCGTCAGTGCAGCCGCACAAGCGGCCCCTGCACTCACTCCCAATAACCCCGGATCAGCCAGAGGATTTCGAAATAACCCTTGCGTCAGCGCACCCGCTAGTCCCAAGGCGGCCCCCACCAGAACAGAAAAGACGGCCCTGGGCAAACGAATGTTCCACAGCACATAGGCCCCGCCAGCAGATACTTGCTGTTCGCCAAGTCCAATCGCCGATAGCCAATCGCTGGTATTTACCGGGACGGCACCGTTTTGGACTGCCACAGCCAGAAACAGCAACAATGCGCCGACAAGCACGTAGCCCGGGCGTGCACGCTTCGATTGTAAAAAAGGGCGCAACTGGAAGACAAGCGCATTCATGTGCGCATCGCCTTTCCAATTACCGCATCCAAAGCGGATACTGCTGCAGCTAAGCGCGGCCCAAAACCCAGGAGAAACATGGCTTCCAGCGAAATGACACGACGGTTTCGACCTGCAGGGGTTTGCGAAAGTCCAGGCAGTGTCAAGATGCCTTCCACACCGCCTGCGGCCTTCAACCCTTGATCGGTCAGAAGAACAACGTCCGGTTGTGCAGCGATGACTGCTTCCGGCGTCAAGGGCTTGTACCCAGTGAACCCGTTGATTGCGTTGATAGCACCGGCATATTCCAGCATGGCGTGGGCACTGGTGTCAGTGCCCGCCACCATGATCTGATTGGGCGTGTGGGCCAGCACAAACAATACCTGCGCAGGTTTTGTCGTGCGCTGAGCCACTTGGGCACGGGCACGCGCCCACTCTTGCTGCAAGGTTTGTTGCATTGCCGTGGCTTGTGCAACGCGCCCGGTAAGTTCGCCGACACGCTTGACCCGCTCATTCAATCCTTCAAAGCGGTGATTGGCCGCCAGCACGGTCACGGCAATGCCTGATGCCGACAGTTGCCTGAGCACGGCAGGTGGCCCCGCATCCTCCGTGGCAATGACTTGTGTGGGTGCCAGCGCCAAGACACCCTCTGCGGACAAGGAGCGCGCATAGCCAACACTCGGCAGCTTTTGTGCCATCGCTGGATACAGTGAAGTCGTGTCCACACCGACCAGATCAGCGTCGGCCTGCAACGCGAAAACAATCTCTGTCAGTGCACCACCCACGCTGACGATGCGGCGGACGTTCGCCGCATGACCGGGGGGCAACGCCAATAGGGCGGTCCAGGCTGTTAGCTGCAGACAGGTCTTTCTACGTTCGGCATTCGGCTGTGCAGTCTGTTTAAACTGGTTCAAGCGACGCATTGCCAGGGCTCCTGCTGAATGTTCTCAATCAACGCACGCCATTCGCACAGTTCACGTTTGCCCGGTTTGCGCTCGCCAAAGAACATCGCAATAGTGTCACCCTGGGAGTCAAACAATTCAAGCGATGTCACCAGTCCGTCAACCGTGGGCTTCTTGACGACCCAAGCACTGGCGATATGGTCTTCGCGAAGATGCAGGTTGAAGCCTGGATCAAGCACATTGACCCATGGCCCCATGGCTGCCACTTTCTTGATTGGCCCAGAGTGAATTTGAATCATGCCGGGATTGCCGACAAACACCATGATGGAAACACCATCGGCTGCCGCTGCTTGCAACAGACTCTGGCAATCATCCGCCTCCACCTTCTGGACAAACTTGGGTTCAGCCAAGCGCAGCGCTTGCGTTCGCGTCACACCAAAGCGCTTGAGCATTCCGAAAAAGTCATGGGTGTCGCGCAACGAATCCCATGCCCGATGAAAACCCGCCACATCAATGGCTGTATCTGGGAGTTCGGCAGAACGTGCCGCTGGGGCCTGTGTGCAGATACCTGCTGCCTGGTTGCTGTCGGCAAAGTTTGCAACCAGCCCCAGATACGCCTCCACATTGCTCTGTGGCTTCAAGAAGACCTTATGGATGGCAGTACCTTCCGCATCAAAGAATTGCAAGCTACGCTGCACCCCTTGTTCTGTTTTCTCCACCACACCAAAGCCGTGTGCCCACTGTTGATAGAACACGCGCAGATCAATCTCACCGCCCAGCACCAGCCCCACATGTTTTTGGTGGCTGACATTGCGATATACCCCCGTCTTTTCATGGACGCAGGAGGTGTTACGGGTCAAGGCCATAACTTCGCCTAATGACTCCAGCGACGCTATGATGTTGGGCCAGTCGGGGCGCAAGCGCGTAGGATGCAAGATCACATTGGGGTCGTCGCTAGCGACACCGGCATGGGCTGCAATCAACTCACCCTCAGAAATCCGCAGTTGTTCGGCAATGTCCCGGTGGCGAGCTTTGCCGCTGCGCCGTAGGGTGGTGAATGTATCTCGAATGGTTTGGGCTGAGCCGTTCATGAATATCCCCTATTTGCTGCAATTGGTGGCTACTGCTTCACCGCGTCCATCGCAGCGGCGGTCGCTTTGTCCGGACTACGATGACCTTGCTCCTTGCGGTGTTTGATCTCGCGCAAACCCTCACCTTCGAGGGTGTAAGCCTGGGCGAATCCCGCGACATAGCTGCCGCTATGTGGTTGCAACTGGTACAGATGAAAATCTGCCAGCTTTCGCATCATCCCCATAAAGTTCCCGAACTTCTGGACAAACATGTCCATCAGTGGCTCAAATGCGGGTGAGTCTCGATGGCATTCGATGGCGGTGCATTGCAGCGTCAATCGACGGCGAGCAAACAGATGCTTGGCCTCTGCTTCACTTTTAATGAACAAGACAGAGCAGCGCCCGCTTGCAGCCAGATTGGCGGTGTGGGCAGACAATTCGCTGGTGTAGATGTAATAACTTCCTTCGTGTTCGACGTAGGCCGCATAGCTGGCTTCTGGCTCACTGGCGGCATTGCAAGTAGCAAGATGCAGACTTTGGAAGTGCCCGGGGAAAGTGCGACATTCATTCATCACAGCTTCAAGATTGATCTCTGTGGGCATATAGACCTTTCGAATACAGTGTTCAGATGAGCGGACGCAATGAGCCGAACACGCCTTGGCTCTCATCTCCAGGGCCTGCGGCGAAATAGAGCGCGTTGGCATCACCCAGGCTGGCACCGTTTCCAAACTGAAGCCCCCAGAGCCCTTCGATTGCTACTGGCAGGCCTTTGTCACTCTTCAACCAGTCGACGAATTTTGCGGATTGGATGTCGTAGACCGCGATTCGTCCGCTTCCACCAAAATTCCCCACCAGCAATTTTTCAGAGAAAATCCCAAAGTTGGCGGGTGCAACGGCCATTCCCCAGGGGGCGTTTAAGCGTTCGTCATCGAACCGAGCCAAAAGCTCGCCATCTAAGCTGTACATTACGACCTTGCCACGATTCGGTCTTTCTCCTTCTGATGCCGCATCGAGGGCATCTTCTTCAGCGGCTAAGAACTGCGTTGGATGATCGGGATCTTTTTGCGACTTTGCGTACGCTACGAAGACGCGGTCAACATTGCCCACCTTTAGGGTCTGAACATTAAATGGCACATAGTCGCCTGGGGCGGTAGCCCCATTCGAGCCGCTGGCGAACGGGTTCGTGAATCCGGATAAGGCAACTTCTTGCCATTGATCATTGAACTGCCGCAAGCGTGGTGCTTTGCCAAAGTCTGCGAGCCAAAGGGTTGACCAATTGTCAGGACGAATGGCCATGCCAAAAAACGCCGCTCCGTTGGCACTGTCGTCTATTTTGACAACTGCCGGTCCGTCAACTCGAACGGGGGTCGCAAGATTCGCTGGGTTGCGTTCAGTCCAACCCCAAACGATGCCCGAATCTGCGGCGAACAGAAAGCGCGCCGAACCGCTGAGGTTCACTTCTACGCCATCAACTTGTGCAGGCTGATTGGCCACCCAAAACTTATTGCTGTCAATTGGCGCTCCATTGAAGACTGTGCCAGTCGCGAATCCGTCATCACTCATGCCAGGCAACTCCACCAGCTTCAGATTGTCTTGCGTCAAGTTGCGCAAGCTGACATTGCTAGATGCAGAGACATCACCAACAAACTGGTAGGAATATTTGCCTGCCGTCACCCAAAAATGGCCGCCCGCCCCCGCTGGCCGTATGGCGATGCCCCAAGCATTGATAAAAGCATCCTCCATTCGAATGGAGCGCAGGGTCGGCATAAAACTGGAAGAACTGGCCGTATCAGCAACCAAGTTGGTCTGTTTATAGCTGTTGACTTGTTGATTGCCACCCCCGCACCCGGACACAAGCAAAGGGGCAACAGCTGAAGTTGCGAACAAAGTATTGAAGTCTCTGCGTTTCATTTTTTTTCCTAATGTGGCCTCAAAAATCGTATCGAACGGACACTTGCGCGTTACGACCGGGGGCGGTGTAGGCATCTGTGACCGTGCTGCTGGAGGCCAAGCCTCTGGCATCTGACCAGCGCCAGTACTTGGTATCGAAGGCGTTATTCAGGTTGGCATTGACCGTCAGGTTGCGAATAGGCTTCCAATAGAAACCAAGATCAAGCACGGTGTAGGAAGGGGGAGCAAATTGCGCAGTTGTTGTTGAAATCTGACTGCTGTCTTTGCCTTCGCTGTAAACCAGATTGGCTCTCGCGCCCCACAAGGCGTCGTCGTACCGAACACCGAAGACAGCCTTAAGCGGTTGAATCGTATCTAAGGGAGTTTTGACCCCGTTGGCTTCACTGTCACCTTTTGAATAGGCTATACCCGCGTTGGCCTTCCACAGTTTGTCTATCTGCCACTCGGCACGAGCTTCGACGCCGTGAATGTGCGCGTTGGCGAGGTTGATGTACTGGAACACGGTGGGATCTGCCGGTGTTCCCGCTCCGCTCACTGCTTGCTGGCTGATGAAGTCTTTGTAGCGGTTGTCAAACGCCGCCACGGAGTAGCGAACACTTTCAACCTTGCCCCGGAATCCAATCTCTATGCTGTCGGCGTTTTCCGCTTTCAGGTTGGGATTCCCAATGCTGGTGTAGCCGGATGCTGCGTTTGTGAATCCGTTGTTGACTTGATCCGGCGTTGGCGCACGAAACCCCTTGGCAAGTTGACTGTAGGGCGCAAATGAAGGCGCGAGTTGCCACACCACACCCAGGCGCGGTGTAACGGCTTGGCCTGACAAGGCCACTGCAGTGCCACCGGTGTATCCGGCGGCCGATGGGGACAAGTTGTAGTGGTCAAATCGAAGCCCGGGAATGATGCTGAATTTCCCAGCCTCGATTTCGCTTTGAACAAACGCACCGCCCAAAGTGTAAGTCGTGTCAGGGAATGGCTTGGTTGGGAAGGTTTCACCAAAAGGGGGCACGGTGCCATCACGTAAACCTGTGATTTCTGCCTTGCTCCAATCCACGCCGTAAGTCAGCCGTTGATTCAGAGCCCCCGTCAGATTGCTTTCCAGCAACGTCGAAAAACCGGCTACTTTCGTGCTGTAGCTGTTGTCACGTGTTCGATCCGTCGCTGTATTTCTGTCTTCCGTGGCAAGCTGGCTGACTTTCGCATCTTGCCAATAGACGCGAGTCTCTGCGCGTTGAACCCATTGGGCGTTCAGATCGTTAAATCGATGCTCCAAAGAGACTCGGTTTCGATCAATCTGGTCTCGCGTATCCAAGTCCAGTGTGCTGGTCGAAGTCAAGGGAGGCACCGCCCGCGCTGAATAGACCTCGGTGTTTTGCTTGCGGTTTTGCGTCTCGAAAGTCAGTCCGACCTGCTGCGTCGGATCAACCGTGAGGAAAGCCTTGCCCAGCAGATACCGATTGTTGTAGTCAACTGGGTTGGGCGTGGTTCGATTGACGTTTTGCGCATCGTTGTCACCTTTGTTGCCCACTTCATGGCCTTGCCGGTAGCTTCCCAAAAGCATCCCTTGCCACTGCCCATTGGTTCCAGCCACGCCCAGCGTGTTAGACCAAGAGCGGTCAATGCTGGCGTAACTTGAGCGTGCAAACCCGCCGGTGGACTGTCCCGACTTGAGAAGGTCGCTAGGGTCGAGCGTTCGGAAACTGACCGCACCCGCCAAGCCGTCGCTACCAAACTGAGTGGAGGCTGGGCCGCGCAGCACTTCCACGGTCTTGATGCCATCCACATCAAGAAAGTCACCGCGTCCGGTGGCAAATGAACCAAACGAAAAGCTGTTTGGCACACGGATGCCATCAACCATCATCAGCACCTGATTACCTTCTAGGCCACGGATGTTGATGCCTTCATTACCTGCGCGCCCAGTGGCGGCTCCTGCCGCAGTGAAGCGCGTGGGGGCAGCGCGAACGGTTACGTCAAGTTCATCGCGGAACACATCCTTGATGTCCCGCGCACCATCCTGCTCAATCTTTGAGGCAGATGTCACTGTGACAGTGTTGGGCACCTTGTCTACCCGCCGCTCGGTGCGAGTCGAACTGACAGTGATTTCATTCAACCGCGTGACGGCGCCTTCGGTGTCCGAGGCTTGTTGGGCCGACACCATGGCAGGGGCAATTCCCCAAGCTAGGCTCAGCGCCAACGCCAGTTTTGTTTTGCTCAGCATAGTACTTCCTAAATCTAATTTAGGCACTGGCTGGCGGAGGCTGGCTGGTGCGGTAGTGGTTGACAGTCGATTACTTTGTGAGAATAAGCTTTCCAGTAGACGTGACACGCAGGCGATACCGCTCCGTGCCATGTTCAATTTCCAGCTCTCGCAGCGCACCAAGCAGCTTCTCGCTGCTCACGCGCCCAACCCCCTGCCGCACGACCGTCCGATCAAGTTGTCGACTTGGATCTCTGTCGACTTTCTGGCTTGCCGGTGGGGTTAAAGTCTTCATACATCGCATTATAAATGAGAATCGTTCGCATTGGCAAGTGACGCTTTGCTATTCAGTTCAAACTTGGGCACTCAAGGGACATGCGTGTACCGGGAGCACCAGAAGTGCGCTCCGGCGTGCTGGAATGCGTCGGGCTTTCATTGCGAATGCTCCTGCATGGGGGAGAACCACGGCGGTGGCCATCCAGGCGGCAACTGGTACGAGGTTTCCGAAACCTTCGCCGTGTCCTGGGGCCAGCAGCGCTATTCATGCCGCCATCTGAAGGTCAAGAACCCCGGGCGCTGATCGTGGCAGCGCAAGCTATCGACGGTCGGAAATGCGCGGAGACAGCCAAAGTCCACCCGGACCTCCGCATCGTATATAATCTTGCCTACGGTGTCCTCGCCGATGAGGCAGGAAGGTTCTCTCTAGTAGGGGACTACACCACCATTAAATTAAAGCCCAATCTTGTCTGGTTGGGCTTTTTGTTTTATAGCCTTCACAAAAAACATTGCGTCTTTATGGTGGTGCGTTCAACTCGTTGTTAGCACTATGAGGCTTTCGTGTAAATTCAGAGCGTGGCTGGCTTGGGTTACCTAGGAATTAAGTCCAGTTGTTTATGCGTATGGCAGCAAGTTAAACTGCGCTGCAATTAATGCAGGAGACTTGGATGCATTGGTACCTCGTTCATACTAAGCCTAGGCAGGAAAAGTGCGCCCTGGAAAACCTCCAGCGCCAAGGTTTTCGGTGCTATCTGCCCACTCTTCCATCCGAAAGGCTCTGCCAGGGCATCCTGACGGTGGCGGACGAGCCCTTGTTTCCGCGCTACCTATTCGTCCATCTGGGCCAGGGCGATTCGGCCCAGAGCTGGGCGCCAATTCGTTCAACCAAGGGTGTTAGTCGATTGGTTTGTTTTGGGGTTGAGCCGGCCAAGGTGGACGACTCGCTGGTCGAAGTCCTTCGTGAGCAAGAGGCGTCTGTTCAGGCCGAGCCGGAGCGACTGTTTAAGCCTGGTGAGCGCGTGCGCCTCACAGAAGCGCCGTTTGCCGGTATCGAAGGCATCTACCAAATGGCCGATGGCGAGCGTCGCGTCATGGTGTTGATCGAACTGCTCTGCAAGCAAGTAAGTGTGCGGGTTGCGCCGGCCAACCTGCGCAAGGTCTGCTGAAGCGCGGTCGAAATATTTCTCACAGTCATGACGGTGTGGCAAAATGCAGCCACCCGTTAGGCCTTTTGCAGCCTCCGCTGATTCTAAAAAGCCTCGGAATCCCACTGTTATACCTCGCAGACCGCGCTTGCTGATCGTGAAACGGCATGGCGGTAGCGTGCCTAAAGCACATTGACCGCCAATCCCAAATTGAATCGAATGGACGGTTTTCGAATGGAAGCAGACACAATGCTGCGCATGTGTATTTTCCGGGAGTGTCTCCGCGCATGAAAATCGTCGTAGTGGGCACCGGATTCGTCGGCCTGTCCAGCGCCATCTTCTCGTCCGAGTTCCTGCGCGAATGCCGTGCTCTGTACGACACCTTCACCCCTCGTGCATCGGCGTTGGCGAGCATTCAATGCGGGCTGAGACCTTCGCTCGCCTATTGAAAGAAGGCGCGATCAAGCAAACAGCCCTGTGCTTAACGCTGGGTGGTTGTCAGCGGCACAGCTGAAATCACCTGCGGCAACAAAAAACTATTGCTCACAGAAAAACAGTTCACTTACATCACGCTCGATGAGGCGCATCGTCTAGCCAAACCTAGCCACATCCCGCTGGAAATCATCGAAGTGCAATCGAGTGGTTATCTAGGCGAAGACGATATCGTCTGGCTTGAAGATACATATGCAGAACCAACGCATGAGCGTTAATCCCAAAATTTACGTCGCCGGCCATCGTGGCATGGTGGGTTCCGCAATCGTGCGCCAGTTGCTCGCCTATGGCCATCCGGCAGATCGCATCGTTACTCGCACCCACGTGGAACTCGACCTCACCGACCAGGCCGCCGTCAATGCATTTTTTGCAGCCGAGACGCCTGATCAGGTCTACTTGGCCGCAGCCAAGGTGGGAGGCATCTACGCCAACAATACCTACCCGGCAGAGTTTATCTACAGCAACCTCTTGGTCCAGGCCAATGTTATCGACGCGGCATTTCGACACGGCGTACAAAAACTGCTATTTCTCGGATCCAGCTGCATCTACCCCAAGCTGGCCTCGCAACCAATGCGCGAAGACGCGTTGCTCACTGGCCCTCTGGAGGCCACCAATGAGCCCTACGCCATCGCTAAGATCGCAGGCATCAAGCTCTGCGAAAGCTACAACCGCCAGTATGG
Organism: Uliginosibacterium gangwonense; assembly: GCA_005239635.1. Taxonomy (GTDB): domain Bacteria; phylum Pseudomonadota; class Gammaproteobacteria; order Burkholderiales; family Rhodocyclaceae; genus Uliginosibacterium_A; species Uliginosibacterium_A gangwonense_A. Next base: position 29,374 of record SBBQ01000013.1, read on the forward strand.
CCAAAGCCACGGGATGGATTACCGTAGCGTCATGCCTACCAACCTCTACGGCCCGGGCGATAACTATCACCCGGAGAACTCTCATGTCATACCGGCGCTTACCCACATCCGCGGCGAGGTGCGAGCTCCGTGCTTTTCTACTGGTATCTTGACGCCTTGCGCAAGTCGGAGTTCAGGGTCGAACACCTGCTGCTTGTTTCTCCAGGCGAGTTGTCGGCGGAGTCGGAGCGAGAGTACGTTGAGGCCATCTCTCCAGTGCCACGTTTCAACGTGCGCATTTTTTCTTTGCGGGAAGCCAGGGTGGCCAAGCGCGCAGGCCTGAATCTCCGCGCCTGCGAACTGTCAGACGAGTTGCTCTCACATGTGGAGTCGTTCCAGCCGGATGCGGTCGTATGTTTCGACATCATGGCCGCCGAGCTAGCCCAGCGTATGGGCTTGGAGCGCCTGTTGATCTGGCTGGGAGATCTGTCATTCCAGACCGGTTTTTACCATGCGTACTACGACTTCAAGGCCGATCCATGCAAGCTCCCCGGGTTGATCCGCTCATATGTCGCCGGGCTATTATGGAAGCGGTTTTATCGCAAAGTATTATGTGGCCAGCAGCATGTCATCGTGTCGTCCTACTCTTCGGTCGCGCGTTTGGCGCAATTGGGCATTGCCAGTCGCTACTGTCCTTACCCATGGCCTAGTGAGCTTAAGCGTGAGGCAGTCCTTGCCTCCAAGCATGCCAAGCCTACATTTATCCTGTTTGGCACGCTGGCAGCGCTCGGTTCGCGTTCGGCTTTCGATTTTCTGCTGAAATCTGTATACCCGCTGCTGCTTCGGACCTGGGGACCGCAGGGCTTTTCCATCCTGATCTCCGGCATGCGTGAATTGCCCGCCTGGGTACGATCGGATATCGAGTCGCGACCCGAATTCCAGTTCCTCGGCTTTGTAGACGACTTGGCTGCGGAGGTGGTGCGCTGTCATGCCGTGCTAGCACCCATTTCGGTCCCGGTGGGAAACCGCAGCCGCATCGTGACTGCCATGTCCATGGGAGCCCTGGTGATCGCGCATGCCAACACTGCGCTCGGAAATCCCGAATTGGTGTCGGGTGATAACTGCCTTCTCGCGTCATCGGCGAGAGAGTTTGCGGAGCAAATGCGGATCGCATATGCCAGCCCCGATCTTGCGGCGAGGCTGGGAGCTTCGGCCAGGCAGACCTACTTGCGGTCGTTCGAGCCTGAAGTCGCGTCGCAGCGACTGGTGCAGGAGCTGAAGTCCATGCTTTTACGGCCATAAGGCGGCGTTGGCATCGTCTGCTTGTTTCATTCAACAGTTTAGAGGAAGCGCGAATTGAGAGTCCTACTGAAAAGACACTTGCCGCCGGCGTTGCTGGATATCGCCCGCAGGCTCCGTGACGCGCTACCGCTCTGGGCAATGACGCGCAAGGGGCGCTGGATCCGCCGCGAGTACTGGCAGTTCGGGCAGGATCAGCGTAGCTACGTCTTCATGAGCATTGCGCGCTTCCTGCACATCAACCGTCCCGTTCCCGGGTACTACTTCGAATTCGGCTGTAACGAAGCCAACACCATGAGGAAGGCATGGGACCATTTTCAGCACCTCTTTGACTTCACCTATGTTGGCTTCGACTCCTTTGAAGGTCTGCCAGAGATAGCAGAGGTAGATCAGCAGCCAATCTGGGAAAAGGGCAAGCTGGCTTTCGCGGAGGAGCGTTTCATCAAGCGCGTGCGGGGGCATGGCATGCCGACTGACAAGCTCAGAACCGTCAAAGGCTTCTATGATGCTTCGCTGACAACGGAGCTCAAGGACAGTTTGCTCCCTACCAAGGCGGCTGTCATCTATATTGACTGTGACTTGTATGTATCCACGGTCCCGGTCCTAGAGTGGGTTATTGACTTCCTGCAGGTGGGAACCGTCATCGTCTTCGACGACTGGTACTGCTTCCATGGTGATCCGCAGCGGGGTGAGCAACTGGCCTGGAACGAATTCCGACAGCGCCATCCTGAGCTTCGTTTTTCCGAGTTTGTGCGGACCAACGAAGCGGCGTCTTTCATCTACGTTGGCCGCGAATAGGGCGATTGCCTGAAGTTCGCCCCTAGGTCGAAGTATTTTTCCGCTTATGTCTGCAGCCAATACGACGAGTCTTCGCCTGATGAGCCGTGTCTCGGTCAATCTAGTGGCCAGTCTATTGCAGGGGTTGCTGGGGTTGGCGCTGATACCCATGGCGACCTTTGTGCTCGGTCCGGAGGACTATGGTGTTTACGGGATGGCGGTCGTGGTGGTGGCCTTGGTCGTTGCCGTCTGCGAAACGGGTTCGGCATATGTTCTATACGGTCATTACCCTGCCCTCGACGAATTTGGGCGGGCTCAGTTGCAGTCCACTCTGATTGCATTGGCTTTTTTTTTGGGCTTGCTGGCTGCGGTTGTGGTTTTGTTGGGGTGGCCGATGCTTGCGCGCCAAGTCCCGCTGCTTTCGGAACTGACGCGATCCGAAATATGGCTGCTGTGTCTCACGCTACCACTGAGGACCACATGGTCCATCATGAATCCTATCTTGATCGTGCGGCAGCGCAGCGAGTGGCTGGCGGCCAGCCTGTTGCTCCAGTCGGTGGTGAACATGCTGGTCATCCTAGCCTGCCTGTACTTGCTTGAGACGGGGCGTTCGGCCTTGTTCTGGGGGCAGTGTGCTGGCTTGCTCGTCTGTACGGCCCTTCCACTGGCACTTCTGCGCCGTTCGGTGTGGGTGCCGGTGAAGATGCAATGGTTGCGCCAGGTTCGTGGTGTGGCGTTGGGCGCTTGGTTTGCCGGACTGGTGGACAATACCCGTGCGACGCTGGAGAACGCTCTTATCGTGAATGCCGCCAGCGGTGAGGCGTTGGGTAACTACAATCATGCGCGTGTCTATCAGGGTTTGATGACGCAGGGAACCAATGCGTTTGCCAATGTCCTATGGCCTATAGCACTCAAGGAGGCACAGCTTGCGAATAGTCGTTTCGCGCATATCCGGCCAGCCTGGGACCTTGTCTATGCAGGCTTGGCCTGCGTTGGGGTTGGTGCTGTGTTCCTAGGAGAAGAAGTGGTGAGCCTACTGACCCATGGCAAGTTTGTGCTGGCGGGTGCCTGGTTGCCATGGCTCGTGGTTTACGTCCTGCTGCAGAACTCAGGCAAGCCTGCGACGGCTATGCTCTATGCCGCCAACAAAGGTAATCTCTATTCAAGAATTCGGATATTCACCGTGATGGTGGCCATGCTGGCGTTGTGGGCGTTGGTTCCGGGATACGGGGTTGAGGCTGTCCTGTTTGTTGTCATTGCAGAAATGCTGATGACGCGCGTGTGGCTGGCGGTGGCCGCCCGGCGCATAGGCCTTGTCCCTTTTCAAGACCATTGGATTGTTGTGGGTTCCCTGCTGACGGTGGCCTGCTGGTACATCGAGAGGATCGTCGACCTGTCGAATGCGGAACGCTACGTTGTAGTCCTGACGGTATCGTGCACCGTATTATCTGCGCTGCTTCTATCTATCCGTATCCGACTTGGGCCGGATTGGTTACGTTTTCTGCGTGGCCGCAAGACTCTGAACTTCGAGGAAACACATGTTTAGATGCGCCCTTTGCGCCGGAGTGGATGCGCGCAAAATTCTGCGTATCGACCAGCCCGACCGTTTCGAGCAGAGCATAGGTGTCGGGTCGCACGGCTAACCGCATTCGCGATGCAGGAGTCAAGGCTCGTTTCGCCCTGATTGGAATCCCCGATCTAGAGAATCCAACATCGGTACAAGAGTCACAGCTTCGTGACTGGCACGATAGCGGAAAAGTCGAATGGTGGGGGTATTGCTCGGACATTCCTGCTGTTTTAACTATGGCGAGCATTGCTTGCCTGCCGACCTTCTACGGCGAAGGTGTCCCGAAGGCCTTGATTGAAGCGATGGCTAGTAGCCGGGCAATCGTGACTACGGACATACCTGGTTGCCGTGAACTGGTCGCAGGCGGGCGAAGCGGTATTCTGGTTCCGCCGCGCGATATACCTGCATTAAGTGCTGCACTAGAGTCTTTGATTCTTGATCCAGACCGATGCCGCCAGATGGGCACAGCCGGGAGATTGATGGTTGAACAATCTCTATCTCTGCAGCAAGTTCTCAAAGAGACCCTCACTCTCTATGAGGGTTTGGTACCGACGAAAGTGGCAGAGTGATGAGGATCGCAGTCACAGGTGCGAATGGTTTTGTTGGACATGCTTTAGTTCGAGAACTAGCAGCTAACAACCACCAGGTGCTGGCGTACGTGCGGCAGCCGGGGGACTTCGCTCGCATTGATGGCGTTGCTACGGTGGCTGCTCCCGAACTTGGCCAATACTCAGATTGGCAATTTCGGAATGAACTAGGCATTGATGTGCTTGTACATCTCGCAGCACGTGTGCATGTGATGCAGGATACTTCCGCCGATCCGTTATCGGAGTTCCGCAAGGTCAATGTGTCAGGGACAGTAAATCTGGCACGACAGGCTGCAGAAGCAGGAGTTAAGCGATTCATCTTCCTAAGCTCCATCAAGGTAAACGGTGAGTTCACGGTCTCGGGTCGGACGTTCAGTGCATCAGATGAGCCTGCACCCTCAGATCCTTATGGCATCTCAAAGCTTGAGGCAGAGAATGAACTTCGACAAATTTCAAATCAGACCGGGATAGAGGTTGTGATCATCCGCCCTCCACTGGTGTACGGACCTGGTGTCAAAGCCAATTTCCAATCGATGATGCGCTGGCTGGCGCGAGGCGTCCCACTGCCAATGGCTGGAGCAACAGAAAACCGGCGAAGCCTGGTGGCTTTGGACAACCTGGTGGACTTGATTGTGACTTGCTTGCAGCATCCAGCAGCTGCGAATCAGACTTTCCTGGTGAGTGATGGTGAAGACCTTTCAACGGTACAACTGCTCAAGCGCATGGGCGTCGCAATGGGGCACCCCGCACACCTGTTTTACCTGCCGCCTGCACTCTTGAAGCTGGGGGAGGCCGTATTGAATAAGCCTGGCACATATCAGCGCCTGTACGGTTCATTACAACTGGATATTGCCAAAACCCGTCAACTCTTGGGCTGGATCCCGCCGGTGTCTTTGGACGAAGGGCTGCGGCGTGCCGCTGAAGGTTTTCGCCCATGAAGCGGTTGTTTGACTTGGTGTTGGTGTTGGTGGCTGTTGTGTTGCTTGCGCTGCCCATAATGTTTGTAACGCTAGCGGTACGGCTAACTTCGCCAGGGCCAGCGCTTTATTGGAGCGCCAGGGTGGGCCGCAACAACCATATTTTCAAAATGCCCAAGTTCCGCAGCATGCGTGTCGACACCCCTGCAGTGGCCACGCACCTACTACAGAACCCCGGCCAATGGCTGTCACCCATCGGCTCGTTTCTTCGCAAATCCAGCCTGGACGAGCTGCCGCAGTTGTGGAGCATCCTCAAAGGCGATATGAGTTTCGTAGGCCCTCGTCCAGCTCTTTTCAATCAAGATGACCTGATCGCTTTGCGTACCGATGCCGGTGTTCACGAACTGGTGCCAGGCCTTACGGGTTGGGCGCAGGTTAACGGCAGGGATGAATTGCCGATTCCCGACAAGGTCAAATTGGATGCTGAATATCTCCAAAGAAGCTCGTTTTGGTTCGACCTAAAGATTTTGTGGCTGACGCTGCTGAAGGTCCTGCGTCGGGATGGGGTTTCCCACTAACCCGCCGAATTGACTGGAGTAAGAATGCTCTTGCAAAACTTTGCGATGCCAATATTGGCTTTACCTCGATGGGCCAAGCGCTTTGTTGTCTTGGCGCTTGATACCGCCCTGTGCGTATTGACCGTCTGGTTGGCCTACTATCTTCGGCTCGGCGAATTAGTCGCTTTGTCTGGGAATGCTTTTTGGGCGGCAGTGACTTCCGTTGGCATTGCTTTGCCCATATTTGTCGTGTCGGGCCTCTACCGCGCAATTTTTCGCTACAGCGGTTGGCCCGCATTGCTCGCAGTGGCACGCGCTGTAGGCGTTTACGGCTTGCTCTATGCATCCGTGTTTACTGCAATTGGCGTTGCAGGGGTTCCACGTACAGTGGGGATTATCCAGCCAATTCTGCTCTTACTCTTCGTTGGCGCGTCTCGAGCCTTGGCGCGGATTTGGCTTGGCGAGCAGTACCATAGCATTCTCAGGCACGCTTCGCGCCCAAAGGTGCTGATATACGGTGCAGGCAAGACAGGCCGCCAGCTGGCGGTAGCCATGACTAATAGTCACGAAATGCAGGTGGCCGGCTTCTTGGACGACGATGATCGCCTACATGGGCACGTGCTCAACGGCCAGCACATCTACAACCCCGCCGACTTAGATAGCCTGGCTTCTACGCTCAACATCAGCGACGTGTTGCTGGCTATGCCTAGCCTCTCACGTCGCCGCCGCAACGAGATTTTGGGCCAGATCCGTGTGGCAAAAGTAGCAGTCCGCACTCTACCGAGCGTGACAGATTTGGCGCAGGGTAAAGTCAGCATTTCAGATTTGCGCGAACTGGATATCGATGATCTATTGGGCCGAGAGCCTGTTATGCCCAATCACATTTTATTGGCAATGAATGTGCACAACAAAGTTGTGATGGTGACTGGCGCTGGTGGTTCAATCGGTAGTGAACTTTGTAGGCAGATTGTCTCGGTTGGCCCGAGTAAGTTACTGCTCATAGAGCAGAGTGAATTTGCCCTCTACGGAATTCATCAGGAGTTAGTAGAAAAGCTTGCTGGACATGATGTTGTATTAGTGCCGTTGTTGGCCTCAGTACAGGATAACGAACGCATGCGGGAAATTATGTCGACTTGGCACCCGCATACGGTCTATCACGCTGCAGCCTATAAGCACGTGCCCCTTGTTGAGCACAACCCTGCCGCAGGAGTTAAAAACAATGTGCTAGGCACGTTACTTACGGCTCTAGCGGCAACAGAAAATGGCGTTTCCGACTTCGTTCTTGTCAGCACTGATAAGGCCGTTCGACCGACCAATATCATGGGTGCCAGCAAAAGACTGGCGGAAATGACACTTCAAGCAATTGCTGCCACCAACCCAGGCACCAAGTTCAGCATGGTCCGATTTGGTAACGTGCTGGGTTCCTCTGGGTCGGTGGTGCCGAAATTTAGACAACAGATTCGCGACGGAGGGCCGATTACACTGACGCACCCGGAAATCGTGCGCTACTTTATGACTATCCCCGAGGCTTCGCAGTTGGTGATACAAGCGGGGGCTATGGCCAAAGGTGGTGACGTGTTCGTGCTTGATATGGGTCAGTCGGTCAAGATCATGGATCTGGCCCACCGCATGATTGAACTCTCAGGCTTGACCTTGAAAAATGAACAAAATCCAGAGGGCGACATCGAGATTGCAATTACTGGCTTGCGTCCTGGTGAAAAACTTTACGAAGAACTCTTGATTGGTGACAACGCCAAGCCTACCCCGCACCCGCGCATCATGAAGGCCCATGAGGAATTTTTATCTTGGGAAGAATTGGAGCCAAAACTAAATGCGCTAGAAATGGCGCTGAATATTAATGATGTTGGCGTCATCCGACGGATGATGGAGGGGCTCGTTGTAGGCTACATGCCAAACAATGAGATCGTTGATTGGGTTTATTTGGAGCAGGAAGCTGAAACGCAGACTCACAGTTTCGCTTTATAAATCCTAAATAAGTGTGTGGCTCCTCTATCGAATTCACGGCATCGGTGTGAGCAGCTAGCAAATTATGCGCCGCAGTTTTTGCGAATAATTAAAAATTCTTAGTGGTTCTCTAGTGTAATTTCTGTTTTGCACGTGTTGTTGTATCTATCGTCAGAATCGTTTTTCTGTTCGATGGAGCTTCGCTTGATACGCCGACTCTAGTGATCTACAGCGACGCGACGCTATTTAAATTACCGATCAAAAATAAGCCGAACACCTCTGACAATGTTTATTCGACAAGCGCATTTTTTGAGTTGGCTGGCGTGTGCTGCAATCCTGTCGGGCTGCGCAACACAACCCGTCAAAACGCCTTCATCTACCGAAGTTCCTGCCAAAACAGTTCGCACTGCCACCTGGAAAATTGTGGAGTGGGGTCAGCTTCCCGGTTGGAATGATACGGATGTCATGACATCGTTGCTTGCTCTGTCTCGCTCGTGTCAGGCTGCGGTGAAGCGAAATTCATTGTGGGCAAACGTATGTGACCAAGTGCCGCTTTTGTTAAATGCAGATGGTGTGGTGCAGCGAACATTTATACAAACGCAGCTGCAGCCTTTCCAAGTTCTGAATGCCGATGAAACTGATGAAGGTTTAGTGACGGGTTATTACGAGCCGATCATCAAGGCCAGCCAAGCGCGAGGCGGGGTGTATCAAACGCCAATTCATGGCGTGCCCGCAGATTTGTTAGTCGTGGACTTGGCGGGTCAGTATCCCGAGTTAAAAGGTATGCGACTCCGCGGTCGCGTGCAAGGTAACCGAGTCGTGCCATATGCAGATCGAGCTGAAATCACTACCGAAAATCGGACAGTGGCGCCGGTTTTGTATTGGGGTGCAGATGCGATCGAAGTCTTCTTTTTGCAAATACAGGGTTCGGGGCAGTTGCAATTGCCAAACGGCAAGAACGTGCGAATTAGTTTTGCAGAACAAAATGGCTGGCCGTATCGCTCAATTGGTCGTTGGTTAGTTGATCGCGGTGAGCTTAGGCTTGATCAGGCTTCTATGCAGGGCATCCAGTCGTGGGCGCGGTCGCACCCCGAACGATTGGCTGAATTGCTCAATGCTAATCCTAGCTATATTTTCTTTCGTGATTTGGGTGAGCCGGTCGCCGCACCGCCCGGTGCAATGGGTGTGCCGCTGACAGATGGATATAGTTTGGCGGTTGATCAGCGGTCGATACCCTTGGGTGCGCCAGTATGGTTAGTGACAACACATCCCTCAACTGGGCTGCCAATGAATCGCTTGATGGTGGCGCAAGATACGGGTGGGGCAATTAAAGGCGGTGTCCGCGCTGATTTTTTCTGGGGATCAGGAGACCAGGCGGGAGAACATGCTGGCCGTATGAAACAAAAAGGACGTATGTGGATTCTGTTGCCAAAGGGTGCAACGCCTGAGGCTATGGTGTCTAAGTAAGCTTGGAAGTACTTTATTTTGGTGCAAAACCTTAAGAATTGGCACTGTGTTGGTGCGATTTTAAGCGCTTATTTTTGTAAGTAATTGATATTTAATGCACCTATATTGTGCATAATTCTTGCTTGTTGCCTGTTTCTGGGTTGTGCTATTCGGAGACATTATGGAACAAGTAAAAACATCAGCAGATGTGCTGTTCATACTGCTGGGCGCGATCATGGTCTTGGCCATGCATGCAGGTTTTGCCTTTTTAGAACTGGGTACCGTTCGCCGAAAAAATCAGGTTAATGCACTCGTCAAAATCCTGAGTGATTTTTCAGTCTCAACATTGGCCTATTTCTTTGTTGGATACACCTTTGCATATGGCACCCATTTTTTAGGCAGTGCTCAAACGCTGGCTCAACAAAATGGCTATGAGCTGACCAAGTTTTTCTTCCTGCTCACCTTTGCTGCAGCGATTCCTGCCATCGTCTCTGGTGGCATTGCCGAGCGTGCCAAATTTGGTCCGCAATTACTCGCGACTGCATTGATTGTGAGTTTGGTGTATCCACTGTTTGAACGCATTGCATGGAACCAAGGCTTCGGTATTCAGGCTTGGTTATCTGCCAATTTTGGCGCTGAGTTTCACGACTTTGCGGGCTCCGTGGTTGTGCACGCCGTGGGCGGTTGGATTGGGCTGGTTGCAGTCGTGCTGCTCGGCGCGCGACGTGGGCGCTATACCAAAGATGGCATGATTGTTGGACATCCGCCGTCCTCAATTCCATTCTTGGCATTGGGTGCTTGGATCCTGACCGTGGGTTGGTTTGGCTTCAATGTGATGAGTGCACAAACGCTCGACAAAATTTCGGGCATCGTTGCAGTGAATTCTTTGATGGCGATGGTGGGTGGCACTCTAATGGCGCTGTTGGTTGGCCGTAACGACCCCGGCTTCGTTCATAACGGCCCGTTAGCCGGTTTGGTTGCAGTTTGCGCGGGTTCAGATGTGATGCATCCGATTGGCGCTCTCGTTACCGGTGGTGTGGCAGGCGCACTGTTTGTTTATATGTTCACGCTTACGCAAAACCGCTGGAAGATTGATGACGTGCTTGGCGTATGGCCATTGCACGGTCTGTGCGGTGCCTGGGGCGGCGTTGCAGCCGGAATTTTTGGCATGCAAGCGCTAGGTGGCTTGGGTGGTGTGAGCTTTATGTCACAGCTTGCGGGCACCGTAATAGGTATTGCAATTGCATTGCTCGGCGCGCTCATTGTTTACGGTGGTATTAAAAAGCTGCTGGGACTTAGATTGGATCAGGAAGAAGAATACGATGGCGCAGATTTGTCCATCCATAAGATTTCTTCAACGCCCGAGAGCGAAACCAATTGGTGAGCGATAACTGCTGATTGTGTTTGCCAATAAAAACGCCGGTCATGCCGGCGTTTTTATTGCATCGAAAGTTGTCGTGCGGCAAGTGGTATGCGTGCTACATCACCTTAGAAATGGATGTTTTCTGTTCAACGCCTTTCATTATTTTGAAATTGCGTTGAGCATTTTTTCGAGTTGCCCAACGGGTACCGCGCCATTGATGCGCTCGCCATTGGCAAAAATAAGTGCCGGTGTGCCTTGAATACGATACTTGCTAGCGACGCTCGCAATCTGACGCAGCGCAGAGGTGTCGCAAGACTTGCTTTCGTCTGGCGCCACATTGTTAATCATCCAATCTTGCCAGGCCTTGTTACGATCTGTGGCGCACCAGAGCGCTTCTGCTCGCTTTTGTGAGGAGGGGCCTAGGACAGGCAGAATGAAAGTGTAAAGCGTCAAATCCGTCATGCCTTGCATGTCTCGTGCGAGACGTTTGCAATAACTGCAATTAGGATCTTCAAAGGTAATGAGCATGCGCTTACCATTTCCTCGAACTTGTTTAAGTGCAAGGTTAAGTGGCAGGTCTTTAAGGTTGACGGCATTGATTTGGGCAAGACGTTGCTGCGTCAAATTGACTCTGGTTTGGGTTTCAATCAAGTCGCCAAACATCACAAAACTGACTTTTTCATCCGTATAAGCGATGTCATCGCCATTGCGCAGCTCGTATAAGCCAATGGGCAATTTGCGCACGCTTTCAATACGGTAATCGGGCCCAAAAAAGGCCTGTGCCGCCTTTTTCACCGAGGCTTCATCGGCCCACGCTGTTGAAGCACCGAGTATGCAAAGGGTTAGCGTCGTGATGAGGCGTGCTGCATGGTGATGAAAATAATGTGCTGCCATGATGTTCTCCGAAATTCATTGCCTGACGATATTTAGCGCGGCATCGGGCCAAGTGCTGCATATCGTGCCAACAGGCTACGCGCAAACGGTAGCGCGTTGGTAAGTGTCATGCCCCAGTTACGCAGCCTGGCCACGGGAGTGGATGAATGCTGAAATAATCGCTGCAATCCGTGCGTGGCCATCTGCAAGGTTGAGACTTCTTCTCTGCGCTTTCGTTCATATTTGCGCAAAATCCGAAGGTCGCCTAAATCGGCAGCAGGTGGGGCCTCGCGTAAAACTTCGGCCAGTACGGCCGCATCTTGAAAGCCGAGGTTAATGCCGTGCCCGGAGAGCGGATGAATGGCGTGCGCTGCATCGCCAATGAGCGCTATGCGCGAAGAAATGGTGCGAGGTACGCGCATCAGGCGTAAGGGAAATGCGGCGGGTGGTGTGATTAAATTTAGCTTGCCTAAACGGTGTGCGCCGACAGATGCAACGCGTTCACATAGTTCTTCGGCTGTGAGTTTGGTGAGCTGCTCTGCGTGGGCTTCTTGTGTTGACCACACCATCGAGAAGCGGTGCCCTGGCAGAGGCAGCCACGCCAGCACGCCATCATCACGAAACCATTGCCATGCGGTGCCATGGTGCGGAAGCTCTGTTTCAAAGTTCGCGACTACCCCCATCTCATGATAAGGCGTAGTGGTGGCATCAAGCCCTGCCTGTTCGCGTACCCATGATTTTGCGCCGTCTGCTGCCACTAGCAAGCGGGCGTGTATGGCTCGGCCATCTTGCAACTGAAGCGTGACACCATCGTCAGCTACTTGAAGACTGGCGGGTGTGGCCGGGCATAGTAAGTCTAAATTGGGTTGGCGCTTGATTGTTTGCCAAAGCTCGTCTTGCATCAAGCCGCTTTCAATAATCCAGGCCAGTTCATCCAGCCCTGCATCGTAAGCAGAAAATGCGAGGCGGCCGTCAGCGTCGCCAAAAATTTCCATGCGCTGAACAGCGCTTAATCTTTCCGCGTTTAAGTGTTGCCAAACGCCGAGATCATTTAGAAAGCGTTGATTAACAGGACTAATAGCGTAAACACGGGCATCCCACGTGTCTGGGGTGTGTGCGGGTGCTATCGGTGCGCGCGCCTCAATGAGCGCAATGCGCAAAGAAGTGCTACGAAGCGCCGTGGCCAGTGCGGTGCCAGCCAAGCCACCGCCCACAATGATTAGATCGACATCCAGTTGCTTGCTCATGCGCGCTATGTATTGCAATCGTTCTACGGGGGCATGCGCGGATTTGCCAAGTGGCCGCGCGCATTTCACTAAGCCGCCCATTGTCGTGGCTGAAAACAGAGTTGGCAAGGTTGCCTTGACAAAATAGGGCAAAAATCGAGATAATTCCGCCCCTTAGCAGTTTTAAGTGGTGATGTAGCTCAGATGGTTAGAGCGACGGATTCATAATCCGTAGGTCGGCGGTTCAATTCCGCCCATCACCACCATCAATTCAAGGGCTTAGCGTATGCGCTAGGCCCTTTTCTCATTCTGACGTGACAAAAACGTGACAAGTTGTTTTGCTTTGCCTTTTGGAGCCTAGCGTGGTGCGCGACTGAGTATGCTGCAAAGCGATCGCGGAAAGCGTGGCAGCACGAGTGGATGGGCAATTTTCGGCCGGCTTCAGCTAGCCTGATCTCGTGCCGATATCACTATACGCGTCAAATGCCACGTTTTTAGGTCAAGAAACAACGCCAAGTTATTGTTCCTGTATCAAAAAATGCTCGAATGCAGTAATGTTGGAATATAGGCGCGGTTGTAAATTGCGTGATTGAGCTGTCTATGAGGTTGATATGAGTTCATTGCTTTCCGCTTTGTTGAGCAGCATGCTAAACGCGGCAATTGAGGCTGCGACTGCACCGCAGCCGCAGCCGCCTGTGGTGCAGGTGTTGCGGGTGATTCCTGCAGATGCGGTGGTTGCCGATATGCTGCCGCCTCAAGGTTCAGAAATTATTCTTGATGGCAAAACTTACCAATTGGCACCGGGCGCGCAAATTCGCTCCAAAGAAAACTTCATCGTGATGCCGATGATGCTGCAAGAAGAAGCTAAGGTTCGCTACAAGCTCGATATGTACGGGAATGTGAGCAAAATTTGGATTCTCACGTCACAAGAATTGGCTGCCAGTGCAGCTGCAACTCCCACGTTTAATCTGAATGCGCTCACAGTTACTCAGTAACTGTACTGAGTGGTTTGGCTGATGCCTGTTTTTTGCCAACATTCCTGTTATTTGCCAATCTTCTGTGGGCCAGTCTTTTGATGGGCACTCCCAGTTGTACTCTTGCCCTAGGTTGTTCCTAGCCCCTAGTCCACACACCAAGCTATGGGCGGCTTGCCACCTTTAGTACAATATGGGCCGTTGCCCGTCTCTCGTTTTCCCGTCGTTCATCTGCCTAGCGAAGATTGTTAGCAGTGAGATCTTGCAGATGGAGCCGATCATCCATCGCGTTATCCGCTGAACACGAGCATTGGCAAAACAGGATTGTTTCAGATTCCTGATTTTTGTGTCCGATACATTCGGCTATTTTTTAAGTATTGTTGAGTCAGCGTGAGCAAGAAAGTATTTATCAAAACCTTTGGTTGCCAAATGAACGAATACGATTCGGCCAAGATGGTCGACGTATTAGGCGCAAGCGAAGAAATGGTGCAAACCGATCGTCCTGAAGACGCGGATGTGATTTTGTTTAATACGTGTTCAGTGCGCGAAAAGGCGCAAGAAAAAGTGTTTCATGATTTGGGCCGCGTTAAGGCGCTCAAGCGTGAAAAGCCCGGGCTGATTATTGGTGTGGGTGGTTGTGTGGCGAGCCAAGAAGGCGCGGCCATTGTGTCGCGGGCGCCGTATGTGGATGTGGTGTTTGGCCCTCAGACCTTGCACCGCTTGCCGCAGCTCATTGCCGAGCGACGTCAGAGTGGTCGTCCCCAGGTCGATATTTCGTTTCCGGAAATTGAAAAATTCGACAACATGCCGCCGCCACGTAAAGAGGGCGCCACGGCATTTGTGTCGATCATGGAAGGCTGTTCCAAATACTGCACCTTCTGCGTTGTGCCTTACACACGTGGCGAAGAAGTTTCGCGCCCGTTGGCTGATGTACTCACTGAGGTAGCAGGCCTCGCTGCGCAAGGCGTGAAAGAAGTAACCTTGCTCGGGCAAAATGTGAATGCTTGGCGTGGTCGCATGGATGCAATCGGCGCTGATAGTGGCGAAGACCAAACCACCGATGACGAAGCTGCCGACTTTGCGTTGCTACTAGAACTGGTTGCCGAAGTGCCGGGAATCGAGCGCATTCGTTACACCACATCCCATCCGCGCGAAATGACACAGCGCTTAATTGATGCCTACGTGAAAATTCCCAAGTTGGTTTCGCATTTGCATCTGCCCGTACAAAGCGGCTCAGACCGTGTGTTGGTGGGCATGAAGCGCGGCTACACCGTGCTCGAATTCAAGGCGATTGTGCGCAAACTGCGTGCAGCGCGCCCTGACTTGTCGCTGTCCTCAGACTTTATTGTCGGCTTTCCGGGCGAATCAGAAGCTGACTTTGAAAAGACGCTCAAGTTGGTGCAAGAGCTCAATTTCGACGCTAGCTTTTCCTTCGTGTATAGCGCCCGCCCCGGTACGCCCGCTTCAGATTTGGCGGACCCTGTACCGCAGGTCGACAAAATGAAGTGGTTGGCAAAATTGCAAACGCAAATTGAAGCGCAAGCCGCAGCGATTAGCGATGCTATGGTGGGCACCGTTCAGCGCGTGTTGGTTGAAGGTACGTCTAAAAAAGACGCGTCTGAATTGATGGGCCGCACCGACAACAATCGTGTGGTGAATTTCCTTGCGCCGTCACGACTGATCGGTCATTTTGTGGACGTAAAAATCACTAAGGCCTTGCCGCACTCATTGCGTGGCGAGGTCGTCATTGCCAATTGATATCAAAACAAATTTGAGGAGAGGCCGATGTCTTCGCGCGCACCAGTGTCCGTATCTTTGTGCTTTCGTAAGCCGCTGTGTTTGATGTTATCTGCTGCATTGGCTGCATTGCCCATGAGTAGTTCTGCAGGCTTGTTTGATTTCAAAGAAGGCGGTGCAGATGCGCCTGTGGGCGGTTCGGCATCAACTGATGGCGCAAAGGGCGAGGCCTCATCGCTTGAAAAATGTGCAAAGCCGATTGGTACGATGGCGGTAGCAGAGCCGCAAGATTTTACGCAAAAGGCCTTGGCAAACTTTAAGCTGGCCAGCCCCACTGGGCTGATTCGTTTGATGATGCAACAATCAAATTGCTTCGTCGTGGTTGAGCGCGGTGTGGCCATGCAAAACATGTTGCAAGAGCGCATGTTGGCTGAAAAAGGTTATGCCAAGAGCGGCTCCAATGTTGGCAAAGGCCAGATTGTGACCGCAGATTATTTGCTCACGCCTGATGTGGTGTTCTCAGAAGGCAATACCGGCGGTGTAGGCGGCGCATTGGGTGGTATCGGCAGCATGTTTGGTGTGGGCGGCGCCATTGTGGGTGCAGTGGCGGCGGGCGTGAAATTTAAGCAAGCACAAACGTCAATGATGGTGGCAGATGCGCGCAGCGGCGTGCAGGTCGCGGCCGCGTCAGGCAGCGCGGAGAAAGCAGATTTCGGCATGGGCGGTTTCTTAGCGGGTGCCGGTGGTTTTGGTGCGCTGGGTGGCTATACCAACACGCCTGAAGGCAAAGTGGTCGCGGTTTCGTTTCTCGACAACTACAACCAAATTGTGAGAGCCATGCGTGGCGATAACAACTTGGCGCGCACCCAAACCACCACCAAGCACGAAGCCAGCAATGTAGCCAAAGCAGTGAGCGCTGTGTTTGATACGGGTGATGTGTTGTCACCGAAAATCGCAGGCGTGAAAGTGTTTGCCAATAACAGTGGTAGTGGCAAAGTTGTGAAGACCTTGTCCAAGGCCGATGAAGTGGTCGTGACAGGTGAGAATGACCAATACGTCAAGGTTCAGGGCAGTGGCTTTGAAGGTTGGGCCGAAAAGAATTTAATGAAAAAGCAGTAACGAGTTACTGCTAAGCAACACTTAGACAAGGCATCGGATGTTGAGAAATAAATCGACGGGTTCGCAAGAAGAGGCATCTAGATTGAGCGCAGCCTCGGGCTCAAGCCATAAAGGCTTGGATGTGCGGTTGCAGCCCGTCGATAACGATCGACTCGCGAAACTGTGTGGCGTGCTGGATGAAAATATTCGGCAAATTGAAACCGCTTTCGATGTGCTCATTCGTCGTCGTGGCGAGCGTTTTCATGTTTCGGGCGATCCCGTTCATGCGCGCTTAGCGATTCAAGCGATTGAGTTTTTTTATGCGGCAGCGGACAAAGACTTGGGCATCGACGAAATTCAGTTGGGCCTTATCGAACTCAAAAATCGCACGCAAGCCGTGCAATCTGCGCCGGCACTGCTCACGCGTCGCAGCGACCTACATGGCCGTACGCCGCGACAGACAGATTACCTGCGGCAAATTCAAGATCACGACATTACCTTTGGTATTGGCCCCGCAGGCACGGGCAAAACCTATTTGGCGGTTGCCAGTGCAGTCGATGCGATGGAGCGCGATACGGTTCAGCGCATTATCCTCACGCGTCCGGCGGTTGAAGCAGGCGAACGCCTCGGCTTTTTGCCGGGTGATTTGACGCAGAAGGTCGACCCCTATTTGCGTCCACTATACGACGCACTCTATGACCTGATGGGCTTTGATCGGGTCACCAAATTATTTGAGCGAGGCGCGATTGAAATTGCGCCCTTGGCTTACATGCGCGGCCGCACCTTAAACCACGCATTTATTATTTTGGACGAAGCGCAAAACACCACGCCGGAACAAATGAAAATGTTCCTCACGCGTATGGGCATTGGTTCAAAAGCGGTGATCACGGGCGACTTAACGCAGGTAGATTTGCAGCGCGGCCAAAAGAGCGGCTTGGCCGAGGCACAACATGTTTTGCGCGAAGTGCGTGGCGTTGCTTTTACGGAATTTCTGGCAGCGGATGTGGTGCGACACCCATTGGTAGCGCGAATTGTTTCCGCCTATGAAGCACACACGGCTGCGGTTGAATTGCATCGCAAAATGAAAGCGTCAGAGGCCAAAGCGCATGACGCTAAACCCTCTGATGGCGGGGCAAGTACATGAGTCAGCGTGCGACGCAATTATCGTTGTGCGTGCAGTTTGCGTGCGGTGATGAAGGATTGCCGAGAAGTATTGCGCGCAATTTCCCAACGCGTAGCCAAATTCGCAGTTGGGTGCAGTCTGCGCTCCGCTCGCAAAAGGGTGAGACAGCAAAGATTGGCAATACGGCTGTGCGGACCGCGCAAATTACTGTGCGGTTTGTGGATGAAGACGAAGGACGTACACTGAATCGCGATTATCGCGGTAAAAATTATGCGACCAATGTTTTGTCTTTCCCTTACGAGGAAGCGCCAAATTTAATGGGTGATCTTGTCTTATGTTTACCCGTGTTGCAGGCGGAAGCTAAGGCGCAAAAAAAGACCGTGCGCGCGCATTGTGCGCATTTGCTGGTGCATGGCGTGTTGCATTTGCAGGGCTACGATCACGAGACGGGTGACGCAGATGCCGAGTACATGGAAGCCTTGGAGTGCCGCATCTTGGCTCGCTTAGGCTTTGCCAATCCCTATGCGCAAGGGCATCACCCGGGCTAATCCTAGTGTTGTTACTGCAATGGGGGTGATAGCGGGCAAGCCCATTGCAAGGTAAACTACGTCTGTCGTCATTTTTTGCCAAATTGAATGGACCCCTCCCATCCCAGACCCTCATTAATTGAGCGTCTGTCTGCGTTGCTGATGCGCGAACCCGAAGATCGGGATCAGTTGCTAGCCCTGTTGCACTCTGCATTCGAACGTAATCTGTTAGATGCCGACGCACTGACAATTATCGAAGGCGCGATCCAGGTTTCCGATATGCAGGTGCGTGACGTGATGATTCCGCGTGCGCAAATGGACGTGGTGCATCTGGACGAACCCGTCGATAAAGTGGTGCAAGAAGTGCTGCGCCACGCGCACTCGCGCTATCCTGTGGTGGGTCAAAACAAAGACGATGTTATCGGCATTTTGCTGGCTAAAGACTTGCTGCGCGTATTGGCCGGTGAGGACCAGCTGCGCGACATGTTGCGCCCCGCCGTGTTTATTCCCGAATCCAAACGACTCAATGTGCTACTACGCGAGTTCCGCGTGAGCCGCAATCACATGGCCATTGTGGTGGATGAATACGGCGGTGTGTGTGGGCTGGTGACGATTGAGGATGTGCTCGAGCAAATTGTGGGAGACATTGAAGATGAGTACGATTTCGATGAAGCGGCCGACAATATTTTGCTTGATCAGACTGGCCGTTATCGCGTTAAAGCCACCACGGAAATTGCTGACTTCAACGACGCCTTTAAAACCGATTTCTCTGACGAAGAATTTGATACGGTTGGCGGCATGGTGATTCATCACCTGGGTCGCTTGCCGCGTCGTGGTGAAGTGCTCAATATTGGCGAGCTGCGAATTCAAGTCCTGCGTGCCGACAGCCGTCGCGTGCATACCTTGCTGGTTGATCGCGTGGTGCAAGTGAGTACGCCAGCGGCAGTTGCAGATGAGTGAGTGGCGTGCCGCATAACGGTTTGCGTCATCCCTTGTTTCGTTCCGCATGGTCGGCATTGTTGCTTGGGGTTATTAGCGCGGGAGGTTTCGCGCCCTTAGGTGCATTTCCACTTTTGTTACTCGCGGTCACCGGCTTGTTGGCGCTGTGGCGCGGACAAAACCCAAAGCGTGCGGCATGGCTTGGCTTTGTGTTTGGCCTGGGCCAATTTCTTGCCGGCGTATCTTGGTTGTATGTCGCGTTGCATGACGTAGGCGGCATGCCAATGCCGCTTTCTGCGCTGGCTATTTTCTTGTTTTGTTGTGTGCTTGCGGTTTTCCCAATGCTGGCGGGCTGGCTTGTGGGCCGCTTTGCCAATGCAGGCGATGCAACATGTGACGCGCTGCGTTATGCCCTTGTTGCAGCGAGTGCGTGGTTGCTTACAGAGTGGTTGCGCAGTTGGGTGCTCACTGGTTTTCCCTGGTTGTCGCTCGGCTATGCCCACGTGCTGCCAAGTCCCTTGGCAGGCTTTGCCCCTATCTCCGGCGTGCATGGCGTGTCAGCACTTAGCGTGCTGTGGTCTGCGACCTTTCTGTTTGTAATGCAAGAGCGGAAGTGGCCTTGGGCGCTGGGTTTCGTCGGTTTACCCGTGCTCGGATACGTGTTGTCTTGGGTGAGTTGGACAGCGCCGATAGGCGAGCCATTCAGCGTACGCTTAGTGCAAACCAATATTCCACAAACGCTCAAGTGGCAGCCAGAGTTGCTGCCGCGTTGGTTGGAAAAAAATTTGCGATTGGCAAATCAAGGTGAGGCCGTGCTCACGGTGTTGCCCGAGACAACGCTGCCATTGCTGGAAGACGACTTGCCCGAAAACTACATGGCGAGCATGCGTGAATATGCGCGTGGGCACGAGGGAGATGTCGTGCTGGGCATGTTTGTGCGCGAAGACACGGGCGCGATTCACAACGCAGCGCTTTCACAGGGCACAAATGGAGAGCAGCGCTATGCCAAGGCCCACTTGGTGCCGTTTGGTGAATATGTGCCGCCTGCTTTTGACTGGGTGTTTAAGTGGCTCAATATGCCCATGTCGGATCAGATGCCGGGTGCCGCCAATCAACCCTTGATGAAGTTTGGCCAGCAGCGCGTGGCGGTGAATATTTGCTACGAGAGTGTGTTTGGCAATGAGATTGCAGCGCGCGCAGGTGATGCAACGCTGCTGCTGAATATGTCGAACTTGGCTTGGTATGGCCATTCCAGCGCACAACCTCAGCATTTGCAAATTGCCCAAATGCGCGCACTCGAAACAGGGCGCCCGCTGTTACAGGCCACCAATACCGGTGCCACAGCGGTGGTCGACGCGCAAGGCCGCGTAACAGCTGAATTACCATCGTTTGCAGACGGTGCATTGCTCGCGCAGGTGCGCGGTACGCAAGGCCTCACGCCGTATGTGCGCTGGGGTAACACGCCTGTCGTTGTTTTAGCCATTGTGGGCTTGTGGTGGGGTTGCCGCCGCCGCGCTCGCGTTGGCTAGAGCGCTAGCCGTAACCCCTTGTAACTCTGTAAAATAGCGGCTTTAAGGCGATTGGCTTGGGGGCTAATTTGCCAATGCAGGATGGCGTTGAGCGGCTGCTGCGTAACCATGTGTCGCTGCTGCAAAAATGCTTGGTTTGCTGAGCAAACTGCGCTGCTGTATTCCTGCATCAAACGATCGCAGCAACTTTTAAGCTGCAAACCGGAAAAATCATGTCTCGCACCAAACCCACTTTTCAGGAAGTCATCCTGACGCTGCAACGCTTTTGGGCGGAGCGCGGCTGCGTATTGCTACAACCGTACGATATTGAAGTCGGCGCGGGCACGTTTCACACCGCCACCTTCTTGCGTGCGATTGGTCCAGAGCCGTGGAATGCTGCGTATGTGCAACCCTCGCGTCGCCCTAAAGATGGCCGCTATGGCGAGAACCCGAATCGTTTGCAGCATTACTACCAATATCAAGTGGTGCTCAAGCCGAGTCCGCTCAACATTCAAGAGTTGTATGTCGACTCTTTGCGCGCCTTGGGCATCAACCCCAATGAACACGACATTCGTTTTGTGGAAGACGATTGGGAATCGCCCACGCTGGGCGCATGGGGCCTTGGTTGGGAAGTGTGGCTGGATGGCATGGAAGTCACGCAGTTCACGTACTTCCAAGAAGTGGGCTCAATCTCATGCAAACCAGTGTTGGGTGAAATCACCTACGGCCTTGAGCGTCTTGCCATGTACTTGCAAGGCGTTGAAAACGTCTACGACTTAGTGTGGGCAGAAGGCCCCGCCGGCACGGTGACATATGGCGATGTGTACCACCAAAACGAAGTGGAGCAATCCACCTACAACTTCGAGCACAGCAATGTGGAATGGCTGTTCCGCTTGTTTGGCGAATACGAAGCCGAAGCCAAGCGTTTAATGGACGCGAACTTGGCCTTGCCGGGTTTTGAAATGGTGATGAAGTGTTCGCACACCTTCAACTTGTTGGATGCACGTGGCGCGATTTCGGTAACCGAACGTGCTGCCTATATTGGTCGTGTTCGTAATTTGGCGCGACTGGTTGCACAAGCCTATTTGGACTCGCGTGCGCGACTGGGCTTTCCGATGGCGAACTTGGCCGACACCCAATTGCGCAAGCTGCTGGGCGCTGAAATGGTCGCCAGCATTGAGGCCACGCGCGCAGAGCGTGCGTAAAACATCATTTATTAGACATTGACCGGAGGCGTAGTCGTCGTGTGACTACGCAGACAACATGCAAGACACTCTGCTGGTAGAACTGCTCACCGAAGAATTGCCACCCAAAGCGCTCGCACGTTTAGGCGAAGCCTTTGCCAATAGCATTGAGCGTGGCTTGGTAGACCGCAAATTGATTGATGCAGGAGCCTCCGCAGATGGCCGCTTGCATTGGTTTGCTAGCCCACGTCGTTTGGCGGTAACGATTGGCAAAACGCGTGACCAAGCCGGCGACGCGGTGGTGGCCGAAAAAATAATGCCGGTGGCTGTTGCGTTAGATGCTTCAGGGCAAGCTTCACCTGCGCTCATTAAAAAGTTAGAAGCTAAGGGCTTGCTTGCTGCGGGTACAAGTGCAGCGGATGCAGCTGCATTGGTGGCAGGTTTTGAAAAGCGCATGGATGGCAAGTCTGAAACTTTCTTTCATCACGCGACAGTGCGCGGTGCGCGATTGGATGATGTGTTAGCGGGCATCGTGCTTGATGCTGTTAAGAAATTGCCGATTCCAAAAGTCATGCGCTGGGGTGATGCTGAACACGAATTCGTGCGACCCGTGCATGGACTGATGATGTTGCATGGCGCACGCGTTGTGCCGGGTGAATTGCTGGGGCTGACCTCTGGCAACGCCACGCGCGGCCATCGCTTCATGGGTGAAGGCCAAGTCGCGATTGGCAAAGCG
The DNA here is from genome assembly GCA_005239635.1 of Uliginosibacterium gangwonense. Taxonomy (GTDB): domain Bacteria; phylum Pseudomonadota; class Gammaproteobacteria; order Burkholderiales; family Rhodocyclaceae; genus Uliginosibacterium_A; species Uliginosibacterium_A gangwonense_A. Next base: position 51,756 of record SBBQ01000013.1, read on the forward strand.
GATGATTACGCACGTACCTTGTACGAGCGTGGCATGGTTGTGGCTTCGTTTGAGGCACGCCGCAATATGATTGCCGAACTGCTGAAACGCCGCGTGGCCGAACTAGGCGGCGGTGTGTCGTTTATTGAAGACGCAGCCCTGCTAGATGAAGTGACCGCATTGGTTGAGCACCCGAGTGTGTATGTGGCGGAGTTTGAGCCAGAGTTTTTGGCAGTGCCGCAGGAGTGTTTGATTCTCACCATGAAGGCGAATCAAAAATATTTTCCGCTGCTCGACGCGCAAGGCAAGCTGGTGAATAAGTTTTTGGTGGTGTCGAACATGCAAGTGGCCGACCCGGTGAACATTGTTGAAGGCAATGCGCGTGTGGTGCGTCCGCGCTTGGCAGATGCAAAATTTTTCTTCGATCAAGATCGCAAACAGCCACTCGAAAGCCGCGTTAGCCGCTTGGGCAATGTTGTGTATCACAACAAGCTTGGCAGCCTGTTGCAGCGTGTTGAACGCTTGCAAGCATTGAGCGGCCACATTGCTGCGCGACTCAATGCGGATGCAACGCAAGCTGCACGTGCGGGTCGATTGGCAAAGGCCGACTTGATTACCGACATGGTAGGTGAATTCCCTGAGCTGCAAGGCATTATGGGCACCTACTATGCGCGCCACGATGGTGAGCCTGCACCCGTCGCCGATGCGATTGCACAGCACTACTATCCACGTTTTGCCGGTGATGCTTTGCCGCAAGGTTCTGTAGCTTGTGCAGTTGCGCTGGCAGACAAGTTGGATGCAATGGTTGGTTTCTTTGGCATCGGTATGGTGCCGACGGGCGATAAAGACCCCTTTGCCCTGCGTCGTGCTGCCCTTGGCGTGTTGCGTATTCTGATGGAAACACCACTGCCGTTGGATTTGGCTGAGCTGATAAGCTTGGCGAAATCAGGCTTCGCCGCCGGCGTGCTCACCGCTGAAGTTGATGAGCCTTTGCAAGACTTTATGTTTGAACGTTTGCGTAATCTGTTGCGCGAAGCCGGTCATGCACCTGAGGCGATTGATGCAGTGTTGGCGCAACGTCCCACACGTATTGATCGCGTACCCGCCAAACTGAATGCGGTGCGTGCCTTCAGCGCGCTGCCAGAAGCGCAAGCATTGGCGGCCGCAAATAAGCGCATCGTGAATATTTTGAAAAAATCAGATGTGCCGGTAGAGGGTTTGAGTGTGAGCACTGCCTTGTTGGCAGAGCCCGCAGAGCAAGCCTTGCATACTGCTGTGGATGCAGCCGCGCTGGGCATCGAGAAGCAACTAGCGGCAGAAGATTACACCTCGGCCTTGATTGCATTGGCGGGCTTGCGCAGCGCGGTTGACACCTTCTTTGACCAAGTGATGGTGAACGCCGAAGACGCCAAGATTCGTCAAAATCGCTTGGCGTTACTCGCGCGCTTGGCGGGCTTAATGAATGGCGTGGCGGATATTTCACGTTTGGGTGTTGATAAAAATACAGAGAAGGCTGCATAACCATGCCGCAAAAAGCTGCCAAGCTGATTATTCTCGACCGTGATGGCGTCATCAATTACGACTCTGATTTATTCATCAAGTCGCCGGATGAATGGCGGCCGATCCCGGGTTCGCTAGAAGCCATCGCACGCCTCAATCAGTGGGGCTACCGAGTAGTGGTTGCCACTAACCAATCCGGCGTGGGTCGCGGTTTGTTTGACATGGATACGCTGGCAGCGATTCACGAGAAAATGCATAAAGCCGTGGCGCAAGCGGGTGGTCGAATTGACGCGGTATTCTTTTGCCCGCATGCCGCTGATTCGAAATGCGATTGCCGTAAACCCAAGCCCGGATTAATGCGCGAAATTTCTGCGCGATTCAATGTTGATTTGAACAATGTGCCGGTCGTTGGGGATAGTCTGCGTGATCTTCAAGCGGCTGTTGCTGTGGGCTGCAAGCCGTATTTGGTACTTACCGGCAAAGGCACCAAAACTTCACTGGATCCAAAACTGCCGGAAGGTACCGAAACATTCCGCGATCTGGCTGCCGTAGCAGAAGCGCTTACTCGATAATTGCAGCGAATGAAAATGTTGATGCGTGTGCTTCGCACGGCTGGCTGGTGGCTGGCGCTCTTAGTTGTAACCCCGCCAATGGCATTGATTGCTATTTTAAGTTTTCCGTTTGCACCGCGTACGCGCCACCGCATTATTAGTGTGTGGACCCATATGATGGTGTGGGTTATTCGCAATGTGCTGGGCATTCGCGATCGTGTGATCGGGCGAGAAAATATTCCTGCGAGGGCGAGTGTGGCATTGGCAAAGCACCAATCTGCATGGGAAACCATCCTGTTGCAGGTGATTCTGCCGCCGCAGGTCTTTGTGCTTAAACGTGAGTTATTGCGATTGCCCTTTTTTGGCTGGGGCCTGGCACAAATGCCGATGATTGCGATTGACCGTAACGCGGGTAAAGATGCCTTGTCACAGGTGGTTGAACAGGGCCGCGACCGTCTCGATATGGGCTTGTGGGTGGTGGTGTTTCCCGAAGGGACGCGTGTGCCGGTGGGGCAAAGTAAACGCTTTAAAATAGGCGGCGCTCATTTGGCAACCGCAACAGGTGCGCCGGTTGTGCCAATCGCGCATAATGCAGGCGAGTGTTGGCCACGTAACGCCATCATGACGCAGCCAGGTGAGATTGTAGTGAGTATTGGCCCGGCAATTGAAACGGCGGGTCGCACAGCGCTCGAAGTAAATGAGCAGGCCCAAGCCTGGATTGAAGCGGAGATGCGTCGCTTGTTTCCGCACCACTATGCCACGAGCTAAAGCTGATAGCAGAACACATGAGCGGACAGCAACTTGACCTGTTGTTTGAAGACGCCCCGGCCCCTGCGGTGGGCGAGGTATCCGGTCGCCGTCGTGTGATTCAACTCGGGCAAGAACTTCTGACGTATTCCCTTCATCGCAGTAAGCGTCGCAGCATCGGTTTCCTAATCGAAGAAGCGGGCCTGCGTGTGACCGCGCCGCAGTGGGTGACCGTGCCGCAAATCGAGCAAGCGATTCGCGAAAAGCAGCGTTGGATTGTTTCTAAGCTGGCGGAATGGCGCTCGCGGCGTTTGCCAACGCGTATTGATTGGCGTGAAGGCGGTAAGCTCCCTTATCTGGGTGGCGACATCATTTTGCGTATGGACGGTGGCTTACGTCCGACCTGTCTAGAAGGCAATGAGTTGAAGTTGGCATTGCCAGGCGACGCGAGTGTTGACCGTATTCGTGATGCCGCGTGTGCATGGCTGCAGCAGCGCGCGTTAGAAGAATTTACCGATCGGGCACAGGTGTTTGCCAATCGACTGGGCACTGCGCCGGCGCGCATTACGCTATCGTCTGCGCGTGCGCAGTGGGGCAGTTGCACCACCGATGGCGTGGTGCGCTTGAATTGGCGTTTGATTCATTTTGCGCCGGGCATCATCAATTATGTTGTGGCGCACGAACTGGCACATCTACGTGAGATGAATCATTCACGCGCCTTTTGGGACACGGTGCAAATGCTTTTGCCCGACTATGAGTCTTCGCGTCGCGAATTGCGCCAGCATCATCCAGACCGCTTGCCCACGGCTTAGCTTGTGGCACCGTGCCATTCTGGACGTGGTTTGTCTGAACTTGGCGCAACACGCCATTCTTTCTCCTCATCATTCCTGAGAGCGCATCATGAGAATTCTGCACACTATGTTACGTGTGGGTGATTTAGATCGTTCGTTGGCGTTTTATACCGAGGTGTTGGGTATGAAGCTCTTGCGCCGTTCAGATTACCCTGACGGTAAATTTACCTTGGCCTTTGTTGGGTATCAGAGCGAAGCCGAAGGCGCGGTGTTGGAACTTACATATAACTGGGGTGTGACGGAATACGAACTGGGTACGGGTTACGGCCATGTTGCGCTTGAAGTGGAAGATGCGTACGCCGCGTGTGATGAGATTAAGCGACGCGGTGGTGTGGTTACCCGCGAAGCAGGCCCCATGAAACACGGCACCACCGTCATTGCCTTTGTGCAAGACCCGGACGGCTACAAGATCGAGCTGATTCAACGCAAAACCGTTTGATTGGCATGGATTGGGCAAAGTATTTGCCTCTGAGTTGGCGCCAGCATGGGCAAGCGCATTGCCAATGCTTTGCCAACGCATTTCGCTACTCACATCGTCCCCCAAGCAGACGCTTTGGTACTAAGCGGCCAGGGGTGTAGCGCCAAAAGTTCCTAATTCTTGTACCAGTTTGCGCGTCATCTTAATCAAGATTTCCGCATTCGTTTTTGCACCAACTAAGTCGCCATCGCGACAACTCATTTCTGTTGCGCGCGCAGCCTCAACCACGGCTTGCGCGCCAAAATTCGAGACCGCGCCTTTTAAGTTGTGGACCGCACTCTGAATGCTGGGGATCTGGCCTTCATTCACGGCTGCATCAATGCGTGCGATATCTTGATCGACTTCCCCAAGAAACAAATCGACGATCGATTGCGCCAGCTCTTGATCGCCGTTTAAGTTAAACAGCAAATCTTGCGGGTTAAATAACTTCAGATCCTCTGACGGCTGTGCTTCGTTTGCAGCAATTTGCTGTGTATTGGTTGGCGCAAGGGTGTGGGCCACACCCATTACTCGGTCGAGGACGGTAACGAGCGAGGCGATTTGCAAAGGCTTGGCAATGTAATCATCCATGCCCGAGGCGAGGCAGCGTTCACGGTCGCCTTCTAGTGCGTGGGCCGTCATAGCAATAATGGGCACATGGCCACCATGCATGGCCTCATGTTGGCGAATACGACGCGTCGCCTCAAGCCCGCCGAGTAGTGGCATCTCGATGTCCATCAAAATTAAATCGAAATGTTGGCTGAGTGCCAGCGTTACGGCCTCTGCCCCCGTCATTGCACTTGAATAGGTATGCCCTATTTTTGTGAGCACGCGCTGTGCAAGTTTTAAGTTGACTGTATTGTCTTCTGCCAGTAATACATGCATGTGATGTGGCGTATAAATTGTTTGACGGTAGCTTTCGATATGCGCTGGATCTGCACCGGAAAGACGTACCAAGCTATCAAGTAATTCAGACGGCGCGATGGGTGCCAGAATGGTGGTTGCGAGTTGCACACCATAAACATTGGCAATGGCCTGCGCATTGGTTGTGCCCGTGGTTGACAGCAATATTTGCGTACTGCGATGCAGTGTTGTTTTCAGAAGATGTGATAGGTTTTCTGGCTCAGCGAGTAACACGCTGTCATCCATCACGATGTAGCGGTAGGGCCTTTCAGCAAGATTCGCCGCCTCGATCATCGCTTTGGCTGATGCAGCATTGTGAGCAACATCGACATCTAAGCGCCAGCTGGAGAGCATCGTGCGCATACTATGCGCAGAAGATTCTTGTGAGTGCAGTGCAAGCGCACGCGCATGTTCAAGTGCAGGGGCAATAACAGCCAGTTCCTGCATCGAGTGCGCCAGTGGAAGTCGCACGGTAAAATGAAACGTACTGCCTTGTCCTTCACTGCTATCCACCCAAATGGCGCCACGCATCATGCCGACGAGGCGCGTGCAAAGTGCTAGGCCAAGGCCTGCACCACTCACCGAAGATTTGCTATTCACTTGCGTGAACGCATCAAAAATCATTGCCTGCTTTTCAGGTGCAATGCCAATGCCGCTGTCTTCAACGGAGAATTGCAAAATTACATCCGTGCCTGTTTGCTCTAAGAACTGAGCTTGTAGGTGAATATGACCGCTGTCTGTGTACTTAATGGCATTGGTGAGCAGGTTGATCAAGATTTGCCTGAGTCGTACCGAATCTCCGATTAATAAATCGGGCACGTCATCATTGCACATCATACTCAGGGAGAGCTGCTTTGCTTTGGCGGGTTGAAGAATGGTACGTGTGGCCAGACTCAGGCAGTCACGCACACTGAACAAGGTTTCTTCAAAAGTTAGGCGGCCGCTGTCAATGCTTGAGAAGTCTAGAATTTCATCAATGAGATGCAACAATGTGTCTGACGATTGCTTAATCAAGGTGATGTATTCAACCTGCTCTTCATTAAGCTGGGTTTCGAGCGCCAGGTCAGTCATGCCGATGATGGCTTGCATCGGCGTGCGAATTTCATGGCTAATACTTGAAAGGAAATCACCTTTGGCGCGGTTTGCGCTTTCGGCGATATCCTTTGCTAGCAGAATGTCGTGTTCAGCTTGTTTCTGTTCAGTCAGATCAGTCATCACGCCAAGAATGCCGGAGATGCTGCCATCTGATTTTCGTAGCAGTGTTTTGTGTACCAGCATGTCGTGACGCTTGAACTGTTTGTCCATGAAAACAGTTTCAAGGCGCTGTTCAACGCCACTTTCAATAAGCAGTTGGTCTTTTTGCTCGTCCCAATGTGCTTGCTCATACGGAAAAATGTCGCGCGCTGTTTTACCGAGACATTCTTCACGACGCACGCCAAAAGTGGGTTCCCACGCCAGATTGGCAATCAGATAGCGCCCTGCTTTGTCTTTAACGTAAATACAGTTCGGTACGCTGTCGAGCAGTTGTTTTACAAAATCAAGCTGATCCCGCAATACTCGTTCGGCCTGTTGGCGTGCGGTGTCATCAAACATGATGCCGCCAAGGCCTGTGATATGGCCTTCATCGCTTTGCGTTGCGCGAATTTGCATAATGCAGCGGCGCGTTGGCAGGCTCCGATGTTCGAATCGCAATTCGAATTCCGCCATCTCGATTTGGCCCAGCAGCACTTTCTGCAATTCGGCAGCGACACGGCTGCGATCTTCGGCATGCACTAAGTCGAGCATGCTTTTGCCAATGCTGTCTTTAACCTCAATGCCGGAGAATTTTTTCCAAGCGGGGTTGAGTAGTGTCCAATTCAAATTGGAGTCAGCACGAAAAACAAGTTCGCGTAAATCCGCCAAAACCTGGCGGTGACGGCGTTCGCTTTTTTCGAGGGCTTGTTGTGCTTCGAGTTCAACACTAATGTCACGGAAGGATGCAACAAAACGAACTTGGTCGTTTTCTTCGTGGCGGCTAAATGTAATTTCAGCAGGGAAGGTGGGGTCAGTCGCTTGGGCGGAATGCTGCGCTAGTTGCAGGCGCAGGCGCGTGCCGAGTGTGTGCTCAAAGCGGGCACGCAGGTGATCCATTAAGTTATGGCAATCCGCATCACGATCTGCACTTGGAATCAGCAATTCAATAATAGCGATGCCCAAAGCTTGCTGACGTGTGATCCCCAACAATCGTTCGGCAGCGGGATTGATGGCGAGCACATTCCCAAATAGATCAAATGCCACAACGCCATCAGGATTGCCAGATAGGGTGACCGCAGTATTGTTGGCTAAGTTGAGCGAGGTTAGGTGTTGGTCGTACAGGCTGAGCGAGGCCCAGTTCAACTGACTGATGATATTTTGTAGTTCAGAGCAGGACACAAGAGTCGGCAATTGTTGGCCAAGGTTTTGACTCATGCGGCCGGCAAAATCTGCTGCACGATTGAGGTCTCGTAGCGTCCGTCGTAAAAATAGCGTAACCAATACAATAGCGATGCTGGCGAATACCAAGCTCACCAATGTGCTGCGAGAGATGGCCGCTTCAACAGGTGAAATAACAGAGTCTGAGCTCACGCTCAAGCGGACCCAGCCCTTCGGCTTTTCTGACACAAGGCGATGCCAAATAACGAGTTCATTGGGTCGGCGCTCAACGAGTGTGACATCGGCCTGTTGGAGGCGCTCAACGTCGATATTGGGCTGGCGCTCGGCAGGACCGTTATGCGTCATGCCCGTAATCCAGCCCCCATTTTCGTTGAGCACATCGACGCGTTCAACCAGCGATACTTCTAGAAAGCTGCGTAGCGTAAACGGCAGAGAATCTTCGCCGTAGGGCAAGACGCGCAACACCATTTCTTCAAGCATTTCAGCTTGGGTGGTGGTGGTCGATTCCAACATTTGGATGGCTGTTTCGCGCTGTGCGGCAGCATTAAACCAGCTCCACACTAGCAACAAGACGGCAATTACGATTGAGAACAGGAATGCCAATTGGTACTGCAAGCTACGTGGCCACAGCAAAAGCAACAGCGGCTGACGAGTGGTGGGCGTCGGCTGCTCGTCAAACAAGTCCGTGTTACTCATCTTGGTATTGGTTTTTAATTTCGCGAATGCTTTCCGGCGCGCTTAAGAAAGCGTCGACACAGCTTGGATCTAAATGCTTGCCACGTTGTTCAACGAGGTATTCCACGGCAGCTTCATGTGTCCAGGGTTTTTTGTAGGGGCGCTCAGAGGTGAGTGCATCAAATACGTCAGCTACTGCAACAATTCGTCCTTCAAGAGGAATGTCTTCACCTTTTAAACCACGCGGATAGCCTGTAGCGTCAAATTTTTCGTGGTGTGTCCAAGCAATAATGGCACCCATCTGTAGAACCGGACTGGCACTGTCACGCAGAATTTCATAGCCGATGGTGGCGTGTTGCTTCATGATTTCGAATTCTTCTGGTGTTAAACGCGCAGGCTTGAGCAGAATTTGATCTGGCGTACCCAGTTTGCCCACATCATGCATCGGGGCCGCTTCGAGCAAGGTGTCGCAAAAGTTTTGGCGCATGCCTAAGCGATTGGCAATAAGGCGAGAGTAGTGCGCCATGCGTAAAATGTGTGCGCCGGTTTCAGGATCGCGAAACTCTGCTGCGCGTGCCAGTTTTACAATCGTTTCGCGCTCACGATCACGAATTAACTTGGTGCGCTGCTGAACTTCGCGCTCAAGTGCGTCTGCACGATTGGCCAACATCAGATGGCTGCGGCGCACGTGTAGCATGTTGGAAACGCGCGCTTGGAACTCTAGCTTGTCGACAGGCTTGTTGAGAAAGTCATTAGCCCCCTCGCGTAGCGAGTTATAGCGCACCTGTTTGTCCATGTCTGCTGTAACCATCAGCACAGGGGTGTTTTTACAGGTTTCGTTGGTGCGTAAGCGACGGATAAATTCCATGCCGTCGAGTTCGGGCATCATGTAGTCGACAATGATGAGATCGGGGTCGTTAAGCTGGCACCATTCCAATCCGGCTTTGGCGTTGTTGAATTCGACCGCGTCGCAATTTTCGATCGCGCCCAACATTTTGCGCATGACGATCAGGTTGATCTGTTCGTCATCGATGATAACTACCTGCATGTTCATCTCCTGCAGGTAGAGGGAAAGTGGGTCGGGTTCATGTTAGGCCGTGAGGTATTGCATACGTATAGGGTGCTTAACGGCTTAGATGTGATGGTCTTTAGCGGATTAAGCCGGATTGTTTATGCTGAAGATATGAGAAATATGCATATTAATCAGCTAGATAAATTTGTTCGGCTGGCGATTTGGCTCTGACCAATATGTTTGTCTCGTCGCGAATAAACGCTCGGTTGTACAGGTGAAAGGTCTACAAAAATGGAATCGCGTGATCACAAAAATGAGGTGACTTCACGCAGGCGTTTACGGCGTTTGCAAGAAATTTCTATGCGCGATGTTTTGGTGGTGGGGTTGCCTGCACTCTTGCTCATTTCAATGGTGGCCGTTCTGTTGATGCAGTATGTGCGGCCCGCTCCGCCCACTAAGTTGGTCATCAGCACCGGTGCTGAAGGTGCGGCCTATCAGCGTTATGCCGCGCGCTATAAAGAAATTTTGGCGCAGTATAACGTTGAGATCATTGAGCAGCCCTCTCAAGGCTCAATCGAAAATCTCCAGCGTTTGCGCGATTCTGAACACACCGTGGATGCAGGGTTTGTGCAAGGTGGTACGACCCTGCCCGAGGATAGCGGGCTGCGCTCACTGGGTAATTTGTACTACGAACCACTTTGGATTTTTATCCGCGATGGCGTCAAAGTTGATTTGTTAGATCAACTCAAAGGTCATCGCATTGCCATTGGACAAGCAGGTAGTGGGACCTATCGACTGGCCAATAATTTACTGCAAGCACATGGTTTGGTAGATGGTGAGCAGGGCACGCACCTGCTACCGCTTGGCGCACTCGATGCAATGCAGGCGTTAATGGAGGGTCAAGCCGATGCAGCCTTTATTGTGGGTACGGCCCAGTCGGCAGCGGTGTGGACGTTGTTATATACACGGGGCGTGCATCTGCTCGACATGAGCCGCGCAGACGCGTATGCGCGCCGCTTTAGTTATCTGCATGTGCTCACCTTGCCGCGCGGTAGCATTGATTTGCAGCGCGATATTCCAGCGCACGATGTGCGACTGTTGGCGCCAATGGCATCGCTCGTGGTGCACCCGGATACGCATCCTGCGCACATCGACTTGCTACTCAATGCCATGCAGCAGGTGCACCGTGAGGCAGGTGTATTTGAGCAAACGGGCGAGTTTCCTTCTGGGCGCAATACCGAATTGCCGTTACAAGACCGCGCTGCGCGCTGGTATCAATCGGGCCCGCCATTTTTGCAACGCTATATGCCATTTTGGTTGGCAACATTGCTTGATCGATTGTGGGTGGTGCTCATCCCGCTGCTGGCGTTGTTATGGCCGCTATGGCGTTTATTGCCACCTTTGTATAGCTGGCGCGTGCGTGCGCGGCTGTATCGCTGGTACGGTGAGTTGAAATATTTAGAGTCAGATGCAGAGCGCAACCCCAGTTCGCGTAGCGCTGAGGAGTGGCATCAAGCGCTTGATCGAATTGAACGAGCGGTTAATCGCGTGTCGACGCCGCTCGCGTTTGCAGATTATTTATATCAATTACGCAGTCATATTGATTTAGTACGTACGCAATTTGTGCGGCGCTTTGGCACGCCGGAACACACGGAACCTGCCACTTCAAACCCCGCTAACGAGCACGGGCCAGCGAAATAGCCGATGCGTGGTTAATGTATTGTTCGTGTGACGACCTTCGATTGTTGCAATGCCGTATGGTATTGTGACCGGCCGGTAAAGCATTGTTGTTAAAAATGCACAGTATTGCCGGATGACGCTTGGTAGACTTGCCTCCCGGAGACACCCTGCAGCGGCCTGTTTGCCAATGTGCCAGCTAATACATTGGTCATGCATAAATGGCAAATGTGCATCGCGCTTGCAGATAATGAATAACTGAATCGTGTTAATTAAAACCATGAGCCAAACCGCAGCGAGTAATAACGCAATTCGTTCCTATACCCCACCCAATCGCATTCTGCTGGGCCCCGGCCCGTCTGAACTTCACCCGCGCGCGATGGCGGCGCTGGGTCAGCCGGTGGTGGGCTACATGGATCCATCATTCGTGCAGATGATGGACGAAATCAAAGTGCTAATGCGTTACGCGTTTCAAACTGAAAACGCGCTCACTTTCCCCGCATCGGGCCCCGGCTCTGTCGGTATGGAAACCTGCTTTGTTAACTTGGTAGAGCCGGGTGACAAAGTCGTAGTGTGCCGTAATGGGGTATTTGGTGGCCGCATGATCGACAACGTAGAACGTTGTGGCGGCGTGCCTGTTGTACTGGAACAAACATGGGGCCAAGCAGTAGACCCGAACGCTTTGGAAGACCTGCTCAAGCAACATCCGGACGCAAAGATCGTCGCGTTCGTGCATGCAGAAACGTCGACTGGTGCGCAGTCTGATGCCAAAACTTTGTGCGAAGTTGCGCGTCGTCATAATTGTCTCACCATTGTTGACTGCGTTACCTCGCTCGGTGGCACACCCGTGTTGGTAGATCAGTGGGGTGCAGACGCGGTGTATTCTGGCAGCCAAAAATGTTTGTCATGCACGCCGGGCTTAGCGCCACTCACCTTTAGCGAGCGCGCTGTCGAGCATGTGCGTGCACGCAAGAAAAAAGGCCAAAGTTGGTTTATGGATTTGACCCTAGTGCTGGAATATTGGGGCGCAACACAGCGTACCTACCACCACACCGCACCGGGCAATAGTTTGTACGCGCTGCACGAAACGCTATTGTTGCTGCGTGAAGAAGGCCTTGAAAATGCATGGGCACGCCATCACAACAACCATATGGCGCTGCGTGCTGGTTTAGAAACATTTGGCCTTAACTACGTTGTGCCCGAAGCCGCGCGACTGCCGCAAGTGAATTCGGTTTGGGTGCCAGAAGGTATTGATGAGCTCGCGTTGCGTCGCCGTCTGCTGCTCGAATTCAATCTGGAAATCGGCGCAGGCCTTGGCCCGCTCGCAGGCAAAATCTGGCGCATTGGCTTGATGGGTTATTCATGCCGTCCTGAAAATGTGTTGGCCTGTTTAAGTGCACTGGGCACGGCAATGGCAGACCTTGGTTTACCAGCTGATTCTGTGGCCGCTCAGGCAGCAGCTCAAGCTGTGTATTCGCAGCTTAAAATTGCAGCTTAATGCTAGGCTGCATGTAAGGATGTTTTGCCAATCTACGTTCTTTAGCTGATTGCATTGCACACAATAAAAAAGCGGGCCATGTGCCCGCTTTTTTATTGTGAGTTACGGTGCTATAGCGACGAGAGTTGTGCGAATAAAAATTGCTGATATTCAGGCACGTTGATGTCGCCTTCTTGTGGTGCCCAGGTGGCGCGCTCATGGGCTTGAGGTGCCACATAGGGCCCGGCCTTCGCCTCAAAAAACACTGTGCCACTTGCAAGTGCAAACACGGTATGAAATTGGCCGTGGGGAATGTTCACGCCGCAGGGTGAGGTTGCATCCGAAGCTTTTAAAACTGCGCGGCCTTGCGGCGTGCCCGCTTCATCAAACCACACCACAGCCAATTCGCCGCGTACGCAAATAATGGTTTCGTCTTTGCTCGCCTCGCAATGGCGATGCGGTGCCACGTATGAACCTGGCTCGATCGCATTCAGCAAACGATGCGCGGCGTCATCATTGTTGTTGTGAAAGTTGTGGTTCTTACGTAGCCGCGCGCTGTCTTTTGCCAATATGCTTACTTCATTAAGCAGCGCTGTATTAATGAGTGCAACGGGTTGCATTAGTACTCCACCTGTACATTGGCCTCGCTCAGCCAGTCGTGCAAATTGCCGAGCAGGCTGTCGTCGAGACGCACTTTCCACATTTGTCCTAATCGCACATCGCCAACGGCTTGGCCGTTGTTATAGCGAACTCGCACAGGGCATGCTGTATCGCCAGCGCGGTAAGGCTCAAGCAAACTACGCAGCTTCTGTGCGGCGGCGGTGCTTCCACCGCTGGCGCGAACTTCGCCATTCAGTTGAATGCAGAGCTGCTTGGCGCGTGCGCTGCGCGCTTCACCTAAGGTCATCAATCTGTCAGCAACAACGCGTAGACTGTCGGTAAAGTCGTCGTGCTGTACTTTGCCCTCGACGACCAAAATTTCATCTTCTTTGAGCTTGCTGCGCTGCGCATCAAACAACTCGTTGAATACGGAGACTTCCAGTTGCCCGGTGCCGTCGTCAATTTGCACGAAGGCCATTTTTCCGCGGCGTGTCATCTGCGTGCGTGTGCTCACAATGAGGCCGGCAATGAGTGTGGCATCGCGCGTGGGTTCAAGGTGCGAGAGTGAGCGTTTAATAAAACGCGATAACTCCGGCTTGAACGAGGTGTAAGGATGGCCGGAGAAATAAAAACCGAAGGCGAGTTTTTCGTTGGCGAGCTTTTCGCGTTCGGTCCATATACGTGCGGCAATGAGGTCGGGCTTATGCGCGCTGGAGCCGCTGTCGCCCATATCAAATAGGCCCACTTGGTGTGCGTTCGCTGCGGCTTGCTCCGCAGCTTCCATGGCGATGCCAACGCTGGCCAACAGCTGTGCGCGTCCGCGTGCGCCTTCGGGGTGCAATGCGTCTAATGCGCCGGCGCGAATGAGTGCTTCGATGGTGCGGCGATTGACCATACGCTTGTCGATGCGATGGCAAAAGTCGAACAGATCAGTGAATGGGCCAGATTCGCGTGCGGCAATAATATTCTCGACCGCTTGCTGCCCCGTGCCTTTGATGGCACCAAGACCATACCGAATCGTTTGTCGGTCAACGGGCGCGAAACGATAGCGGCTTAGGTTAACGTCGGGCGGCAAAATGATCAGCTTGTTTGCCAATGCGTCGTCATGAAAAATTTTGACGGTGTCGGTGTTGTCCATGTCTGAGGACAACGTGGCCGCCATAAACGCTGCGCAATGGTGCGCTTTGAGCCAGGCCGTGTGGTAGGTCACCACAGCGTAGGCGGCAGTGTGCGACTTGTTAAAGCCGTACTCCGCAAACTTTTCCATCAGGTCAAACAGTTGCATTGCCAATGCAGGGTCATAGCCTTTGGTGGCTGCACCTTCGCGCATGATGTCGCGGTGCTTGGCCATTTCTTCCGGCTTCTTTTTACCCATGGCTCGGCGCAACATGTCTGCGCCGCCGAGCGTATAGCCGCCGATAATCTGCGAAATCTGCATCACCTGTTCTTGATACACGATCACGCCGTAGGTGGGTTCTAGGCAAGCCTGCAAGTCAGGGTGGAAGTAATCAATTTTCTGCTGACCCTTTTTACGCAGAATAAAGTCTTCCACCATGCCGGAGCCAAGCGGGCCCGGGCGATAGAGTGCGAGCACAGCGATGATGTCTTCGAAGCGGTCGGGGCCGAGCTTCTTCAACAACTTCTTCATGCCTTCAGATTCCACCTGGAAAATCGCGGTGGTATTCGCGTCTTTCAGAATCTGATAGGCGGCAGGATCGGTGAAGGGCAATGAAAGTAGGTCGAGCTTCTCGCCACTCAACTGTTCGACGTATTCAACTGCGAGTTGAATAATGGTGAGGTTACGTAGGCCCAAGAAGTCGAACTTAACGAGGCCGACCGCTTCAACATCGTCTTTATCAAACTGCGAAACGGGCGTGGCGTCTTCGCCATCTTGTTGGTACAACGGGCAGAAGTCGGTGAGTTTGCCCGGTGCAATGAGCACGCCCCCCGCGTGCATACCCACGTTGCGCGACAAACCTTCAAGCGGCTCTGCCAAGGCCCAGAGTTGCTGCACCGATTCGCCATCGTTGCCATCATTCATCAACTCGTTGATGAGGGGCTCTTGCTCGCGCGCGTCGGCTAAGGAAACGGGTTTGTTTTGTACAACCGGAATGAGTTTAGATAAGCGGTCACACAGGTTGTAGGGCAAGTCGAGTACGCGCCCCACGTCGCGCACCACGGCTTTAGACGCCATGGTGCCGAAGGTGGCAATCTGGCTGACCGCCGATTTGCCATATCGACTACGTACATATTCGATTACGCGGTAGCGGTTGTCTTGGCAAAAGTCGATATCAAAGTCAGGCATCGACACCCGCTCTGGATTCAAGAAACGCTCAAACAGTAGTGCGTATTCAAGCGGATCAAGATCGGTAATACGCAAGCTATACGCGACTAAGGAACCTGCGCCGGAACCCCGGCCCGGACCCACCGGCACGCCATTATTTTTTGCCCAGTTAATAAAGTCAGCCACGATTAAGAAGTAGCCGGGGAAGCCCATCTGAATAATGGTGTTGGTTTCAAAACTTAGGCGCGCATCGTATTCCGGTCTGCGTTGTTCGCGCACAGTGGGGTCGGGATACAACTCTTGCAGGCGAACCTCAAGTCCGCGCTTTGCTTCTTCCACCAAAAAGTCGTCAAGGCTCAGCCCTTCTGGCGTGGGGAAGAGCGGCAAAAAGTTTTTGCCCAACTGAATCGACACGCTGCAGCGCTTGGCAATTTCAACGCTGTTTTGCAGAGCTTCGGGAACATCGGCAAACAGCGCACACATTTCAGCGCTGCTCTTAAAATATTGTTGATCTGTAAACTCAACAGGCCGACGTTTGTCTGCCAGCACATAGCCCTGGGCAATGCAGACGCGCGCTTCGTGTGCTTGAAAGTCTTCCTGCTTTAAAAACTGTACCGGGTGGGTAGCGACCACAGGCAAATTGAGCGACGAGGCTAAGGCGCAGGCGTGCGAAATATAGCGCTCGGTTTGCGGCGTGCCGGCGCGCTGCAGTTCAATGTAAAACGCGTCCGGAAATAATGACGACCACGCCATGGCTGCGGCACGCGCGGCATCTTGGTTGCCGGCCAGCAATGCTTGCCCAATGTCGCCCTGCATGGCGCCAGAGAGTGCCAGCAAACCATCGCTGTAACCGTAAAACCATTCGCGGCGTAATTCAGCGCGGCCGCGATATTTGTTTTCAAGATAGGCGCGTGTGAGTAGTTCGCATAATTGGCCATACCCCTCACGGCTTTTTGCCAATAACAATAGGCGGTGGGGTTTGTCGCGGTCTTGCTCGTTGGTGATCCACGCATCGCAACCAATTATTGGCTTAATACCCTTGCTGCGTGCCTCTTTATAAAACTTCACCAGCCCAAACACATTACTTAAGTCGGTGACGGCGAGCGCAGGCATGTTGTCTGCGCGTGCTGCGGCCACGGCATCATCAATCCGCGTAATGCCATCAATGATGGAATATTCAGAGTGCAGACGAAGATGAATGAAGCTTGGATCAGACATGGCGCATGAGTGAGAACGGGCGTGGACAGGCCTGAAAATCTGCATCAGGTTGCAGTGCTGATTTTACCCTTTTCGGACGATCGGCCGGGGTAAAACGTATAGGGAAAACTGCAGAAAATAGGTGGCGATTTTGACGAAGCCCGGCAGCAAAATCGCTGCTTTGCCAAGATGGATTTGCTAGCCGGCACCGGGGCGGCCATAGCTGCGCTGTTCTTGCATAGCCGCGGCGAGTGCATCGGCCTCGTGCTGCTTTTGGTTAGCGTCTTCAAGCAACAAGGTGTCGCGCGATTCAATTGCGCGAGCTAGTAGATCAAGCGCATCACGCCTGGCGATGGCATAGCGCAGCACGTCTTGGCGAAAACGTTCCAAGCGAGGCTGTACAACAGCCATGCCTTCAAGGGTCGTGATCTGTTGTTGCCAACGGACGATGAGTTCCTGGTCCAGTATATCGAGCGCTTCATTGGGTGGGGTGCGGCGTTCATGCATCACGTTATAACGCTCGACCAGTGCATGTTCTTCTTCTGCAAAGTGGTCGAGCGCGGTGAGCAATGCTTGTTGCCGTGGGTAGTCTGCTGCATAGTTAGGCAAGCGCGTGAGTGTCGCCGCGCACACTGCGATACAGAGTGCTGCACTAACCAGTAGTTTTGTTGGGAACTTTGGCAGAGGATTGGCAATGGGTGTGGTGCAGAGGAGGCCGCAGACGATGCCCGCCAACAAACCGCCTAAATGTGCAGCATTGTCGATACCGGGAATGAAGATACCGGCCATCACTGCAAACACCAAGAAGATCACCATGGTCAGGCTTAGTGTGCGCATCATCTGCAGCGGCACCGAGCCACGTTGGCGCACTAAATAGGCGATGAGCGAGCCATAAACACCGAAGAT
The DNA here is from genome assembly GCA_005239635.1 of Uliginosibacterium gangwonense. Lineage (GTDB taxonomy): Bacteria > Pseudomonadota > Gammaproteobacteria > Burkholderiales > Rhodocyclaceae > Uliginosibacterium_A > Uliginosibacterium_A gangwonense_A. The sequence continues at coordinate 68,984 of SBBQ01000013.1, forward strand.
CGCACCCGAGGCGCCCACGCCGAGAATGTCCTGTCGCCACCATAGGCTTGCGGTGCTGGCTGCAATGGCCGACACGCTATAAATGATTGCAAAGTTACGGCTGCCGTATAAACGCTCGACCAAACGCCCTGCGTCAACCAAAGCCATCATGTTGAGGGCTATATGCATTAAACCGGCATGCAAGAAACTCGCGGTCAGTACGCGCCACCACTCTCCGCCGGTGACAAGGGGGGCAACTAATGCGCCCCACTGCGTGAGTGTTTGGCGGTCACCATTGAGCCAGTGTTCGCTTTGCCATGAGGTAACAATGTACAGCGCGACATTGGCAATAAAGAAAATGGCGGTGAGATAAGGAAAGCGCAGTCGTGCGTGGAGTTGTGTTGCAAACGTCACAGGGTCTGGCGGAGTGGATGTTGTTGCAGCCCCGCCATGGTGAGGACTGGGTTCGCTCATGCCAATCGTTGGCACGTGGACACGAGCTTTTGCGCGATAGTGCTGAGTGTGGTTTGCAAACGCGTGTCGGTAATCAGTTGTTGGCGATCTTCTGTTAGATGTTGCGTGGCTTGCGAAACAGCGAGTTGCTCGCTTAAGACCAAAACCTGAAACGCCTGCAACACAGCGCGCACATGCGTGAGTCCGCGCAGCCCACCCAAGTTGCCCCCTGAAGCGCTTACCAGTGCGGCCACTTTGCCACGATACGGTGCGAGTCCTTCATGCGTGACACCGTGCGCGTCTGTGTAGGAACGTGACATCCAATCCAGCGTATTTTTGAGCAGCGGCGTAATGGAGGCGTTGTATTCAGGGCACGCCAACAATAAGCCTTGGCAACTTATAAATTGCTCGCGCAAAGCTTGTGCGCTAGGCGGAATGCCGTGTGCTATTTCCTCGTCGCCGTTGTAGAGCGGCATGGGGTATTGAGCGAGGTCAATCCAGACGACCTCTCCTCCGGCTTGGGTGATGGCGTGTGCCGCAACATGTGCAAGTCGAGTGTTGAGTGAGCCGCTGCGGCTACTGCCAGACATGACAAGAATGCGGGGCTTCATGGTGCGTGTTTAATTATAGGGCGGCAGGGGGTAGGTCAAAAATCAGAAAATCGCAGGTACTGCTGTTCTCTTGTACAACAAGGTCAATCACCGTTTCGTGTCGCAATCGGGCGCCATCACCTGCGCTGAGCGCTTGCCCGTTTAGACCAACTTCGCCGGCGATGACCTGTACATAGGCGTAGCGATTTGCAGCAAAGTGTTGCGTGTGGGTTTTGCCCGGGTCTAGCTGTACGCGATAAATTGCGGCATCTTGATGCATGCGGATGCTGCCGTCACGTCCATCAGGTGAGGCGAGCACAGCAGCGCGATTGCGCATGAGTTCTGGTGGCACTTCGATTTGATCATACGAGCTGGGTAAACCTTGGGTCGGCGGCATGATCCAAATTTGCAGCAGGTGCACAGGGTGTTCGGCATCCGGGTTAAATTCACTGTGTGTGATACCCGGCCCGGCGCTCATGTACTGCGCTTCATAAGGTGCAATGCGTGCGCCGTTGCCCATGCTGTCTTTATGTTCGAGCATGCCCGACACAATGACGGTGATGATTTCCATGTCACGATGACCATGGGTGGGAAACCCTTGGCCCGGTGCCACGATGTCTTCGTTGATGACGCGCAACGGTCCCCAGCCCATGTGGGCGAGGTCGTAATAATCTGCAAACGAAAAGCTATGCCACGTTTGCAGCCAACCATGGTCGGCATGACCCCGAGATTGTGCGCGGCGAATTTGGATCATGGCGCGGCCCTAGTCATTCAACCAACGCATGATGGGGTGCCACTGTTCCCAATCTGCAGCAGCACGGGAAGGCGCCAAATCAAAAATGCTCATGCCGTGTGCAGCGGCTTGCACATAGAGTTGGGTATCGCGAATGTGCGTGAGCACAGGCAAGTCGAGGCCTTCTAAAAAGCGTTCGAGTTCGTGGGCGGCACGCGTGCGTGCATCTACCCGCATGCCCACGATGGCAACATCAACTTTGCCTTTGAGAATTTCTTTTTCCTCACGCAGCGCTTCAAAAAAATCACGCGAGGCGAGAATATCGAATAGCGAAGGCTGAACAGGCACCAGCACCTTATCAACCTGGCCCAACACGCGATGCAACATTTTGCCGTGCAAGCCTGCGGGCGTGTCCAACACGGCATGCGTGGTGCCTGCTGGGGCGCGGGCGGGTTCGCCATCTCGAATTTCCCAGCTATTGATAGGGGCGAGTTTAGGCGACCTGAGTGCTAACCAGTGTCGAGAGGACTGCTGGCGATCTACATCGCCCAGCATGACGCTGCGGCCCGAAGTGGCCAGAAGACCGGCGAGGTTGGTCGAAAGCGTACTTTTGCCACAGCCCCCTTTGGGGTTGGCGACCAGAATGGCTTGCATGATGCTCCCGAGTTGGCGGTGATCGTTAGACGCGAACTAGAACAACAACAAAACCTGCGGTGAAGTGCAACGGTGTGCGGCGCTTGCCCCCACAAAAGGGGCGTGAGCCAACACCTGTATTGTGGCGCGATGCTTGAATTCTGGCTAGTCCGTCTGGAATAGGCGCTTTGAAGCCTCTTTAGCCGCTGCGATGTTCTGATGGTGCAATTGCACTTCAGCGCCAATTTGTTTTTTCTGCTCATCGGTGAGCGGATAGCCCCGCTCCTTTTCAAGCGCTGCTATATGCCGAACAGCGGTGTCAGCTATACGACTGTCCAGCGGCACGGCTTTGCGCGTGCGTTCGAGCGTGAGTTGGCTGATTTTTGCCAATTGGCGCAAATAACGTTCTTCCTCTTTACGCACTTCTGCCTTGAGAGAAGCAGCTTGTGTCGGCGTTGGAATAGGGGTTTGCGGCGTAAATTGAGCGATGAGCCAAGGTTGTTCGCTGGCCACAGAAATGGCTGAGCACGCTAATAAGAAAAGCAGCACCAGTATGCGAGGCATCGTAAGTCCCAGTGGTATCTGTTTTATGCAGAAGATGAGTTAGAAGCTTAACGCAGCTTAGGCGTGCTTGGCTGACCTACTGAGTAAAACCAGCCAAAGCCGGGGGCAAAATATAGGCGAGGGCTGAGTAACCCTCGCCTTGCGCCATTAATTTACCAATAGAGGCTGTTTGTTACTTGCTGGCTGCATCAACTACGGACAGTGCCGTGATATTCACCAAGCGGCGCACCGTCGCGCTGGGGGTGAGAATATGCACGGCCTTGGCTGCGCCCAGCAGCAGAGGGCCGATTGTGGCGCCGGTAGTGCTCGCCGCTTTGAGCAAATTAAACGAAATATTGGCCGCATCAATATTGGGCATGACCAACAAGTTGGCTTCGCCTTGCAGATCAGAATCCGGATTCACGCGGGCGCGAATGTCGGGTGAGAGCGCGGCATCGCCGTGCATTTCGCCGTCCACTTCCAGGTCAGGGGCAAGCACACGCAGCTGGTCGCGTGCTTCACGCATTTTGCGTGCGCTGCGCGATTGTTTGCTGCCAAAGTTGGAGTGGGACAACAGCGCCACTTTGGGGGTGATGCCAAAGCGCTTGAGTTCTTCTGCCGCCATCAGCGTAATGTGTGCGAGCGATTCTGCATCCGGCTCTTCGTTTACATAGGTGTCGGTAATAGCCAAGGTGCGACGCTGCAGCATGATCAAATTCATCGCCGCCATGAGTGGGGCATGTGATGAGCGGCCAATGACATTTTCGATGTGCGCCAAGTGCGCTTCGTACTGGCCATAGGTGCCACAGATCAGTGCATCGCCGTCGCCGCGACGTAACAACATGGCGCCGATGAGTGTGGTGTCGCGTCGCAGTTCTGCTTTGGCAATTTCCGGCGTCACCCCTTCGCGCGCCATGAGGCGTTGGTATTCACCGCACAACTCGGTGTAGCGCGGGTCTGACTCTGGGTTAACGATGTCAAAGTCGCGCCCGGCTTCTAAGTGCAAGCCATACTTTTTAATGCGCATGTCGATTACCCACGGGCGACCGATTAGTACGGGGCGAGCAAGGTTTTCATCGAGCACAACGCGAATGGCGCGCAGTACGCGCTCGTCTTCGCCTTCGGCGTAAATAACGCGCTTACGTTCTGGCGCAATCGCTTTAGCTGCATCAAAAATCGGACGCATCACGGTGCCCGATTGATACACATAGGTTTCGAGCGATTGACGGTAAGCATCCAAGTCCGCAATGGGGCGCGTGGCGACGCCAGACGCCGCTGCAGCTTGTGCTACGGCGGGTGCAATGCGCACAATCAAACGTGGGTCAAACGGCTTGGGAATAAGGTAGTCCGGCCCGAACTCTAGCTCTTGTCCGGCGTAGGCCATGGCGACCACATCACTCTGTTCTGCTTGTGCCAATTCGGCAATAGCCGTGACACAGGCCATTTTCATTTCTTCGGTAATGCGCGTGGCACCACAGTCGAGCGCGCCCCGGAAAATAAACGGGAAGCACAGCACGTTGTTGACTTGATTCGGATAGTCAGAGCGGCCCGTCGCAATAATCACATCCGGGCGTGCGGCCTTGGCAACTTCAGGGCGAATTTCAGGCTCTGGGTTTGCCAACGCAAGAATGATCGGTTGCGCGCCCATGCGCGACACCATTTCGGCTTTCAATTGTCCAGCGACCGATAAGCCGAGGAATACATCCGCGCCCTCAATCACGTCTGCCAGCGTGCGCTTGTCGGTGGCTTGGGCGTAGCGTGCTTTGTTCGGCTCCATGTTGGCGTCGCGACCTTGGTAGATCAGGCCTTTGGAGTCGCACACCCAAACATTGTTGCGATTAACCCCCACGCGACACATGAGATCAAGGCAGGCAATGGCCGCAGCGCCTGCCCCCGAGCAGACTAATTTGATATTGCCAATATCTTTGCCCACCACTTTCAGGCCGTTAATCAGCGCGGCGGTCGAGATAATGGCGGTGCCATGTTGGTCGTCATGAAACACCGGAATGTTCATGCGCTCTTTGAGCTTTTGCTCAATATAAAAACATTCGGGCGCTTTAATGTCTTCGAGATTAATGCCGCCTAAAGTGGGTTCGAGCGCGGCAATCATGTCGACCAGTTTGTCCGGATCGTTCTCGGCTAGTTCGATATCAAACACATCAATGCCGGCAAACTTTTTAAACAAACAGCCCTTGCCTTCCATGACGGGCTTAGAGGCCAGTGGGCCAATATTGCCAAGGCCTAACACAGCTGTGCCGTTGGTAATTACGCCGACTAGATTGCCGCGTGAGGTCATCTCAGTGACTTGCGATGGGTCGTCCACAATGGCATTGCAAGCGGCGGCAACGCCCGGCGAATAAGCGAGTGCGAGGTCGCGTTGATTGGTGAGGCTCTTCGTGGGTGTCACGGAGATTTTGCCGTGGCTGGGCAAACGGTGATATTCCAAAGCGGCCTTGGCTAATTGTTCGTCCAGACCGGGTTCTTTTTCGAGTGACATGCAAAATCTCCAGCAGCGCCATGCAAGCTTGGGCGCAAATTTAAGTAGTGTTGTAGGGTAACAGTGCCTAGCCGATCATGATTTGATGTATGGCAGGCAGTGGGGTTCTGTTTAAATTTTGTTGGGGACTATGCGTAATTTCAATGCGCAGGTGCCTGCGGCGGCGGGTCGGCATTGGCAATGCCAAAGGCCGCTTCGATGCGTTGCATAGCGGGATGCGTGATATCTGCGGCGCGTAAAGTGGCAAAGTCTGCGCGAATGGTTTTATTAAATTCATCAGGGCCACGCAAAGCGCGGTTGGTTTCATAAATTTCACGGGCGTTACTAATTTGCCCATTGAGCAATAGCATGTGGGCGCGGTTAATCTGAGCTGCACGATATTCGGACGAGGTGTTGGGTACGGCGTCGACAGCTTGTTCTGTACATTCGTAATCGCGCAGATGCAAACAGGCCCACGATAGGGCAACCATCACCGCCGCATCATTTTTTCCGGCTGCGATAGCGCGGTCTAGCCAAGAACGTGACTTCGCATAATCTGGCGCTACCCCTAGGCCACTGCCATACACCACGCCCAATAGCGCAAAGGCTTCGGGCCGATTAGCTGCTGCAGCTTGCTCGGTCAGCGACAAGGCTTGCGGTAGCAGTTCGGGCCGGTTGAGTGCGTAGTACAACTGAGCCAACATAAATGCAGCTTCGCTGTCTTTGCTTTCAATAGCCTTGCGCAGCCATTTTTCGGCAATCTCAGGATTGGCGGTGACACCCGTGCCTTGCGCATAAACCTGGCCCAACACCACCATGGCACGCACCGAACCGGCTTCTGCAGCGCGTTCTGCATAGCGGGCGGAGGCGAAATCATCCTTGAGCAAGCAGGTGCCGAAGAAATGCCAATCCGAAATTTGCAGCAGCGCGTTGGCATCATTGTTGTCAGCGGCGCTGGCAGCCTCACGCACGGCGCGCGAACATTGACCGTTGAGATGCGCGCGTGGCCACTCATCGGGCGTGGCGAACGCGCTTGGTGCGGTAAGGAGTATGAGTGCGTAAGTGCTTAGATGCGCCAGCAACCGCCCGCGCTGCGGTATGCAACGTTTCAAGTGGCAAAACGGCATCAGGGCGTTGGCAAAGGCCGCGGCCAAATTGCCAATCGGGCGAGTCAGGGGGCGTCTGACAAATAGGCTCATTGTTCGCGCGTATTTGGTCCTGCGTAATTAAGCGGGGGTGAGTTTGGCTACCGAGAGTGCTAGCCACTTCATACCTTCTCGGCCGAAGTTTACCTGTACTCGCGCATCATTGCCCGACCCTTCGGCACTCACAATCACCCCCTGTCCAAATCGAGCATGCACAACACTTTGCCCAATGCGAAGGCCACCTAAACTGTTGCGAGGCCCACTGCTACCAAAGGATGAGGGTGGGGCAGCATTGGGCGCGTTGCTGGCGCGACTGAAACTGCCAAATTCGCCAAAGCCATAACTTTTGCGTTGCGGCGTGAGCCACTTCAACAAGTCTTCCGGTACTTCTTCTAAAAAGCGAGAACGAATGTTGTAGCGGGTTTGGCCGTGCAACATACGTTGCTGTGAAAAGCTGAGGTACAAACGGTCGCGCGCACGGGTAATGGCAACATACATTAAGCGGCGCTCTTCTTCCAAGCCGCCTTTGTCATTGAGCGAATTCTCGTGCGGGAACAGACCTTCTTCCAGTCCACCTAAAAATACCACGTCAAACTCTAAACCCTTGGCGGAGTGCACGGTCATCAGCTGCACCGCTTCTTGGTTTTGTTCGGCTTGGTGTTCGCCCGCTTCGAGCGATGCGTGTGCAAGGAAGGTGGACAGGGCATCCGGCGCACTTGTGGGAGCGCTTACAGTGACATCATTAATGTCAATTTGCGGTGTGGTTGCTGTTGTTGTACTTGCGATGGTCGTATTTGTGTTTGGCGTATCTGCGTCTGGCGTATTCGTGCTGGATGCAACTTCGCTCGACGGCATGTCTTGCGTATAGCCTTCTTCCGCAATGAAGTTGGCTGCCGCATTGATCAACTCATCCAAGTTGGCAATGCGATCTTGCCCTTCTTTTTCACTCGCGTAGTGCGTGCGCAGGGTTGAAAGCTCAAGCACCTGCTCAACTATTTCGGGCAGGGTGAGTCCTTCACAAGCAAAGCGTAATTGGTCGATCAGGCGTAAAAAGTTGGCCACAGTTTGGCCAGCTTTGCCCGGCGTGAGCGGGGCGGCCGCGTAGAGGCTACATTGGTTGGCTTTAGCTGCGTCCTGCAATTGCTCTTGCGAGCGCGCACCAATTCCACGTGGTGGGAAATTGATGACGCGCGTAAATGCGGTGTCATCGTGCGGATTGGCAATGAGGCGTAAATAAGCCAGTGCATGCTTCACTTCCTGCCGCTCAAAAAAGCGTAAGCCGCCATAAACGCGATACGGGATGCCATTAGAGAAGAGTTGATGCTCCAGTACGCGTGACTGCGCGTTAGAGCGATACAGCAGCGCAATTTGCGACCGTGAAGTGCCGTCTTGCGTGAGCGCGCGAATTTCATCGACCACAAAGCGCGCTTCTTCAATATCGTCGCTCGACTCATAGACGCGAATCGGCTCACCCTCGCCACGGTCGGTCCATAGATTCTTGCCGAGACGTTCCGTGTTGTTTTTAATCACCGCATTGGCGGCGTTCAAAATGTTGCCTTGAGAGCGATAGTTTTGTTCAAGGCGAATGATGTTGTCGACCTTAAACTCGCGCTCAAAGTCGCGCATATTGCCAATTTCTGCGCCGCGAAAACGATAAATACTTTGGTCGTCGTCACCTACGGCAAACATCGCAGCGCCGCCCCCTGCCAGCAATTTGAGCCAGCGATACTGCAAGCGATTGGTGTCTTGAAACTCGTCCACGAGGATGTGCGAAAAACGGCGCTGATAATGCGCGCGAATCGCTTCGTTGTTTTGTAGTAACTCATAACTACGCAACAACAGTTCGGCGAAATCGACCACGCCTTCGCGCTGACATTGGCGGTCATATTCGGTGTATAGCTCAACACGCTTGCGTGTGAAATCATCCCAGGCGTCGACTTCGTGCGGTCGCAACCCTTGGTCTTTAGCGGAGTTGATGAAGTACATCAGCTCGCGCGGGGGAAATTTTTCGTCGTCTACATTCAGGGTTTTGAGCAGACGCTTAATCGCAGAAAGTTGATCTGCGCTATCCAGAATTTGAAACAGCTGCGGCAGTCCGGCATCTTTGTAGTGCGCTCGCAGTAGGCGGTTACACAGGCCATGAAAGGTGCCAATCCACATGCTGCGCGTACTGCGCTCAAACTCCATGGGCAACATAGCGCCTAGGCGCGTTTGCATTTCCTTGGCAGCTTTATTGGTAAACGTCACCGCCATAATGCCTTGTGGCCCGACTTGTCCGGTTGAAATGAGCCAAGCTATGCGTGTGGTTAGCACCCTGGTTTTGCCTGATCCTGCACCCGCCAAGATAAGTGCAGCGACCGAGGGAAGCGTGACGGCTTGTAATTGTTCTTGATTGAGCTTGTCTAAAAGTCGGTTGTTCACGGGCGTGGCGTTCGAGTACGAGGGGCGGTAAGCGACTGTTATTGAGGGCGAAGGCCTAAGGCGGGTCGTTAAATTAATCTGTGAGAAATCGAGTCACTATTGTGGTGTGTCACAAGCGCAAGAGGTTGAATCAAGCCACCGTCGAATGAACCGGCTGTACTCGCTTTAGTGAAGCATGTCCACGGTCCCCGCCGATATCCTGCCAGCCATTTTAACCCTTGTGAGCGGGTTGTATTGGCAAACTGCAGACGGGTAAATTGTTTGGGCAAAAAAAAACCCGCCAACGGCGGGTTTTTAATCAGTTAGCTTAATTAAGCGCGCTTGGCTGAACGATTTTGTTGGTATGCCAGCAGGCCAGCGGCCAAACCAACCAGCAGCAGGCTGGCGGGTTCCGGCACGCCCGGAGGCGGGGGCGGTGTGCGGGTGTCGCCCGTCAAACCACAAATCTTGAAGTAGTCGTTGCCGGTATCCAAGCCGGTGCCCGTGCCAAACGTTGAGTTGTAGGCGCCGACGATCCAGTAGCTTGCGTAAGTTGTTGTCGAGACGTTAACTTCACCTACGGCCGTGTTGTTGTAGTTGCCAATCAACGTCCAGCCGTTGCTCAGCAATTGAGCGTAGGTCAGGCCGGTGATTACAGGGGTGCCTGCGCCGGTATAGGCAAGTACTGACATGTCGCCATCGGTATTGACGTAGCCCACGCCAATTTGCGTCAACTTGGTCTGTTTGCCGAAGCTGAACATCACAGAGTCAAAACGCTCGTTGTTGTCTGTTGCGTGCTCCGGAGCAGATGACAGTGACTCATAGTTGTCGGTCGCCGTGGTGCTGTCGGTGCCGGAGATGCCGTCGCGGTTGACTACGCCCAAGCCGCCGGTACAGGTGCTGGTGTTGCAACTGCCGCTGGAGTAGCCGCCGTTGTAAACAGCAAGATAGGCGTTTTCAATAGTTGTGCTGCTGGTGCCGCCGGTGCTGGACCAGCCGCTACCGGTCATGCCGGTTCCAGCGGAGCCGGTGTAGGAGCGGGTGTTGCCGAAGGCCGGGTTGGTGTTGTTACCAACGGTGGTGTTCCAGCTTTCTACCGTTGCAGAAGCTGGGACGGCCAGCGCTGCTAGCGCGACCGCAGCCAGAAGGCGTGTTGTTGTGTTTTTGGTTTGCATCTTTTTCTCCGTAGCCGGATAGGCCGGCACTTCGTAATCTGTCTGTGCAACACAAAGCAAGCAATAGGCCAGATTTGTTTTATCGTTTTAAATCAGCGTATTGTGTTATTTGCTTTGGGCTTGTAATCGGGGCGTGTCAAGTATTTCGACGCGCCATGTACCGACTTGAATCTAACGGCTGCCAAGCCTACCCTGAAGCGCTTTGGCGCCATCTGGGTCACTAAGTCCGCCTAAGCGCAGTGCTTCGGCTATTTCTTTGCGGGCTTCTTCTTTTTTGTTGGCTTTTTCAAGCGCTGCGGCCAGATGGTAGCGTATGTCGGCTGAGTTGGGGGCGCGCAAGCGAGCTTCGCGCAAGTTTAAGAGTGCTTCGTCCAGTTTGCCGTTTTGTAGTAATGCCCAGCCTAGTGTGTCGCTGGCATTAGGGTTGTCTGGCGCCAGTTGGTGGGCGCGCGTGGCGGTTTCTACCGCACCTGAGTCGCGGTTCAGAATTTGGATATAAGCTAAGTTATTGAGTGCCCCAACATTTTTGGGGTCTAGTTTAAGTAGAGCCTGGTAGGTGGCTTGGGCCCCGGCTTTATCGTTGATGTGTAGTTGGTAGTCGGCCACAGTTCGCAGAATGCTTGTGTCATTAGGGCGCGATTTGGCAATGGCGCGTAGGGCTTCAAGGCCTTTGGCGTATTGCCCGGACTTGAGGTAAGCATCGGCTAAGTCCTGTGCGCTCGCGCTGCCTGGGTAGTTCTTTGCCAAATTGCTGAAGATCGTAAGCGCTTCTGTCGCTTGGCCGCGGCCCAGCGCCAGGCGGCCGGCCAGGCGTTGTATGCTGGGCTCGCTCGGTAAGCGCTGTTGTAGGCTGCGAATGCGCGATTCGGCTTTGCCAAAATCGCGGGCCTGTAAGTCCATGTTTGCCAACATGATTTCGGCGGGAACGTGGTTGGCAGTGTTGGATAGTGCTTTTTCTAAGGTGTACCGAGCAGAATCGGTTAAGCCTGCGGCGAGTTGCAGCTCGGCGGCGCCCGTAAGGATGTTGGCGTCGTAGCCGCTTTGGCGCACCAGCTTGTCGAGAATGAGTTTTGCGTTGCCGCGATCTGCTAGAGCGATGTAAACGCGTGCTTGTGCTGCTAGCGATTCGGGTGTGTCACCAATTTTAATGGCCATGTCCTTGGCCACTTCAAGCGCTTTGTCGGTGGCGCGCATTTCGATGTGGCGATCAATTAATTCGGTTGCGGCCCGCACGTTACGAGGGTCTAGCGAGAGAATTTTTTCCATGTGGCGAATGGCTTCGTTACGTCGTCCGGTGCTCCATTCGAGGCGGGCTAGCTCATAGAGTGCTGCGGTATTGCGAGGCTGTTGTTTCAGGATGGTGTTGAACTGCGCGCGCGCAGCATCTGGCTTGTTATCTTGGGCTTCCAGCTTGGCTAGGTTAAGTTGTGCCGGCGTAAAGGAGGGTTCAAGACTGACGGCTTTTTGGTAAGCGGCGCGTGCACCGTTTAAGTCGCCGCTGGCGCCTTTGGCGGTGCCGAGAAGGTTATACGCCAGTGCCGACTTGGGTGATTGCGCCACAACTTGTTGGGCGACGGCGATCGCGCCCTGTTTGTTACCTCGCTTGAGCTCAATCACTGTGAGCGCGGTGGCGGCCTGTAATTGTTTGGGGTCGGCCTTTACTGCGCGCCGTAGTTGCTCCAGTGCGTTATCGATTTGTCCCACGCCAATCATGGTGAGGCCGATTGAGGTGCGTGTGTTCGGATCGTCTGCGCCGGCCGCTGCTTGTTCGAGTAGCTCAGAGGCTTTTTGCGGACGGTTTAGACCTAGATTGGCGCTGGCGAGCATCGACAAAATGGCGGTGTCGCGCGGGGCTTGTTTAAGAATGGGTTCGAGCGTTGAGACGACGCCGTCGTAGTCGCGTGTCGTAATTAGGATTGATGCGAGCAATTTGCGCGCACCAACGTGGCGTGGCTCGGCGGACAGGAAAAGCTGCAAGTATCCGCGCGCTTTTTCCGTTTGATTGGTGCCGTGATAGGCAAGCGCTGCGAGCAGCAAATACTGCGTGCGGCGAACCAAAATATCTTGCGGAATCGCTTCAACTGCCTTGATGACCTCGTTGAGGCCATTTCGAACGCCATCAACGTCTTTCTTGCGGCTGGAATACAGGGCGCGCAAATAGGCGCCGCGGGGGTCGGGAAAATCCGGGTCTTCTTGTTGGCGCAAAACTTCAAGGTCTTGCCAGGCTTCGTTATCGCGACCTAGGTCCATGAGCAGCGAAGCACGCGCTACGCGCGCATCGACAAAGCGGTCGTTGAGTTTGATGGCTTGGCCGTAGTCGGCCAGGGCGCCGCGAATGTCGCCCATGCCGTGCGAGGTGGTGGCGCGGGTCATCCAGAAACGTGGCTCGCTGCTGTCAATGGCGAGTGCTTGGTCGGCGGCTTGGCGGGCGGCCATAAAGTTGCGTTCACGCAACCGCAGTGCTGCCGTTGAGGCGAAAATAAGGGGCGAGCGCGGGTCGATGCGGCGCGCTTCGTCTATTTCAGTTTGGGCGGTTTGTAGATTGCCCATGTCCATTTGTGCGGCAGCGCGCACTAGGCGCATATCAAGCAAGGTGGTGGGCGGTAGTCCGTTCAGGTCAATATCCATAACCTGCCGCGATTTGCCCTGATCTAGCAGCGATTGTGATAGCAACGTGACGATTTCAATGCGATCTACGCCCATCGACATAGCGCGGCGCAGGGTTTGTTCCGCTTCGACCGCTTTACCCTGTTTAAGCAGGGTTCTACCTAGCAACAAATAGGCGGACAGTAGGTTGGGGTCTTTTTGCAGCGCGTTTTTGGCTTGAATGGAGGCGCCGGGAAGATCGTTTTTATCAAATCGAATCTGCGCGTCTTCGTAGAGTCGGGCGGCGTCTGTACTGGCAGCGGCTTGGGCTTCGCTGCACGGCAGGACGCTGACGCTGAGTAATGCACCCATGAGCACACCGAGTAGCGCGGTCGGTCGCCGCGGCAAAGGCTGCGAGCGCGAACCTGTGGCTAAGGCGTTTGCTAAGGCGCGGGGTGAATTAGGGGCTGCGGGGGCGGTTTTCACGGTTGTTTTCATCAACGTGGCCAAAAAATAAGGCAAGTGAATAGGGGGTGGGTTTGCGCTAAGTGCGGGCAAAGTGTGCGCAATCGCGCTCGGCAACCCAGGCTGGAGCATGTTAACAGCTAAGTGTTGCGCTTAGGAGGGCGTGTATCACGGTTGTAGGCATCTGGCGCACGCGTGCCGATGTGGTATTCGAGACTGAACAATGGGCCGCAGAGGCCGCCCAGCTTGTTTGATGCCGCGATGTATCGCTAGGGTCGGTATAATCGCGTTTTGCCTGAATTTGCCCATTTTTGCCAATGGCGTTTGCACTCGCTGCTTGATCGGGGTGCGAAAAATGTGGCGCGGCAACAGGACCTCGCGGGCCGTGTAGGCCCAATTTGACTCAAATTTGATCTGGACCCAGCGCATTGGGTGCCGCAACATGCAAGATAAATACAATCCAACACAAATCGAACAGGCCGCTCAGGCGCATTGGAATAAGGCGCAATCATTCAAGGCAGAGCGCGTGGCCGGCAAGCCCAAGTATTACTGCCTGTCGATGTTCCCTTACCCGTCTGGCAAGTTGCACATGGGGCATGTGCGCAACTACACCATTGGTGACGTGCTAACGCGTTGGCACAAAATGCGCGGCTATAACGTGTTGCAGCCGATGGGTTGGGATGCGTTTGGTCTGCCAGCAGAAAATGCGGCAATCAAAAATGGTGTGCCACCTGCCAAGTGGACGTGGGACAACATTGCCTACATGAAGAAGCAACTGCAGTCATTGGGCTTTGCCATTGACTGGGAGCGCGAGTTGGCGACGTGCTCACCCAGCTATTACAAGTGGAACCAATGGCTGTTTTTGCGCATGCTGGATAAAGGCATTGCCTACAAAAAAACCCAGGTGGTGAACTGGGACCCGGTTGATCAAACCGTATTGGCAAATGAACAAGTTATTGATGGTTGCGGTTGGCGCACTGGCGCGCTGGTTGAGAAGCGCGAAATTCCCGGTTACTACTTCAACATCACCGGCTATGCAGACGAACTGCTGAGCGCACTGGATCATCTGCCGGGCTGGCCGGAGCGTGTAAAAACCATGCAGGCCAACTGGATTGGCAAAAGCTATGGCGTGCGCTTTGCCTTTACGCACGATATTCGTGACGAACAAGGGACCTTGCTCGACGATGGCAAGCTGTGGGTGTTTACCACTCGCGCAGACACCATCATGGGCGTGACGTTTTGTGCAGTTGCGGCCGAGCATCCGCTGGCTACGCTGGCCGCGCGCAACAACCCTGCACTAGCAGCCTTTATCGAAAAATGTAAGCAAGGCTCAGTCATGGAAGCCGATGTGGCGACCATGGAAAAAGAAGGTATGCCAACCGGTTTGAGTGTGACGCATCCGCTCACCGGCGAAGCGGTGCCCGTGTGGGTTGGTAATTACGTGTTGATGAGTTACGGCGAAGGCGCGGTGATGGCCGTGCCTGCGCATGACGAACGCGACTTTGGTTTCGCTAAAAAATACGATTTGCCAATCAAGCAAGTGATTGACGCAGGAGTTTCGCTGGAGTTTAGTTCCAAACTTGCGGAGGAATCACGTTGGCTAGGAAATGAAAAAGGCCGTGCTGAAATTGCAGAGGCGTTTGAATCCATTAAGTTCTCTGCGGAACATTGGGATGCTTGGTATGCAGAAAAGGATGGAGTCTGCGTAAATTCCGGTAAGTACGACGGGCTCAATTACGAACAAGCGGTTGATGCCATTGCAGCAGATCTAAAAGCAAAGCAGCACGGCGACAAAAAAGTGCAATGGCGTTTGCGCGACTGGGGTGTGTCACGTCAGCGTTATTGGGGTTGCCCGATTCCGATTATTCATTGCGAGCAGTGCGGCGACGTGCCGGTGCCGGATGATCAGCTGCCGGTGGTGTTGCCTGAAGATTGCGTGCCCGATGGCTCGGGCAACCCGCTGCTCAAGCGCGATGATTTTCTAAAGTGTGCGTGCCCTAAGTGCGGCCAACCTGCGCGTCGTGAAACCGACACAATGGACACTTTCGTTGATTCGTCGTGGTACTACGCACGCTACGCCAGCCGTCGTAGTAACGACGCAATGGTGGACGACGAAACCAATTATTGGATGCCGGTAGACCAATACATCGGCGGTATCGAACACGCCATTTTGCATTTGCTCTACTCACGCTTCTGGAGCAAGGTGATGCGTGATGTCGGCTTGGTAAGTTACGACGCGCCGCGTGCCGAACCGTTCGCACATTTGCTCACACAAGGCATGGTGCTCAACCATATTTTCTCGCGGCGTACAGACAAAGGTGGCATTGAGTACTACGCGCCTGATTCGGTTGATATGCAGCACGATGCACAAGGCCGTATTAGCGGCGCAACGTTGCGTGATGACGGCAAGCCAGTGGACTATCAAGGCATTGGCACCATGTCTAAGTCCAAGCTCAATGGCGTTGACCCGCAAGCGTTGATTGAACAGTACGGTGCGGATACCGCGCGCTTCTTTATGATGTTTGCCAGCCCGCCGGAACAAACGCTGGAATGGAGTGATGCCGGTGTTGATGGCGCATACCGATTCTTACGTCGTGTGTGGGCGTTCGGCCACCTGTTTCAAACAGAATTAAGTGGGCTGATTGGCAAAGCGGGTGCAGCGCGTGAATTGACGAGCGCCAAGCTGCCATCCGAGTTGGCAGGATTGCGTCGTGAGATGCATCTGTTGCTAAAACAAGCCAATTACGACTTGGGTAAGCAGCAGTTCAACACAGTGGCGTCGTCGTGCATGAAAATGCTCAACGCGCTTGAAAAAGCGCCGCGCGATTCCGCCTTGGCCGCCGAAGTGATTGAAGAGGGTTTGTCGATTCTGCTGCGTGTGTTGTCGCCCATTACGCCGCACATTGCACATGCCTTGTGGGCTGAGCTGAATTTTGGCGAAGATATTCTGCAAGCAGCATGGCCTGAGCCACTTGAAGCGGCACTGGTGCAAGACGAGCTTGAGCTCGTGCTGCAAATCGCCGGCAAAACACGCGGCAGTGTGCGTGTGCCAGCCAGTGCGGACAAAGCGGCGATTGAGCAGTTGGCGCTGGCCTCTGAAACTGCGCAACGCTACATGGAAGGTAAGCCCGCCAAAAAAGTGGTAGTGGTACCCGGCCGCCTCGTTAATATTGTGGTGTGATCGTGGTGTGTAAGTGATGTGAGTTTGTCGTGTGCTAGGCAGATGTTTAGCGCACGACAAGTCGAAAGGGAATTGCATGTTCAAACCTGCTGCATTGGCAAAATGGCTGAGTGGTCTGCTAACCCTCGCGGTGTTGGCAGCTTGTGGCTTTCAATTGCGCGGTGAGCATCCCGTTCCCTTTCGTACCGTTGCGGTGCAGTCTGCTGGTTACTCGTTGCTATCGGAAGAACTTAAAAGGGCGCTCCGTGAACAAGGGCATGCTCAAATTGTTGCGGTGACTGATAAACCTGATGCCGTAGTTATTCTGGTTAGTGATGAAATGGAGCGGAATATTATCTCCATCAATACCGCCGGGCGTGTTCGTGAAATCGAATTGGTTAGACGCTTTAAATACAACATACAACAAGCCGGACAAGAGCCTCAGCTCGTCCCGTATCAAATTTTATTACGTCGCGACATGACGTACGACGATGTACAAGTTTTAAGTAAGGCGCAGGAAGAAAGCTTTCTTTATAGAGATATGCAGCAAGACATGATTCGCCAGATTCTGCGTCGCATGCAAGCCATGCAAGTGTCGCACTAAGGTTGCACTCAGTAAGCCATGCAAATCGCGGCAGACCAACTTGAACGCCAGCTGAAAGGTGCCGACGCACAAAGCTTGTCGCCACTGTATGTGCTACATGGCGATGAACCCTTGCTGCTGGTTGAGGCGGGCGACGCGATACGTGCAGCGGCACGAGCGGCAGGTTTTCTTGAGCGTGAAATTCACGTTGTTGGCCACGGTTTTAAGTGGGCGGATGTATTGGCCTCAGCAGACAATTTCTCCTTGTTTGGGGGACAAAAACTCATCGATATTCGCTTGCCAAACGCCAAGCCAGGGCGTGAGGGGAGTGAGCCGCTGGTGCAATTGGCAACGCAGCCGCCGGAGAACGCGATTACGCTGATCTCCTTGGGCGAGGCAGATTGGCAAACGCAGAAAACAGCGTGGTTTACGGCGTTAAAGGAAGCGGGGGTGACGGTGGAGTGCAATGCGCCGCCCCTGTCGCAGTTGCCCGTATGGGTGGCTGCGCGATTACGTCGTCAGCAGCAGTCTGCGCAAAGCGAAGCGCTGCAATTTATTGCTGAGCACGTGGAAGGTAATTTGCTCGCAGCACACCAAGAAATTCAGAAACTCGGCCTGCTTTATCCGGCGGGCGAGTTAAGCCTAGAGCAGGTGCGTGAGGCGGTGCTGAATGTGGCGCGTTACGACATCGAAGATTTTCGTGAGGCCTTTTTGCAAGGCGATGTTGCACGCTGCACGCGCTTGCTCGACGCACTGAAAGCCGAAGGCGCGCCCTTGCCATTGTTAATGTGGACTTGCAGTAGTGATGTGCGCCTGCTCGCGCAAGCCAGCGCAGCGCGTGAACGTGGTATGTCGGCCGATGAAGCGTTAAAGGCCGCGCGCGTCTTTGGTGCACGCCAAGCGCCCTACCGTAATGCACTTGAACGTGTGCCTGCCAGTGTTTTTCGGGTGGGTTTGCAACATGCAGCCCGTATTGACCGTATGGTCAAAGGCTTAGTGCAAGGCGATGTGTGGGACGAAGTGCTGCAGCTCGCCATTCGCCTCTCTGGCCGCCGCAAGGCCGCGCCACGCCGGCCTGCCCAAGCCTAATTGGCAAAAGCAGCCTCTCCACCCATTTTACGCAACTGTTCTGCATCATCGCGTTGGCGGCTTGAGCCAGCTTGCGCGATAATCTAACTGTTACTGCATTGTGCGTATGGCGCATGGGCTGGGTGCAAAGCTCGCACTCCACCCATCTTGATTTGCCGCACGCCAACTCTTGAAAGCCTAATGAACATGGATGTACTTGCCTATATGCAAACGCTGGGTCGTGAAGCGCGTGCTGCCTCACGTGCCATGGCCCGCGCCGACACACGCGCCAAAAACTTGGCGCTGATGACAATTGCCGCCGCAATTCGTCGTGACGCTTCTGCCCTGCTCAAAGCCAATGCAGAAGACTTGGCCGCTGCACGCGAAGCAGGTCTTGAGGCCGCGATGTTAGACCGACTCACGCTGACCGAAAAATCAGTCGCCAGCATGGCCGAAGGCTTGGAGCAAATTGCTTCATTACCGGACCCGATTGGTGAAATGGGCGAGTTTAAGTTTCGTCCGTCCGGTATTCAGGTTGGCAAAATGCGCGTACCCCTCGGTGTAATCGGCATTATTTATGAAGCCCGCCCCAATGTAACAGTGGATGCGGCCGGGTTGTGCTTGAAATCAGGCAACGCAACCATTCTGCGAGGTGGTTCAGAAGCCATTCGCTGCAACCGTGCGCTAGCCGCATTGGTGCAAGAAGGTTTGCGGGCAGCAGGTTTGCCGCACACGGCCGTGCAAGTGGTCGACACGACCGACCGCGCGGCGGTAGGTGCGCTGATTACCATGCCGGAATTTGTGGATGTCATCGTGCCGCGTGGTGGCAAAGGGCTGATTGAGCGTATTTCGCGTGAAGCGCGCGTGCCAGTGATTAAGCACCTCGATGGCAATTGTCATGTATACGTCGATGACGAAGCCGATGCTGCCAAAGCGTTGCGTATTGTTGAGAATGCCAAGACCCAGCGTTATGGCACATGTAACACGGCTGAATCGCTGTTGGTTGCGCGGTCTGTTGCGGCTGCACAATTGCCGGCCATTGGCAAAATGCTGGCAGAAAAAGGCGTTGAAATGCGTGGCTGTGAGGAGGCGCTCAGCATCCTGCGTGGCGCAGGCGTGTCGGCAGACAAACTCAAATCAGCGACCGAGCAAGATTGGTCTGAAGAATATTTAGCGCCGATCATTGCGGTGAAAGTTGTGAGCGGTTTAGATGAGGCAATTGAGCACATCAATACCTATAGTTCACAGCATACCGAAGCGATCATTACTGAAAATTACAGCCACGCCATGCGCTTCTTGCGCGAGGTGGATTCGGCTTCCGTGATGGTCAATGCTTCAACTCGTTTTGCAGATGGCTTCGAGTTTGGTTTGGGCGCAGAAATTGGCATCTCAACCGACAAAATCCACGCGCGCGGGCCGGTTGGGCTAGAGGGCCTGACCAGCCAAAAGTGGGTGGTGCTGGGGCATGGCGAGGTGCGTAGTTAAGTTGCGCGGCGCGTAAAGCGCGCGGTGTGCCGCGCCAAGCGTGCGCTCAACACGACCGAACAGTAGTGTTAACACAGGAGAAAGGCATGCGTAAATCTGTGTGGCAAGGTTTCGCTGGCATCATGATGTTAAGTGCGCTGACTGTTTGGAGTGTTTGTGCGCAAGCCGATACAACGCCCGGAGCGGTCGTGTCAGGCGTGCGTTTCGAACCCGCCCAGCGTGTTGCCAATGTCGATTTGCAATTAAATGGCGCGGGCCTACGCAAAAAACTGTTTATCAGCGTCTATGCCATGGGGCTGTACGTGCCCAGCAAAGCAGCTTCAATCGAACTTCTCAACAAGCAGACGGGGCCGCGCCGCATTCTCATTGCGACCTTGCGTGATTTGTCCGGCGAGCAGTTTGAGGACGCCCTCGTCAAAGCTATCAACAAACGCCAAGAGCCTGCTAAATTGGCAAAGCTGCAAGCGCGCCTCGATGAGTTTTCGCGCACTTTGCTGAGCATTAAAACCTTACCGGAAGGCGCGCGAATTCAACTCGATTGGTTGCCGGATTCCGGTACTGTGCTTACCGTAAATGGTACGCAACAAGGTAAGCCCATCGCGGGCGAAGACTTTTACCAAGCGCTGCTCGACATTTGGCTGGGTGGCGACCCGATTCAAGACAGCCTCAAAACGGATTTGCTAGCCAAGCCTTAGTTCGTCTTGCTCAAGGAGCCGACCATGTCAGTCGCCAAACCAAATCAAACCTACCACGCTGTAATTTCTGCAGGCACGTTTGCGTTGGGCGTGCAGCTGCAGGCCGATGCGCTGAGCGAGTTGGTGTTTTTAGCGCCGCAGCCTGATTGGCAAAGCCCGACATTGGCAAAAGCCGAAGCTAAATTAGTAGCGGAAACGCGTCGCCAAGTTTTGGCCTACCTTAAGCGCCCCGACTTTGATTTTGATCTACCGTTATTACCGCAAGGAACTGAGCATCAGCGCCGCGTTTGGCAACAGATTGCCGATATCCCAACCGGTGAGGTAACCAGCTACGGCGAAATTGCGCGTTGCATTGGTTCTGCGCCACGTGCTGTGGGGCAAGCCTGTGGCGCCAATCCCTATCCCGTTGTGGTGCCGTGTCATCGCGTGGTGAGCGCGGTGCTCGATACATCCGGCCAAAACGGTTTGGGCGGCTTTGCGCGAGAACGCGGCGGATTCTTGCTCGACGTTAAGCGCTGGCTGTTACAGCACGAGGGTGTCCTTGCCACCGCGACAGCCGCCTGAGTCCTCGCCGGCTGTGCCGGTTACCGAGTTCGACTGTATTGACGAGTTTTGCGATGGGCTGTGGCTTGAACACGGCTTGTCACGCAACACGCTCGCCTCTTATCGCAACGATTTGCGTCTGCTGGCCGCTTGGCTCGCACACAAGCCGCTTTCCTTGAGGCAGGCGCAACATGCTGATCTTGCCGCTTTTCTCGCCGACTATAGCCGCACGCATAAAGTCACCAGCCAGCGCCGCATGCTGACAGTGCTTAAGCGTTTCTATCGTTATCAACAAGCGCATGCCTTGATGCAGCATGACCCGGTGTCGTTGCTTGATTCGCCGGCGCTTCCGCAACGTTTTCCAAAAGTGGTTTCAGAAGCGCAAGTCGAGGCTTTGTTGCAAGCGCCCGATATTTTGGATTGGCGAGGGCTCAGAGACCGTGCCATGCTGGAACTGTTATACGCAACTGGCTTGCGTGTTTCAGAACTCGTAAGCCTACGCATGTTTGAGTTGTCGCTCACAGAAGGCGTGGTACGGGTAATGGGTAAGGGCTCAAAAGAACGGCTCGTGCCGATGGGGGAGGTGGCGCAAGATTGGCTGCAACAATATTTGCAAAAGGCACGAATGGCATTGCTGCAAGGTGGTCTATCTGAGTTTGTCTTCGTGGCGAGCCGCCGTCAAAGTGAGCAACGCGGCGCTGCACTTTCCCGTCAAATGTTTTGGCGTTTGATTAAACAATACGCTGTAAAAGCCGGCATGCCGGCTGGCAAATTGTCGCCCCATACCTTGCGTCACGCTTTTGCGACGCATTTGCTTAACCACGGGGCCGATTTGCGGGTGGTTCAACTATTGCTAGGACATGCCGATATTTCTACGACACAGATCTATACCCATGTCGCGCGAGAGCGACTAAAAACTTTACATGCGGTGCATCATCCACGAGGTTGATGCAGGATGACATGAAAAACTTTGAACTGACCCTGGCCCAACAGCTGCGCGTCACAGACTATGAAATTGTCGAGCGCAAGCGTTTGCTTAATTTCAGTCCAGATGACGAAAAAGTGCTCGGTGAATGCGGCAATTTAGTGCGTCGAAATATCGATTCGCTGGTCGATGAGTTTTATCGGCAACAGCTATCGCACCCCGCGATTGCGCAAATTATTGGCGACCAAACCACATTGTCGCGATTGGCAAATGCGCAACGTAATTACATTTTGGATTTGTTTTCGGGCAGCTATGACCTAGCCTACGTCAATAATCGTTTGCGTATCGGCATGGTGCATAAGCGCATTGGCGTGGAGCCTAAGTACTACATGTCGGCCATGTTGGTGCTGCGGAACATGCTTGCCAATCTTTTTCGCCAGCATTTGCAAGACGATATACATCGTCGGGTGATCATGTTGTCGCTCGATAAACTGCTCAATTTTGACTCAACCCTGGTATTCGACACCTATCTGCATTCAATGCTCGAAGCTGTACAGTCGGAACGTGCGCGCGTTCAACTGTATGCCGAAAGCTTGGAACAAAAGGTGATTGAACGTACGCGCCAGTTGGAACATGAGTCGACGCATGATGCGTTAACCGGCTTATACAACCGACGAGCCAGTGTGGACATGTTGCGTGGTGAATTGGCGCGCGGCCAGCGCCGTGGTACGAGCGTAGCTTTGTTGTTTTTTGATGTGGATCGTTTCAAGCAAATTAACGATCAAGAAGGGCATGCTGCAGGCGACCGAGCGCTGTAATTTATTTCCACCTCAATTGCCAATGTGTGCCGCGAAGGCGATGTGGCGTTTCGTTACGGTGGCGATGAGTTTTGTATTTTGTTGCCAGATACAGATTGCGAAGGCGCGATGTCTTTCTCAGCGCGCTTGCATGAAGAGTTGGCGATGAGTGGTCGCAATCTCACGATTTCAATTGGCATTGCCTGCACGGGGCCGCACAATTATTGTGACCCTGAAGCACTCATTTTAAAAGCTGATCAAATGATGTATCGCTCTAAGAAAGCGGGCAGTGGGCTTACCCATATGTGCCACGATGGCGATGATGAAGGGGTGTGTTGCGCGGTGCCAGGCAGCAGCATTGACGGAACCGCGGCCGCTTAACCCAACGAATTGCCGCTTGCGGCAAAGTTAATTTTTGCCGCGCTCTATCGTCACCCCCACGCGCTTCACGCCTGGCATGATGCCCATTTTTGCAATTGAAATTTTGACCCAAGGCGCGCCGAATTCTTCAAGCATGAGCGCAATAACATATTCACCCAAGGTTTCTAATAAATTGAAATGCCGCGCCGCAAGTTCTTTGCGAATGCGGGCAATCACCTCTGCGTAGTCAATCGTCGCGGTAATTTCGTCTTGTTGTGCGGCAGCGTCGGGCACCCCGAAAGTCATGCTGATTTCGAGCGTTTGCTGGCATGCGCGCTCGCGTGGGTAAATCCCCACCCAAGCATCGACACGTAATTCTTCAATAAAAATGCAATCCATGAATTTCTGTCCAAGCGGTCGCAACAGGTAGAATGCGCCGCATTCTATCCTTGGAGCAAGCTGTGGCGCTCGCTTTCTGTGCTTTATTGGGCTACGCCCTAGGTTGTTTGCCTTTTGCGGTCATTGTGTCGCGTTGTATGGGGCTGCAAGATCCTCGTCAATACGGGTCGGGCAACCCCGGCGCAACCAATGTGTTGCGTACCGGAAATAAAAAGGCGGCATTGCTGACCTTGCTCGGCGATGCGCTAAAAGGCGTGGCGGCCATTGTATTGGTGCGCGTGTTTGCCAATCAATTGGGGTTGCAGCCGGAACAGTTGTTGTTGGCTGCTGTGGTGGCCGGTGCGGCTGCATTTGTGGGGCACGTGTTCCCGGCCACGCTTGGGTTTCGTGGTGGCAAAGGGGTGGCAACGGCCGCTGGTGTGTTGCTTGCGCTGGATTGGCGCTTGGGTGCGGTTAGCTTGGCCGTGTGGTTGAGTGTGGCGTTTGTCACCCGTTATTCATCGTTGGCCGGCATGGTGGCTGCCATGGTGTCGCCGGTCGTTGCATGGTTTTTGTTTGAAGACCGATTGGTGCCCGTGGTTCTGCTCGTGATGGCGTTGGTTCTGGTATGGCGCCACAGTGAGAACATTCGTCGCTTGCGGGCGGGTACAGAGGGGCGCATCGGCGGTAAAAAAGCCGGTTAAGCCCCTTGCGTTGCGCTGGGTATGCGCCGACTAAGCGTTGGCGCTGTTGGCAGAATCGGCTATGTAGGCTTTCCTTAAGGCACGCTCAGGCAGCACGTTAGGCTGAATGTTCCATTAACGGCCAGCGTGGTTTAACGCCAAAGCTGCCTGAGGCTTGCAGTTGCTCAGGGTGGCTGTGCGCACGCAGTGCGCCGGCAAACGCAATCATGGCGCCGTTGTCTGTACAGAGTGCTAGTTCAGGGTAGAACACCTGTGATTTTCTGCGTTGTGCTTGCGCGTTGAGCGTTTCGCGCAGACGCTGGTTGGCGCCAACGCCGCCCGCCACGACAAGTTGCTTGAGCCCTGTTTGTCGGAGTGCGCTCATGGCTTTGGTGCACAGAACATCGGCCACGGCCATTTCAAAATCAACTGCAAGGTCTGCCTTGTCGTTGTCTTGAATCCCTCGATTTACATGGGTTAGCACAGCGGTTTTGAGGCCGGCAAAACTAAAATCTAAATCGCCTGAGTGCAACATGGGGCGTGGCAAGGTAAAGCGGCCTGCTGTGCCTTGTTTTGCCAATGCAGCCAGTTGCGGGCCGCCAGGGTAGCCTAGGCCCAGTAGCTTGGCCGTTTTGTCGAAGGCTTCGCCTGCGGCATCGTCCAGCGTTTCACCCAATAATTCGTATTGTCCGACGCCTTCCACTCGCATTAATTGCGTATGCCCACCTGAAACCAGTAGGGCAACGAATGGAAAGCTTGGTGGGGTGTCGGATAACAGGGGCGAAAGCAAGTGGCCTTCTAGATGATGAATTGGCAAAGTTGGCTTATTAAGGCCCTGTGCCAAGGCATTGGCAAAAGCGGCGCCGGTGAGCAGTGCCCCCGCGAGGCCGGGGCCGGCTGTGTAGGCTATCGCATCAATTTGCTCGGCTTGCTTGCCGGCCTGCTTTAAAACTTGACGGTATAACGGCACGAGGCGGCGAATATGGTCGCGCGAGGCGAGTTCTGGTACTACGCCGCCATATTCCGCGTGCAGGTCGATTTGTGAATGCAGTGCATGCGCTAACAGACCACTAGCAGGCTGATCGACACTTTTTGCATCCAGCTGATACAGGGCGACGCCAGTTTCGTCGCAGGAGGATTCAATGCCTAGGATCAGCATGAGGAGGCGAAGCTCTTTAAGTTGCGAGGGGTGGGGCATACGCCGTACCCAGTTTGAAGGGGTGACGCATTGTGCATTCCGATGCCCTGTATTTTACCCTTGATTGATTAGACGATGCTGGGCTGGCGTGCCGAGAATGCGCGCTAGCTTGGGTTATAGGCCGTACAATGCACGGCCAACCCTTTGCCTGAAGAGGCTCTAGCGGAACATTGCGGGGTGTACTTGCTTTTTCGGTTCGCGGCGGTATAATCGCCGGCTTTCCGCATTCATTTTAGGAAGCACCCCATGCCGGGTATTCGCGTCAAGGAAAACGAACCCTTCGAGGTCGCCATTCGTCGCTTTAAGCGTACGGTGGAAAAAGCAGGCACGCTCACCGATTTGCGCGCCCGTGAGTTCTATGAAAAGCCCACGCAGGAGCGTAAGCGTAAGCTCGCCGCTGCTGTGAAGCGTCACCACAAGCGTCTGCGTAGCCAGACGTTGCCGCCCAAGCTGTACTAAGCAGTTTCAGGGGTGGGATTTGCGACTGAGCGTTTTGGCTTTGTGTCGCGGTGCCGAGTTTAGCCCCAGTAGTTGCTTGTAGTTGGGTGCGGGTGCGCTGCTTTGCCGTAAGGCAAGGACTTATGCCAGCACATTGAGGTTGTTGTGGTGTTACGCAATAGCAATCTCTAACAGCCGAAGCCGCAATATGCGGCTTCGGCTGTTTTTGTTTATCGTTGGTCTGCTGTTAGTCTTGCGGTGGACAGTGTTTGATGACTTGGTCAGGAGACCATCGTGACACTTAAAGTACGTATTAGCGATGACATGAAGAGCGCCATGAAAGCGCGCGAAACGGCGCGTTTGGGTGCCATTCGCTTGCTGCAGGCGGCGATCAAGCAAAAAGAAGTAGATGAGCGCGTTGAGTTGGACGACGCGGGTGTAGTTGCGGTGATCGACAAAATGATCAAGCAGCGCCGCGATTCTATTAGTCAGTATGAGACGGCGGGCCGCCAAGATTTGGTTGAGGCGGAACGCTTTGAGCTGGATGTTTTGTCTGCTTATATGCCGCAACAGTTAAGCGAAGCTGAAGTGTTGGCAGCAATTGATGCGGCCATTGCGGGCGCTGGCGTCACGGGCCCTGCGGCCATGGGCAAGGTGATGGGCGTGCTCAAGGCGCAGTTGGCCGGCCGTGCCGACATGACTGAAGTTTCAAAGCTGGTAAAAAGTAAGCTCTAATCACACGCGAAGACATTGAGTCTTCGCGTGATTGTTCGATGACGCTGCGGCGAGCGTGAGGCGTGTAGTCGGCATAACACAGGCACAGCATGATTCCTCAGTCCTTCATTCAGGAATTGTTAGCCCGCGTAGACATCGTTGATGTCGTCGAACGCTATTTGCCGCTTAAAAAAGCCGGCGCCAATTACAAGGCTTGTTGCCCCTTTCACGGCGAAAAAACCCCCTCATTCACTGTCAGTCAGAGCAAACAGTTTTATCACTGCTTTGGCTGTGGTGCCAATGGCAGCGCGCTCGGCTTTGTTATGGAATACCAGGGCTTGCCGTTTCCTGAGGCGGTTGAGGAGCTGGCGCGCCAAGTGGGGATGGCTGTGCCGCGTGAGACTGAGACGCCTGCACAAATTCAGCAGCGCGAGCGCGCGGGCTCGCTTCACGAAATCATGGCTGAGGCGTCGCGTTACTATCGCGAACAGCTCAAGCACTCTCAGCGCGCAATTGATTATCTAAAGCGTCGTGGTTTGACCGGCCAAGTCGCCCAGCGCTTTGGTTTGGGCTATGCGCCTGCCGATTGGCAAAATCTACAGGCGGTTTTTCCGGATTATGCGGCCGCCACCTTGTCCGAATGTGGCTTAGTGATTGATAGCGAAGCCACAGCTGAAAAATCTGCTCGCCGTTACGATCGTTTTCGCGATCGTGTGATGTTTCCGATTCTCGATGTGCGCGGCAAAGTCATTGGTTTTGGCGGACGCATTATTGATAACGGCGAACCCAAATACCTCAATTCTCCTGAGACGCCGCTGTTTGAAAAGGGCCGTGAGCTCTACGGCTTGGTGCAGGCGCGGCAGTCGATGCATGCGCTCAATCAAGTCATCGTGGTCGAAGGGTATATGGATGTGGTGGCGCTGGCGCAATACGGCGTTGAAAATGCTGTGGCCACGCTCGGCACGGCAACCACACCCGTTCATGTGCAAAAACTTTTGCGCCAAGTTGATGAAGTGGTGTTTTGTTTTGATGGCGATCGTGCCGGGCGCAAAGCCGCGTGGCGCGCGCTTGAGGCCTGTTTGGAGCAGCTGCAAGACGGCAAGCGCGTGCGCTTTCTGTTTTTGGCTGAAGAGCATGATCCGGATAGTTTTGTGCGCGAGGCGGGTGCAGAGGCATTTAGGGCGCTCGCTGCAAAATCTCCCCCGCTCACCAGTGTGCTGCTCAGCGAATTGAGCGAGCGCTGCGATTTGTCGACCTTGGAGGGGCGCACGCAGTTGGTGACGGAGGTGCGGCCGCTTCTGCAAAAACTGCAAGCGCCTATTATGCGTGCGCAATTAGTGCATGCGCTGGCGCAAGCGAGTCAGCTTGATGCGCCTGAAATTGAGCGTTTGTGTGCATTGGCAAAACCAGCGAATATACCTATGGGTTCGGGCTACGCATCATCACATGCGCCAAGTGAGCCCCCGCCCTATGCGCGCGATGATGATTTTGCCAATCATAGCGAAGCCTTTGTTGAGCGCGTGCGCGTAGAGCCGAGTAGAGATTTTGGTAGCAGCCGACGTGGAACCACCTTTCGTGGGCGCCGGCGCGATGCGCGCCCGGTACGTATGCCGGTTAAGCCGCCTGCGTCCCAAATGCGTCACTTATTGCGCTTGGTGTTGCAGCACCCCACATGGTCGGCGCGTTTGCCATTGGCTGTGTTGAGCGAAGAAGAGCAAGACGATGATAGCGGTGCCCTTCTGGCGCTGGCAGATGCGGTGGATCACGGCGAAATTTCGGGGACCCGCTTTGAAGAGTTGCTGGAATATTTTCGAGGAACGGCGCACGAGGGTTTGTTGTCAGAATTGTGTGCAGAGATGATTGAGTCAGGCGAAACACACGATGCCAGCCAAGACGAGGCGGTTTTTGCCGATGCCATACGTCGTTTAGAAGAGCGTGCAAATTCACGTCAAATTGCAGCGCTTCGGGCCGAAATTGGCCAAAACTCGCCAAATTCTCAACAAAGGCAAGAATTGGACCGGCTTCTTAAAGAAAAACAGTCGCTTGCATCACGTGCATTGGCTGCTACAAAGAGTTATAATGACCAGTTCCGCTGAGTGTGGCGTGTCCCTGCGAGGGGGTTTGTGCGTCATACAAGCAACACCATCCGGTTTTAGCGTAAATCATCATTTGATCAGAGGAATTCATGGCCAAGGAGAAAGCCAAGCCCGTCGCTGCTAAGGCGGCCACGCGCGCCGTTGCGCCGGCAGCAAAGGAAAAGGTTGCGGTTAAACCCGTGCCCAAGTCCGCTCCCGCCAAGCCTGCTGCCAAAGGTGGTAGCAAAGATCTTCGTGCCAAAGATTTGGCGAAGATTGCCGCAGTGGTGGATGCGCAGCAGCAAGACCCGGATCAACGCCGTGTTCGCTTAAAGAATTTGATCGCGCTGGGTAAAGAGCGCGGTTATCTTACCTATGCCGAAATCAACGACCACCTGCCAGATGATGTGGTTGACGCGGAGCAGATTGAACAAATCATCTCCACGTTTAATGACATGGGAATTCGCGTCTATGACGAGGCCCCTGCAGCTGAAGATCTGCTGCTGAATGAGCAATCTCCTGCTGTTGTTGATGACGAAGCGGTTGCTGAAGAAGCAGAGCAAGCGTTGTCGACCGTTGAGTCTGAGTTTGGTCGTACAACCGACCCCGTGCGCATGTACATGCGTGAGATGGGTACGGTTGAGCTGCTGACACGGGAAGGCGAAATTGAAATCGCCAAGCGGATCGAAGACGGTCTGCGCCACATGATTCAGGCAATTTCTGCCTGCCCGTCTACCATTGCCGAAATTCTCGACATGGCCGACAAGGTGGCTGCAGACACGATGCGCGTTGATGAGCTGGTGGATGGCCTGATTGACCCGAATGCAGAAGAAGAGCTGCAAGCTTTGTCTGAAGTAAGCGACGAAGATTTGGGTGATGACGAGGATGAAGAAGACGGCGACGGTGAAGGCGGTGGCGCAATGAGCGCATCACTGCTGCAGCTGAAAGCTGATGCGCTGGAACAATTTGAGATTATTCGCGGCATCTACACCAAGATGCACAGTGCGCTGCAGAAAAAGGGTTCGCAGGATAAGACCTACATCAAGCTGCAGAAGCAGTTGTCTGAAGCGCTGATGGTGTTCCGCTTTACAGCGCGCATGACCGAGCGGTTGTGTGACTCGGTGCGTGCGATGGTCGATTCTATTCGTAAGCACGAGCGCAAGATTCTAGATTTGTGCGTGGAAAAGGCTGGTATGCCACGCCCGCACTTTATTAAAGTGTTCCCGGGCAACGAAACAAATCTAGAGTGGCTGAAGCACGAAATTTCCAGCGCTAAGGGTTATGGCGCACAGCTGTTGCGTGCAGCCCCAGCCATTATTGAAGAGCAACAAAAGCTGATTGATTTGCAAACGCACATTGGCATTCCGCTAAAAGAACTGAAAGACATCAACAAGCAGATGTCGACCGGTGAAGCGAAGATGCGTCGTGCTAAACGCGAAATGACTGAAGCTAATTTGCGTTTGGTGATTTCGATCGCAAAGAAGTACACCAATCGCGGCTTGCAGTTTCTCGATCTGATTCAAGAAGGCAACATCGGCTTGATGAAGGCGGTGGATAAGTTTGAATACCGTCGCGGTTACAAGTTCTCAACTTACGCTACGTGGTGGATTCGTCAGGCCATTACGCGTTCAATTGCTGACCAAGCACGCACCATCCGTATTCCGGTTCATATGATCGAGACGATCAACAAGATGAACCGTATTTCGCGTCAGATTCTACAGGAAACCGGTGTTGAGCCGGATCCGGCAACGCTGGCGGAAAAGATGGAAATGCCGGAAGACAAGATTCGCAAGATCATGAAGATTTCCAAGGAGCCGATCTCCATGGAAACGCCGATCGGCGATGACGATGATTCGCACTTGGGCGATTTCATTGAAGACACGGCAACTGTGGCGCCGCTTGAAGCAGCGTTGTACCGTAGTTTGTCAGACGTTACCAAGGATATTCTGGATTCGCTGACACCGCG
The DNA here is from genome assembly GCA_005239635.1 of Uliginosibacterium gangwonense. Classification (GTDB taxonomy): domain Bacteria; phylum Pseudomonadota; class Gammaproteobacteria; order Burkholderiales; family Rhodocyclaceae; genus Uliginosibacterium_A; species Uliginosibacterium_A gangwonense_A. Next base: position 99,230 of record SBBQ01000013.1, read on the forward strand.
TGAAGCCAAGGTGCTGCGTATGCGTTTTGGTATCGAAATGAATACCGACCATACGCTTGAAGAAGTGGGCAAACAATTTGACGTAACGCGTGAGCGTATTCGTCAAATTGAAGCCAAGGCGTTGCGTAAGCTACGTCATCCTTCGCGCTCCGAAAAGCTGCGCAGTTTCTTGGATACAGAAACTTAATTGCATATCGAGTGAAGTTTGCTCAAATAAAAAGGCACCTGCGGGTGCCTTTTTATTTGTCGTGACGCATTGGCAAATGAAGCGGCTTGGGGATGCCGGACGCCACGGTTAATTAACGAGTTTGTCGATTGGTTGAATGCCACAAAGTTATCGTGTGAAGGCCTATTAGGCACGGCTTGCAGCGCATTGTTGCATTGCGAACAGGAGCACGACGACGCTCGGCTGAGCGCGACTAGCAGTGCACCATAACGAGCGGGACTTCCATTTCCGCATGGCTGGTACCGCCATGAACGCCGTGTTGAATGTGCCGCCCTTCACACGGTAACGTATCGCGAATCGTCCAGTTGTCGAGCATTTCGAGCGTGAATGTACCGATGCGTTGGCGAATCGCGGGGTGTTCATTTTTATTGGGGCCTAACCACCCTTGCTCAAGCAAGTCGAGCGAGCGATGACAGATCATCGCGTGCGACAAGTGCTCGTCAATGTATTCAACAAATGCCGATTCACACTCTGGCCTAACGTATGCGTAGGCTAGGCGGCGCTCTCCGCAGAGGGGGTGGGACAACATGGCCTGCAATTCAGGGTGATGTTCAAGTTCAATCAGGCGATCTAGCGGTGCGTCTAAAAAACCATGGTCTGCGGTGAGCAGTAACAGCGTATCGGTTCCACTTAGGCGACGAATCAAGTCACTAATTTGGTGTTCCATTTGCGTAATGGCAGACAGTGTATCGGCATGGCTTGGGCCTGAGATGTGCGATAGCGAATCAATGTCTGGGTAATACGCATAAATATAGTGACGGCCTTCGCTGGCGGCAGTCTCTGAAACGGTATGCGTGAGTTCGCCAAAGGTTGCGTAAGGGCGGCAAGTTGCGCGACCCGTGTGATAACGATTGAAGGGCGAAAATGCGATGCGCGAAGGCGACACCAACACGGCTGGGTCGGCTATTCGATTTGCCAAGGGCGTGTGTGTGAATAGGCGCGACGGTAAAGCGGTTGCATCCTGTGCTTGTTCGCGCTTATCGCGGGGACTCAGGGGCAAAATCGCCAAGACCTGTTGCAGTTCGTCTAGCCACATGTGCCACCCGGTAAGACCGTGGCTGCGTGGCGCAAGACCCGTTAGTAGCGTGGTGATTGCACTGGCGGTGGTCGTGGGGAAAACAGAGGTGAGCGTGCCCGCAAGGTGCTGGCGCAACGGGCTGTCGGCTGGCCGGCGCGAAACTGCATCTGCGCCTAAACCATCAATCACGAGTAGCACAATGTTGCGATATTGCGCCCAGTTCGATGTATCGAAATCTGAAAGTGGCGCGTAATCACTCGCCGCTGCGCCACGTGCGCGTGCAATGCTTTCGATCAGGTTCAGCAGGCTGCCGCCGAGGTAATTTGGTGTCATCGCGTGTGCCGTATGCGCACCTCTGTCTGGTATAGTTCGCAGTCCTGCCTGTGGGCCGTTAGCTCAGTGGTTAGAGCAGGGGACTCATAATCCCTTGGTCGTTGGTTCGAACCCAACACGGCCCATTCAAACGTTTTTCACGTCTAAACAAAACCGCTACTTTCCCAAGGTGTGCCTATAGCGGCACTGCACCCGCTTCCCCTGCTTACCGATCGTGCCGACGGCCAACGAGTGGCATATCTTGTGATTCCAGACGATAGGTACGCTACTTATAGTGTTTGACGCATTATGGCGTGAGTGTGCACTTAGCGGTGTAACTTCACGCAAATATTTTTTAATGCGGATTTGCTCGCCATGATGACGCGGCGCAAGTCGTGACATCACGGGCGTTCGCGCAGCGTCGACACGGCGCTTTGCCAATCCGCAAACAAGCGCGGTGCGTGGTGACCTTCTAGCGAACCGTGACGTTCAAGTTGCTGCCTAGGCTGGGTATTGAGGCCGATGAGTACAAGGGAGCCTTGGTGCTGTGTAAGCGAAGTCGTGAGTTTGTCTAGCCACTCAATCCCAGAGTTGTCGAGCAAAATCAACCCGCTTAAATCCAGCACGATCGTTTCGTTGTGTGAGGTTGAGGGGTGAATCGTGGTTTCAACTCGAGCGACCGAGCCAAAAAATAGTGCGCCGCGCAGGCTGTAGGCACGGGTGTTCGGTTTCTCGAACGGCAAGTCATGGACCTCTGTCAGTTCTTGCATACGGTAAATAAATAAGATACCCGCAAGGATCACGCCCACTTCGACCGCTACGGTCACGCTAAATAAAACCGTGAGCGCAAAGGTGGTGAGCATCACTGCGCGGTAATGCACAGAGTAGTGGTGTAGCTGCCGAAATTGCTGCCAACCACCCATATGAAAAGCCACCATGCTGACGATGGCGGATAGCACTGCGAGTGGAATGTCAGCGGCCAAAGGGGCTGCGATGACGACCATCATGAGCAATAAAAACGAATGCAATAGTGCGGCGATGGGTGTTCTTGCGCCAGCGCGAATGCTCGTTGTGGTGCGGGATAACGCGGCAGAAAGGGCGAAGCCCCCACATAAGGCGCTGCCAACATTGGCAAAGCCCTGTGCCATGAGTTCTTGATTGGGGCGATGGCGATCTCCCACTTGATCATCGGTAATCCGCGCAGATAGAAGTGATTCAAATGCGCAAAGCAGTGCGATGGAAATGGCGGGCGAGATTTGTTTGCCAATATACGACCATTCCATGCCGGGCCAATTGAACCCCGGTAGATCAGCGGTAATCACGCCAAAACGTGAGCCGAGTGTTTCAACGCCCAGCTTGGGTAAGTCGAGCAGCGAACAGGCGATGGTGCCAAGGATGAGCGTTACCAGCGGACCCGGCAGTCGACCTAGCAGGGGGTGATGGCGACAAAATTGGTTGTAGAGGAACAGAAACACAAAGCAACACAGGGCGAGCGCAGCGGTTGGCACATGAAGCGTCGGCAACGCGGTGTAAAGCGCATGCATTTTGCCAATGAACTCGGCCGGCATGTGCTCAACACGCAAGCCCAAAAAATCTTTGATTTGCGATAGCAAAATGATGACCGCAATACCGCTTGAAAATCCGCTAATCACCGTAACGGGCATATAGCGAATCAGGTTGCCAAGGCGTAACAAGGCAATCCCAATCAAGATCAAACCTGCTAGCAAGGTTGCCAGCATTAAATTGCCGGTGCCGTAACTCACCGAAATGCCGTACAGGATGGGAATAAAAGCGCCGGTGGGGCCGCTGACTAAAACGCGTGAGCCACTCAGTAAAGCCGCAATGAACCCGCCAATAATACTGGTCCAAACGCCGCTCATGGGCGGCATGCCACTCGCAATGGCAAAGCCGAGTGCAAGTGGTAGGGCGAGTACGCCTATGGTGAGGCCGCTGGCGAGGTCGCCCCAAAATGTTGCGCGATCGTAACCGCGCAAACTGTCGAGTAATTTAGGTCGCCAGAGGTGCTGCGTGTGCATGCTGTCTCTCGATGGAGAAAAACCTGTGGCAGACCTGAATCAGCTCACTTTTGAAGCGCGCTCTCGCAGGAGCAATGCACCAATTCGTGGCGCTAATTCATCGGCTCATCGACTGTTTCACAGTTGCGAGGCGCGCTAAACGTCTACCACTCCAATACATCAGGCCCACACCCCCTAGTAGCATGGCCCAAGCTTCAGTTGGGGTGCGCAAGGGGGCGCTGAGTAGATTTTTGTTCAGCAATAGCCATGCCAAGGCGCAGCCTAGGCAGACAACCCCCCACAGCATGGCCATGGCGTGAAACAGCAGGTGAGTGCGGGGTGACATGGAGGTGTGCGTTTATTTTACGCGCATGCCCGGCTGCGCACCGGTGTCTGGCGAGAGGATGAATAGTCCGGGTGTGGTACCGCTTTCATCTGAAGCGGCCAGCACCATGCCTTCGCTCATGCCAAATTTCATTTTGCGTGGGACAAGGTTTGCCACTATCACGGTGTGGCGACCCACCAGCGTGGCAGGGTCATAGGCGCTCTTAATGCCCGCAAAAACTTGGCGGTAGCGAGCCTCTCCATTTTCGGTTTCGCCAATGTCGAGTTGCAAGCGCAGTAGTTTGTCTGCGCCTTCAACATGCTCGGCCGACACAATGCGTGCAATGCGCAAGTCGACTTTGGTGAAGTCGTCGATCGAAATATGGGCGGCATCAGACGCAGCTGCTTTGGCTGGGGCGGCTTGAGCAGCAACAGCCGGTGCGGGAGTTGTGGTGGTGTTCACGAGCGATTCCTTGTTGGCATCGACCAGTGCGGTCATTTGCTTGGGGTCGATGCGGGTCAAAAGGTGGTTGTAAGCATTGATTCGCGTGGGGAGCGTTTCTAAATCAGCCCAATTAAATGTTCGATCTAGGCCAAAGAGTTCTTTGGCTACGCGCTCGCTGGTTCGTGGCAAAACGGGCTGAAGCAAGATTGATAGCACATAGAATCCATGCAGCGCTCTAGAGCAAATGTCATGCAGCTCGTCACGCCTTTGTTCGTCTTTTGCGAGATTCCAAGGCTCTTTATTCGCAATCGCAACATTGATGCGATCGGCTGCCGCCATGATGTCTCGAATTGCCTTGCCATAATCTCTAGCTTCGTATGATTCACCAACTAAGAACCTTGAGCTCTGCGCACCACTAATAAGCCATTGCGGCTCAGTGAACTTCAAATCACCATTGAAGAACTTGCTAATAAAGCCAGCGCAGCGGCTCGCAATATTGATGTATTTGCCAATGAGGTCGGAATTGACGCGCGCGACGAAGTCATCCAAATTCAGATCAATGTCTTCCATGCTGCCATTGAGTTTGGCGGCATAGTAGTAACGTAACCATTCTGGATTGAGTTTGAGGTCGAGATAACTTTGCGCGGTAATAAACGTGCCGCGACTCTTGCTCATCTTCTCGCCGTTTACGGTTAAGAAACCGTGCGCGTTGATTTGCGTGGGCGTGCGGTAGCCGCTGTGCTCCAACATGGCGGGCCAGAACAGCGCATGGAAGTACAGAATATCTTTGCCAATGAAGTGCACCATTTCAGTGCCCTCTGACGCGGCGCGATCTGCGTTTAGAAATGCGGCTTCATCAATGTCATGGCCCAATGCTTTTTGCTTGGCAACGTAGTTGCGGAAGCTGCCAAAGTAGCCCACCGGGGCGTCAAGCCAAACGTAAAAGAACTTGCCGGGTGCGTTGGGAATTTCAAAACCGAAATACGGTGCGTCGCGTGAAATGTCCCAGTCAGACAGCTTGTTGTCGCCAGGTGCGCCCAGCCATTCCTTCATCTTGTTGGCGGCCTCATTTTGCAACACACCCTGCGATACGCCTGAACCTTGTGTGAATTGGCGTAAAAAGCTTTCACATTCCGGTGCAGAAAGGCGGAAGAAATAATGTTCGCTTTCGCGTCGTTCTGGGGCCGCGCCGGAGACCACGGAGTAGGCATTTTTTAATTCGGTGGGAGCATAGGTTGCGCCACAGACTTCACACGAATCGCCGTATTGGTCTTTGGCGCCGCACTTCGGACATTCGCCTTTGATAAAGCGATCTGGCAAAAACATTTGCTTAACAGGGTCATAAAACTGCTCGACCGAGCGGGTAGCAATGAGATTGTGCTGTTGTAGTTTTTGGTAAATGTCTTCGCAGAAGCTGCGGTTCTCGGTTGAATCTGTTTCGTGGTAGTTGTCGAAACTCACCAAGAAACCGCCGAGTTCGCCCTTGCCATTTTTCCACGCGGCTTGCGCTTCTAAACCACCAAAAAAATCGCGTGCATGTTCGTGCAGAACGCGGCCCACCAACTCCCGCGGGGTGAGCCCTTCCTTCTCGGCGCGCAGCATAATGGGCGTGCCGTGTTGGTCGTCAGCGCCCACGTAATGCACCTCATGGCCTTGCATCCGCTGAAAGCGTACCCAGATGTCGGTTTGAATATATTCAACCAAATGGCCCAGATGAATAGCCCCATTGGCATAGGGCAGGGCGCTGGTCACGAGTAAGCGGCGTTTTTTGTGTTGTGCTGAGGTGCTGGCAGACATGGGGGAAAACCTTGAAATCAATGCGTAATTCTACCAAACCATGGCGCACTGCCGCATCAGGAGTTGCTGATAGGCCGCTATCCAGATTTTCGGGGAATGTGTAGGCTGGTGGATAGCAACGCGGCGGGGCTGCTGCTGCGGTAAAATCAAGGCTTATTGGCAATAGGCGGGTGGCGAAAGCTATCTATGGTGCAAGCAACATGATTTTTGGAAAACTCTTGGGCGATAAATCGGCAAATCAAAACACGAACGGCGTGGTAAGCGAAGCGCAGGTGCTGGACGTGCTACGCCCACTGCATGATGCGACGACGGGCCGCGACTATGTGACGACACGGTGCGTGCGTAATGTACGCATTGCTGGCAGTGAGGTTACGCTCGATGTGGTGCTGGGTTATCCGGCTAAGAGTCAGTTTGAAGCCGTGCGGCAGCAGGTCGAATCTGCCATTCAGTCTCTGCCTGGCGTGACGGCTGTGCGTGCCGAAGTGAGCCAAAAGATTGAAGCGCACGCGGTACAGCGCGGCGTAAAGTTACTGCCGGGTGTGCGCAACATTGTTGCGGTGGCTTCTGGCAAGGGGGGTGTTGGCAAAAGCACCACTGCCGTGAATTTGGCGCTTGCGCTGGCGCAAGAAGGCGCGCGTGTGGGTTTGCTGGATGCTGATATCTACGGTCCGTCGCAACCGCAAATGCTCGGCATTGGTGAAGCAAAGCCTGAGAGCGAGGATGGTAAGTCGATTGAGCCGCTCACTGCGCACGGCATTCAAACCATGTCGATCGGTTTTTTGGTGGATGTCGAAACGCCGATGGTATGGCGCGGCCCGATGGCGACGCAGGCACTCAATCAACTGCTCACAGAAACGCGTTGGCAAGATTTGGATTATTTGCTGATCGACATGCCGCCGGGTACCGGCGATATTCAACTCACTTTGTCGCAAAAAGTACCGGTGACAGGTGCAGTGATTGTGACTACACCGCAAGACATTGCACTGCTTGATGCCCGTAAAGGGCTCAAGATGTTTGAAAAGGTGGGCATTCCGATTCTCGGTATCGTTGAGAATATGGCTATCCACGTTTGCTCCAACTGTGGTCATGCAGAGCATGTGTTCGGTGAGGGGGGCGGACAACGTATGGCGAATGACTACGGCGTAGAACTGCTCGGTGCTTTGCCATTGGATTTACGTATCCGCCAACAAACCGATAATGGTGCGCCGACTGTGGTGGCCGAGCCAGATAGTGATATTGCATCTCGCTATCGCGAGATCGCTCGCAAAGTCGCGGTACGTGTGGCAGATAAAGCGCGCGATATGAGCGCAAAGTTTCCAACCATTGTGGTCAAGAGCGACAGCTAATGTGCTGGCGATTGACCAATCAGAATTAATAAAAATAGGACATAACATGAGCATCAAGTCAGATCGCTGGATTCGATCGATGGCGGAACAACACGGCATGATTGAGCCCTTCGAGCCAGGTCAAGTGAAATCCGTGAATGGCCAGCGCATCGTGTCATACGGCACCTCAAGCTATGGTTACGATGTGCGGTGCTCAAATGAATTTAAATTGTTCACTGACATTAACACCACGATTGTTGATCCGAAAAATTTCGACCCGAACTCTTTTGTTGAAGTCAAAGGTGACTCCTGCATTATTCCGCCGAATAGTTTTGCGCTAGCGCGCACGGTTGAATATTTCCGCATCCCACGCAATGTTTTGGTAGTGTGTTTGGGCAAGAGCACTTATGCGCGCTGCGGCATCATCGTCAATGTGACGCCGTTAGAACCAGAGTGGGAAGGGCATGTGACGCTGGAGTTTTCGAACACCACGCCGTTGCCCGCGCGTATCTACGCTAATGAAGGCATTGCGCAATTCTTGTTCTTTGAGTCTGACGAGGTTTGCGAAACTTCATATAAAGACCGCGGCGGCAAATACCAAGGTCAAACAGGCGTAACTTTGCCGCGGATTTGAGTGACGAACACACATGGCTCATTACTCGCAACGACAATTCGTGGGCTGGGTCAAAGAAGCCTTCCCTGCCTGTTTCGCCGATAAAAAAGTCCTCGAAGTCGGCAGCCTCGACATCAATGGCTCGGTGCGCGATTTCTTTGAGCGTTGTGAGTACACGGGCCTAGACGTTGGACCCGGGCCTGGGGTGGATGTGGTGTGTGGCGGGCAGGAATATGACGCCCCCGACGCTAGCTTTGATGTGGTCTGCTCATTTGAAGCCATGGAGCACAACCCATATTGGAAAGAAACCTTTGCCAATATGTTGCGCATGGCAAAGCCGGGTGCATTAGTGCTCATGAGCTGTGCCACCTATGGACGCCCTGAACATGGTACTTCGCGTAGCAAGCCGGCAGATTCGCCGCTGACTGCTCAGATTGGCTGGGATTATTACCGTAATCTTTCCGCTAAAGAATTTGGCGAAGCCTTTGACCTAAGTTCAGAACTCAGTGGCTATGCCACGGCCCATTATTACTTTGGGCACGATTTGTTCCTAGTGGGCTTCCGCGCTGGCACCCCGGCACCGAAGCAGTTCTCTGCTTTCCGCCGTCAATTGCGCTGGCGCTATGTTTTGCGTAACTTTTTAAATAAAGAGGCGTTTCAAAACATGTGGCGCGTGCGTATTGGTGGGCAGAAATGAGTTTGTGAGGAGCAAAGCGCCGCTAGGCCAAGGTGAAAAGCCGCCTGTCAGGCCGGGAACGTTATCTGCATTAAAGCGTCATAAGATGCGTGTAGAGCGATTTGTGGTGCGTTTGCCCACTTGTTCGGTCACTTTGACGGCCTATGATGGAGGTGCAAGCCATGTTGAGGTTTTCTTTAAGCCTAAGCGCCCTGCTGGTTCTGGCGGGTGCTTTGCCTGCAACGAGTTACGCTGCCGCCCCCTCTGATGCCCCCAGCTTTAGCGAGTGGCAGAGCTATTGCAAAACCCAGCGTCGCACCGATTGTGATTCTTTTGCGGTGTACGAGGCTGAGGTTAGCCAGCCTGATTATTTGACCAGCTGTAAAAATCGAGGCACATGTCCCCAAAAAACTAAGCCCACTCTGCCGGGGGCGAGCGCCACCCCCGGTGTGAGCGAGGGTGGTGCAAAGGCGAAGGGCGATAAATAACCAAACCCTGGTCAATTGGTCGAGTCAGACCGCCAGCAGAGGACAGGTGGCGCGGCCGTTTGAGGGTTCGGATTTCCGTACGCCAAGACACATATTTCCGCCAAATAAGGGGTTGCCCCCGGTCAGGGGAGTGTCCCAACGAAGGCTATCGTCACGGCATGGCCGGCCAGATAAGGGGTTGCCCCCGGTCAGGGGAGTGTCCCAACCAGCTGCCTAGCCTATTGGTGCTATCGCAGTCGCCCACATCGTCTTATACTCGCGCCCTCACTTGAATTTTCCGGCAAGACCGGAGGGCTGCGATGCGATTTCACTTCCCCATCATTATTATTGACGAAGACTTTCGTTCGGAAAACGCTTCCGGATTGGGGATTCGTGCGCTCGCCGATGCGATTCAAGCCGAAGGCATGGAAGTGCTGGGCGTTACAAGCTACGGTGACCTTTCTTCGTTTGCGCAACAGCAGAGCCGTGCTTCATGCTTTATCTTGTCGTTAGACGACGAGGAGCTGGTTAGCGAAGAAGAAGAAACTATCGCGGAACTCCGCGGGTTTGTACAAGAAATTCGTTGCCGCAATGCCGAGATACCTATCTTCCTGCATGGTGAAACGCGCACCAGCCGCCACATTCCGAATGATGTGCTGCGTGAGCTGCACGGGTTCATTCACATGTATGAAGATACGCCAGAATTCATTGCGCGTTATCTGGTGCGTGAGGCCAAAACATATCTCGAATCTTTACCACCCCCGTTTTTCCGCGCGCTGACACATTACGCGGCTGATGGCTCCTATTCATGGCACTGCCCCGGGCATTCTGGTGGCGTGGCGTTTTTGAAGAGCCCGGTTGGGCAAATGTTCCACCAGTTCTTTGGCGAGAACATGCTGCGTGCCGACGTGTGTAACGCTGTTGAAGAGCTTGGCCAGTTGCTCGATCACACAGGGCCTGTGGCAGCGTCTGAACGTAATGCCGCGCGCATTTTTAATTGTGACCATTTGTACTTTGTCACGAATGGTACTTCGACCTCAAACAAGATCGTGTGGCACTCAACCGTGGCGCCGGGTGATATCGTTGTTGTCGATCGCAACTGCCACAAATCAGTTTTGCACGCGATTGTGATGACCGGGGCAATCCCTGTGTTCCTCATGCCAACGCGTAACAACTACGGCATCATCGGGCCAATTCCCAAGTCAGAGTTTGAGTGGGACAACATCCAGAAAAAAATTGCAGCTCATCCTTTTGCAAGTCAAGTTAAGGGTAAGCCTCGTGTTCTGACGATTACGCAAAGTACGTACGACGGCGTGTTGTACAACGTTGAGGCGATTAAGGAAGAGCTGGACGGCAAAATTGATACGCTTCATTTTGATGAGGCGTGGTTGCCCCATGCTGCATTCCATGATTTTTATGGCGATTACCACGCGATTGGTGCAGACCGGCCTCGATGCAAAGAGTCGATGGTGTTTTCAACTCAGTCTACCCATAAGCTGCTGGCGGGTTTGTCGCAGGCGTCACAAATTTTGGTGCAAGACGCAGAGAACAATCGACTCGATCGCGACATTTTCAATGAGTCGTATTTGATGCACACCTCAACCTCGCCGCAGTACGCCATTATCGCTTCGTGCGACGTGGCGGCCGCGATGATGGAAGAGCCGGGTGGTACGGCTTTGGTTGAAGAATCGATCGCTGAAGCGCTCGATTTCCGTCGCGCCATGCGTAAAGTGGATGAGGAATGGGGCGCAGATTGGTGGTTTAAGGTTTGGGGCCCAGATGATTTGTCGGAAGAAGGCATCGAAGAGCGCGAAGCGTGGATGCTGAAGGCGGGTGATCGTTGGCACGGCTTTGGCAATCTTGAGCCGGGCTTCAACATGCTCGACCCGATTAAGGCGACCATCATTACGCCGGGGCTCGATGTTGATGGCGACTTTGCGGAGGACTTTGGTATTCCCGCTGCTATTGTTACCAAATACTTGGCTGAGCACGGGGTGATTGTTGAGAAATGCGGCCTGTACTCTTTCTTCATCATGTTCACCATCGGCATTACCAAAGGTCGTTGGAACACCATGGTGACGGAGTTGCAGCAGTTCAAAGACGACTACGACAAAAACCATCCGCTGTGGAAAGTGCTGCCTGAGTTTGTGGCGAAGAATCCACGTTACGAACGCATGGGCCTGCGTGATTTGTGTAAGCAAATTCACGAAGTGTACAAAGCCAATGATGTGGCACGCCTCACCACAGAAATGTACCTGTCGAACATGGAACCGGCGATGAAGCCGTCAGATGCGTTTGCGCGCATGGCACACCGCGAAATTGAGCGCGTGTCGATTGACGAGTTGGAAGGTCGTGTCACCGCGATGCTGGTTACACCTTACCCGCCGGGTATTCCGCTGTTAATTCCGGGTGAGCGCTTTAATCGCAAAATTGTGAATTACCTGAAATTTGCACGCGATTTTAATGAGCGCTTCCCGGGTTTTGAGACCGACATTCACGGTCTTGTGAAGTCGGTGGATGATGCAGGCAAGGTCCGTTACTACGTTGATTGCGTAAAGTAATATGCGTGGCGTGCCTGATTGGCACGCCTGCGTTAGCGTGTGCGTCTTACGAGTTCAATAAAACTAAATGGCAGCCCATTGTTGCTGACGTGCGCGTCTTGCCGCGTCATTTGCCAATCTGCATCAGTAAATGACGGGAAGTGTGCGTCGCCCTCAAAGTCTTGTTCTATTCGCGTAAGCACCATACGCCGCGCTAAAGGCAGTGCTTGTCGATAGAGTTCTGCACCACCAATCACAAACACATCATCAGCGTTGACGGCTGCATCCAGCGCAGCAGTGAGTGAGCTCACAACGGTCGCGCCATCCGCTTGATATGTCGGGTTACGACTCACCACTATATTGTGTCGGCCGGGCAGTGGGCGAAAAGTATCCGGTAGCGATTCCCATGTTTTTCGCCCCATGATGACCGGCTTGCCACGTGTGGCTTCTCGAAAATGCTTCATGTCTTCCGGCAAGTGCCACGGCAGCGTGTTGTTAATGCCAATCACCCCGTTGCGTGCTAATGCCGCAATAAGCACTAAGTTTGGCAAAGCGCGTTCACTCACACCGCCACCTTAGCTGCAATGTGGGGGTGGGGGGCATACCCTTCGAGTGTGAAATCTTCGAAGCGAAACTCGAATAAATCCTTAACTTCAGGATTGATCTTCAATATTGGCAATGGCCGTAGTTCGCGCGTGAGCTGCAGGCGGGCCTGCTCAAGATGATTGGTGTAAAGGTGCGCATCGCCCAAGGTATGCACAAAGTCACCTGGTTGATAACCACACACCTGTGCCAGCATCAACGTAAATAAAGCGTAGCTGGCAATGTTAAACGGCACGCCCAAAAAAATATCTGCGCTGCGTTGATAGAGCTGGCAAGACAATTTTCCATCTGCTACGTAGAACTGAAACAGCGCATGGCAAGGCGGTAATGCCATACGTTCTACATCACCTGGGTTCCATGCGCTAACAAGATGGCGACGTGAATCTGGATTGTTTTTTAACCCATGCACCAGCTGCGTAATTTGATCGATCTCACGCCCATTGCCGGCTGGCCAATGACGCCATTGGTGGCCGTAGACCGGGCCAAGGTCACCATTCTCATCTGCCCACTCATCCCAAATGGAGACGCCATTTTCTTTTAGGTAACGAATATTGGTTTCGCCCTTCAAGAACCAAAGCAACTCGTGAATGATCGACTTAGTGTGCAGCTTTTTGGTGGTGAGTAAAGGAAAGCCTTGGCTCAAGTCAAAGCGCATTTGCCAGCCGAATACAGAGAGCGTACCTGTTCCTGTGCGGTCAGATTTGGCATGCCCGTGTTCGAGCACGTGGCGCATGAGGTCGTGATATTGCTGCATGACGTTATGTGTGATGTAAGTCGAGTGAGTGAGCAGGACTGTCTATAATCGAGTCTATTTTACAACCTGCGCACCCTGTGCGACTGCTATGTCTGCTCCTGTTCTTGCTCGCTTGCACCATCGCCCCTCTCCACTAGCTGAAGCCGAATTAGGCCAACACACGCATGTAGTAGTGTTGCTACCTGCCGCCAAGCGCCTAGAAGCGCTGTCTAAGGTGCCTTGCAGCGCGTTGATCCAAGCAGCACTGAAGCGCCGCAAAATGAAGCCAGAGGCATTGGCAAAAACGCCCATTAGCGTGCAGATGCCTTCTGGTGGCTTGCTCGTGGTGGCGATGCGAGACCCCGGCAAAACCGTTTTTGAGCGCCACACCCTGTTGCGCAAGGCGATTGGCCTGTTGCTTGAAGAGGCGCCGTCGCGGCTCGCGTTGAGTGTGCCGGGTTCTGATGCAACCGATGCTGCGGCTGAACTGCTGTATTGCACTTGGCTCAATGCTTTTACTCTGCCGCAACGCAAAGGCCGCAAGGTCGCTAAAAACACAAAAACGGGCGAGGCAGACGTTGACGATAACGCTAAGAAAGCCGCCGGCGTTCAGCGCATTGACTTGTTTGCAGAGGCAGATAAAGGTCGTTTGCAGGCGATTCAAGCCGTGGCTGAGGGCAATTGTTTGTGCCGCGAACTCACTGCTTTGCCGCCGAATGAGCTCACACCCGGCGCTTATCGTACACAGATCAAGTCATTGGCGCGTGCAAATGGTTGGGAGCACCACGAATGGGATCTGAAGCAACTGAGCAAAATGGGGGCGGGTGCATTTGTGGCCGTGGCGCAGGGTTCAAGTGCGCAAGACGCAGCCATTATTCGTTTGCGTTACCGGCCAATAAAATCAGCAGGCACGGTGCGCCATGTGGCGCTGATTGGCAAAGGCATTTGTTTTGATACTGGGGGGCACAATCTCAAACCCGCACGCTACATGAGTGGCATGCATGAAGATATGAATGGCTCTGCTGTGGTGCTGGGCATGTTGCAAGCGCTAACCAAAATGAAAGCGCCCATTGCGGTGGACTGCTGGCTGGCGGTGGCGAGTAACCATTTGTCGCCCGAGGCGTATGTACAAAACAGCGTGATTACATCGTTGCAAGGCACCACGATTGAAGTCGTGCATACCGATGCGGAAGGAAGGCTGGTTCTGGCTGACACTTTGCAACTGGCTTCACGTGAAGCGCCTGAACTCATGATCGATTTTGCGACGCTAACGGGCACCATGGTGACGGCGCTCGGGGGGCGTATGAGCGGGGTGTTTGCCACCAGCGATGCACTGGCGCAATACGCACAACAAGCTGGGCGAGATTCAGGCGAACGCGTGGTCGTTTTGCCAATGGAAGAAGATTACGATCAGGCCCTCGACAGCAAAATTGCTGACGTCAAACAATGTCTTTTAGATGGCGATGCTGATCACATTTACGCTGCGCGCTTCTTGCGTCGATTCACGAGCAAACTGCCGTGGTTGCATGTAGACCTGTCTGCAGTTAATTGCAGTGGTGGGCTCGGTGCAGTGAATGGTGATCTAACCGGATTCGGCGTGGCGTGGGGTGTGGCCATGTTGCAGCACTGGGTGTTGCAAACCAAGTCGGTGCCGAAGTCATAGCGGCTCGATACCGCGATTCGTCCTGCTGCATACTACGCGAGAAGCGCTATCGGATGTCCGCCGTTAAGGGCACTCGCTCAAAGCGCGATGTGTAGCGAAAGAAATTTTATGTGAAGGACTGTGCACAGTTACGCAAGTCGTGTCATCATAAACGAATTGCTTATTCGGGCCATTGGGGTATGCGTCATACGCGGCTTGAGGTTGCACTGCAGCATTCGCCGCGCCGTAGCCCCCGGACATCGCATCGATGAACTTTGCTTTGCCTGCCACACAGTCTGAATCATCTGACCTCCGCGAAGTCGTGAACGCGGTGGCTGAACTGCCCGCTTTGGCGGCGCTGAGCGAACTCTCCCGCTGGATTGAAATTTTAGCTGGCCGTGAAGATATGCCGGCTAGCCAGCGTTACGCCCAAACACTAGAGCTTGAAGTGGCTGCCGCCCCGCGCGTGCAAGACTTGAGCGATCGTTACTTTCAGTGGGCCTCACAAGACTATCGTGAAGCAGAGCCGATCTGGAAAACGCTTCATGGTTATTGGGATGCGCTCGGCAGTTGCCACGAGGTTAGTCTGCATCAGATGAACGCAGGAATGGCTGGGGATGTACCAGCCATTTTTTCAGCGCTTTGCACCCGTGTGATTCGTAGTTTGCGCCACCGCCTACAATGGGACCTGTTGCGATATGGTCCGCTTGATGAAGGCATGTGGCAAGCAGCCGGACAAGCTTATCTCTATGCGTGCCGTGCCAATATGGCGCAACGCTTGGTAGAAGATGTTGATCCAGCTACGCCAACCTCAGCAGAGCAAGAATATCTGTGTGCCATTGGCACCTATATTTCCGGTTTAGAAAACCTAGCACCCGCACAAATTCGCATGGCGCTGCAATTGATTGAGCATTTTGCCAATCACTTTTCCGTGACCGTGCGGGCAGAGCCCGTGAGTACGCACTGGCTCGATGCGGCTCAGCCTCAGCCACCGCTGCGTTTAGTGCGTCAGCCGGTGCCATCCGATGGCCTGCGTTTTTTTTCCGCCGCGGCTGCTTCGCAGGCGGTTTCTGCTGTGCAAGACGTATTGCAAGACGGCGTGATGCTTACGGGCGTGCGCTGGCAAGTCGTGCCGCGTCGAGATGAGCTGTTGCCGGTATTACGTCACCTTGCGTCGTTGTGGTCGATCCGCATGCCGATTCGTAATAGTCGTCGTCATGGTATGCAGTGTGGCGTTGCGGTCGCACCCGGTTTGCAACCGCTGTATGACGTGCTGACGGGCGTAGAGGGTAGTGACTTACCTTTGCTCAATTGGCAAATTCAAGATGCAAGTTTAGGTGGAGTTGGCGTGACAGCGCCTTCATCATCGTCCGATTGGTTGCAGGTCGGTAGCTTGGTCGGTTTGCAGCCGGATGGCGGTGGATGGGCCTTGGGCGTGGTACGCCGCTATCAACGCGGCAAAGATGCGCAGGGTGTGGTGGGCGTGCAAACGCTTTCAACACGTCCGGTGCCGCTCGCGGTGCAAGGCGTTAATACCTCGCACGCTATTGCGTTAGATTCGATGGATGCGGATGGCTCTGTGCGTGTCGTATTAGGTGGCCAGCGCTTTGCGCCGGGGCGCGTGTTGCACGGTCTCTTGGGTGGTATGCCCGTGATGTTGGACCCCATCGAGTTGGTCGAGCGCGGAACAGATTACGACATCGCGCGTTATCGGTTAATTCCGCAAGGCGAATAATCGCACCGATCAAATTGTCGTCAAAACAGCGTGTGTATGCACACACTGCAAAGATGACTGCATAACTCAAGCAAACATCTAGCGAGTATTACTCGAAGTGGGCCGAATTGCTGATTTTGGTCGAAACGCCTTGATCACATTTTCGTCTGTTTCAATGTAAGGGCCGCCCAGCAAATCGATGCAGTACGGGATGGCTGCAAAAATGCCTGCCATACGTACGGTGCCATCGGCATGTCGCGCACCTTCAAGCGTTTCTTGAATCGATTTAGGTTGACCCGGCAAATTCACGATCAAGGTCTTGCCACGAATAGCGCCGACTTGGCGTGACAAAATCGCCGTTGGTACAAACTCCAAACTAATGCGTCGCATTTGCTCGCCAAAGCCGGGCATCTCGCGCTGTGCCACAGCTAGCGTAGCGTCCGGCGTGACATCTCGCGGAGCGGGACCTGTGCCACCCGTGGTGAACACGAGGTGGCAGTGTTGGTGATCGCACAAATCGATTAAGGTACGCTCAATCTCGTCGCACTCATCTGCAATCAGCCGTGCCTCAAACAGGTGCGGCGAGGTGATAGCGCGAGTGAGCCATTCGCGTAGCGCAGGAATGCCACGATCTTCATATACGCCTTGACTCGCGCGATCTGAAACCGAAAGCAATCCAATACGCAGGGTATCTTCCACGGCGGGACTGGCAGGGGTACTCATGCTGACTTTATGTCTCGTCACTCAAGTCGTCATCATCTGCCGGCGCGGGTTCATTAGATTTGGTGCTGGAATCGAGTTCTTTGAGCACCTTAAACATCTCACGAAAGGCACGCGGTGGTTTGTTTTGTTCTCGCTCGCGTAAAGCATTGCGACGCAATTGGCGGAGCTGCTGAATATCGAGATTGGGATAGAGCGCGAGCAATTCGTTCAGCACATCTTCATCAGCCAATAAGCGTGTGCGCCATTGTTCCAGTCGGTGCTGGCGTGCAACTTCGGCGGCTGAAACACCATTGATGACATCAAGCGCTTCGCGAATAGGCGTCGCGTCGGCATCGCGCATCAATTTGCCAATGTATTGCATTTGGCGGCGTCGCGCCTCGTGTTTAGTAATGCGCTGTGCTTGCAGCACAGCAGTGCGCAACACATCGGGCATGGCAATGCGCTGTAATTGCTCTTTAGATAAGCCGACCAGTGCCTCGCCGACACCCTGTAACGCCTGCATGTCGCGCTTAAGTTGCGATTTGCTGGGGCGCGTTGGTGCGTCATCAAACGCATCATCTGCGCTGTCGGTTGGATGGGTAGAAGTTGGGCGTGCCATGTAATGCCTTTAATCGGGCTGAAATCCCTGTCGTGTGTGTTGGCAGTTATGCTAGCAGCCTGTCGACGAAGGTGTTCTCGATACGGTGGCGTCCGTGCGTGACACACTGTTTCAAGTTAGCGGTGACACGAGCCTGCAAGGGACGCATGGAATGGGTATGATTATAAACTTGCGTGGCTGTTCGCGTCGCCCCGTTTCAGAAAATCGTCACCCTATAGTGTGTTTATCGTAATTGCTCGTTTTAGTACCACATATGCAACGCCCAGAAAATTCAGAGCAGTCTAACGTGTCCAATAACGTACAAAGTGATATGTCTACTCAAGGCTTTAGCTACAACGATGAGCGACTTACAGCGCTAGCCGAGCAGGTGCTTGATTATGCTCGCACGCGTGGCGCTACCGCTTGTGAGACGGATGTATCCGAAGGCTATGGTCAGGCGGTTACGGTGCGCAAAGGTGAGGTTGAAACCATTGAGTACAACCGCGACAAAGGCTTGGGTGTAACAGTCTATGTAGGCCAGCAACGTGGCCATGCTTCGACTTCAGATTTTTCTGCTGAAGCGTTGCGCGCAGCAGTCGATGCGGCAATCTCAATCGCGCGCTTAACCGCAGCCGATCCCTTTGCAGGCCTGCCGGACCCGGCCTTATTGGCGCGTGAGCCACGTGATTTGGATTTGTTTCACCCGTGGGAAATCAGTGTCGAGCAATCGATTGAAATGGCGCGTGAATGCGAGGCTGCCGCTTTCCGTGTAAGCCCCGAAATTCGCAACTCAGAAGGGGCGACGATTGCAACGCATAGCGCGCATTTTGTGTCGGCTAATAGCCTTGGTTTTATGGGCGGTTTTTCAACGTCACGTCATTCATTGTCTTGTGCTGTCATTGCGGGCGAAGGCGACCAAATGCAGCGTGACGACTGGTATTCCAGCAAACGTGATTGGCGCGAGTTGGCCGACCCGGCTGCCGTGGGTGATTACGCTGCACGACGCGCACTCTCTAGAGTCGGTGCTGTTCGAATGCCAACTTGCACCGTGCCGGTTTTGTTTGAAGCGCCCTTGGCGTGCGGACTTCTTGGCAATTTTGTTTATGCCGCAAGCGGCGGCAGTTTGTATCGTAAGAGCTCATTTTTGCTCGATAGCTTGGGCGAGCAAATTTTCGCGCCGGGCGTCCGCATCTCTGAACGACCGCATATGCCGAAGGGCATGGGGAGTACGCCATTTGATGACGACGGCGTTGCCACACATGAACGTGAGGTGGTTAAAAAAGGCGTGCTGCAAGGTTACTTTCTCGGTACGTACTCAGCCCGCAAGTTGGGTATGCAAACAACTGGAAATGCGGGTGGCGCACACAATTTAATTATGCATGGCGGCAAACGTGACTTTGACGCCATGCTCAAACACATGGGGCGCGGTTTACTGGTGACGGAAGTGCTCGGCCAAGGTGTGAATTACGTGACGGGCGATTATTCCCGTGGCGCAGCCGGTTACTGGGTCGAGAATGGCGAGATTGTGTGTCCCATTCAAGAAATTACCATTGCCGGTAATTTGCGCGATATGTTCCGCGGTATAGTTGATGTGGGGGCTGATACTATGATTCGCGGTTCCAAGCAAAGCGGTTCAATTTTGATTGACGCGATGCGGATTGCGGGTGAGTAACCCTAATAGCTTTAGGCGCTTTGAGTTAAAAGCTGCATGTGTATTGGGTGCATACAAATGGTGTGAATAAGGGGTTAATCGTATAGTCGATTAACCCCTTTGTTTTTCCGCATGCTGGCTTCAAGTTTCTATAATGAAGCACGACTGATCTTGCTCATGCAATTGCCATTCGCTGGGTGCAAGATCAATTACAAGGTGAATAGGAGACGATCATGAACGACGATAAAAAAACAGTATCCGACACAACGCCAGAACAACCGGATTTAAGCCGCCGCAAGCTGATTACTGGTGCTGCCAGTGTTGGTGTGGCTGCAGGCGCTTTGGGATTCCCCGCCATTGTGCGGGCGGAGCCACAAATTAAATGGCGTTTGGCATCGAGTTTTCCGAAGAGCCTCGACACGATTTATGGCGCTGCAGAAGTGGTTGCCAAACACGTTGCCAATGCAACCAATGGCAAATTTCAGATTCAAGTGTTCTCGGGCGGAGAAATTGTGCCGGCCTTTGGTGTATTAGATGCCGTGAAAGACGGCACCGTAGAAATGGGCCACTCGGCTTCCTATTATTTCTATGGCAAAGATCCAACCTTTGCATTTGATACCGCCGTGCCGTTTGGCTTGAATAGTCGTCAGCAAAGTGCATGGATGTGGGAAGGTGGTGGTTTAGAACTACTACGCGAATTTTTCCGCGACTGGAATATTTACCAAATCCCGCTGGGCAATACGGGCACACAGATGGGCGGCTGGTTCCGCAAAGAAATCAAAACGGTTGCGGATCTCAAGGGTTTGAAAATGCGTATCGGCGGCTTTGCTGGCCAAGTTATTAGCCGCTTAGGCGCAGTGCCGCAGCAAATTCCGGGTGGTGATATTTACCCGGCGCTGGAAAAAGGCACCATTGATGCAGCGGAGTGGGTGGGGCCGTATGACGACCACAAGCTTGGCTTCAACAAGGTGGCAAAGTACTACTACTACCCTGGATGGTGGGAAGGTTCAGCCCAGCTAACGGCCTACGTTAATCTCAAAAAATGGGCTGAACTGCCCAAGGACTACCAGCAGATTCTTGAAGATGCATGCGCCTATGCGCATGCTGAAATGCAGGCGCGTTACGATGTGAAGAACCCGATTGCACTGAAGCAATTGGTGGGGTCTGGCACAAAGCTGACGCCATTTCCAAAAGAAGTGTTGCTTGCATGTAAGGCCGCAGCCGAGGAGCTCTATGCAGAAACCGCGGCTGCGAATCCACGCTTCAAAAAGGTCTACGATGCTTGGGCCAAGTTCCGTGCGGATCAAGAAATGTGGTTCAGCGTGGCTGAGGCTAGTTTCGATCGTTTTGTGCAGGGGAATCCACTCAAAACGAAGTGAGATTGGCAGAGTACCAAATCAAAAAAGTTGCACACAAAAAAGCCCAGAAAACCTGCTGGGCTTTTTTGTGGCTTATCGTCGAATGTCTAAGCAATGAATCGACTCAATGCGTTAAGAATGTAAGTCTACCTTGACGCGGCATTGCGAGTCTTTGAACGGCCCATTCAACATCTTCCAGCCTTTGCCCATGGGCACTTGCGTGCACACCATTTGACCCGTCGTGATGCTTTGCCAGCGAAACCACGGGGCAGGTGCGGCATCGCTTATTGAACAGAGCAAAAATGCACTGTACGCGGCGAGGTGGCAAACGTTGAGTTTGAGACGGTTGATATTCATTTTCCAAACCAGCCTTTCACGGTATTGCCAAGCTTGTCGAGTTTGTTGCCACTAGGCGTTAACAGCTTGGTGGGGTTGAGTGTTGTGACGACGCGCTTTTCAATTGTGCTGGCGAGCAATTGTCCAAACTGCCCAGGCGTAATGCCTCCTTGTGCCTTGCCAACATCGCGCAAAATGATATCGGGCACGGTCGCACTTGCACGTATATTGGCAAGGTCAGGCGCGCACGCCTGTGCGTGTGCTGAGGTGATGCGGAATTCATCGATGATGAGCCGCTTAGGGTTGCTGGGCTCGTCACCGCTGGGGCCTAGATAGGTGTTGATGTTTTTTTGTAGCGCATCAATATTGCTGAAGTTCTGACGCTTCTCGTAAATGATGTCGGGTTCGACGATGTGGACCGCAATGATATGAATGACAGGGTCACGTAGTGTGCGCGTCTCAACTTCAAAGCTAACTTCGCGTAACTTCAATACATACGGTTCGCTAAAGCCTTTCGGACTGTGAATGATGACGCTATGTATGCTGCCTTTGCCATCGGTTGGGCGAATATCCACATCGTTCACCTCAACCCGCGTCCCGAGCATGTCTTTGCCGTAGTCGCGAATCGCTTGCGCCACAATGTGGTCAAGGTTGTAGTGCAACCACACCATGCCGCCAACAACTAATGCAAAAAAGGCGACGACAAAAATCTGCAAATATCGATTGCGCAGAAGTCGAGTAACAAATCGCATGTTTCTAGGCTATACGTCGTCAGTAAGGTTTGTTGTCCGATCCCTGCTTCGCGTCATTTTGCATTTTCTGCTCAATGAGTTTGCTCGGATCGGGTGTGGATTCTTGCTCTGTCGCGGGTGGGGCTTGCAGTTCATGCGACAACTGGCCTTCAGTATCATCTACCGGCACCTCAATTTTGACATCATCCAAATTGATGGCTGTCTCTTTATCTAGGCCACTGGTCACCAACCCTGGGAAGGCAATGACCAGCGCCACCATAATCACCTGAATAACGACAAATGGAATGGCGCCCCAATAAATGTCGGCCGTACGCACAGTCTTTGGTGCCACGGAGCGCAAGTAAAACAGCGCAAAACCAAACGGCGGATGCATAAACGATGTTTGCATGTTGACGCCGAGTAGTACGCCAAACCAAATGAGGTCGATGCCGAGTTTTTCAGCGACGGGTCCGAGCAGCGGCACGACAATGAAGGCCAACTCGAAGAAGTCGAGGAAGAATGCGAGAACAAAAATCAGGATGTTGACGACAATTAAGAAGCCCGTCTGGCCGCCGGGTAGGTCAAGCAACAAGGACTCCACCCACACATGTCCATTCACGCCGTAAAAAGTGAGCGAAAATACGCGTGCGCCAATCAGAATAAACACCACGAATGCGGTAAGACGCGTGGTTGATTCCATGGCTTGTTTGAGCAGGCCGAGATCGATGCGCTTGCGCAACAACGCCATGATCAATGCGCCCATGGCGCCCATAGCGCCGCCCTCG
>SBBQ01000030.1 GCA_005239635.1 Uliginosibacterium gangwonense
GTGCAAGCGCGCTTGCACTACAAGGACTACGGCATATTGTTAGAGGCTGCGCGTGGCGCAGGCATTCCTTTGCCAATCACTGAGGCGGTGATGCCGCAGATGGAGTATTTAATCGAACAAGGCTGGGGGCATGACGATACATCGAGCTTGCTCTGTGTTTTGCGCCAGCAACATGGGGCCAGTTAGTGCAGCTGCTGTGAACTACGATATTCGGTGTGATGCTTGGTGAGGCCCAATATGTTGAGCTGGTTTTGCAACACCATTTGATGCAGGTCTGATTGCTTGTAGGGCTTGCTCAAATAGTCATCCATACCGGCATCTAAACAACGCTGCCGGTCGCCCTCGATGGCATTCGCCGTAAGCGCCACAATGGGGTGGCGTGGCAAATTGTTCTTTGCCTCAAAGTCCCGAATTTGTCGTGTGGCCTCATAGCCATCAATGCCGGGCAAGTGGCAGTCCATCAGCACGAGGCTGTAGGCTGTGTCGTTACGAGTAAACATTTCAACCGCAGCTTCACCCGATTCAGCCGTACTCACCTGTAAGCCAAAGCTTTGTAGCATGGCGGAGGCAACCTCCATGTTAATGGGGGTGTCCTCAACCAGTAGCACATGCCCCGATAATGGGACAAAACCATTGACTTCTTGTAGATTGCCGAGCGGTGTTTCGCTGGGTTTATAGGGCAAGGTAAACCAAAAGCGGCTACCTTGGTTAGGTGCGCTCTCCGCGCCAATCTCGCCGCCCATCAGACGAACCAATTCGCGCGAAATGGAGAGGCCAAGGCCTGTACCATTCACGGTATCTTTGCCTTCGTGCAGTTGTACAAACGGTTCAAACAATTGTTTGCGCTCGTCGGCTGTAATACCGGCACCGGTATCAAGCACTTCAATGCGGAGTTGTGGGGTCAGAACCACAGGGTCTGCATGATGCTTCACAATCACCTGAACGCTGCCGTGCTTGGTGAACTTGACTGCATTGCCAACAAGGTTGTTGATGATTTGCTTGATGCGTACCGGGTCGCAGTCAATCCAGGCAGGCAAACTTGAGTCAATGAACAATTCAAACTCTAAGCCTTTGTTGCGGGCGCGAATGGCCAGCAAATCAGTTGCATCATGAAAGATGCGATGAAGGTTGGTCGGCTTAATGACCAAGTTCATCTGGCCGGCCTCAACCTTAGAAAAATCGAGAATATCGTTGATCACCAACATTAAATGTTCGGCGGACTGAAACAGTGTGCCCATGCGTTCGCGCTGTTGCGGCACCAACGGGCCGCTAAGCACGACTTGCGCCATGCCCATCACCCCGTTAAGTGGGGTGCGAATTTCATGACTCATTTTTGCCAAGAATTGGGACTTGGCTCGATTGGCGTCCTGCGCTGCCACCATGGCCTCGGTACGATCTGCGGCAAGGTCACCGTGTACCAATCGCAGCAAAATTAATTCAGTGAAGTTGCGCTGCAGTCGCACCACGTTCATGCAACAAGCAAGGCAGTACACGACAAACACCATGGCGTAGGGGCGAAATTCGTGTTCGGAGGGGTCTAGCGTATTTAAGACTGTTGGCAGTGCAATCGAAATACACAGCGCGCTATATGCCGTCACGGAACTGCCCAGCGTAAAAATGCCGGTCGCGATGACGCCCAACTGAAAGGTGAACACAAACACCGCAGTTTGAAAAGTGGGCTTGGGAAATAAGTTGGTGCCCAACATGCCCCACATCAATCCAGAAAAAATGGTGAGCGCAATAAAGCTGCGCGTCCAATGCGCCATTTTTTCTGGTGTTGGCGCAGATTTTCGCCAAGCTAGGATGAGCGCGTAGCGTAGCGCCGTTGCTAACATGAGCAAGGTCCACCAGAACACGCAAACTAGGGTGTCTGTGAACGGCCCTAGAATCCACAGTATAACGGCGGCAAAGATGACGGTGAGCCTCAGATTGGCTGGTGTCTCGCGGAACAGGATGGCAGACCGCTCACCGGCGACACGCTGAGCCAGATGATGGGGGATAACTGTTCCGTTGCGAGCTTGGTTAAAGAAATTCATGGGCCGTACAGGTAAGGGTGGGTGCTGCCTAGGTTTCGGGCGTGTCCCTTACAGATTTACGGCCAAGCAGACAATATCTGAACCTACAAACAAGATTGAGATGTGATCCAGTTCAGGGGTTAGATATTTTGCGAGGTTGGCCGTAATGCGTAAAGCTAGTCATGACTTCGGCCATTTGGGTTTCAGTGAGTAGCACGGGCTCACCCAATTGGCAGGCGCGCCAGTATTGTTCGCACAGTGCCTCAAGCTCAATCGCTAAGGCATATGCCTGATCAATGTTTTTGCCAATCACGATCATGCCGTGGTTGCCAAGCAAACAGGCTTTGCGATCTTGTAGCGCTTCTAGCGCAGCGTCAGACAATGCTTGAGTACCAAAAGTGGCATAGCGCGCACAACGAATGGTGCTGCCACCGAAGCGGGCAATCATGTAGTGAAACGGCGGAATTTCACGCCGCAAGCACGCAAGTGCCGTGGCAAAAGGTGAGTGGGCGTGTAGTACCGCACCGGCATCAGGTCGCGCGGCGTAGATGTCGCGATGAAAACGCCACTCGGAAGACGGCATGAGTCGTCCGTGCGCTTTACCGTCGAGCGTCATGGAGACAATGTCTTCAGGGTCGAGTTGCCCTGCTGGCATGCCGGTGGGCGTCACCAAAAAACCGCCCGACACGCGTAAGCTCACATTGCCAGCTGTGCCACGGTTTAGGTTGCTGCAGTCGAGCTTACGTGCAATACGCACCACCGATTCGGCGGGTGTTTCGTGGGCAGGGTTTACGCCGGCACTCATACTACCTCCGCGTGCTCCATGTGTTCTTCCAGCTTGTCTGCAAGCACGATGCCACGCTCATTAATAAAACCAGTAATTAAGCTGGCGGGCGTGACGTCAAACGCTGGGTTAAACACACGCATATCTGTATCGGCAATATGTGCGCTTCCGTTCTCACCTTGTACGGTGCGTACTTCGTCGCCATCACGTTCTTCAATCGGGATGTCTTTGCCTGTGTCGCATGAGGTATCAAACGTGTTGATCGGCGCAGCAACCCAGAACGGTACGCCCGCAGCGTGTGCGGCCAATGCTTTGAGGTAGGTGCCTACTTTGTTGGCGGTGTCGCCATTGGCAGCAATGCGGTCAGCACCGACTAAAACGCAATCGACTTGGCCATTGGCAATAAGTGCGCCTGCTGCGTTGTCAGCAATTAAGGTGTGCGGAATGCCGGCACGCGAGAGTTCCCACGCGGTGAGTAAGCCTTGGTTGCGCGGACGCGTTTCGCTGACCCAAACTTCGACGGGGATGTTTTGTTCCAACGCCAAATAAACGGGGGCGAGTGCGGTGCCCCATGCAACGGTGGCCAGCCAGCCCGCATTGCAATGGGTCATTACACGCACCGGTTTGCCGGTGCGTTCGTAAATTTCTTTGAGCAGAGTTACGCCGTGTTGGCCAATCGCGCGGTTGGCATTCACGTCTTCATAAAACATGGCATCCGCTTCTTGCCACGCTGCGTTTTGCCGCTGGTCGAGCCGAGACCGCAATAAACGTTGGTGCATGCGGCGCATGGCATGCTTGAGATTGACCGCAGTCGGTCGTGTGGCCAGCATGGTGTCGACTGCGTCGACCACTAAGCTGTCGCACGCAGCTTCGCCCAAAGCCATCGCCACACCATACGCAGCGGTGATGCCAATGAGTGGGGCGCCACGTACCTGCATGGTCTTAATGGCGGTTTCAACATCTTCGATACAGTCCAGCGTGCGCGTAACGGTTTCGAAGGGCAGACGGGTTTGATCGAGAATGGTGATGGTGTCACCTTCGCGGATCAGCGTGAATAGTGTTTGGTCGCTCATGGCCCCATTCTAGCCGCAAGCTTGGCAATTCAGCAGGGCAGATTGATATTGCAGGCCGAAAGTCTGTGGCGCAAAGTCGTTTGTGGCGCAAAGTCAGCGGCTTGCAAGGCGGCATCAGGTAAAATCAGCGAATTGATTAAAAATGTCGCTCTAAGCTACTTGAATGTTACTCGAACGGTACTTAAGCAAACTTGAACACTCATCAGGTGCTGACAATGTCCATGTCAGCATGAGGGTTGCGAACGCATCATGACGACCGAACATAGCCAAGCGCAGAGTGCGCAACACACAGCGCATGTCAGTACAGACGACATTCGCATTCGCGAAATTAAAGAAGTCGTGCCGCCATGCGATGTGCTGCAACGTTTTCCGGTTACGCCGGAAATGGAGCAGAGCATTACGCAAGCACGCCGCGACATTCACCGCGTGCTGCACGGTGCAGATGATCGCCTACTGGTGATTATTGGCCCTTGTTCGATTCATGATCATGACTTGGCGCTTGAATACGCGCGTCGCTTGGTTGCCGAACGTGAGCGATTGGCAAACGAACTGATCGTGATCATGCGCGTTTATTTTGAGAAGCCACGCACCACCGTGGGTTGGAAGGGGCTCATCAACGACCCCGGCCTGGACGGCAGCTTCCGCATTAATGATGGCTTGCAATTGGCGCGCCGTATTTTGCTCGACATCAATGCCTTGGGCCTGCCCGCGGCGACGGAATTTTTGGACACCATTACGCCGCAATACACCGCAGATTTGGTGAGCTGGGGCGCCATTGGCGCGCGTACCACCGAGAGCCAAGTGCATCGAGAATTGGCGTCTGGCTTGTCGTGCCCGGTCGGCTTTAAGAACGGTACAGATGGCAATGTGCGCATCGCTGTGGATGCGATTCGTGCGGCGCAATCGCCCCACCATTTCTTGTCTGTTACCAAGGCGGGTCATTCCGCCATCGTGTCGACCGTGGGTAATGAAGATTGTCACGTGATTTTGCGTGGCGGTAAAGCGCCGAATTACGATGCGATTAGTGTTGATGCGGCCTGCTGCGAGTTGGCCGCAAGTGGTGTGCCGAGCCGCGTGATGATTGACTGCTCACACGCCAACAGCCGCAAGCAATATCAACTGCAAGTAGAGGTGGCGCAAGACGTTGCCAATCAATTGGCAAATGGTGAAGAGCGCATTCTCGGCGTGATGGTCGAGTCACACTTGCACGCGGGCCGACAAGATTTAATTCCGGGCCAAGCGCTTGAATACGGCAAGAGTATTACCGACGCCTGCATTAACTGGGATGACAGCATTCAGGTGATGAATGTGCTGGCCGAAGGTGTGCGCCAACGCCGCGCACGGCTTGCGGAGCAAGCCTAACTTTGTAGAACTGAGTCGGAGGGCGTGAATGAACACGGGCTACTTTCAACGACTATTGACTGACACTGTATTCATGCGTGTCGTAGTCGCCGAGAGTGGGGTGCTCGCCGTTTTAGGCTTTACAGCTATTTTGTACTTTGGAACATCGCATACGGGCTTTAATGCTTTGTTTACTTTGTTTTGTCTGGTGTCAATTTGTGCAGGTCTGTGTGCGTGCTGGTAAGGTCTATCAGGCTCTGACTCTCGGATTGCGAAAGCCTTTTCATATGTTCCAGACGAATTCATCATCATTTTGTCGTTGGTGATGTTCGCCTTACCAATTACGTATCTTATCCAACAGATGCGCTCAAAATAGTCAGTGCATTAACGCTACATGAACAATCTTGTCGCATGTGCTTTGATGCGACTAATCCGGAAACGGCAGTGCTGGCAGCGCTTGCACCACAGCATCGCTTTGCCAAAGCGCGGAGAACGCGCGTGAGGCTTGCTGTAAGTTGCCGCTGCTCCACAAGGTATCTTGCCCCGGCTGTGTGAGTGGATTGAGTAAATCCGCTTCTGCTAAACGTCGTGCGCATTGCCGCGCAACGGCTGAACCTGTATCCACCACTTTGATCTGCGGTTTGCCCATGCTCGTTGCCACGCGTTCAATGACGGGGCGCAAGAACGGGTAGTGGGTACAACCCAACACCAGTACATCGGCCCCCGCATGCAGTAATGGCCCAACATGGTGGCGCACGAGTGCTTCGGTGGTGGGGCTGTCGAGTTCGCCGCGTTCAACGGCGTCGACCCAGCCGGTGCACGGTTGCGTGAGCACTTCCACATCGCCCGCGTGGTGGTCGAGCAATGCGGCAAAGCGTGCGCTGTTTAAGGTGCCGGTGGTGGCTAAAATGCCAATTACGCCACTGCGTGTGGCGGCTACGGCGGGTTTAACGGCAGGCTCCATGCCAATAACCGGCAGGCCGCATGCAGCGCGCACCGCGGCCGCGCCGGCGGCGGTTGCTGTATTGCACGCAATGACCAGTGCTTTGGCGCCTTCTGAAATGAGAAAGTCCGCAATCATGCGCGAGCGTTGCGCAATCCACTCGGCAGAGCGTTCGCCATAAGGCGCGAAGCCGGAATCGGCAACGTACATGAGATGCTCGTGCGGTAGTTGCTGACGCAGGTGATGCAAGACAGAGAGGCCGCCCACGCCTGAATCAAATACGCCGATGGGTGCGGTTCGGAGGTTCATGGCGCGATATAAACTTTAGCGCTTACGTTGCCACAGCACGTCGCCCGTGCCTTGTAGGCGATTAAAGCTACGCGCCAACACAAACATGAGGTCAGACAGGCGGTTGAGATATTGGCGCACGCAGTCGCTCGCGGGTTGCGTGTCGCCATCTACATCGCTGTGTTTGCCAATCACTACCACGGCACGTTCAGCGCGGCGGCACACGGTGCGGGCGATATGGGCGAGCGCAGCGGTGCGCGTTCCGCCGGGCAAAATAAATTCTTTGAGCGGGCTGAGTTCGGCATTTAGGGCAATTACGTGGGCCTCAAGCGCTTCCACGCGTTCTGGCTTAAGCAGGGTAAAGCCGGGGGTGGAAAGCTCGCCGCCGAGGTCGAGTAGGTCATGCTGAATGTCGAGCAACATGGCGCGTAGGTCGGTTTGCTCGCAGGCCGGCATGGGCTCGCAGAGCAGCACGCCAATGCAGGAGTTGAGTTCGTCAACGTCGCCCATCGCGTGCATGCGCGCGTGGTATTTGGGTACGCGGGTGCCGTCACCTAATCCGGTTGTGCCGTTATCGCCGGTGCGTGTCACAATCTTTGAGAGGCGGTGTCCCATGTCTGGCGGATCCTGAGGTTGTAGCAAGGCTGAAGTGGTGCGTTCGCAGGGCATTATAAGTCAGTACGCGTGCTGAGGCGGCCTGAGGTCGGGTCTGCCGGGTGGAGCTTGAGACGGCAAGGCAGGCGATTTTTGTTTCGACCATTCTTCAACAATTGGCAAAGAACCTGTGCGATGTAGGTAAGACTCTGTCAGCTGGCTAGCAGCAGTCGCTGGTAGCATGCGGGGTGTGTGCATGAAGTCAGTAATCGAATAACAGTCTTAAGTGTGAACAAAGTTCATGGTTAGTCTTATAGAAAACGAAGTGCAAGCGGACATGACTTCACCTGGGGTGAGCGATAAGGTTTTTGTTACCACCGCTGCGGTGCGCGAGCAATTGATGATGGCGTTGTCGGCAATGTTGCCGGCGGACGCCATGTTGTCGCGGCCAGAAGAGCTACGCCCATACGAATGCGATGCGCTGTCTGCCTATCGCGTGTTACCCATGCTGGTGGTGCTGCCCTACACCGAGGCGCAAGTCATTCATGTGTTGAAGTGTTGTCATCGCATGGGTGTGCCGGTGGTGGCGCGTGGCGCGGGCACAGGCTTGGCGGCAGGCGCCTTGCCACACGATCAGGGCGTGGTGCTGTCTTTGGCGCGCTTCAACAAAATTTTGGCGCTGGACCCGCAAGCATGCACCGCTACCGTACAACCGGGGGTGCGTAACCTTGCCATCTCTGAAGCGGCGGCACCATATGGTTTGTACTACGCGCCCGACCCTAGCTCGCAAATCGCCTGCACCATCGGCGGCAACGTGGCCGAAAATTCGGGTGGCGTGCATTGCCTCAAATACGGCCTCACTGTGCATAACGTGCTGCGTATTCGCGTGGTCACGATTGAAGGTGAAGTGGTTGAAATTGGTGGCGGCGCACCTGACCATGCAGGCTACGACATGCTGGCGCTGCTGATCGGCTCAGAAGGCATGCTGGCGGTGACCACCGAGGTGACCGTTAAGCTAGTGCCAAAGCCGCAACTCGCGGTGTGCATCATGGCCTCGTTTAACGACGTGGTGAAAGCCGGCAATGCGGTAGCTGACGTGATTGCAGCGGGCATTATTCCGGCTGGGCTGGAAATGATGGATGGCCCCACCGTGGCCGCAGTTGAAGACTATTTACATGCCGGCTATGACTTAAAAGCCGCCGCCATTTTGTTGTGCGAATCTGATGGCACTCCAGACGAAGTGGCAGAAGAAGTGGCGCGGATGCGTGCTGTGCTAGAGCACAGCGGCGCAACCGACATTCGCGTGTCGCGTGATGAAGCCGAACGCTTGAAATTCTGGGCCGGGCGCAAAGCGGCATTTCCTGCGGCGGGTCGACTCTCACCCGACTATTACTGCATGGATGGCACCATTCCGCGCAAGCGCTTGGGCGAAATGCTGCAAGCCATTTCGGGCATGGAAGAGAAGTACAACCTTAAGTGTATTAACGTATTTCACGCGGGCGATGGAAATCTGCATCCGCTGATTATGTTTGATGCCAACATTCCTGGCGAACTAGAGCGTACCGAAGCATTTGGCAATGAAATTCTGACGCTGTCCGTGGCGCTTGGTGGCACGATTACCGGCGAGCATGGCGTGGGCTTAGAAAAAATTAACGCCATGTGCGTGCAGTTTGCCAATGACGAGCGCACCTTGTTTCATCGCATTAAGCAGGCGTTTGATGCCGAAGGTTTGCTCAATCCGGGTAAGGCTGTGCCGACCTTGCACCGCTGCGCCGAGTTTGGTCGTATGCATGTGCATCATGGCCAACTGCCGCATCCTGATCTGCCACGCTTCTAATTTCTGAACACATGAATACGACAGCAACACCCGTGGCCGAGCCGCTGAACGATACTCTGCGTGATTGGCAAAAGCAGATTCGCGAATGTGCGGCGCATGCATCGCCGCTGCGTATTGCCGGTGCCGGTAGTAAGCATTTTTACGGACATGCCGTACAGGCTGATGCTGTGCTGGAAACAGCCAAGCATCAAGGCGTAATCGATTACGAGCCGACAGAGCTGGTGGTGACTGCGCGTTGCGGTACACCCTTGGCGGAAGTCGAAGCGCTGGTCGCGAAAAATGGTCAGATGCTGGCGTTTGAAGCGCCGCATTTTGGCGGGGGGGCGACTGTGGGCGGTGCTGTTGCAACGGGGCTGTCTGGCCCGCGTCGTATGGCTGTTGGTGCCTTGCGCGACTTTGTGTTGGGCGCAAGCTTGCTCGATGGACGCGGTGACCTGCTGCACTTTGGCGGACAGGTGATGAAAAACGTGGCCGGCTACGATGTGTCGCGCTTGATGGTGGGCGCGCTTGGAACGCTGGGTGTGGTGACGCAAGCCTCGCTCAAAGTGTTGCCCGTGTCACGCACGGAACTGACTTTGCGCTTTAATTTGAATGCGCCAGATGCGCTTAAATGGCTGCATGCGCGGCTCAACTTGCCTTTGCCAATTAGCGCTAGTGCATGGCATGCCGATGCGTTGATGGTGCGCTTATCAGGCGCAGAAGCGGCGGTGTCAGCAGCGCGTAAATCGCTGGGCGGCGATGAAATGCCCGAGGCGGTTGCGCAGGCGCATTGGAATGCGTTGCGACACCAGCAACACAATTTTTTCGCGATCGCTGCGAA
The DNA here is from genome assembly GCA_005239635.1 of Uliginosibacterium gangwonense. Classification (GTDB taxonomy): domain Bacteria; phylum Pseudomonadota; class Gammaproteobacteria; order Burkholderiales; family Rhodocyclaceae; genus Uliginosibacterium_A; species Uliginosibacterium_A gangwonense_A. Next base: position 9,696 of record SBBQ01000030.1, read on the forward strand.
TGAGCAGTTGTGGCGTTTGAGCTTACCGACGACGACGCATAATTTGTTGCCAGAATTCGCGCAGTGGATTGAATGGAACGGTGCTCAGCGTTGGCTGCGTGTTACTGCTGACCAAGATGTTGCTGCAACGGCCAAGCTGATTCGACAAGCCGCACATCAAGCGGGTGGTCACGCCACTTTGTTCCGCGCGTCAGCCGATTGGCAAAACCAAGTTGGAGTGTTTCATCCCCTAGCCCCAGCCATGGCAACGTTGCAAAACAAACTGCGTCACCAGTTTGACCCCGCCGGTATTTTTAATCGAGGTTGCTTCGGCAGCCTGCATTCGGTCTGAGCTTTATTATGCAAACCCAACTCTCTACCGAATTTAGCCAAACACCCGAAGGCCGCGAAGCGGAAGCGGTGTTGCGCAAGTGCGTGCATTGCGGTTTTTGTAATGCAACATGTCCAACTTACCAACTGTTGGGCGACGAACTCGACGGGCCGCGCGGTCGCATTTATCAGATCAAGCAAGTGCTTGAAGGTGCGCCGGTAACGCAGGCTACGCAACTGCATCTTGATCGCTGCCTCACTTGTCGCAATTGCGAAACGACCTGCCCATCAGGGGTGGAGTATGGTCGCCTGCTTGATATTGGACGCAACATTGTTGAAGCGCGCGCTGAACGCAGCGCGATCGACAAGTCGACACGCTGGTTGTTGAAAAATGCTTTGCCTCAAACAGGACTGTTTGGTTTGGGGATGAAGGTAGGGCGCTTGTTTAAGCCTGCTCTGCCTGCGGCATTGGCAAACAAGGTACCGCAAGCTGCGCCGCGCGGACATTGGCCTGCACCGCGCCATGCGCGACGCATGATCGCGCTCGCCGGTTGTGTGCAACCCGCCATGATGCCGGACATTAATGCTGCGACGGCTCGTGTGCTCGA
>SBBQ01000036.1 GCA_005239635.1 Uliginosibacterium gangwonense
GGCGAGTCTGCGGGCGCAGTGCGGATTTTGGTGGTGTTGGCTGGATTGGCGGTTGGTGCAGCGATTGCGCTGACGAGTGAGATGGGGCGGGGTTTTGTCTCATTTGCGCGTGAGGCTGTTGTTGAAGCGAAAAAGGTAGTCTGGCCCAGTCGCAAAGAAACCATGCAAACCACGGGCATTGTGTTTGTGTTTGTGGTGATTATGGCGGTGTTTTTGTGGCTGACGGACAAGAGTCTCGAGTGGGTGTTGTATCACCTCATTCTCGGCTGGAAATAACTATGAGCAAACGCTGGTACGTAGTACATGCCTACTCCGGGTTCGAAAAATCCGTGCAACGTGCGCTGATTGAGCGTGTTGCGCGTTCGGGCCTGCAAGAGCAGTTCGGCCAGATTCTGGTTCCGGTTGAAGAAGTGGTGGAAATGCGCGGCGGTCAAAAGAGCATTTCAGAACGCAAGTTCTTTCCTGGCTATGTGCTGGTGGAAATGGACATGGACGACGCCACTTGGCACTTGGTGAAGAGCACGCCCAAGGTCACGGGTTTCGTGGGAGGAACAGGTAACCGACCGACCCCGATTTCTGAAAAAGAAGTCGAAAAAATTATGCAGCAAATGCAAGAGGGCGTTGAGAAGCCGCGTCCCAAGGTGCTGTTTGAGGCGGGTGAGTTGGTGCGCGTTAAGGAGGGTCCTTTCACAGACTTTAATGGTTCGGTGGAAGACGTGAACTACGAAAAAAACAAATTGCGCGTGTCCGTTACGATTTTTGGCCGCGCCACCCCGGTTGAATTGGATTTTGCGCAAGTTGAAAAGGCTTGATTGGCAAAACCGAGCAAGTGAACGGCGGGTTCTGCCGGTTGGCTAAAAGTCAAACAAAACGACCAGAGGAGCGCGAGTAGTCAGGTAATGGCGAAAGCGCGCTACAACTCAATAGGAGCCAACATGGCAAAGAAAATTATCGGCTATATCAAGCTGCAAGTGCCGGCAGGCAAGGCTAATCCTTCGCCCCCGATCGGCCCCGCGCTGGGTCAGCGCGGCCTCAACATCATGGAATTCTGTAAGGCATTCAACGCCCAAACTCAGGGTGTAGAACCGGGCCTGCCGATTCCAGTAGTGATTACTGCCTATGCGGACAAGTCTTTCACCTTCATCATGAAGACGCCTCCGGCGACCATTCTGATTAAGAAGGCGGCCGGTCTGCAAAAGGGTTCAAGCAAGCCGCATACCGACAAGGTTGGCAAGATCACGCGCGCGCAAGCTGAAGAAATCGCTAAGACCAAGATGAAGGATTTGACGGCTGCCGATTTGGACGCCGCTGTTCGCACCATCGCTGGTAGCGCCCGTAGCATGGGTATCACGGTGGAGGGTCTGTAATCATGGCAAAGCTTTCTAAGCGCAAGCAGGCACTGCGTGCCAAGATTGATCGTAACAAGTCCTACGCGTTGTCTGATGCGCTGGGTCTGGTTAAAGAATGTGCAAATGCCAAGTTCGATGAGTCCATTGATGTGGCTGTGAACTTGGGTGTTGATGCCAAGAAGTCTGACCAAGTGGTGCGTGGCTCCGTAGTATTGCCGGCGGGTACCGGTAAGACTGTGCGTGTTGCTGTGTTTGCACAAGGTGCTAAGGCTGAAGAAGCTAAGGCTGCTGGTGCTGACGTGGTTGGTTTTGACGACTTGGCTGCTGATGTTAAGGCCGGCAACATGCCGTTTGACATCGTGATCGCGACACCGGATGCAATGAAGGTGGTAGGTCAGCTGGGTCAAGTATTGGGCCCGCGCGGCTTGATGCCGAACCCGAAGGTTGGCACGGTGACCATGGACGTAACGACCGCTGTTAAGAACGCAAAGGCAGGTCAAGTTCAGTACCGTACTGACAAGGCTGGCATCGTTCAGTGCACAATCGGCCGTGCATCCTTCTCTCCGGAAGCGCTGACGCAAAATCTGAAGGCGCTGGTTGAAGCGCTGCAGAAGTCACGCCCGGCAGCTGCCAAGGGTGTGTACCTGCGTAAGGTATCTTTGTCCTCCACTATGGGTGTGGGCGTGCGTGTTGACACCAACTCGCTGGCTGCCTAAGCAACGTTTCATGTGATGCTCGCCGTGCGCGGGCAAAAAAGAACTTTGGGACTGACCTGTTGAGTACCGCAGGTCAGGATCGTCAAAGACCGCAGGTGTCTGGCAACAGATTTAATTAGCCTAAATGCCCAATTTGTTGGGTATGAAAGGTTGGCCTGCGTAGATGGTGTACCCAGACAGGATATTTACTCCTTGGTTGGAGTCTCCTGATCCAGGTCGCCTGTGGGGTGGTTGGCAAAACATCGCCAATCGCAAATTGACTTGATAGGAGGAAAGGCCTGTGAGCCTGAATCTCGACGACAAGAAAGCTGTCGTGGCCGAAGTGTCGGCACAAGTAGCTACCGCCCAGACCATCGTTGTGGCTGAGTACAGCGGCATTGAGGTTGGTGATCTGACCGTGCTGCGTGCTAAAGCTCGCGAATCTGGCGTTTATCTGCGTGTGCTTAAGAACACTCTGGCGCGTCGCGCTGTGGCAGACACAAGTTTTGCTGCCCTGGCCGACCAGCTGAGCGGTCCGCTGATCTACGGTATCTCTGAAGATGCTGTGGCTGCAGCCCGTGTGCTGAACGACTTTGCAAAAACCAATGACAAGCTGGTCCTGAAGGCAGGCTGTTACAGCGGCAAGTTGCTGGATAAGGCAAGTGTGCAAGCACTGGCTTCTATCCCGAGCAAGGAAGTGCTGCTGGCGCAACTGCTGGGCGTCATGCAAGCCCCGATCTCCGGCTTCGCACGCGTTATCGCTGCGGTTGCCGAACAAAAGGGTGAGACGGCCGCTGCCTAATAGCGCGGTGATTGGCAAATTACTTATATTTGAAGGAAATTAACATGGCATTCGATAAGGACGCTTTCCTGGCCGCACTGGACTCCATGTCCGTGATGGAACTGAACGATCTGGTTAAGGCAGTTGAAGAGAAGTTTGGCGTATCTGCTGCTGCAATGGCCGCTCCGGCTGCTGCTGGCGCAGGCGCTGGCGCTGCTGCTGCTGAAGAAAAGACTGACTTCACCGTTGTACTGACGGCTGCTGGCGACAAGAAGGTTGAAGTTATTAAGGTTGTGCGTGCTGCAACCGGCTTGGGTCTGAAGGAAGCTAAGGACCTGGTTGATGGTGCACCGAAGCCCGTTAAGGAGGGTGTGCCGAAGGCTGACGCAGAAGCTCTCAAGAAGCAACTGGAAGAAGCCGGCGCCAAGGTCGAACTCAAGTAATATCGTTCGATTGCAGGCAAAGGGGCTGGCGTTCGCGTTGGCCCCTTGGCGTTTCTGCTATACCCTGCTAGATGGCAGGGCAAAGACTGAACTTCGCAGTTTTTGCCTTGTCTTCTGAAGCGACTGAAGAAGGCAGTAGTCTGGATCAGGTCGGATCATGGGACCCGCCATGGAGCATTCGCTCCCGCCCATGTTCGTCAGCCAGCGACCGGTAGAGGCCGGTCACCGGATCCAAAATCAGTCGTAAGCGTGTTTTGCCAATGAAATCTGCAAAGCCAGACAGGCTGGTCTGTGAGAGCGATTTTAGGTAGGCAAAGCACACCGTACCCGCTTCCTTCCAAATTGGTTTTTGATGCCTTGCGCCAATCTGTCGCTGGGATGAATTTGGTTTGAAGTGTGGTTTGCCCACCGTGCCACGGAGCAGATATGGCCTACTCGTACACCGAGAAAAAGCGTATTCGCAAGAGCTTCGCCAAGCGTGCCAGCGTGCTGGACGTACCGTTTTTGTTGGCGACACAGCTTGAGTCCTACACCCAATTCCTGCAGGCAGATTTGCCGCCGGTGCAGCGCGCCAATCAAGGTTTGCAAGCTGCATTTTCTTCGATTTTCCCGATTAGTTCGCATTCTGGTAATGCGCGTCTGGAATTCGTACATTACATTTTGGGCGAGCCTGCGTTTGACGTTAAAGAATGTCAGCAACGTGGCTTAACATTCGCCAGCCCGCTGCGCGCACGTGTGCGCTTGGTCATTATGGACCGCGAGGCGCCGAAGGAAACCGTTAAAGAAGTGAAAGAACAAGAAGTGTATATGGGCGAAATTCCGCTCATGACGACGACCGGTTCTTTTGTGGTGAATGGTACTGAGCGCGTCATCGTGAGCCAGTTACACCGTTCGCCGGGCGTGTTCTTCGAGCACGATAAAGGCAAGACGCACAGCTCTGGTAAGTTGCTGTTCTCCGCACGCGTGATTCCTTACCGCGGCTCATGGTTGGACTTTGAGTTTGATCCGAAGGACTACCTGTTCTTCCGCGTTGACCGTCGCCGTAAGATGCCGGTCACGATCCTGCTCAAAGCACTGGGCATGACCCCGGAACAAATTCTGGCGGCTTACTACGATTTCGATTGCTTCCACCTCTCAAGCAAGGGTTACCAGATGGATCTGGTGGCTGAGCGTTTGCGCGGTGAAGTGGCTAAGTTCGACATAGTTGATGCTAAGGGCCATATCTACGCACAAAAAGATAAGCGCATTACCGCTAAGCACATCCGTGATCTGACGACGGCGGGTGTCGAGCGCATCACCGTGCCGGAAGATTTCTTGCTCGGTCGTACTGTGGTGCAGAACGTTGTTGATCCGGAAACGGGTGAGTTGCTGTGCCGTGCTAATGATGAAGTGACAGAAGACCTGTTGGTTCATCTCAAGGCCGCTGGCATCAACGAGCTGTACACCATCTACACCAATGATTTGGACGTGGGCGGCTACATCTCTAACACGCTGCGTACCGACGAAACGGCTGACCAGTGGCAAGCACGCGTTGCGATTTATCGCATGATGCGTCCGGGCGAACCGCCGACTGAAGACGCAGTGGAATCATTGTTCCAGTCACTGTTCTTTGATGCAGACCGCTACGACTTGTCGGCAGTGGGTCGCATGAAGTTTAATCGCCGCGCTTATCCTGATCGCCTGGACGACAAAACACCGGCATGGTTGCGTCGTTTCTACGAATACGTTGGTCCGCGTGGTGAATCAGGCCCGGGCACGCTTGCCCCGGAAGATATTCTGGCGGTGATCGGCATTCTGGTTGAGCTGCGTAACGGCCGTGGCGAAGTGGACGATATCGACCACCTCGGCAACCGTCGCGTGCGTTCTGTGGGTGAATTGGCAGAAAACCAATTCCGTGCTGGTTTGGTGCGCGTTGAGCGTGCTGTGAAAGAGCGTCTGGGTCAAGCTGAAACAGACAATCTGATGCCGCACGATTTGATTAATGCCAAACCGATTAGTGCAGCGATCAAAGAATTCTTTGGTTCAAGCCAGTTGTCGCAGTTTATGGACCAAACCAACCCGCTGTCAGAAATCACGCACAAGCGTCGTGTTTCTGCACTTGGCCCAGGTGGTTTGACCCGCGAACGTGCAGGCTTCGAAGTGCGTGACGTGCATCCGACCCACTACGGCCGTGTGTGCCCGATCGAAACGCCTGAAGGCCCGAACATTGGTCTGATTAACTCTTTGGCGCTGTATGCACGTACCAATCGTCACGGCTTCTTAGAAACACCGTATCGCCGTGTTGATAACGGTGCAGTGACAGACCAGATTGATTATTTGTCGGCGATTGAAGAAGGCAAATACATCATCGCTCAGGCTAATGCAGAACTTGGCAAAAAGGGCGAGTTGCTGGACGAGTTAGTGTCTTGTCGTCACAAGGGTGAATTTACCCTGTCGACGCCAGATACCGTGCAATACATGGATATTGCACCGGGCCAGATCGTATCGGTTGCGGCTTCCTTGATTCCGTTCCTTGAGCATGACGATGCGAACCGTGCGTTGATGGGCGCCAACATGCAACGTCAGGCTGTACCGTGTTTGCGTCCTGAAAAGGCGCTGGTGGGTACGGGTATTGAGCGTACCGTTGCGGTTGACTCGGGTACCGCCGTACAAGCCCTGCGTGGTGGCATTATCGACTATGTCGATGCCAACCGTATCGTGGTGCGTGTTAACGACGAAGAAACGGTGCCGGGTGAAGTCGGTGTCGATATCTACAATCTGATCAAGTACACTCGTTCTAACCAAAACACCAACATCAACCAACGCGCGATTGTGCAAGTGGGTGATGTGATCGCGAAGGGCGACGTGGTGGCTGACGGTGCATCAACTGACCTAGGTGAGTTGGCGCTCGGCCAAAACATGTTGGTCGCGTTTATGCCGTGGAACGGCTACAACTTCGAAGACTCGATTTTGATCTCTGAGAAAGTGGTGTCTGATGACCGCTTTACCTCAGTGCATATCGAAGAGCTGACCGTTGTTGCGCGTGATACCAAGCTTGGCCCGGAAGACATTACGCGCGATATCGCGTCGTTGGGTGAAGCTCAACTGTCACGTCTTGACGAGTCTGGCATTGTGTACATCGGCGCTGAAGTTGAAGCGGGTGACGTACTGGTAGGTAAGGTGACGCCGAAGGGCGAAACCCAGCTCACGCCAGAAGAAAAACTGCTGCGCGCAATCTTCGGTGAAAAGGCCTCTGACGTTAAAGACACGTCACTGCGTGTGCCGTCTGGCATGAGCGGTACAGTGATCGACGTGCAAGTGTTTACGCGTGAAGGTATTGAACGCGACAAGCGCGCACAGCAGATCATTGATGAAGAGCTGCGTCGTTACAAGACGGATCTGGCTGACCAGATGCGTATTGTTGAGCGCGACACCTTCGCTCGTATCGAACGTCTTATCATGGGTCAGCCCGCACTTAAAGGTCCGAAGAAGCTGAACAAGGGTGCGGCGATTACACGCGACTACTTGGACGGTTTGGACCCGCACCACTGGTTCGACATCGCAATGCAGGATGAAGAACTGGCGCAACAGTTGGAAAGCCTGCGTGACGGTTTGGAAAAAACCCGCAAGGCATTCGACTTGGCATTTGAAGCCAAGAAGAAGAAGCTGACACAAGGTGATGAGCTGCCCCCGGGCGTGATCAAGATGGTCAAGGTTCACCTTGCTGTTAAGCGTCGCTTGCAGCCGGGTGACAAGATGGCCGGTCGCCACGGTAACAAGGGTGTAGTGTCTAAGATCGTTCCGATTGAAGACATGCCGTACATGGCAAACGGCACTCAAGTTGATGTGGTGCTTAACCCGCTCGGCGTGCCGTCACGGATGAACATCGGTCAGATTCTCGAAACTCACTTGGGTTGGGCCGCAAAGGGCCTGGGTCAGCAAATCGAAGCCATGCTGCGCAAGCAAGCAGCGGTTGCTGATATCCGCAAGTACCTGGATCAGATCTACAACGCGAGCGGCAAGCGCGAAGACATCAGCGAACTGAAAGACACCGAAGTGCTGAACATGGCGCAAAACCTGACCAAGGGTGTGCCGTTTGCAACGCCGGTGTTTGATGGTGCGCACGAGAGTGAAATTACCAAGATGTTGGAGTTGGCAGGTTTGCCGTCTTCAGGTCAGGTCACCTTGTTTGATGGCCGCACGGGCGAAGCGTTTGAGCGTCAAGTGACCGTAGGTTACATGCACGTTCTCAAGCTGCACCACTTGGTTGATGACAAGATGCACGCCCGTTCTACCGGTCCGTACAGCTTGGTCACGCAGCAGCCGTTGGGTGGTAAGGCACAGTTCGGTGGTCAGCGTTTTGGGGAAATGGAAGTTTGGGCGCTGGAAGCATACGGTGCAGCTTACGTTCTGCAAGAAATGCTGACGGTGAAGTCGGACGACGTGAACGGCCGTACCAAAGTTTACGAAAACATTGTCAAGGGCGAACACAAGATCGACGCCGGCATGCCGGAGTCCTTCAACGTGTTGGTGAAAGAAATTCGTTCATTGGCAATCGATATCGATTTGGAACGCTACTAATCATTGCAGCAACAGTCCCGGCACGCATTCCGCCGGCCAGTCGGGACTGAACTGCATGCTGACAGCTGGCGGCTGACGGCTCTTGGGAGTAAGACATGAAAGCACTGTTGGATCTGTTCAAGCAGGTTACACAGGAAGAAGAGTTTGATGCGATCACCATCGGGCTTGCATCGCCCGACAAGATTCGCTCATGGTCATACGGTGAAGTTAAAAAGCCGGAGACGATCAACTACCGTACCTTCAAGCCGGAACGTGACGGCTTGTTTTGCGCCAAAATTTTTGGCCCAGTAAAAGACTACGAATGTTTGTGCGGTAAGTACAAGCGTTTAAAGCATCGTGGTGTAATTTGTGAAAAGTGTGGCGTTGAAGTCACGCTGTCAAAAGTTCGCCGTGAGCGCATGGGCCATATCGAGTTGGCGAGCCCAACTGCGCATATTTGGTTCCTGAAGTCACTGCCGTCCCGTCTGGGTATGGTGCTCGACATGACGCTGCGCGATATCGAGCGCGTGCTCTATTTCGAAGCATTTGTGGTGTGCGAGCCGGGCATGACCCCGCTCACCCGCGCCCAATTGCTAACCGAAGACGACTATTTGGCAAAGGTTGAAGAATACGGTGACGAGTTCACCGCGCTGATGGGTGCTGAAGGTGTGCGCGAACTGTTGCGCAACCTAGATCTCGAGCGTGAAATAGCCAAGCTGCGTCAAGAGCTGGAAACCACCGGCTCTGAAGCTAAGATCAAGAAGATTTCTAAGCGCTTGAAAGTACTTGAAGCCTTCCAACAGTCTGGCATTAAACCGGAATGGATGATTTTGGAAGTGCTGCCGGTTCTGCCGCCGGATTTGCGCCCGCTCGTACCGTTGGATGGTGGCCGTTTTGCAACGTCCGACTTGAACGATCTGTATCGTCGCGTGATTAACCGTAACAATCGCTTGAAGCGTTTGTTGGAGTTGAAGGCGCCGGACATCATCGTGCGTAACGAAAAGCGCATGCTGCAAGAGGCTGTTGACTCACTGCTTGATAACGGTCGTCGCGGCAAGGCGATGACGGGCGCGAACAAGCGTCCGTTGAAGTCATTGGCTGACATGATTAAGGGTAAGGGCGGTCGTTTCCGTCAGAACTTGTTGGGTAAGCGCGTCGACTACTCTGGTCGTTCTGTAATCGTGGTGGGCCCGGAACTGAAGCTGCATCAGTGTGGTTTGCCAAAGAAAATGGCGCTGGAGTTGTTCAAGCCGTTCATTTTCAACAAGCTCGAACTGATGGGCGTAGCCAGCACGATCAAGGCTGCTAAGAAAGAAGTTGAGAGCGAAACTCCGATCGTATGGGACATCCTGGCTGACGTTATTCGCGAACACCCAGTAATGTTGAACCGCGCCCCGACGCTGCACCGTTTGGGTATTCAAGCGTTTGAGCCGGTGCTGATCGAAGGTAAGGCGATCCAGTTGCACCCGTTGGTTTGCGTGGCATTTAACGCTGACTTTGACGGTGACCAAATGGCTGTGCACGTGCCGCTGTCAATCGAGGCGCAAATGGAAGCCCGCACGCTGATGCTGGCCTCAAACAACGTGCTATCTCCTGCGAACGGTGAGCCAATCATCGTGCCGACCCAAGATATCGTGTTGGGTCTGTACTACGCGACCCGCGAACGTGTAAATGCACGTGGTGAAGGCATGATTTTTACCGATGTGTCTGAAGCGCGTCGTGCATGGGAGTCGGGCCACGTTGAATTGCATGCGCGTGTTTCAGTTCGTCTGCGTGAAGTAGACGTGCTAGAAAATGGTGAGAAGCGTGAACGCATTTCGCGTTACAACACCACCGTTGGTCGCGCCATGCTGTCAGAGATTCTGCCGCATGGCATGCCGTTCTCCTACATCGACAAGGCGCTCAAAAAGAAAGAGTTGGGCAAGCTCATTAACGCCTGTTTCCGCCGTGTTGGGTTGAAAGAGACAGTTGTATTCGCAGACCGCTTGATGCAGTTTGGTTTTGGATTGGCAACGCGTGGCGGTATCTCGATCGCCATCAAAGACATGTTGGTGCCGAACCAGAAGAACGATATCATCGCGAGCGCCGAAGCCGAAGTTAAAGAAATTGCACAGCAATACACATCCGGTTTGGTGACCGACGGTGAGCGCTACAACAAGGTTGTGGATATTTGGGGCCGTACCGGTGACCAAGTCGCCAAGGCCATGATGGAGCAGCTGTCTCACGAAGAAGTCGAAAACCGTGAAGGCAAGCTAGTGAAGCAAGAGTCGATGAATGCCATTTACATGATGGCTGACTCCGGTGCTCGTGGCTCTGCTGCACAGATTCGTCAGTTGGCTGGTATGCGGGGTCTGATGGCGAAGCCAGATGGCTCCATTATCGAAACGCCGATTACCACGAACTTCCGTGAAGGCCTGAACGTGTTGCAGTACTTCATTTCAACCCACGGTGCCCGTAAGGGTCTAGCCGATACGGCGTTGAAAACTGCGAACTCTGGTTATCTGACCCGTCGTCTGGTTGATGTGACGCAAGATCTGGTTGTGGTCGAAGACGACTGCGGCACAGAAGAAGGCTTCGCAATGAAGGCCATGATCGAAGGCGGTGAGGTGATTGAAGCCCTGCGCGAACGAATCTTGGGCCGTGTCACTGTTGATGCTTTGCTGAACCCCGATACACAAGAAGTTGTGATCGAAGCAGGTGAGCTGATCGATGAAGAGAAGTGTGATCTGATCGATAGCCTCGGCATTGATGAAGTTAAGGTCCGCACCCCGCTGACTTGCGAAACGCGTTACGGCTTGTGCTCCAAGTGTTACGGCCGTGACTTGGGTCGTGGTCAACTGGTAAACGTGGGCGAGGCTGTGGGTGTGATTGCTGCGCAGTCAATTGGTGAGCCTGGTACTCAGTTGACCATGCGTACCTTCCACGTGGGTGGTGCGGCAACGCGTGCGGCAGTTGCAAGTAGTGTTGAAGCGAAGAGTGCGGGTATTGTGCGCTTCTCGCAAAACATGCGCTACGTTACCAATGTGAAGGGCGAGAAAGTTGTTATTGCACGTTCCGCTGAAGTGATCATTGCTGACGACCACGGTCGTGAGCGTGAGCGTCATAAGGTTCCGTACGGCGCCTTGATGCTGGCTGATGATGGTCAAGCTGTTAAGGCTGGCGTGCAATTGGCAACGTGGGATCCGCATACCCGCCCGATCATCACTGAGTACGCAGGTACCGTGAAGTTCGAACAGGTTGAAGAAGGCGTGACCGTTGCCAAGCAGGTTGATGAAGTGACCGGCTTGACCACGTTGGTGGTAATCGATCCGAAGCGTCGTGGCTCTGCAAGCTCGAAGTCAGTTCGTCCGCAAGTTAAGCTGTTAGATGCAAATGGCCAAGAAGTGAAGATCCACGGTTCTGAGCATCCGGTAATCATTGGCTTCCAAGTTGGCTCACTAATTACGGTGAAGGACGGGCAGGCTGTTGGTGTGGGCGATGTACTGGCTCGTATTCCGCAAGAATCTGCCAAGACCCGCGATATTACCGGTGGTCTACCGCGCGTTGCTGAACTGTTCGAGGCGCGTTCGCCGAAAGACGCCGGCATGCTGGCTGATGTGACCGGTACTATTTCGTTTGGTAAGGATACGAAGGGCAAGCAACGTCTCATCATTACTGAGATGGATGGCAATGCTCATGAGTTCCTGATTCCGAAGGAGCGCAACGTCACAGTGCACGATGCTCAAGTTGTGAACAAGGGCGAAGTCATTGTCGACGGCCCGGTGGATCCGCACGATATTCTGCGTCTGAAGGGTGTGCCGGAACTGGCTCGTTACATCATTGATGAAGTGCAGGACGTTTATCGTCTGCAAGGCGTGAAGATCAACGACAAGCACATTGAAGTGATTGTTCGTCAGATGTTGCGTCGTGTAGTGATTACCGATCCGGGCGATTCCAAGTTCATCCGTGAAGAGCAGGTTGAGCGCTCCGAAGTGCTGGACGAGAACGACAAATTGATCGAAGCTGGAAAACGTGCCGCTCAGTATGAATTCATGCTGTTGGGTATTACGAAGGCTTCTTTGTCGACCGACTCCTTCATTTCAGCTGCTTCGTTCCAAGAAACGACGCGTGTGCTGACCGAGGCTGCCATCATGGGTAAGCGCGACGACCTGCGTGGTTTGAAGGAAAACGTGATCGTAGGCCGCTTGATTCCGGCAGGTACGGGTATGGCTTACCACCGTACTCGCAAAGCGCAATCGGCAACACAAGGGGCTGCTGTAATCGAGCCACAAGTGTCGGCCGAGGCAGAAGCCCCGGTTCAGGAATAATAAAATCAATAAGTTGCGACTTTTTCTGCGTTGTTGGCCGGGCTCAAAAGGTTGGGTTGACGCAATGCAGAAAAGGTCGCTATAATCCCGTGTCTAATTACAAGCCGACCAATCGCAGTCGGCCCGGTTGGAAAGAAGCTGCTTGGCGGGGCTGTCCTGCTAGGTGGTTTGATTCTTTCTAGTCGGTTTATTTGGAAAGCGTAATATGCCAACCATTAATCAACTCGTGCGCAAGCCTCGTCAGGCCGTGACTTCTAAGTCCAAGGTGCCGGCGCTGGATGCATGCCCTCAAAAGCGTGGTGTGTGTACTCGCGTGTACACAACCACTCCCAAGAAGCCGAACTCCGCTTTGCGTAAGGTTGCCAAAGTGCGCCTGACCAACGGCTTCGAAGTGATTTCCTACATCGGTGGTGAAGGTCACAACCTCCAGGAGCACTCTGTAGTGCTGATCCGCGGTGGTCGTGTGAAGGATTTGCCGGGTGTGCGTTATCACATTGTGCGCGGTTCGCTTGACCTGCAAGGCGTCAAGGATCGCAAGCAGTCCCGTTCCAAGTACGGCGCGAAGCGCCCGAAGAAGGCCTAATTCTAGGCGCAAGCACAATAGAGCGAGCATACTATGCCACGTCGTCGCGAAGTCCCCAAACGTGAAGTCCTGAATGACCCGAAATTCGGTTCGCAGGATGTTTCCAAGTTTATTAACGTCATCATGACCAGCGGTAAGAAGTCTGTTGCCGAGCGTATTGTTTATGGTGCGTTTCAGCATATTCAAACCAAGACTGGCAAGGATCCGATCGAGGTTTTCTCTTCCGCTGTTGGCAATGTTAAGCCGGTAGTTGAGGTTAAGTCCCGTCGTGTTGGTGGTGCAAACTACCAGGTTCCGGTTGAGGTGCGTCCGTCACGCCGTATGGCGCTTTCAATGCGCTGGATCCGTGAGGCTGCTCGTAAGCGTTCAGAAAAGTCCATGGCGCAGCGTTTGGCTTCTGAGTTGTTGGAAGCTGCTGAAGGCCGTGGTGCGGCAATGAAGAAGCGTGAAGAAGTGCACCGTATGGCAGAGGCCAACAAGGCTTTCTCGCATTTCCGTTTCTAATTCTAGTTGTTTAGCAGGGGTTGGCTTTGAGTCGATCCTGTTGTTGTTTTTAACCTCGCTGCACCTAGTTGGGTGTGGCATAGAAGTAGGAAAAGTCCGTGGCACGCAAGACACCTATCGAGCGCTATCGCAACATCGGTATTTCCGCGCACATTGATGCCGGTAAAACCACCACGACCGAGCGCATCCTGTTCTACACCGGTGTGAATCACAAGATCGGTGAAGTGCACGATGGTGCGGCCACGATGGACTGGATGGAGCAAGAGCAGGAGCGTGGTATTACCATTACCTCCGCAGCGACCACCTGTTTCTGGAAGGGTATGGGCGGCAATTATCAAGAGCACCGTATCAATATTATTGATACCCCGGGGCACGTTGACTTCACGATTGAAGTTGAGCGCTCTATGCGTGTTCTAGATGGCGCTTGCATGGTCTATTGTGCCGTGGGTGGCGTGCAGCCGCAGTCTGAAACCGTTTGGCGTCAGGCTAATAAGTACCGTGTTCCGCGTTTGGCGTTTGTGAACAAGATGGACCGTACAGGCGCCAACTTCTTCAAAGTGTACGAACAGATGCGTACGCGTTTGAGCGCGAACCCGATCCCAATTCAAGTGCCGATCGGTGCTGAAGACACCTTCCAGGGTGTGATCGATCTCGTGAAGATGAAGGCAATCTTCTGGGACGATGCTTCACAAGGTACCAAATTTGAGTACAAAGATATTCCGGCTGAGCTCGAAGCAACGGCTAAGGAATGGCGCGAAAAGATGCTGGAAGCTGCTGCTGAGGCATCTGAGGACTTGATGAACAAGTACCTTGAAGAAGGTGACTTGTCTGAAGAGGATATTAAGAAGGCGCTGCGTCAGCGCACCATCGGTAGCGAAATTGTGCCGATGCTGTGTGGTACTGCGTTCAAGAACAAAGGCGTTCAAGCCATGTTGGACGCAGTAATCGACTACATGCCGGCGCCGACCGATATTCCCCCTGTTAAGGGTGAAACCGAGACGGGTGATGTGTCTTCACGTAAGGCGTCGGACGACGAAGCATTTTCTGCCCTAGCGTTCAAGATCATGACTGACCCGTATGTTGGTCAGCTGACGTTCTTCCGCGTTTACTCTGGCGTGGTGAATTCTGGCGACACCATTTACAACCCGTTGAAAGGTCGTAAAGAGCGTGTAGGTCGTATTCTGCAGATGCATGCTAACCAGCGCGAAGAAATCAAAGAAGTGCGCGCAGGTGATATCGCTGCTGCTGTGGGTTTGAAAGAGGCGACCACGGGTGAAACTCTGTGTGATCCTGAAAAGCCGATCATTCTGGAGCGTATGGAATTCCCGGAGCCGGTTATTCACGTTTCTGTTGAACCGAAGACCAAGAGCGACCAAGAAAAGATGGGTATTGCACTGAACCGTTTGGCTCAGGAAGATCCGTCATTCCGTGTTCGTACAGACGAAGAGTCTGGTCAAACAATTATTTCCGGTATGGGTGAGCTCCACCTGGAAATTATTGTTGACCGCATGAAGCGCGAGTTTGGCGTTGAGGCAAATGTGGGCGCTCCGCAAGTTGCATACCGCGAAACTATCCGTAAGACGGTTGAAAACGCTGAAGGCAAGTTCGTCAAGCAGTCAGGTGGTCGTGGTCAATACGGTCACGTTGTGCTCAAGATTGAGCCCAACGAGCCGGGCAAAGGCTACGAATTTGTGGATGCCATCAAGGGTGGTGTTGTTCCCCGTGAGTACATTCCTGCGGTTGACAAGGGCCTGCAAGATGCGCTGCCAAACGGTATTATGGCGGGCTTCCCGGTTGTGGACGTGAAGTGTACGTTGCACTTCGGTTCATACCACGACGTTGACTCGAATGAAAATGCCTTTAAGATGGCCGCCTCAATGGCCTTTAAAGAAGGTTGTCGTCAAGCAAGTCCGGTGTTGCTGGAGCCAATGATGGCGGTTACGGTTGAGACGCCTGAGGACTACATGGGTAACGTCATGGGCGACTTGTCAGGACGTCGCGGTATCGTGTTAGGCATGGATGATCTGCCGGGCATGATTAAGGAGATCAAGGCGGAGGTTCCGCTGGCCGAAATGTTTGGCTACTCAACCACGCTGCGCTCCTTGTCGCAAGGTCGCGCGACATACTCGATGGAATTTAAACATTATGCTGAGGCACCGAAGAACGTTGCCGACGCTGTGATTAACAAGAAGTAATTTCGTTTTTTTGAAATTAAGCTGAGGGCTGAAACATGGCAAAGGGCAAGTTTGAGCGGACCAAGCCGCACGTGAATGTTGGTACGATTGGACACGTTGACCACGGTAAGACGACGCTAACAGCGGCGATCACA
>SBBQ01000015.1 GCA_005239635.1 Uliginosibacterium gangwonense
GTTTCACGTTAAACGCTTAGCAGGGGAAATCAGCTGTTGTTTCACGTGAAACATTTCGGGGTCGCCTGATACGCAGGCAAAAAAATCTACCCCCTTGCGGAGGTGGTTTGATCAGAATGGAATAATGATCGGCGGAACACTAACGCCTACGACAACAGCAGGGCGACGCGTGTAGTACACCGGTTCATAAACCACAGGACGCTCACGCACGACTACGCGCTCACGCTCGTAGTAATGGGGTTTGCGGTCACAGTGGTCACGATGACCGTGGCGACCATAAGCATGGCCTCGACCACGCCAGTCACGATCTTGTTCATAACCGCCACGATAACCCCAGCGGTCTCCGTCGTTGTCGTGTGCCATCGCCGGGGCAGCCAAGGCAGTCAGACCCGTCAAAACACCAATCAGGGCAAGTTTATGTTTCACGATTAACTCCTCTCAAATGCCGGCAAAAACGCTATGCCGGTGATGCCATCGTAGAGCGGTATGTTGGAAACAACTGTATTACCTTGTAACAGATTGCTACCTAGCGCTTGATCGGAATAGCGAGGCGCCAAGCTGATTTTCTAAACAGATTCGGTATTTACGTTGCGCGAGACTGGCTTGCAAATGCCGGCTGGCGTATCATTCGCCCTCTCCAAAGGTTGGTATTTTTCATGTTGTTTCCGACGCGATTTGATGTGATTGTGGTGGGCGGTGGTCATGCCGGTACTGAAGCGGCATTGGCAAGCGCACGCACGGGTGCGCGCACCCTATTGTTGAGCCACAACATTGAGACCTTGGGGCAGATGAGTTGCAACCCATCAATTGGCGGGATTGGCAAAGGCCATCTTGTTAAAGAAGTGGATGCGCTGGGCGGCGCAATGGCAGCTGCGACGGACGAGAGCGGTATTCAGTTCCGCATTTTGAACGCTAGCAAGGGTCCTGCGGTACGTGCAACTCGCGCACAGGCCGACCGCGTTTTGTACAAAGCCGCGATACGTCGCCGCCTAGAAAACCAACCTAATCTCACGCTATTCCAACAGCCAGTTGATGATCTTCTGGTGAGCGGAGATCGTGTGACCGGTGTTGTAACCCAAGCAGGAATTCGCTTTGAAGGTGCAACCGTAGTACTCACCGCGGGCACATTCTTGGCGGGATTGATCCACGTTGGCCTAAACAACTATGCAGGCGGTCGTGCGGGCGATGCGCCTGCTGAATCATTGGCAAAACGCTTGCGGGAGTTGCAGTTGCCGGTGGGGCGTCTAAAAACCGGTACCCCGCCGCGTATTGATGGTCGCACTATCAATTATGAAGTCATGCAAGAACAGCCGGGCGATACGCCAGTCCCGGTGTTCAGCTTTATGGGTAGCGCCGCCCAACACCCGCGCCAATTGCCGTGCTGGATCACGCAAACCAACGAGCGCACGCACGATATTATTCGCGCCAATTTAGACCGATCACCCATGTACACCGGGGTGATCGAAGGGGTGGGGCCGCGCTACTGCCCGAGTATTGAAGACAAAATCCACCGTTTTGCCGATAAAGATAGTCATAACGTATTTCTCGAGCCGGAAGGTTTGGATACACATGAAATATATCCAAACGGCATATCTACATCGTTGCCATTTGATGTTCAATTGGCTGTTGTACGCAGTATTCGCGGCATGGAAAACGCGCATATTTTGCGCCCAGGTTATGCCATTGAATACGACTATTTTGACCCGCGGAATCTGAAAAGTAGCTTAGAAACCAAGTCGATTAGCGGCTTGTTTTTTGCGGGGCAAATTAACGGCACAACTGGTTATGAAGAGGCCGCTGCGCAAGGTCTTTTAGCGGGCTTAAACGCGGCGCGACAGTCGCGAGATGAGGCCCCATGGTGCCCACAGCGTCATGAAGCGTATTTGGGCGTGCTGGTGGATGATTTAATTACGCGGGGGGTCAGCGAGCCGTATCGCATGTTTACCTCGCGTGCTGAATATCGCCTTAGCTTGCGAGAAGACAATGCAGATCTGCGATTGACTGAGCAGGGTCGAGAACTAGGTTTAGTTGACGATGCGCGCTGGACATTTTTTAGCAGTAAGCGCGAAGGTATCGCCGCCGAACAAGAGCGTTTGCGTAGCACTTGGGTTAATCCACGCGTAGTCAATATTCACGCGGCTGAACAATTGTTTGGCAAAGCACTTGAGCGCGAATATAACTTGCTCGACTTGCTGCGTCGCCCAGAAGTTAGCTATGACGCCTTAATGCAGCTGGAAGCGGCGCCCGAGCCGGTAAGCAATCGGCAAGTTATTGAACAAGTCGAAATTCAAGCTAAATACCAGGGCTACGTGGATCGCCAACAAGACGAAATTGAAAAGTTGCGCGCCACAGAAAATCTACCGTTGCCAAAAAATATTGATTACGCACAAGTACGTGGCTTGTCACGAGAAGTACAACAAAAACTCAATACACATCGTCCCGAAACCTTAGGTCAGGCGTCTCGCATTCAAGGCATTACACCGGCTGCAATCTCCCTTCTATTGGTGCATTTGAAGAAGGGCGTGTTGTCTAAAAACAGTCTCGCAGCTTCGAAAATGGCGGACGATTGTAACGATAACGCTTGCGCCTAAAGCAGAAGAGCCGCGTGCTATGACGACCTTAAAACAATTACAAAACGATGCCCAAACTATGGGCGTCGCGCTGAATGAAAGCTGTGCCCAGCGCTTATTGGATTACGCTGCGTTACTTGAAAAATGGAATAAGGTGTACAACCTAACTGCTATACGCGATCAAGCACAGGCCTACGCATTGCATTTGCTCGACTCGCTATCAGTACTGCCATATTTAAAGGGCATTAGCACGCTGGCGGATGTTGGTACTGGGGGTGGACTACCGGGTATTCCCTTGGCCATTGCCTGTGGCGATCATTTGCGCGTCACGCTGATTGAAACCAACCATAAGAAGGCCAGTTTTCTGCAACAAGCCAAAATTGAGCTGGGCTTAAATAATGTCAATGTGCTGAATCAGCGCGTAGAGCAAGTTGAACAACAGGCGCAATTTGATGGCGTGATCTCACGTGCATTTTCAGACCTCGCTGATTTTGTGAGCTTGGCCGGGCCATTGGCAAAAACAGATGGAACATTGTTTGCAATGAAGGGCCTGTATCCGCATGAAGAGATCAATCAATTGCCAGCGCAATGGCAATTGGCAAAGAGTCGTGAGCTCACGGTGCCACATGTTGAGGCGCATCGGCATCTGCTGGAACTCAAGCGAGCCTAACTAAAAAAGTTAACGATAAGAGCTAAACATGGCGCATATTTTTTGTATCGCGAACCAAAAAGGTGGTGTGGGTAAAACCACGACAAGCGTTAACTTGGCAGCCTCGTTAGCGCAAAATGGCCAGCGTGTACTGCTCGTCGACCTCGACCCGCAGGGGAACGCCACCATGGGTTCGGGTGTGGATAAACGCGCGCTTCAACAAAGTGTTTATCAAGTTTTGGTGGGGCTTTCGGGCATACAACAAGCGCGCGTAACAGAAACGCAGGCGGGTTACCACGTGCTGCCTGCCAACCGCGATTTAGCGGGCGCAGAAATCGAAATGGTGGGTTTGGAACAGCGTGAATCACGCTTGAAAAATGCGCTGCGCGAAGTCACGGACGAATATGATTTTGTGTTGATTGATTGTCCACCCAGTTTATCGTTGCTTACGCTTAATGGCTTGTGCTGCGCGCATGGCGTCATCATACCTATGCAGTGTGAATACTACGCACTCGAAGGATTGAGTGACCTAGTGAACACCATCAAGAAGGTGCACGCCAACCTCAATCGTGACTTGCGCATTATTGGATTGTTGCGCGTGATGTTTGACCCGCGCAACACCTTGGCTCAGCAAGTATCAGCACAGTTGGTTGAACACTTCGGCGACAAAGTATTCAACACTATCGTGCCGCGTAATGTGCGCTTGGCAGAAGCGCCCTCACATGGTATGCCCGGCGTGCTTTTTGATAAAGCGGCTAAGGGAGCAGTTGCCTACAACCACTTCGCGCTTGAAATGATCGAGCGCGTTAAATCCTTTTAATTGACGCCAACAAAATAGAGCGCCGTTTATGAATCCTCCAAAACTAAAAGGTCTCGGGCGTGGCCTCGACGTGTTGTTGGCCGCCAATAAAGACGAAGATGAATCACCGGCAGCAACAAGCACCCTGCCTGTGGGTGATCTGCAGCCGGGTAAGTATCAGCCGCGTACGCATATGGACCCTGGTTCGTTAGAAGATCTTGCCGCCTCCATTAAAGCGCAGGGTTTGATGCAGCCAATTTTGGTGCGCCCAATTGGCAAAGGACAGCATGAAATTATTGCGGGCGAGCGTCGCTGGCGGGCATCGCAACTGGCAGGCCTTACCGAAGTGCCCGTGCTGATTCGCGAAATTCCCGATGAAAACGCGCTAGCGATGGCGCTTATTGAAAATATTCAACGCGAAGATCTCAATCCGCTCGAAGAGGCTGCTGGCGTGCAGCGCCTGATTAACGAATTTGGCCTGACGCATGAGCAGGCAGCGCAAGCCATTGGTCGGTCACGTTCAGCTGCTACCAATTTGCTGCGCCTGCTCAATCTGGCGCAAGCTGTGCAAGACATGTTGATGAAGGGCGATATCGACATGGGGCACGCCCGTGCCTTGTTGGCGCTGGATAAAGCTAAGCAGGTGGCTTTTGCCAATCAAATCGTAGCGCGTGGCTTGTCGGTGCGCGAGGCCGAAAAGTTGGTCGCTAAAGAAATAAACGGCCAACAAGGTGCCGCTAGCGTGAAATCAGGTCCCACCACGCAAAGTCGAGACCTACTAAGACTACAAGAAGAATTGTCAGATGCCATTGGGGCCGGTGTTACCATTCAGGCCAACCGAAAGGGTGCTGGCAAGCTCAATATCCAGTTTGGCTCACTAGATCAGCTTGATGGGTTGATATCCATATTGCGTGGAAATCAGCGCTGATGCGGGATTCCGCAGCCTAACTCGGGTTCATCTGTTGACCCGGTAACCGTAACTTGACTATACTCTCGCCGTTTCAGCTGGCGCGAAGAGGTCGATATGTCTTTCAGTCTTCGCATCCAGAGCAAGCCGATTCGTAAAGTTCTAATGTGGCAGCTTGCTGTCACTGCAGCACTTGCGGTCCTCGCTGGCCTTCTTGCCGGGTTACCTGCGGCAAAGTCGGTCTGTCTTGGCGGTTTCATCAGCATTGCCTCAGGCATTGCCTTCGGATTGATGGCCTCTCGTCAGGCACCTTCCGCAGGTACGGCCATCCGCAATATGTTGAGAGCCGAATCGGTCAAGATTGGCGTAGTCGTCATTCTGTTCTGGTTGGTACTGAAGGTTGTGTCGGATATTGTTCCGCTGGCTTTATTGGGGTCTTTCATCGTATCGACCCTAATCCAATCGATGGCGTTCTTTGTTCGCGATTCTTCTTATGACGATGCAACAGCAAAGTCACTTGAAGCCTCGCTCAAAAATGGTACGGACTGAACATGGCTGAAGCTCAAGAACTCACCACAACTCAATATATCAGCCACCACCTCACCAACATGACAAAGCAAGTTGGCGAGGGGTCATTCATGACCCTACACGTAGACTCGCTCATCATGGCGGTCATCATGGGTTTGGTGGGTATCGGTTTTATTTGGTGGATTGCCCGCGGCGCAACTTCTGGTGTGCCGACAAAGCGCCAAGCATTTGTTGAACTCGTGTTCGACTTTGTAGATGAACAAGCCAAAGGCATGTTCCACGGCGATCGTCATAAATTCATCGCTCCTGCAGCCTTTACCGTGTTTGTTTGGGTGTTGTTGATGAATGCAACCTCATTCCTGCCGGTAGATCTGATGGCGTGGGTATATGAGCATGTATTCCATCTGCACAACTGGCGTTCAGTGCCGACGGCCGACGTAAACACGACCTTTGCGTTGGGTCTGTCCGTATGGCTGCTGATGATTTACTTCAGCATTGCTGTAAAAGGCTTTGGCGGTTGGATCCACGAACTGACCTGCACCCCGTTTGGCGTAAAGCCGCTGTGGGCGTCTCCGATTTTGTTGGTGTTTAACCTGCTGTTCAACCTGATTGAGCTGGTGTCCAAGCCGTTGTCGCATTCGCTGCGTTTGTACGGCAACATCTATGCAGGCGAAATCATCTTCCTGCTGCTGGGCATGTGGGCCGCTACTGGTTTGGTGGGTACCGCTGCGAGTGCGGTTCTGACCGCAGGTTGGGCGATCTTCCACATTCTGATCGTGCCGCTGCAGGCTTTTATTTTCATGATGCTCACCGTGGTCTATTTGTCCATGGCACATGAAAGTCACTAATTCGTTTTAACCTTGATTTCTTGTTTCAATACCCTTCTCACTGAAAGGACTTAAAAATGGAAAAGCTGCAATTTATCGCCATGATTCAGGCATACACGGGCATCGGTATCGGCCTCATCATCGGTTTGGGTGCTGCAGGCGCCTGTATCGGTGTAGGTATCATGTGTAGCCGTTTCTTGGAAGGTGCAGCCCGTCAACCCGAACTGATGCCGACGCTGCAAGCTAAGGTATTCCTGTTGCTGGGTCTGATCGACGCTTCCTTCATTATCGGTGTTGGTCTGGCCATGCTGTTTGCCTTCGGCAACCCGCTGCTGGCTCAACTCGGCTAATCGGTCGCGTACTCAACACCCTTAGGGACCTGGCATGAACATTAATTTGACACTGTTTTCCCAGGCCGTTGCGTTCGCAATCTTCATCTGGTTCACCGTTAAGTTCGTATGGCCGCCTTTGCTGCGTGCCATCGAGCAACGCCAGCAACAGATCGCCGATGGCCTGGCCGCTGCAGAGCGCGCCCGTTCTGATCTTGCCAATGCAGAGAAGAAGGCCGTTGACGAACTGCGTCAGGCACGTGAAGCCGCTGCTGATATGCGTAGCAACGCCGACCGTCAGGCTGCTCAACTGCTTGAAGAAGCCCGTGCAGAAGGTGCTCGCATCGTTGCCCGTGCTCGTGAAGCTGCTGAACAAGAAGCTGCAGTTGCTGCACAACGCGCTAAAGAAACACTGCGCGAACAAGTTGCACAACTGGCGGTATCTGGTGCTGAACGTATCCTGCGTCGTGAAGTTAACGCACAGGTACATGCGCAGCTGCTGACCGACCTCAAACAGGAACTGCGCTGACCATGGCAGAGAATGCAACCATCGCACGGCCTTACGCTGAAGCTGCTTTCAGCCTTGCTAAGGACAAAAACGCCTTGGACGGCTGGTCTACAGCGCTGAATCGCTTGGCTACCTCAGTGACACTTCCACAAGTTAAAGCTTGTTTGGGCAACCCGCGCATTTCAACGGGCCAAATGCAAGACTTGTTTGGTGATGTGCTGGGCACCAGCGCTCCGGCAGATGCCCGCAATTTTGTGCGCGTGCTGATCGACAACGACCGACTCGCCGTATTGCCCGAAATCAGCGAACAGTTCGAAGTGCTCAAAAACAACGCCCAAGGCGTGAAGGAAGCGAACATTACAAGCGCCTTCCCGCTGGACGATGCGAGCCTGCGTCAACTGACTGCTGATGTTGAGCAACGCTATGGCTGCAAGATTCTGCCTGTTGTGACGGTAGACGCCTCGCTCATTGGCGGTGTGAAAATCGCTGTTGGCGATGAAGTGATCGACGCCTCGGTACGCGGCAAGCTAGCCTCCATGGCTGCTTCGCTAATGAATTAGGAGCTTTGCAATGAACCTCAACCCCTCTGAAATTACCGATCTGATTAAGAGCCGGATTCAGAATCTGGAGCTGGCCGCGGGTGCGCGTACCGAGGGCACTGTAGTATCAGTGACCGACGGTATCGTCCGTGTGCATGGCCTGGCCGACGTGATGCAGGGCGAAATGCTCGAATTCCCGGCAACCAAGGATGGCACGCCGACCTTCGGTTTGGCGCTGAACTTGGAACGTGATTCCGTTGGTGCCGTTATTCTGGGCGAATACGAGCATATCTCCGAAGGCGACACCGTTAAGTGTACGGGTCGTATTCTGGAAGTGCCCGTTGGTCCTGAACTGATTGGCCGCGTAGTGAATGCGCTGGGTCAGCCGATTGACGGCAAGGGCCCGATCAACGCCAAGATGACCGACGTGATCGAAAAGGTTGCGCCTGGCGTTATCGCACGTAAGTCAGTTGATCAGCCGGTACAAACCGGTCTGAAGTGTATTGACTCCATGGTGCCGGTAGGCCGTGGTCAGCGTGAGTTGATCATTGGTGACCGCCAAACAGGTAAGACGGCTGTTGCGATTGATGCCATCATCAATCAAAAGGGTCAAAACATGACCTGTATCTACGTTGCGATCGGCCAAAAGGCATCCTCGATCAAAAACGTAGTACGCGCTCTGGAACAAGCTGGCGCGATGGAATACACCATCGTTGTAGCCGCCTCTGCGTCTGAATCAGCTGCAATGCAATTCTTGTCAGCCTACTCTGGCTGTACGATGGGCGAATACTTCCGCGACCGCGGTCAAGATGCGCTGATCGTGTATGACGACCTGTCAAAGCAAGCTGTTGCATACCGTCAAGTTTCGCTGCTGTTGCGCCGTCCGCCGGGCCGTGAAGCTTACCCGGGTGACGTGTTCTACCTGCACAGCCGTCTGCTTGAGCGTGCTGCTCGTGTAAATGCTGACTACGTTGAAGCATTCACCAAGGGTGAAGTGAAGGGTAAGACCGGTTCGCTGACCGCATTGCCAATCATTGAAACCCAAGCGGGTGACGTTTCTGCATTCGTTCCGACCAACGTAATTTCTATTACTGACGGTCAGATCTTCTTGGAAACCAACCTGTTCAACTCCGGTATCCGTCCTGCTATTAACGCAGGTATCTCGGTATCGCGTGTGGGTGGTGCCGCTCAAACCAAGCTGATTAAGTCGCTGTCCGGCGGTATTCGTACTGACTTGGCGCAGTATCGCGAACTCGCAGCGTTTGCCCAGTTTGCTTCTGATCTTGACGAAGCAACCCGCAAGCAGCTGGATCGTGGTGCACGTGTGACCGAGCTGTTAAAGCAAGCTCAATATTTGCCGCAAGCGATCAGCCTGATGGGTGCCTCACTGTACGCAGTGAACAAGGGCTTCCTGGACGATGTTGAAGTGAAGAAAGTTCTCGCTTTTGAATCCGGTCTGCATCAGTACCTGAAGTCCAACCATGCCGCTCTGCTGAACAAGCTGGAAAGCGACAAGGCTATGGACAAGGCAGCCGAAGAAGAGCTGGGTAACGCCATCTCCGCTTTCAAGAAGTCTTTCGCTTAAGTCGCCATATCAACGCTTAAAGGAGCATAGTTATGGCGGCAGGCAAGGAAATTCGCGGCAAGATCAAAAGCTTCGAAAACACGAAGAAGATCACCAAGGCCATGGAAATGGTCTCCGCTTCCAAAATGCGTAAAGCGCAGGACCGGATGCGGGCCGCACGTCCCTATAGCGAAAAGATTCGCAGCATTACTGCCAACCTGTCTAAGGCCAATCCGGAATACCGTTCTCCCTACATGCGTATGGGCGGGCAATCCGGTGCGACCGGCTTTATTGTGGTAACAACCGACAAGGGTTTGTGTGGTGGCTTGAACACCAACGTCCTGCGTTCTGTTACTAACAAAATGCGTGATGTGCAAACAGCGGGCGGCAAGATTGAAGCAGTTGCCATTGGAGGCAAGGGCTTTAACTTCCTGAATCGTGTTGGCGCAAAGGTCATTGCTCATGCAGTGGGCCTGGGCGACAAACCGCACATCGACAAGTTGATTGGCCCGGTTAAGGTCATGCTGGATGCGTTTGTTGAAGGCAAGGTGGATGCGGTTTATCTCTGCTACACCCGCTTTATCAACACCATGAAGCAAGAGCCAGTCGTTGAGCAGCTGCTGCCGCTGAAAGCCGAAACAATTGAGGCTTCAGCAGATCAGACGCACAACTGGGACTACATTTACGAACCGGATGCAGCCACCGTCATCAATGAATTGCTGACGCGCTACATCGAAGCACTGATCTACCAGAGCGTGGCAGAGAACATGGCTTCGGAGCAATCCTCCCGGATGGTCGCGATGAAGGCGGCAACGGAGAATGCAGGCAACCTGATTTCTGAACTGAAGTTGGTGTACAACAAGACGCGTCAAGCGTCTATCACCAAAGAACTGTCAGAAATCGTTGCGGGTGCTGCAGCGGTTTAATTATTTAGTGATTGAAGGAACCTAAAATGGCGAACACGCAAGCAGTGGGCAAGATCGTTCAGTGCATTGGCGCCGTGGTTGACGTGGAGTTTCCGCGTGACCAGATGCCCAAGGTGTATGACGCGCTCAAGATGGATGGCTCTGACCTGACTCTGGAAGTTCAGCAACAGCTGGGTGACGGCGTGGTCCGTACCATCGCGCTGGGCTCTTCCGACGGTCTGCGTCGCGGCCTGGTTGTAACCAACACAGGTAACCCGATTACGGTTCCGGTTGGCAAAGCCACCCTGGGCCGTATTATGGACGTACTCGGTCGCCCGATCGACGAGCGCGGCGAAGTGAGCATGGAGCTGTCAGCTTCCATCCACCGCAAAGCCCCGACTTATGACGAACTGTCACCCTCAACCGAACTGTTGGAAACTGGCATCAAGGTTATTGACTTGATTTGCCCGTTTGCCAAGGGTGGTAAGGTGGGTCTGTTCGGTGGTGCCGGTGTGGGCAAGACCGTTAACATGATGGAGCTCATCAACAACATCGCTAAGGCGCACTCCGGTTTGTCCGTGTTCGCTGGTGTGGGTGAGCGTACCCGTGAAGGTAACGATTTCTACCACGAAATGGCAGATTCCGGCGTTGTGAACCTAGAAAACCTGGGCGAGTCCAAGGTAGCCATGGTATACGGTCAGATGAACGAACCTCCGGGCAACCGTCTGCGCGTTGCGCTGACCGGTCTGACCATTGCTGAATCATTCCGTGACGAAGGCCGTGACGTGTTGTTCTTCGTAGATAACATCTACCGTTACACCCTGGCCGGTACCGAAGTATCTGCACTGTTGGGTCGTATGCCTTCTGCGGTGGGTTACCAGCCGACGCTGGCTGAAGAAATGGGCCGTCTGCAAGAGCGTATTACTTCAACTAAGGTCGGTTCTATTACCTCCATTCAGGCCGTGTATGTGCCTGCGGATGACTTAACCGACCCGTCTCCTGCAACGACCTTTGCTCACTTGGACGCAACGGTTGTGTTGTCACGTGACATCGCTGCGCTGGGTATTTACCCCGCTGTGGATCCGCTGGACTCAACCAGCCGTCAGGTTGACCCAAACGTTGTGGGTGAAGAGCACTACGGTACAACTCGTGCAGTGCAAGGCATTCTGCAGCGTTACAAAGAACTGCGCGACATTATCGCCATTCTGGGTATGGACGAACTGTCACCGGAAGACAAGCTGGCAGTAGCTCGCGCTCGTAAGATTCAGCGCTTCCTGTCTCAGCCGTTCCACGTTGCTGAAGTGTTTACCGGTTCTCCGGGCAAGTACGTTCCGCTCAAGGAAACCATCCGCGGCTTCAAGATGATCGTTGCTGGTGAATGTGATCATCTGCCGGAGCAAGCGTTCTACATGGTTGGCACGATCGACGAAGCTATCGAAAAGGCCAAGAAGATTCAGTAAGCCCATTCAAGACTGTCGGGTTGTCCCGGCAGTCTTGTAACAGCAAGCTGAAATCTATTGAACGAATAGGACGAGAACTATGGCAACTTTGCACGTGAACGTCGTCTCTGCCGAAGAATCCATCTTCTCAGGCGAAGCCAAGTTCGTGGCACTGCCCGGTGAGAATGGCGAGTTGGGTATTCTGCCTCGCCACACCCCGTTGATCACCCGTATCAAACCGGGTGCGGTTCGCATTGAGCGCGCTGACAACGGCCAGGAAGAATTTGTGTTTGTTGCTGGCGGTATTTTGGAAGTGCAACCCGATGGTGTGACAGTTTTGGCTGACACCGCAATTCGTGGTCATGATCTTGACGAAGCTAAAGCGACCGAAGCTAAGAAGGCCGCCGAAGAAGCTATCAAGAATGCACAAAGCGATATCGACTTGGCACGCGCACAAAGCGAATTTGCAATGATGGCTGCTCAAATTGCAGCGATCCAGAAGTTGCGCAAGCGCTAAGCTTCTAAGGCATTGCACACAAAAAAGGCAGCCCATAAGGCTGCCTTTTTTTATCAAGACGCAATTTGATTGCTAGATTAGCTTCTGCAAGCGCTTTTCTAAACGCGCGAGATCATCACGCACCTCGGAAACAGCTTTCGAGAATTGATCAAGCACAGGTCGTGAAATTAACACGCCTTGTTCGTGAACCAAATATTCCACAGCGTTTTGTTGCATACGCGAGTGCAGCGCCTTTTGATTAGCAAGAGCAGATTTGCCAATGGCAACGACGCGTTCTGCAGCCGTGTCGCCGAAAACCTTGCTTAAGTCTTCCGCAATATCCCAATTCAAACTTCGCAATACACCACCCAGAACCTCTGCGAAGTGAGCATCACCTTCAATCCGAGCACCTCGCATTAAAAAATCAGGGTCACGTACTGCTGCAAGCAAAGAATCAGCAGAAAGCGAAATCACAACATCGCTAACCTGGGCTTGATCTTGTGTTCCGGCGGGTTCTTGTACAGGTGGTGCCTGAAGCACACCCTTCTCTAGCACCACAAAATTGGCCGAAAAGCCGCTTGCCCTGATCGTCGCAGTGCGTCCTGCTTGAGTAGCAAGTCGTTCGCTTGCACCTGGCGTATGCCCTAACAGGTGATTCACGATGACAACGAAACTCTGATCAAGCATGTTGCGCCTTTTCGGAAAGTATCAGTCTATGCGAGTTAGAACACACCCTGCTGAATGCCGGCTAGCTTCCAACCATGCTGAGGGCGTCGAACAAGGTGCCAAACTTCATCAAATGATTCTGGTGAAGCTGCCGCATTTTCACGCAAAAGGCCGTAAAAGCGCACACTGGCAATTTCATGATCAGCATTTTGCTCACGGTTAAGGAGCTGAGAATGCAGGCTCACAATATCGGTAGGCTGACTACCCGCCTCATGATGGAGAATGATTTCTTTCAGTACATCGGGCTCAATGAAATCCGACATTTTGGCAAAGTCGGAAACATCATTCGCCTGCTGTAATTGAACGAATTGCTTACGTGCCTCACCAAGGAACACCTCTTCATCGTGCTGAATGGTATTAGCACCGCTGCCTGAATTTTGATTGGTATCGAAGCGCGCGATATCTGCCCCTTGTGGTGACCCTGCTGTTGCGGGGACCGCTTGAGGTGCTCGCTTGCCAAAGAAGCGACGAAACAAAAATACGGCAAGCATTGCGACCGCCAACATCAGCAGGATTGAGCCAAACTCTTCGCCCAGGCCCAGATGTGATGCCAAAGCGGCTAAACCAATACCTGCAGCAATACCCGCTAAGGGGCCTAGCCAAGAGCGGCGTTGGGGTGTCTGTGCCGCAGCTGGAGCGGGATTAGGTGCAGTTGCTTGGCGTTGTGCCGTTGCTGTATTTTGAGTTGGGGCTGGCGCTGCAGAATTACGTTGCAAGGTCGTTGTATCGCGTTGCATACCAACGGAGCGCCCACCGCTGACTCGCTTGGCTTCAGCGGGCAGACTACCCACCAACAGCGCCAAACTCACCAGCAAACAACTTAAAAATTTACCACTGACGATTTGAGACACGTGTGTATTCCTTAAAAAATAAAAAAACGCTGGATTCAACTAAGTGGACAGCGATCTAATAAAAAAATTCACTCGCAAGTTATGGTTTGTATCCACGATGCAAGGCGACAATCCCCGCTGAGAGATTGAAATATTCTGCGCGGACAAAACCGACGTCATCCAACATCCCTTTGAGTGTGTCTTGGTCTGGATGCATACGAATCGACTCGGCCAGATAACGATAACTGTCAGCGTCACCTGCAATACGCTCACCAAGCCAAGGCAAAAATTTGAATGAATAAATGTCGTAGGCCTTCTCGAGCGGTTTCCATACCTTAGAAAATTCTAAGACGAGTAAGCGGCCACCCGGTTTAAGTACGCGTAAGAATTCGTGCAGCGCTTGGTCTTTGTGCGTCATATTGCGCAGACCAAAAGCCACTGTAACCATATCGAATTGATTGCTTTCGAAGGGCAGACCTTCTGCATTGCATTGCACAGCGGACAATAACTGGCCTCGATCTATTAAACGATTGCGGCCGGTTCGCAACATGGCCGCGTTGATATCCGTTTGCAATACTAGGCCATCAGGGCCAGCTTGTTTGGCAAAGGCAGAACACAAATCACCGGTGCCTGCGGCCACATCTAACACGCGCTCACCTGCTCGCACATTGGCAATACGAATGGTGAAGGACTTCCATAAGCGATGCATACCCGCAGACATCAAGTCATTCATGATGTCATAGTTGCTCGCGACTGAAGTAAAAACACCTGCGACACGTCGTTCCTTGTCAGATTCCGCAACTGTTTCGAAACCGAAATGGGTGGTGTCGTGTGGGCCTTGTTGATTGCTCATCGTATTCTCAGTGGTGACAACCGCCGTGTTTATGGGTTGGGCTGGTAAGTGTCGGATCAATATCACGGCTGGCGCCGGCGGCTTCAACACGATTTAAATAGTCTTGCCACAACTGATCGTGTTCTTTGCCTAAGTGATACAAATAGTCCCACGAATAAAGGCCGCTGTCGTGGCCATCAGAAAAAATACACTTCAGTGCGTAATGTCCAATCGGCTCGACACTCGTAAGCTGAACGTGACGTTTTCCCAGTTGCAACACCTCTTGGCCCGGGCCATGACCACGCACCTCTGCTGAAGGCGAATACACACGAAGAAACTCAAATGGCAAAGAGAAGCTAGCGCCGTCAGAAAAGGCGAGTTCAAGCCGAGCGGACTTCTGGTGTAACGTAATCTCGGTAGGAATGGGTGTGTTTTTATCTAGGCCAGACATGGCAATCGGAAAACAAAAAAGAAGGTTGCTGTAATTAGATCACTTACGAGGCTGATCTATAAGCTGCAGCGATTAAATTTTAAACAACCATCTAACCAAACACCGTCATTGAGATATTCGACTGAAGTGGAATAAATCGCAATTTTAACTGATGCAAACCGAGTGGACCAATGACTGCATCTAGCATTGCATGAGTAGGGTCTTTCCCTCTAAGTGCTTAAAGACCCTCGCTTACCCTCAAGTTCCATTGGCATGACAATTTAAAGGCTTGTCATCATTTTGACATTTAGCTGCAATACAGTAGCGTATGCCTGAAAAATTTCAGGGACATACTACTTCGTGGAGTTGTTATGCCTGCCACCATTTTGGCTGTAGAAGACGAACCGGCCATTCTTGAATTGATTGCGGTCACGCTGCAAAGAGCGGGGCACGATGTTTTAAAAGCACCCGATGCCGAAACGGCACAGCGTATGGTGCGTGAAGCATTGCCGGATCTCATCTTGGTAGATTGGATGCTGCCCGGTATGTCGGGCGTCGACCTTTCGCGTCGGCTGCGTAGCGAAGAGCGCACACGACAAATCCCCATCATCATGCTGACTGCGCGCGGTGATGAACAATCAAAAGTGAATGGTTTAGAAAGTGGTGCGGATGACTATGTCACCAAACCCTTCTCGCCGCGTGAGTTAGTGGCGCGCATTAAAGCCGTGTTGCGCCGTCGTTCGCCTCAAGCCACAGAAGATGTGGTGGAGATTAAAGGTTTGCGTATTGATCCAGCGACACATCGTGTTAGTGCAGGCGGAACCATACTTAATCTTGGCCCTACCGAATTTCGCTTGTTGCACTTTCTGATGACACATCCGGAACGAGTGCACTCACGTCCGCAACTATTAGATCAAGTGTGGGGCGACCACGTGTTTGTTGAAGAGCGTACGGTGGATGTTCATATTCGTCGTTTGCGCAGCGCGCTTGAATCAACTGGGCACGAAGTACTGGTGCAGACGGTACGCGGAAGTGGCTATCGTTTTTCTGAAGACATGAGCTAAAGGCCGTCGTCCAATCCAGCTACTTGTATAGACGCAGAGAAGTTCTAAGCTGCATGCGATAATGCGCGGCATGTTGCCCATCCCTTACAAGGCGAGTATCCCGTGCTGCAAGTTTTGCTGAGCGCTTTTCCTGTTACGGTATTGATCGCCGGCACTGCGTTGCTGGTCGACTGGTTTGCCGGCAGACGTTGGGCGCTGACTACGGCTATCGTGTTGTTGCTGGTTTGGGTGATGCAGCAGCTTTTGCATCGAGAGCGCCTAATTCGTTGGCTGAATGACCCTGAACGTGCGGTGCCTACCGCCAGTGGCCGCTGGGACATTTTGTTTAGTACCCTCTATCGTCGCGATAAAGCGAACCGTGCACGGTTGCATACGCTGCAAGAAGATTTGCAACGCATGCGTGAGGCCAGCCAAGCAATGCCAGACGGCACGGTGATTTTGGCAACGGACAACAGTATTGAATGGTGTAACCACACCGCGTCACGTCACCTCGGCTTAAATCCGCAAACCGATATTGGCATGCCGATTGCCAATCTAGTACGTCACCCCGAGTTTGTTCGATACTTGTTGTCGGGTGAATACAACCAGCCGGTCAGTGTGCGTATGAGCAGCCAGCCGCCACTTACTTTGCAAATGCAAATCGTGCGCTTTGCAGAAAACCGTCGGCTCTTGCTCACACGTGATATCTCGCAAGAAGAACGGCTCGATGCCGTGCGCCGAGACTTTGTGGCCAATGTGTCGCATGAGATGAAAACGCCACTCACCGTCGTGGCCGGTTTTATTGAAACGCTGTTGGACGCACTGCCTGAGTTGGGGACCGAAACCGCGCTGCAATATCTGCAATTGGCAAATCACCAAGCAACGCGTATGCGCCAGTTGGTGGATGACTTGCTCATGCTTGCCTCACTCGAAAGTACCAGTACGACGCCGCACGACGAGCAAGTCGATGTCACCATGTTGCTCAATTCTGTTGCTGAAGAAATCCGACTGTTATCGGGCGGCAATCACGAAATTATTTTAGAAGTGCAGGCGGGTAGTGCGTTGATTGGCAATCATCGTGAACTGCACAGCGCCTTTATGAACCTCGCCAGCAATGCTGTGCGCTACACCCCCAAAGGCGGCCACATTAAGCTGACCTGGCAAGACGATGTGGCGGGTGGACAGTACTGTGTTGAAGACGACGGAATTGGTATTGCGCCTGAACACATTCCGCGACTAACAGAGCGTTTTTATCGTGTAGATCGCGGTCGCTCCCGTGACACCGGTGGTACGGGGTTGGGCTTGGCGATTGTTAAGCATGTGTTAGAGCGTCACCATGCCACTTTGTCGGTGACCAGCACGCCAGGTAACGGCAGTTGTTTTTGCGTGAACTTTCCACGCACGCAACTGGCGGCGCAAAAAATGCTCATTGCCAATGATGAATTTAGCAATGCTTGAGCGCTTGAGTTGTTGCAGCTTGAATGCAGTTTAAATGCAACTGAGCGCTTGCTTAAGACGACTCGTAATCCGCTAGATCAAAGTCATTACCGCGCTCAACCAGTTTGGTTGTGCGATATTGTTCCGTTTCATCGCCTTCTGTTTCAAACACACGTGAAGGATGAAACCACGCCACGGGCAACACCAATGAGGGTGGCCGATCCAGCGCAGGAACAGCCGGCAGCATGAGCGCCTGACGGAAGCCGTTCATGGTATCGGGCACGCCCGTGCGGCGCAGAGTAACAGGCTGTGGTCGGCCAGGCAGCATTTGTAAACCCAGCAACAAATCACCTTCTTGATTTACCATCGCCCAGCGAGCAATCGCTAACAAAAAGTCACTGCCCCCGCGTGGGCAAACGGCAAGCAACTGACCCGTGTTAACGCGACTGCCAGATTCAAGTTGCAAACGCGTGAGTCGCATGCCGCCGGGGTTTTCATCCAGTACTCGCCACTCTTCAACATGTTCTGCATTGCGGGTGGCGTTATTGGGAGATTCGCCCGCCATAAGTTTGAGTACAGATTCCATGCCCAATACAATGCGCACCGTACGCTCTGCATTGCGGCGCGGATGTAAACGCGCGAAGCCGCCTTTGCAACAATGTCGGTACACATGCATCAACAATTGTTCGCATTGCGCGCTGGTGCAGTCTGTTCCTAATTTCAATTGCTCTGGGGTGTCACCCCGTTGCAAGAGCAAAATACGTTTGCGCAAACCATGCGCAAATTCGGTGAGATCTAGCCAACGAATACGTGCGCTGTGATCCGGCATAAAGCAGCCGGGCACATCTTGATCGAGATCGATCGCTACGGGGCGCAGACGCGTATCTTCAGGCGGCAAGCGAGTAAGTTGCGCTTTACCGGACCAGCGCTGAATCCATTTGGCAACAAGATTCAACCGACTGGTTGGCAATGAATACGGGCTGCACGCCTGCATCAAAATAGGCTGCAGATACGTTGCCGATACGGTGGTTTGGCGTTGCTCGAATTGCAGAGGGTCCACCACCGCTTCTTCAACCACTTTAAAGTTGTCCGCCATTTCATAAATGGCATGCAGGTTGCGCCAGTAGCCAATGGGTGTGACATGGCCGGCCCGCAGCAGGTCGACCATTTGCATGGCCATTGCCGCGAGTGCACGTTGCGAAATAGGTGCTGCATGTACGAGCAATGCAGAATCACCTTGCTGTGCGGCAACCAGACAATGCAAATAGCCAATGCGCAGGGCATCCCACAAAGCCAAATTAGTATCCAGCGCAGATTTTTCCGGCAGTGCTAGGGGTAATGGGCGACCTACGAATCGGCGCGATGTTTCGTGCTGTGCGTGGTAGAGCGCTTCACGCATATGCTCCAGCATCTTCAAGCGTTCTGAAGGCGGTAGCGCATAGCGATTCATCAAACTCAGCTGCGTGAGCAGATTCGTTTGCAGCTGTTGCGGATTGGCAATGGGCTGTTGCGACAACCATTCACGGCAGCCGCGCGCGTTTGAAAAAGCGGGCGGGTGCTCAATCGTCGTGACGGGCAAGCGGAAGCTATGACTCATGCGCTGACCCCTAATTTCTGGTTCAGCGCCTGACGTAGTTGTTGCGCAAGATTCGCTGCCGCCGCAAGCGTGTTATCGCGTCGCGGGGCGGCCCAAATGGGCGCAGGAAAATGCTGATCTTCAAGCCAACGTGGAATCACATGCCAGTGCAAATGGGGTGTCATGTTGCCAAGGCTGGCGAGATTAACTTTGTCGGGGGTACACACTTGGCGTACGGCAGATTCAGTGGCGAAAACCGTATTCATAAACCCGTTACGCGTTTCGGTATCGAGATCGGTCATCTCGCGCACGTGATGCTTCCAGATAACACGACAAAAGCCGGGGTAGCCCGGCTCATCGACCAACACCACGCGGCATTGCTCATTTTGCCAAAGCAAGTCGCCACCGCTCGTGGTGCAAAGTTCGCACTGCGGCTGATGGCACTGAGAATCTGAAACAACTCCGGTCACGCTCATGTCTGTTAGTGTCCCCGCACGACAGAATGACTACGCATAAAGACCGCAAGCATATCTGCTTGCGGCGGTTGGCAGAATACTCGTTTGGTTAGATGGCCCGTTTTTTCTGCCAAACGGCATGATGTGCGTTTGGCGTGAGCACTAACCTTTACAGCAATACGCGCTCAACGCCTCCGGCGCGCGCTTCGGCCACGTATTCTGCCATCCAGTTTTCGCCCAGTACATGGCGCGCCATCTCCACCACAATGTAGTCGGCGTCCGTACCGGCATCATCGTTATATCGGGTTAAACCCTGCACGCATGAAGGGCATGAGGTGAGAATTTTGACCTCGCCTGCAAACCCATCGGCACGCAGTTTGTCCGCACCCTGCTCCATCTCTTCTTGTTTGCGGAAGCGAACTTGGGTCGAGATGTCGGGCCGGCTCACAGCAAAAGTGCCGGATTCGCCACAACAACGATCGTTCAACGCAACCGGCTGGCCCATCAACTGATTGGCAACCTTGATGCCGGGCTGAGTTTTCATCGGCGTATGGCAAGGCTCGTGGTACATGTAGCGCGTACCGCTCACGCCATTGAGCTTGATGCCTTTTTCCAGCAGATACTCGTGAATATCCAGTAGGCGGCAACCGGGGAAGATCTGCTCAAATTCGTACTTCATGAGCTGATCCATACAGGTGCCACAACTCACAATCACGGTCTTGATATCGAGGTAGTTCAACGTATTGGCAACGCGGTGGAACAACACGCGGTTGTTGGTCGAAATCTGCTGACCCTTGTCCATATTGCCGCTGGCCGATTGCGGATAGCCGCAACACAAATAGCCGGGCGGTAGCACCGTGGTGGCACCCGCGTGATACAGCATGGCCTGCGTTGCCAATCCAACTTGCGAGAACAAACGTTCGGAGCCGCAACCGGGGAAGTAAAACACCGCTTCGGATTCTTCGCTGGCGCGACGCGGGTCGCGAATCACCGGTACAACCTTGTCGTCCTCAATATCCAAAAGCGCGCGCGAGGTTTTCTTCGGCAACTTGCCCGGCATGGGTTTGTTAATGAAGTGAATAATTTGCGAACGAACCGCAGGCGCTACCACCGGCGCGCGGCCAAGCGTGGCGGGCGGATGTGCCGTTTGCTTTTGAATCAGACCAAGTGCTTTGGCTGCACGATACGCCAGGCGTTGAGCCTGATAGCCTAATTGCAACATGCCGGCCCGCATCAGCTTGATGCTGGTCGGGTCGGTCACATTCAAAAAAGCCATGCCGGCGGCTGTGCCCGGGTTGAATTTTTTCTTACCCTGACGACGCAAAAAGTTACGCATCGCGACTGACACATCGCCAAAGTCGATATCCACCGGACACGGATTCAAGCAGCGGTGGCACACCGTGCAATGATCCGCCACATCGCCGAATTCATCGAAGTGCTTAATCGAGATGCCGCGTCGTGTTTGTTCTTCGTACAAGAATGCTTCGATCAGCAAACTGGTGCCCAGAATTTTATTGCGCGGTGAGTACAACAGGTTCGCACGCGGAACGTGCGTGGTGCACACCGGCTTACACTTGCCGCAGCGCAAACAGTCTTTGATAGACGCAGAGATATTGCCAATCTCGCTTTGCTCCATGATGAGTGACTCGGCACCCATAAGCGAGAACGAAGGCGTGTAAGCGTTGCGCAAATCTGCCGGCATGGCCGGGTCGCGCATCAACTTGCCTTTGTTGAAACGACCTTCCGGATCAACTTTTTGTTTGTAGGCAATGAAGGGTGCGAGCTCGTCGTCAGACAAGAATTCCAGCTTGGTAATACCAATACCGTGTTCGCCTGAAATAACGCCGCCCAAGCTGCGCGCCAAAGCCATGATGCGAACGACTGCTGCATTTGCTTCTTGCAGCATGCCGTAATCGTCGGAGTTGACGGGAATGTTGGTGTGCACATTGCCATCGCCCGCGTGCATGTGTAGTGCCACAAACACCCGGCTGCGCAAGGTTTCGCGTTGCAGCGTGGCAATGCGATCCACAATTGGTTGATACACGCCGCCGTCAAACAGTTTGCGTAGCGGGTCGCGCAATTCGCGCTTCCACGACACGCGAATACTGTGATCTTGAATGCGATGAAAGAGCGTTTCGCTGACGGCGCTCAAATCAGCAGTGGTGCTTATACCTAAGCGTTCAAATGCACCGCGCGCTTGGTCTTGCGGCGTGTCTAGATTGTCGAGAATCCAGGCCCAGCGGGCACGTGTGCGCGAGACGAGATCAAGCGAGGTAGTGCGGCGATCATCAATCAGTGTTTCAGCATCAAGGCCAGCATCGTGCTGATGCAATGGCAATTCGCCTTGCAAAAACTGCGACAGCGCATCACACAGTTTGAGTTTGTTGCGAATCGACAACTCAATGTTGATGCGATCAATCCCGTCGCAATAGTCACCCATGCGCGGCAGCGGAATCACCACGTCTTCATTAATTTTGAAGGCATTGGTGTGTTTGGCAATGGCTGCGGTGCGTGCGCGGTCGAGCCAGAATTTTTTACGCTGTTCTGCGCTCACGGCAATAAAGCCTTCCGCACCGCGCAGGTTGCACAGACGCACCACTTCAGAGGTGGCGCGCATCACCGCATCATCTTCGTCGCCCACAATGTCGCCGATCAACACCATTTTCGGCCGGCCGTGGTCGCGTGCTTTGGTCGCGTAGCCCACCGCTTTTACATAGCGTTCGTCGAGATGCTCCAAGCCGGCCAGCATGACGCGCTGCGTACCGGTTTTGGGCAGGCTATCAAGAAAGTCTTTAATCTCAACAATGGCCGGCACTGCATCACGCACTTGGCCAAAAAACTCCAAGCACACCGTGCGTGCCACCGGCGGCATCTTGTGCAGTACCCACACGCCGCTGGTAATAATGCCGTCGCAACCTTCTTTCTGAATGCCGGGAAGGCCCGCCAGAAATTTGTCTGTCACGTCTTTGCCCAAGCCTTCGCGGCGGAACTGCTTGCCCGGAATCGACATGATCTCGGGCGCGCCATCCGGCGTGCGGCCATCTTCGGCGAAGCGTTGAATCGAGAAGCGCGCGACTTCGGCATCATGAATCTTGCCGAGGTTGTGATCAATGCGCGTGATTTCCATGAATCGACCTTGCGGGTCGACCATGCGCCACGACACCAAGTTGTCGAGCGCGGTGCCCCACAACACTGCTTTTTTGCCGCCGGCATTCATGGCGATGTTACCGCCAATACACGATGCATCGGCCGAGGTTGGATCGCAGGCGAAAACCAAACCGGCTTCGTCCGCTGCGTCCATAACACGTCGCGTTACCACACCCGCACCGGTGCGCACGGTGGCATAAGGGGCGGTGTGGCCGGGCAAAACGGTTTGCTCAACGTTGCCAAGCGTGATGAGCTTTTCAGTATTGATGACGACCGAGTTTGGCGTGAGCGGAACGGCACCACCGGTGTAACCGGTGCCGCCCCCACGCGGAATAATGGTGAGGCCGAGCTCAATACAGCCGCGCACCAGTGGCGCAATCTCTTCTTCCGTGTCCGGATACAACACCACAAACGGAAACTCGACGCGCCAGTCGGTGGCGTCGGTTACATGAGATACGCGTGCCAATCCATCAAACGCAATATTGTCGCGGCGAGTATGGCGGCCGAGCACGCGTAAGGTGCGCTGGCGCAACTGCGCGGCATTGGCAAAATGCGACGCAAAGCGGTCAACCGCCTCATGTGCAGCCGTGAGCAAAGTGCCGACTTTTTGGTCGCGTTGCTGTAGTGCGTCGTTTAATACCGCGTTGCCCGCTTGGCGACGCTTTTGCACTTCGTTCAGGCGATGCCGTAAAGCCGCGACCAAGGCGTTGCGACGCTCCGCATTTTCCAGCAGATCGTCTTCAAGATAGGGGTTGCGCTGTACCACCCAAATATCACCCAGCACCTCGTACAGCATGCGGGCAGAGCGGCCTGTCACACGTTCGCTACGTAGCTCGTGCAGGATTTCCCAGCACTCCGCACCGAGCAGGCGAATCACAATTTCGCGGTCGGAGAACGAGGTGTAGTTGTAGGGAATTTCCCGCAGACGCTGTGCGGCAGGGGCTTGAGTGGAGAGCTCTACGTTGGTGTTGGCGTGCATAGGCGTGGGCGGCTATGAAGCAGTCTGCAAAGGTCGCGAACCTGCTTTCAGACGACACTTAGATCAGCGTTACAGCGAAACCGCGATTTTCGGCTATTGCGGCGCAATAAGCAACAAAATGAAGGCTTTAAACGCAGTTTGTTAGGCCAAATTTCAGGGCGGCTTTACCGGACGTTTGCCAAAGGTCTTGAGCCCAAAATTGAGCTAGCGGAAAGGCTGGAACAGGCAGCGATGTAATAAGCCCCACCTATATTCATGCAAAAAATGCGGGTAGTTATATTGGATTTGTTGCTATGCCAGTACAAACATACAAATAAGGCATTGGATGATTCGAAAGGATGAGGCAAATCAGACACAACTGTCCAGAAGTAGCATTGTTCGTCCTAACCTTATAAATATATTATCGCCCGCTCGGATTATTTCTAACGAATAAGGTGTTGGCTGATGGATTCATGTGCAATGCGTGATCCATCCGTACAGCATCGGGAGCGACAGCATGGGCGAACTTTCGGTTTGGCAATGGGTGTTGTCGTTATGTGTGGTTGCCGTGGCTTATGTGGTGCGGGGCATGGCGGGGTTTGGTTCGGGTTTGATCGCCACCCCATTGTTTTTGATGTTCATGCCAATCACACAAGCCGTTCCGTTGGTTGTGGTGCTCGACTACCTGGCCTCTGCAGCGCAAGGGCTCAAAGATCGACCGCTCATTGCCTGGCCTGAAATTTGGCCTTTGTTGCCCTCTGCCATTCTGGGGGTCATTACGGCAACGTGGCTTTTCCATTCGGTAGATGCGGTATTGTTGGTACGTATACTGGCCATCGTGTTAATCGCGATCGCGGTGTACCAACTCTGGGCGCCAGTTGCTTCCAGCAAGGCCTCAAAAAAATGGGCGATGCCTGCTGGGGCCTTGGGTGGTTTAATCGGTACCTTGTTTGGCACAGGTGGGCCGTTCTACGTTGCATACCTTCAAGCGCGTAAGCTCGATAAAGGCGCTTTTCGCGCAACTTTTTCCACGCTGTTTCTGCTCGATGGCGCAAATCGCCTAGTGAGTTATGCTTGGTCAGGTTTTTTCACTTTGCGCTTTCTAGCTGTGCTGGCATGGCTTATGCCCATCATGGTGCTCGGTATGTATGTAGGCCGACGCCTACACACTTCAATTACGCAAGAAACTTTCCGTCGAGGTATCAGCGTGCTGTTGCTGCTGAGCGGTGCTGTTCTGTTGTTCAAATAAATAAGAAGGAGAATCGCATGAGTAAATGGGCCCGTTTTGAGGCGCAGGGGATGGTCTGTTTTGGCGAAGT
Source organism: Uliginosibacterium gangwonense (assembly GCA_005239635.1). GTDB lineage: Bacteria > Pseudomonadota > Gammaproteobacteria > Burkholderiales > Rhodocyclaceae > Uliginosibacterium_A > Uliginosibacterium_A gangwonense_A. Next base: position 24,814 of record SBBQ01000015.1, read on the forward strand.
AAAAACGGACGCCAATGGCACGACCCTACACCAGCACGAAGGCGATTTGTTTGGCGAACATCGCCCCAATGGGCGGCAGTTTCCACTTGAGTCAGTGAAATTATTGGCCCCATGCTGCCCGACCAAAATGCCCGGTTTATGGAATAACTTTCATGAGCGCGCCAAAGTTGAAAATCTGCAGCGCCCTGAACACCCACTCTACTTCTTAAAAACCAATAGCTGTTTTGCTGGGCCGGGCGCACATATTCCGCGCCCCGCAGGCTATGCCGGCCAAGTCGTGTTTGAGGGTGAGTTGGGCGTGGTAATTGGCAAAACCTGCGCCGGGGTGAGCGTGGAGGATGCTAAAAACTACATCTTCGGCTACACCTGCGTGAATGACGTGACCGCGCGCGACATCATGCGCCGCGACCCTGCTTTTGTGCAGTGGACACGTGCCAAGGGCTTCGAGAATTTTGGCGTGTTTGGGCCGTGGATTGAAACCGATATCGACCCGCAGCAACTGCGCGTAAAAGTCGAACTTGCCGGTGTCGAAAAACAAAATTATCCGGTGAGCGATATGTTCTGCTCGCCTTACGAAATTGTGAGTTTGCTGTCGCAAGACATGACACTGAATGCCGGCGACGTGATTGCCTGCGGCACGTCAGTTGGTGCTTGCGCCATGCGCGATGGCGATCAGGTGGATGTGATTATTGAGGGGGTGGGCATTCTCAGCAATCGATTCGGCTGAGAATGTAAGTGGCAAAGCAGTGATGGGCGTGCGTCCTCGTAGATCGAGGACGCACCCTTTTGTGCGGTTAGTCTTGGTGTTCGTAATCTTCCGCTGCCGCCCAATCAATTTTGAAGGCGTACAGTGCAGCAAAAGGCAGCACCAAAAGCAGCATCATGGCCAATAGCTCAACAAGGCCGAGCGAAAGGACATTGGTGCTGGCGATGTGCGAGTTACGCAGTTCAGCAATATAAAGACCAAACGGTAAAAACGAAGCCAGCAACGGCAACAGTTTGGCCGTGGCAGACGAGGTGAGTTCGGCGGTATTTGAATTTTCACGTTCGGTCGGGGTTGATTTCATGTCGTATAGGGCCTGCTTTATTTGAGCAGTCGCCAAAAAAGATAAAACCGTCCCTTTCTAACGACGACCCAGCGCAGATATTTAGGCGGCAATAAACCAGCAGGCGCGATAACATGGCGAGGTTAAAAACTCGCTGCGAGCCTTGTTATGCTGCGTTATCACATCATGCCCGTCACCCCGTTCCAGCAAAATTGCACGCTCTTTTGGTGCGATGAAACGCAAGAGGGCGCGTTAGTCGACCCAGGCGGTGAGGTTGATCGTTTGGTTGCAGAAGCAGAAAAGCTCGGCGTTACCATCAAACATATTTGGGTTACGCACGGGCATATTGACCACGCGGGTGCCGTGGCAGATGTAGCCGATCGCCTGCAAATTCCGATTGAAGGCCCGCACGAAGACGACACGTTCTGGATCGACAGCATGGAAGATCGGGCCGGCATGTTCGGTTTTCCGCCGTGCCGTTCGTTTCGGCCACAACGCTGGTTGCAGCACGGCGATACCGTGCGAGTTGGCAACCTAACGTTTCAGGTGTTGCATTGCCCTGGCCACACGCCGGGCCACGTTGTTTTTTACCAGCCGGAAGCCAAATTAGCGCAAGTAGGCGACGTGATCTTCGCGGGCTCAATTGGTCGCACCGATTTTCCGCGCGGTAATCATCAGCATTTAATCCAGTCGATTCGTGAGCGTCTGTTTCCGTTGGGTGACGATGTAGCGTTTATTCCGGGCCATGGCCCCATGTCCACCTTTGGTGACGAGCGACACAGCAACCCCTATGTGGGCGACTTCAATTTTGCGCGTCGCTAAAACGCAGTGTGTGCATGTCCTGTAATCGCAAACTAAATTCGAAAGCAATTTGTCGTGACGCTAACCGACCTTCGCTACATTGTTGCGCTCGCTGAAACGCTACATTTTGGGCGGGCGGCCGAAAAGTGTTTTGTGGCGCAGCCAACCTTATCTGCCGCCGTTAAAAAGCTCGAACAAGAGTTGGATGTCATGCTGTTTGAGCGAGACAGCAGCGAAGTGCGAATTACTCCGGTAGGGTCGGCAGTCGTGGCGCAAGCCAGAAAAGTGCTGGGCGAATCCGCCCGTATTCGTGAATTGGCAAAAGCAGGACAAGACCCGTTAGCCTCCCCGCTCAAACTCGGGGTGATCTATACCATCGGCCCTTATCTGTTGCCGGCGCTCATTCCACAAATGCGTGAGCGCGCACCGCATATGCCTTTGGTGATTCGGGAGCAGTACACCACGCAATTGGTTGCCGCAGTGCAAGAGGGCGAGTTAGATGTCATCGTGGCGGCCTTGCCGCTCGAAACCCCAGGACTCAACGTACTGCCTTTGTACGACGAGCCGTTCCGTGTTGTCACGCCCGCCGCACACACCTTTGCACAGCGCAAACAAATTGATGCCGCACAACTGGCAGACGAGCCCATGTTGTTGCTCGGCACGGGTAACTGCTTTCGAGACCAAGTGCTGCAGGTATGCCCCGGCTTGCGAGAGCGTGTGGTCGACACGGGCGAGCTGGATCCGATGAGCCAGTTACCGCGCACGCTTGAAGGTGCATCGCTCGAAACCATTCGGCACATGGTGGCCAGCGGAATCGGCATCACGGTGCTGCCCTCCGCTGCGGCAGATCCACTCGTTGAAACGAATGAGCTGTTGGCCGTTAGACGCTTCCGCTCACCGCAGCCATTTCGGCGCATTGCACTGGCTTGGCGCAGTACCTTTCCCCGTCAAGCCGCTATTGATTTGCTCGCGCAAGCAATACAGGCCTGTGCATTGCCCGGTGTTAGCGTGCTTCAGGTAGGCCAAAAGTGGCCGGCGCTCCCGCCCACATCAATGTGTGCAACTTAGCGTAAGTTGGCCGATCTTGTGCGTTATTTGTCAAAAAATAACCTCACGATCGCCGATGTTCGTGGTTTTTCTATGCGCTGACTTTATTCATAATCCCTAGAATTGACCCCGCACAAATACAGAACTTGACGTTCTGATTTCCACGCATGAAAATGAGAAACGTTCTCGTTACTATTTTCATTTGAATGAGGTGGGTTATGTCTGGATTTGTAAAAGGGTTGTTGGGTGTCTCAGTGCTTGCCCTGGGAATGGCTACTGCGCAGGCTGAAGACCTGACCTTTAATCTGACGATCAAAGACCATCGCTTTACCCCGCAAGAGCTGCGCGTACCGGCTGGCCGCAAGGTTTTGTTGCTGGTTGAAAACCAAGACCCAACGCCAGAAGAATTTGAAAGTGACGAGCTACGCCGCGAAAAAGTAATTAAAGGTGGCGCAACAGCACGCATTTTTGTCGGCCCGCTCAAGCCGGGTCGCTATCCCTTCTTTGGCGAATTTCACGAAAAAACCGCGCAAGGCGTGTTGATCGCTGAATAAGCAATTTGCCAATCTGCATTAAACACATCGGTTCGTAATGACCGTTGGAGTTGTGATGAATCGTTTGAAAAGCGTAGTGGCGCTAATACCGATGTTGGCGCTATTTCATGCTGCCGCTGTGAGTGCCGGGCCAGAAGAATATGTCAGCACCCCGATCGTAGAAGAAGGCGAGAAAGAAATTGACTTCAAATTCGGCACGCAGAAGAGTGGCGACACCAACCGTGTAAGTGCCGCCACCCTTGGTTTTGGTTATGGCGTTAATTCGTAGTGGTTTACCGAGCTATACGGCAAGTACAAGCGCCAGTCTCCAGATGGCAGCAAGTTTGATGCTTGGGAATGGGAAAACAAATTCCAGCTCACAGAGACCGGCAAATATTTTGCCGACTTCGGCGTGTTAATCGAAGTGGAGCGTCCACAAGATCGTACCGAAGGGTATGAAGCGCGCTTTGGCCCGCTGATGCAAACAGAGATTGGCAAATTCCAGATCAACGCCAACTTGCTGTGGGGTCGCCACTATCGCGCTGTATCAAATGGCCCAACAGAACTCGGCTATCAAGCTCAGATCAAATACCCGGTACAGCCGCAGTTTGAAATTGGCTTACAAGCCTTTGGCAATTTGGGCCCATGGAAACATTGGTCAGACCATGACCAGCAAGAACACAAAATTGGCCCAGCCATCTTTGGCAAAGTAAAAGTGGGCGAGCACCAAATCATCAAGTACAACGCAGCCTGGTTGTTTGGCACAACAGCAGCAACGTCAGACAACACTTTCCGCACGCAAATCGAATTCGAATTCTGATTACTTTAAAAGAGCCGAATTTAAGTAAAGCCTGCGTCACAAACTACACCCCAAGGGTTGGACCTTCATCCAGCCTTTGGGGTGTTTTTTATGGTTAAGCAAGATCAGGCAATTTCAAAATGGAGAGAGCCGCGTCATGCTGCTCATGCCCTCACCTTCTGGCCCAGCACGCGTGCCACTCCATCAAGTCGCACACACAAATAGACAGAAGTCAGAGCGGCTCGACAATTCAAATCAAGCTCAGTAAGCTGATGTTTATGTCATACAGCTGTTGCTGAATAAAGTGGCGGCCGCTTACGTTTGCCAATTTGCAGATGTCCGGTGCCAGCTTATTGGACCAACTAGTCATTTAAAACTAATAAAACCATTCAACAGCGAGGTCTTATGAAACAAACTAGTATTTTTAGCTACTTCGCCTTTGGTTTTAACTATGCCATTACAAAAAGAAGCGGGTTGATTCGGTATAAAGTAACTGAGGCGGAAAGCTTATTAGTTGGCATGCTTAGAGAGTTGGATACACTCGATCTTCCAGTAAGTCGAAAGATTGCATCTGAACTAGAGGGTGTCATTGAAGATTTGAAATCGTCGACAGAAGAAAAAGTCAGCGATGAACAATCTGAGCTTATAAAGAAGGTCATTGAACGCCTAGACCCTGCGCTTGATGCAGAGCTAGGACTTAGGGCAACGTATTTGTTAACGAAAAAGCGTTATCCACTTGACTCTCTTCTTAACAAGCCTTCAGAGCTTTTGGCCACAGGGACATACGCCACGCTAGATGACACAAGTAAGAGAGACTTTAATGCAGCATGCTTACTAATAGCTCTGGCGCAGCCAACGGCAGCAGCCTTTCATTTAATGCGCGCTCTTGAACAGCAGGTGAAACTGCTTTACTTCGGGTTCAAGAAGACAGATCGCCTGGAAAAGCCAATGTGGGGGCAAATGACACATCAACTTCGCACAAAGAAGGCGCCTCGACCATCGATAAAATTGCTCGACCAACTCGATGGAATGCGCGTTCACTTCCGAAATCCGACACAGCATCCTGATGCGTTTTACAACATAGACGAGGCGCAAGATTTGTTGAGCCAAACAATTGCTGCCATGAACAGCATCGCAGCAGAGTTACCAAAGCCAAAAGTAAAAATTGTCTAAAGGGCGATTTAACGCGTTTGCCCAAAACTCTGCGCCGAGTCGTCTTGATCGCCGGTTAACTCGATTTTAGACACGACCAACAAAACGAGAGAAACCCAAAAAAATGCCGCGTCTTTCGGTGATACATGCGTGCCTATGCTGTACCGCACGCAATCCCGCCGCACTTAACCTAAAAATAAGCGGTATCCCGGGTTGGCGGATTCTTCGATATAGCGATAGCCCAGGGAGTCTAAAAACTTCTTGAACTTTGCTTTGTCGGAAGGCGGCACTTGCATACCCACTAACACGCGCCCAACATCGGCGCCGTGGTTGCGATAGTGGAACAAGCTGATATTCCAGCCCGCGCTCATGCTGTTTAAAAAGTTCATCAATGCGCCCGGACGTTCGGGGAAGTCGAAGCGATACACAATTTCGTTGTCGGCTTCGGGCGCGTGCCCGCCCACCATATGGCGCAAATGCAGCTTTGCCAATTCGTCGTCGGTGAGGTCGATGGTGGGGTAGTCGTGGCGCACCAAACTCTCCACCAGTTTTTGCGCTTCGTGGCGTCCGCTCACTTGCACGCCCACATACACATTGGCTTCGCTGGCATTTTTGTAGCGATAGTTAAACTCGGTGATGTTGCGGTCGCCGATGAGTGACAAAAACTTTTTGTATGCGCCCGGGCGCTCCGGCAGGGTCACTGCCAAAACCGCTTCGCGGCGCTCGCCAATCACTGCGCGTTCTGCCACAAAGCGCAAACGATCAAAGTTCATGTTGGCGCCAGACGCTACGGCCACCAAGTTTTTGTCTTTTAGGCGATGCTTTTCGGCATAGGCTTTGGCGCCCGCCAGCGCCAAAGCGCCCGCGGGTTCGAGAATGGAGCGGGTGTCTTCAAACACGTCTTTAATGGCGGCGCAGATGGCATCGGTGTCGACCAAGATCATGTCGTCCACGTATTCGCGTGCGAGGCGGAAGGTTTCTTCGCCAACCAGCTTAACCGCCGCACCATCAGCAAAAAGGCCGACTTGGTCGAGCTTGATGCGTTCGCCCGCTGCTAAAGAACGCGTCATGGCGTCTGCGTCGTTGGCTTCAACGCCAATGATTTTGATGTCGGGGCGCACGCGCTTTACATAGGCGGCCACACCCGCGATGAGGCCGCCGCCGCCGACGCAACAAAAAATGGCGTGAATGGGCTTGGGGTGCTGACGCAAAATTTCCATGCCGATGGTGCCTTGGCCGGCAATCACATCGGGGTCGTCGAACGGGTGCACGAAGGTGAGCTTCTCGCGCTTTTCCAATGAGCGTGCGTGGGCATAGGCTTCGTCGTATGACTCACCCGCCAAAACGACTTCGCCACCCCGATTTCTAACCGCATCAATTTTGATGTTGGGCGTGGTCGTTGGCATCACGATCACAGCACGGCAGCCAATTTTCGCGGCAGATAGCGCCACGCCCTGTGCGTGGTTGCCTGCCGATGCGCAAATAACGCCACGCTTGAGCGCGGCCGCGCCGAGCTGGGCAATTTTGTTATATGCGCCGCGCAACTTAAAGCTGAACACGGGCTGCATGTCTTCGCGTTTGAGCCAAATACGATTGTTGCTGCGCGCAGAGAGATTCGAGGCATACTCCAGCGGCGACTCGATGGCCACATCGTAAACCTGCGCGTTTAAAATTTTTTGTAAGTAGTCCGGGTGATCGGTGGGCATAACAGTTCCAACACGAGTGCAACGTTCGGGGATGTGCGCCGACGGAGCCGACGACAACCTTCTTGATTGCCAAAGTCTAACAGCCCTCACCCATGGATGGCGCGTTCCTGAACAACTTGCACGAAATCGGCCAGCAATTTGGCGTGATGCTGCACGCCTGGTGGCCCGATGCGCAAAGCGGTTTATGGGCTTTGGGCGTGGTTTGCTTTTTATCGGCCACGATTCTGCCCGGCGGCTCGGAAGCTGCTGTGGTGGCCTTTGCCTTGGCACATCCGCAAGACAAATTGCTTGCATTGGCGGTGGCGACATTTGGCAACACGCTGGGCGGCATGAGTAGTTATGTGCTCGGTCGCTTGTTGCCAGCGCGGGCCGACCTGAGTCGCTTAGTGTGGGTGCAGCGCTATGGCAGTGTGAGTCAGCTACTCAGCTGGCTGCCGCTGGTGGGCGATGCCCTGTGTGCGGCGGCCGGGTGGCTACGTTTGCCTTGGCTGCCCTGCGCGATATGGATGGCGATTGGCAAAGGGCTGCGCTACGCCGCCTTGCTGTGGCTTGTCTCCTAGCCCACGTTGTTTCCCCTCCCGTAGAACACCGTTCTACCTATCTTGGCGGACCCCGTTGCAATATGGCTGACACATTGCTTTGGCAAAGTGAAGTCACTTCATGGCTTGGCTGTTGTGGTGTGTTGTGGTGCGAGGGTGGTGTGTCCGCACTACGTTGGTGGTGCGTTAGCAGCGCATAGAACGTGTGCCTAAACACACGCACAGCACGCACACAAGACAGGCAAAACTCAGGCAAACATTGCATCGCATGAAGTTCTCAATTTGATCACAGCGCCGTCGCCATGCCGTCGTGACGTCATCGCATCGCGATTGCGGCGAAATTTAAATCGAGTTGAGAAAAAATTTGCATACAGGCGATCAACTTTTTTGCTTCTCATCCGTTAGCGCCTAGTATGAAGTATGAAAATTTAAAAAGTTGTTTGTACAACCTGTAACCGCAAGTGAACATCATGGACGCTCTGCATCTTGAAAACGGTATCGAACAATACGGCGACGAAGTTTTAAACGCTGGCTGGTTGCCCCAGCCGGACGAGTGTCCGGAAGGCGTGGCAAGTGCCACAGGTTCGCATCTGCAATGCGATCCGGACGATTTCCTGCGTGGCGTGTATTCCTATCAGGAATGAATCGTCGGCTGTCTTGGTCGGCTAAGTTGTTGTCATTCCTGCCAAGCGGCAGGTCGGCCTCGATCGGCCTGTGTTAGCTAAACCGGCCTACAAAGGCTGCGCATCCTAGCGCGTTCTGTCACGTACATCTACGTTCTCACATTCCACCCAAACGTTCCTCGCCAACGTTCCCCGCTTTGTTTGCCAATTTAGTTTGTGCCGACACAGTTAGTTGGCGTGCTTGGCTCATCCGCTCCCCCAGAAATTGAAAGTGACGTAGAGCACCAAGTACGCTTCGCCGATGGGGATGCGGTCCTTGTGCATGTCGCGCAATTTGCCAATTCCGCCACACTTTCCAAAAGAAAGCGGGCGCTTCCCGCACCACATGGTTCTGCCTGTGAAACCCGTCACAACACCAAGCAAGGCTTCGTCGCATATTTCATATGCCTAAAGGGATATTGCCCACTGCAGAAAATGTGGTTGGCGCCGATGAAGTCTTGGATAAGGTAAAGGCCGAGGCGGCGGGTAAATGTCGAGGCAGCGGTGGCCGATAGGCAAGCGCGAAAGTAAAAATGTGAGGATGGGGTCTGCCACACCAACAGAACGTGTGTAGGCGGCGAGATGGGTTAAGCGCAACAGCACCGAGATTTCGACGTGTAGCTCGGTACGGCGGCGCGAAAAAGACGGATAACAAACACCATGACTGCAGTTCCAGCGAACTCAACCACTACGACCATGGTTGGCAAGTCGGCGCGTACGCGCGGCATGCCAAAACGTATTGGCCGTTTTGAGGTGATCCGTGAAATCGGCCGCGGCGAAATGGGCGTGGTGTATGAAGCCGTTGATAGCCTGATTGAACGTCAGGTCGCCATCAAAACCTTCCATTTTGCCAATCAACAAGGCGATGATCAGCAGATCGTCGAAATGTTTCTGCGTGAAGCGCGTTCAGCCGGTCGCTTGTCTCACCCCAATATCGTGACGATTTTTGATGCAGGCCAAGCCAAGGGCTTTTCCTACATCGTGATGGAACTGCTGCCGGGCCGCTCACTGCGCCAAATTTTGGATGATGGTTCGCCCATCGCATTCGATTGGCTGGTGAATGTGGGTTTTCAGTTGGCAGACGCGCTGGGCTATGCACATCGCGCTGGGGTGATTCACCGCGATATCAAACCCGCCAATATCATGGTTGATGAGCAAGGCAATGCCAAGCTCACCGATTTCTCCATTGCTCGTGTGTCGTGCGCATCGCGCACACAGCATGGCATGGTGCTGGGCACACCGCAGTACATGTCACCGGAACAAGTTCGTGGACAAGAGTTGGACGGCCGTTCGGACGTTTTTTCGCTCGGCGCTGTATTGTTTGAGGCACTCACCGGCCGCCCACCGTTTGGTGATGGCGACGATGCACCGCTGATTTCAGTGCTCGAACATATTGTTTATTCGCCCGCGCCGCCGCCGTCGAAACTCAATGATTCTGTACCGCGTGCGCTCGACATGATTGTGGGCAAAGCGTTGAGTAAAGAGCCGGGCGATCGCTACGCGACCGCCAATGATCTGGGCCGCGATCTGCGTCAATTCAAAAAGCTACTCATGCCGGGCAAGACCGGGGCGTTTCATCGCGACTCCCCTGCATGGCTTGAGAGTGCTAGGTTAGACCCCGCACTGCCCATCGTTGCTAATGCACAAACCGCCGCGAACGTGCCGGTTGCAGAAATTGCGCCGCCCGTTGCCGCGCCCGCTCCAAAGCCGCTTAAAACTTTTATGGCGACGGTGATGTACGCCTCGATCGTTGGTTTTGCCAATGCACCGCTGGGACGTCAAGCAGAAATGAAGCAGCAGTTTGCAACGGCGCTGAATGAATCGCTGCGCCGCATTGCAGATGAAGACCGCATGCTGATCGACACCGGCGACGGTGTTGCGGTGAGTTTGCACGGCGACCCACTACAAATTTTGCCGGTGGCCATGTACCTGCAACATCGTCTCAAGAGCTTGCTGCGTTTGAGCATTGGCTTGCATTGTGGGCCGGTGCGTCTCACCACGGATGCGGCAGGTAAATTGAGCTTGGTGGGTGAAGCTTTGTCGATCGCGCAGCGCATGGTGAGTGTTGCGCGTCATGGCGAGGCACTGGCCAGTCGCGCACTACAAGAAGTGTTGTGTGGCCAGCAAGGGCAGCATTCACAACGTTTCCGCCCGATTGAGCAACGCTATGGCTCAGATGGGCAGATGATCGAAGCCTGCCCGGTTTCGTTGGCCCATTCGTCAGCCCAATCTGCAACAAATGAACAAACTGAATCCAATGCAGAGGCTGCTATGCAATCAACACCACGGACGGATAACGTCTCCAGTAAAACCCCTGTGGTGGTGGCAGAGCCAGATTTAGCCAGCAGCCTTGAGGCGGACATTGATGCCTTCTCGCGTTTGTCGGAAGAAGAATTGTTGGCGCGCACTGACACGGAAAAGCGCATGCTCAATGCCGGTCGTCGCAGCTTAATTGGTACGGGCGAGTTTCCACGTTTGGTAGAAGCGCATGATACGCCTGCTGCGCCACGCAACCTGCAGCAACAGCAAACCGCCATGGTGGCACCGCAAGCGGCCGCCAATACTACGCCGATAGCGCAGCGCACCAGTTTGTTGGCCCAGCTTTCTGCACAAGCCAACAAAATTCAAGAACACAACGATCATCAAGCACGGGGTCGCCAAGCAGCACTCACCGAAATTGAAGAGTTGGTGCCGGCGCGCATGCGCGAGGCCTACACCTACGTGCATGATCTGGTGACACAATTAAATGTAATTCAACCGGATGTGCCGCGTAACTACCCGCTGCTAGGGTTGGGCGCGTTCAAGGGTTTGAAGTGGGTGTCGGGTGATACCGACTTCCGTACCCGTGGTGCGGATGGCCCGGACATGATGAATCAAGTCAGCATTGGTTTTACGCTGAATAGTAATGACGTGCTCAGCGCCGAACGCGAAGGCCCTGCAATTGAAAAGCTGCGCCATGCGCTGCATGACCACGGCTTGGAATACAGTGAAGAGCAAGCGCGCAACGATCGCCACCGCGTAGAACATTCACGCTTTACGGTGCAATCAAATATTCGTGCGCGTATTGTGATCGCGGCGGATTACCGCAGTACGCGCTTGACCTTGCGTACACGTAATCTGGAAAGACTCGGCATCATCGAATACACAATCGAAGCGCGTGACATGAACACCGAGTTTTTAGATGAATTGGCAAAGAGTGTTTTGGGTCAGCCCAATCGTTTGTTTGCCTATTTACAGACAGCGAATCCGCTGACGCAAGGCGCGAATAGCGGTCAATAAAAACGCTCAATGCGTAACGTTTAATCAGATACGCATAATCCAATACGCTCGATGTCCGGGGGCTGACGTGCAACGTCAGCCCCAATCCTTTTAGCCGCAACCTTTTATTTCGCGGCGGCTTGTAAGGTTGGCAAAAATTCTTGCGGCGCTTTAAATCCCACTACGCGTAATTCGCGCATTTCGTTCCCTGCGCGATCAAAAAACAAAATTCCCGGCGGTCCAAACAACTCAAAGCGTTTCAGAAGCGCTTTGTCGTCATCGGTATTGGCGGTCACATCGGCCTGCAGCAACTCAAACGCTTGCATACGTTGCGCCACGCTTGGGTCGCTAAAGGTTTGATGTTCCATTTCTTTGCAGCTCACACACCAGTCTGCATAAAAATCCAATATCACCGGGCGCTTGCTCGTTTGTAGCCGCTGCTGCAATTCGTCCAGCGAATGAATACGGGTGAATTTCACCGTTGAGGTGCTGGCGCTGCTTGAGCTTGAATTGGCAAATAGCCCGGCGAGCGGTTGCAGTGGGTTGCTTGAGCCGGCCAAACCACCGACCACTTGTGCGATACCTGCCAGCAAACACAACAAGCCGAGTGCTTTGCCAATGCGTTGCCAAATATGTGTGTGCTTGGGTAGCGCATCTGTTGCATGAAGCGCGACACCGCTGCCGATCAGCAACACGCCCCAGCCCAGCATCACAACCATGGGTGGCATAACGGGTGAAACCAAATACAAGGCCATGCCCAACATGAGAACGCCGAAGAATTTTTTAACGCCATCCATCCACGGGCCAGACTTGGGCAGCAAGGAGCGAGAAGCAACACCGACTGCGAACAACGGCACGCCCATGCCCAGTGCCAACATAAACAATGCGCTGCCACCTAACACGGCATCGCCTGTACGCGCGATGTAAAGCAAAGCACCAGCTAACGGCGCGGCAACACACGGTCCCACGATCAAGGCCGACAGCGCGCCCATGAGTACGATGTTAAAAAATGAGCCACCTTGGTTGTTGGCGGTTTGCGAGAGCCGGCTTTGTAACGCGGCGGGCAACTGCAATTCGTAAAAGCCAAACATCGCGCCGGATAACGCAACAAAGATCAGCGCGAAGGCAGACAGCACCCAAACATTTTGTAGCGCGGCGGATAGCATATTGCCCGACAGACCGGCTGCAACTCCGGCAAGCGCATAGGTTGCCGCCATGCCGAAAACGTAGGCGGCTGAAAGCCACGCCGCGCGAGCATGGCTGTTGCTGTGCCCGTGGCCAACAATAATGCCGGACAAAATTGGAATCATCGGAAACACGCAGGGCGTGAACGCCAACACCAAACCCAGACCAAAGAACGTAGCCAAAGTAGCCCATACGCTATTGCGGCTGAGGCGTGCGGCAAGGTCATCACTCTCGCTCAGTGGTGATGCGGACGCGCCGTGGGGTGCGTTGCTGGGCGTATCGTTCTGCGTGCTGCTGGATGTAGCAGCGACGGCCACGTTTTGGCGGGCGCTTGTGTCAGTTGATGAGCCAGAGAATAAATCACCAAAGCGATGTTTGCCGCGTGGTGCCCCGCCTTCTGCAACGCCCACCTGGTCGGTGCTAATGGCAAAGCGACGCTGCATCGGGGGGTAGCATACGCCGGCATCGGCACAACCTTGTGACGAAATTTCCAGGCTGGCTTGTTGCGTACCCGCCGGCAAATTCAGCGGCACGGTTACGCTTAATGTGTGGCGGTAGGTTTCTACTTGGCCAAAGGTTTCATCTTGATGCAACTCGCCTTTTGGCAAAACGGGCTCGCCAGCTTGGGCAGGGGGCGTTGCTGTGAAATGGAGCTTGTTGCGATAGAGGTAGTAGCCGGTCGGTGTGTCAAACACGACCTCAACTTTTGCGCCGTCTGCAGTTCGCTGAATTGCGCCAACGCTCACGGGGAAGGCTTGTTCTGGCGGCAGCAGATCTGCCGCGTCCGCGGCAAAGGCGCTGCTGCACAGTAAGCTGGCTAGCAGGGCAAGCAATGCGGCGACACATGTAGCAACGCGCGTTGTAACGCACGCAGTAAAACACCCAGCAGCGCGCGCAGTAACGACGTGATGCGGGAGAGCCTTGTTCAAGCGGTATGTATTCATGATGTGCAGCTCGCTTTCACCCAGTCGAGATAGGCTGGCAAGCCTTGTGTAACAGGCACCGCAATAATCTCCGGAACATCATATGGGTGCAGTTCAGTTAGCCGTTGTTGCAGTTGTGCGTATTGTTCAGGTGTTGTTTTAATGAACAAGGGTACTTCGGTGGCGTGTTCAATTTTGCCCTGCCAGCGATAAACAGAGGTGCAGGGCGCTTGCTGACTCACGCATGCGGCCAAACCTTCTTCTACCAAGCTCTGGGCAATAGTGAGTGCCTGCGTTGCATCGGGCAAGGTGGTGAACACCAACAAAGTCGTCATGTTCGTCATGTATAAGTCTGCAAGCAATTTGCCAATCTCGTGCAGTCACGATCGCACAATTACGAGAAGGTCGTAGTGTTATGCCGTTAATGGCGACTCGAGCTGAACTGAGCGCGAGCGCATGTACTTACACGTATTACGCATATCGCGGATGAATGGATGCAGCGCTGATGCGATCGCTATTTTCCGTTATTCGCTTCAGCGTCACGCAAATGTTGCGCGGCATCTTGTTGCGATTGATTCAGTTGTTGTTGAACTGCATCGAGCGTTTGTCGCGCCTGTTCCGCCTCTTTTGCCTTTGCTGCAGCGGCGGTCGCCGCCGCCGTGCCGGTGTCCGCTGCGCCACAACCGGCGAGCAGAGACACACATAAACTCGTGCTCAAACCCGCACACAAAATTGCATATAGCTTTACAGACAACACGTTCGGCAATTTGTTCATGTGTGCTCCCAATAAAAATTATTTGAGCAAGCGGCGCTGTAAGAGGGTGTGTGCAATAAGGTATGCCACGACGATGTAGCCGAGTAATACGCTAACGTGTAACAGCGTTTGCACAGGTAACTGCCCCGTCATGAGCGGACGCACAAGTTGTACGGCGTGGCTGAGCGGTAGGCAGGCGGCCAGTGTTTGTACGATGGCTGGCAGTTGGTCTGCTGGAAACCACACGCCGGAAATCAACATCATGGGGGTAATAGCCAAGGTAAACCAATACATAAAGAAATCGTACGACGGCGCAATGGCGGTCATGATCATGCCCAAGGACGCGAAACATAAGCCGATTAAAAATACGATTGGCAAAATCCACAACCAGAGCCAGCCTTGGGTCAGACCAAACAGCGAAGCGATGAACAGAATACAAATGCCCGACAGTAAGGATTTGCTTGCGGCCCACATGGTCTCGGCGAGCACGATATCGTCGAGTGATAGCGGCGCATTCAGCATGGCGTCCCAGGTTTTTTGCACATGCATGCGCGAAAAGCCAGAGTACATGGCCTCAAAAGTCGCGCTGTTCATGGTGGAGTAGCAAACCGTGCCGGAAGCCACAAAGGCGAGATAACTCATGCCGCCCATTTCCGGAATCAATTTGCCCAAGCCATAACCTAAGCCGAGCATATAGATAAGCGGGTCGGCCAAATTGCCAATTATTGAGGTGCCAGCGAGTTTTCGCCACACCAACAAATTGCGCTGCCACACGGGTAGCCAACGCATTGAAAAACGTGGCCATGACCAATGGCGCGAAGGACGCGTTGAGTTGGCATTTTTGTTGGCGTTATTGTTGAGGTCAGTATTCAATTTTTTGCACTCAATCGCGCAGCTCGCGCCCGGTGAGTTTTAAAAACACATCTTCTAAATTCGCGGGACGATGTAAATAACGTAGTCCGTGTTGTGCGTGCAGATGCGCAAGTAAGGCCGCAGGTTCGTGCGCGTAACAAAAAGCTGTCTCACCGCTCACTTCAAAGCGTTCAACAAACTGTGCTGCATTCGCACGCGCCCAGTCTGCGGCGGTGCCTGTGGCGCTTGTATCTGCAGCGCCATTTTGCCAATCGCCAAAGACTTCGACGACATCAGGCTCAATGTGTGTTTGTATAACTTCGCGCGGAGTGCCCTGCGCAATCAATTTGCCGGCATCGAGAATGGCAATGCGCGTGGCAAGACGTTCGGCTTCATCCATAAAGTGCGTGGTGAGCAAGACCGTTTTGCCGCGTGCGAGTAAGGCTTTGAGTCGTTCCCAAATCAGATGGCGTGCTTGCGGGTCGAGTCCAGTGGTGGGCTCATCCAAAATTAACAGGTCGGGGTCGTTAACCAGTGCGCGGGCCAGTGTAAGACGGCGCTTCATACCCCCTGACAAGGTTTGAATGCGCGAGTTTTCTTTTCCCTCGAGGCCTGCAAAGCTTAGCAACTGCGGAATACGCGCGCGAATATCGGCGTCCTTCATGCCGAAGTAGCGGCCATACACCAGCAGATTTTCACCTGCGGTGAAGTCGGGGTCGAGGTTGTCCATTTGCGGCACAACACCTACGCGCAAACGTGCTTCGCGCGCACGCCGCGGTAGTGGTTCTCCGCCCAACATAATGTGGCCAGAGGTGGGCTCGGTTAAACCCAAACAGCAGCGTAGCGTGGTGGTTTTTCCGGCACCGTTTGGGCCGAGCAAGGCATAGCATTCCCCCGGCGCAAGGCTAAAACTAATGCCGCGCACAATCGGCGTGTCGCCAAAGTTTTTGTGTAAATCGGTGACAACCAAGGGCGGCGAAGACATGATGTATTGAGCTTAATGAGGTGTGTCGTCGTGCCAGTTTCGCACCACGAGATCACGAATAATTTGTAGCTTGCCGTGAAAAAAATGGTCCGCGCCGGGTACCACAATCACCGGTAACGTTTGTGGTCGCGCCCAATCCAGCACATTGGTAAGTGGCACGGTTTCATCAACTTCGCCATGAATCACAATGCTGTTAGCCGGTACGTCAGGCGTATTGTAGGTGCGTAGCCCCGGTACGCTGCCACACGCCGTGCCGACTAAAACAAGGCGTTGTGCGGGTGTACCCGAGTTTGCCAATTGCGCAGCAACGCGTGTGGCGACATGTGCGCCGAATGAGAAACCGCAGAGCACCATTGGCAATTTGCCAAAGCGCTGTTGCGCCCACGTTAATACCGTCAAGGTGTCTTCCGCTTCGCCAGCGCCATGGTCATGCTCGCCTTGGCTCTCGCCCACGCCGCGAAAATTACTGCGCACGCTGGCATAGCCGAGCGACACCATACAGCGGGCCAAGGTGGTGATGATTTTGTTGTCCATCGTGCCACCAAACAACGGGTGAGGATGGCACAGAATGGCAATGCCGCGCAGAGTCGCCAATTCTGCATTGGGCAAATCTATGGCGAGCTGCAACCGACCCGCTGCGCCTTCAATAACAAGATGTTCAGTACTTGGACGCATGCGGCTTAGATTTTCAGGCGTTCCACCACGCGGCCGTTTTGCAGGTGTTCGCGAATAATTTCGTCGACATCATCTTTGTCGAAATAGGTGTACCAAACCGCCTCGGGGTACACCACCA
>SBBQ01000076.1 GCA_005239635.1 Uliginosibacterium gangwonense
ATTTCTTCAACCCCGCGAAACCCCGCACCACATCAGCCAAGTACCCACACCTTTCGGCTGTTTTTTCTTTTTAAAGATCGCGCTGCATCAGCAGCAGAGAGGCCGAACTATACGGAGTATTTCGCAATGCGTCAACACCATCCTGCATTTATTTTCATACGCGACTGATCGCATCCCTCGGTTCTCAACCTAAGCATCTGATCTTCATGGACAGATGGGCCTGAAATTATTCTTCAGATTTTTTTGTCTGCTGCTGAAATTTTGCCAAACGATACTGCAACTGCCCTCGACCGAGCTTTAATGAACGTGCTGTAGCCGATACATTTCCACGACTTCGTACCAAAGCACGCGCTAAAACATGCTGTTCAATTTGATCCATGCCGACTTCGGCATCGAGCAGCATGTCGAGCACCTGGTCGAGCGCACCCGCTTCTTCGATTGATCTCTGATCCACACTCACCAAGCCACCAACAGGTGAAACACTGAAACCCTGCGAGCCCAGCTGCTCTCCGCCTGTAAACAGCTGCGCCATATCTAGTCGCCCACCTTCGTCGGCCAAAATTATGGCTCGCTCCACCATATTCTCTAGCTCGCGCACATTGCCCGGCCAGTCATACGCCCAGATTGCGTCAAAAGCTTTTTCGCTCAAGCCGACAATTTTCTTTGCGAACTTGCGCGAGTACCGATCAAGGAATAGGTTAAGCAGTAGCGGAATATCGTCTCTACGCTCTCTTAATGGGGGTATCTCAACGGGAAAGACATTGAGTCGGTAATAAAGGTCGCGCCGAAACCGGCCCTCCTGAACATCGCGACGTAAGTCTTGATTTGTTGCGGCCACAACCCTGACATCAATTCTTCTAGAACGGGTATCACCCACACGCTCGATTTCTTGCTCTTGTAACACGCGCAGCAACTTACCTTGAGCCGCATAGGGCAGGCACCCAATTTCATCTAGGAACAGCGTCCCGCCATTTGCACGCTCGAACTTACCAGGACGTGAAGCAGTTGCATGGGTATAGGCGCCTTTTTCAACACCAAATAATTCCGCCTCAACCAATTCAGCCGGTATCGCCGCGCAATTCACTGAAACAAAGGGATGCTCTGCACGCGGGCCAATGGCGTGTAACGTTCTTGAGAAGCGCTCTTTGCCAACGCCACTTTCACCTAGAAACAAAACAGTTGCATCAGTCGGCGCCACTTTTTTCAGCAGCTGTACAACAGCGTTAAAGCCGGCAGAAGCGCCGATCAGCTCGCCCAATTCGACGGCCTGGCTCGCACGCCCATACTTCTTGCCGAGGGTTTGACTGGCCGATGCGGGCGCGGGTCCGTCTACAAAATCCTCAATTCTTAGAAAATGAACATCTTCTTCAGGGTTGTCCCATTCTTCGAGGGGTTTGCCGATCACGCGACAGTGCGCATGCCCCATAGCAACACATTCAACCTCTCGCCAGACGATAGGCTTGCCAAGCAATGAGGTGCAGAAGCCATTTGCGTAGCCGACCATCATCCAACAAGCGGCTTCTCCACTCGGCCCAATATGTTCTAGCTGCGCCTCCGCTTCCCACGAGGCCGACCAGACATAGTCTGCATAAAAGCTTTTATCCGGCGAGTACTGCATTTGCTGCAGCGGCAGATTACGAACGAAACCTTCTATTTCTCTAAGTCTTGGGCCCAGCGCTAAGCATTGTTGGATATCACTTTGCGTCAGTTCGCGCAGTCGAATTTGATCTTCAATGCCTTGCTGGTAACCCAGACGCATGAACATTTTGCGGGCTTCATCAACACCCATGCGTGCAATCAGCTCGCGCCGCATCTCGCCCAAGGAGAAGCCATGCATGAGCAGCATGCGCTGATCAAATAGATGGATATGCCCCGTATCAGGCGCAAACCTGATGTGCGGCGTAATATCGGGCATTTCTGATTGTTGTGGTGTCTTTGCTTGCTCGGCGCGTTTCATGTCCACTCCCGGGTAGCGCATAGCCACATGCTACCCGAGAGGGAATATTTGAACACCTTGTCAGTACAGATATGAGCCCAAGAACTCAACTCTCGACCGGCAATTTGTTCTGCTGATCGCGCAGCTTCTGTAAGTTGCGGCGCACCTTCACGGGCGCAACGTCACTTGGCAAAAGCACGGGATTTAACGCAAATAAATCCGTGGTACCCATTTCGGCATGCACAGCATCGACAACTGGACCATCTTCTTCGACAAAAGCATCGTGCATACCTTTGATCTTCATGGCGTTGTATTCAGCGTCTTCAACCAAGTGGTTACGGCGGGTAGCAAAGAAGTAGTGCGTTGTGTCGCGCGTTTCAGGTGTCGTGGTGTGCAGGTCATACTGACCAACCGTATCGATCAGATCCAAGTTTCCGGGGCCCTGTATCGCCCCGATAGACAATTGGACCGTGGTCGGCGCACGCCAAGTGATTTCTACAAAGTGACGCGCCTCTGCATCTGGATTTGGCAAAAACTGGTTGAAGATCAACAGCGCAGGCGTTTGCGACCATTCCCAACGCGCCGTTACATTCATGGCAGTTTCAGTGACCTTAGGCGGTTTTGGAGATAGCTGACCGCGCGTACTAATAATGTCACCATGCAGATGATCCACGTGACTGAGATCCATCACATTGTCCGTAATCAACTCGTAGTAGCAGTCGCGGTACATATAGGTGAAGCCCACGCCGTTCGGATTCCCATCTGTCAGCGGACTGTAGTCTGGCAGCTTGGCTTCATCTGCCGGCTCGTCACCCATCCAAATCCACAAAAAGCCGTAACGCTCGACAAGCGCGTAAGTACGCACCTTGGCGGCCTGGGGAATATGGCCGGTGCCGTGTGGGTTGTGCGTGCACTTGCCTGTACAGTCAAAGCGCAGGGCGTGATAGCAACAGGTAATCTCGTCGTTTTCGAGCTTACCCATATGCAAAGGCACAAATCGATGTGGGCAGCGATCGTGCATCGCAACTGCCGTACCGTCTTGCTTGCGGAAAATGAGCACGGATGTATCTAACAAGGTGCGGTGAAACAACTTGCCCTGCGGAACTTCGCTGGATAACGCTGCCACGTACCAGGCGTTCATTAGGTA
>SBBQ01000021.1 GCA_005239635.1 Uliginosibacterium gangwonense
AGCTGCTCGGCGAGTTCTTTTAGCCCGACGATGGTTTCACCCATAATGCCGAGAATCGGCGAATGTAAATGCGGATGCGCCAGTCGCTTAATTTCGTAGGCGTAGTCTTCTGCCTTAAGTTCGCGCGTGTCGGTTTGGGTAAAGTCTGACAGCGCGCGTTTGTCTTTGAGCTGGGCCAGTGTGAGCGCGTGATAAACATATTGGCCTGAAGCATCTTTGGCAAAAGCCGGATGCGGCTGATAACGAATGCCGCGCTTAAGATGCAGCGTGTATTCCGAGTAAGCCACTTTGCTGGCATCGGCACCAGAAGCTAAACCCTCCGGCAGCGGCTGCTTGTTTGCGTCAAGCAAACGCAGTGTTGGCAAAGCCGTGAGCGTCGTCGGCACCACCTCGTAAGGGCGCTTGAGATAGTGGTATTGCAACGGCGGCTCGTAAATTTGCGCCGTGTACATAATCTCATCTTCAGCGTAGGACTGCACCGGGTCAAGATGCTTTGGCCGCTCGGTAAAGGCCGAGTACAAAATATTGCGGCCCTGCTCTTGTTGCGGATATGGGTCGTTCCACACCTTGCCGCACGCAGTCAGCCCTAGCAGACACAGCACGAGTCCGCGCCGTAGCCAACGGTCACTTAATTTGCTCTGCAAAACTAAAAATATCTCGCGCATGCGGCATTGTAACGGGGTCTGCCGTGCTCTGTCTGACTATGCTTGGCTCAAGTGGGTTGATACTGGTTGAGGCCGATTGATGTGGGTTGACACACTTAATTGGCAAAATGGCGCGAAACGCCAACTTCAATGCAAGTTGAGAAGCCAGCACGAGAAATAGGGCTTCTAATTTATAATGTCGCCTTTGTGCGACGTTGTTTGTACCGATTATTGCGAATGTGTTAGCAATGATCTTGCAGCTGACTTTGCGGTTTTTGTTGATGATTGTTAATGGGGATGACCATGGGTTTTCTGGCCGGCAAGCGCATTCTAGTTACAGGCCTGCTTTCTAATCGCTCGATCGCCTACGGGTGCGCACGCGCGATGCATCGCGAAGGTGCTGAACTTGCCTTCACTTACCAGAACGAACGCTTCCAAGATCGCGTTGCCAAAATGGCCGCCGAATTTGGCTCAAGCCTGATTATTCCGTGTGACGTTTCTGACGACGCGCAGATCGACGCCACCTTCACTGAATTGGCAAAACACTGGGATGGCCTCGATGGTCTGCTGCATTCCATCGCATTTGCGCCCGGCGAAGCACTGGAAGGCGATTTTCTGAACGGTCTGTCACGCGAAGCTTTCCGTATCGCGCATGAAGTGAGCTCGTACAGTTTTCCGGCCATGGCCAAAGCAGCCCGCCCGATGATGCAAGGCCGCAAGGCGTCCTTGGTTACCCTGTCTTATTTGGGCGCGATGCGTACCATGCCCAACTACAACATTATGGGTTTGGCCAAGGCCAGTCTTGAAGCCTCCGTTCGTTACATGGCAGCATGCATGGGGCCCGAAGGTATTCGTGCCAATGCGGTTTCAGCCGGCCCAATCAAAACGCTCGCGGCATCTGGCATCGGCAGCTTCTCCAAGCTGCTTGCCTACAACGAAAAGAACGCCCCGTTGCGCCGCAATGTGACCATTGATGAAGTTGGCAATACCTGCGCCTTCCTCATGTCTGACCTCGCCAGCGGCATGACCGGCGAAGTGCTGTACGTTGATTGCGGCTTTAATTCAACCGCCTTGGGCGTGGCTGACTAAAAACATTCGTTTCAAATTACGGGCTGCCCTTTGCCAATTCCGCCCTTTGCCAATTCCCTTTGACAAATGGGTAGCCCGTTGCACTTTTAGCGCCAGCCTCTCCCTTACAGCAGCAACCCCTTCGCCCACAAATTCACCACTCAGCACAAACGCCCAGGCTATCTGCCTGATGCAAAAGGCCTGGTACCTTGCCGCAAAGGGGCTGCACCCTAAAGCTTCCTGTCACCAAGCCGATATTCTGGTCACATAACGGTTTTTTGTGACAGACATGATGCTGAGCCACGCGCTTTCCAGCCTGGAAGCCTACGTTCTCTACTACTCGCAAATTGAGCTCCCAGTGCTCAAGGGAACCGTGCGGTCGCTCGCACAGTTGCGAGAAAAAGAAGACACCGTCAATGGCCGAGAAATCGCCGCCATCGTGCTGCAAGACCCGCTCATGACACTGAAGGTGCTGGCCTATTTAGAACAGCATCGCGGCAAACGTCAAAACAACGACATCACCACAATTGGCCACGCCATCATGATGTTGGGCATCACCCCGTTCTTCGAGAAGTTTAGCGACATGCCGCTGGTTGAAGACCAGCTGAAAGCCTACCCCAAAGCACTGCTGGGGGTTTTGCGCGTGATTGCACGCTCGCGTAGCGCAGCGCGCTATGCGCGAGACTGGGCCGCGATTCGTCATGACATGGACGTAGACGAAATTACGGTTGCCACCCTGCTGCACGAATGCACCGAAATTTTGAGCTGGGTTTTCGCGCCAGAGATGGCGTTGAAAGTGCGCGAACTGGTCACCACGCACAAAGGCATGCGCACTGCTGCGGCTCAAATGCAGGTATTTGGTTGCACCGCGCATGAACTGCAATTGGGATTGGCAAAGGCGTGGAAGCTGCCCGACCTTTTAGTCAGCCTAATGAGCGCAAAGGACCACGAAAACCCACGCCTCAAGACCGTGCAACTCGCACTGAATTTAGCGCGACACGCGCAGAATGGTTGGGATGACCCCGCGCTACCGGACGACTACACGGCCATTAGCGAACTGCTGCACATGAGCCATGAAAACGTGTTGCTGCGTATTGGCGCACCGTTACCCAGCGCTGTTGAAGAAGCGGAAGATGCAGGCGGCGCAGACGATTCAGTAACGCCACCTGCCGCTTAATTCGGACACACCACCTTGTGCCTTCTCAAGGACAAGGTAAATCACGTTGGTCCATATCGACGCTTATCAAAAGCGGGGGATACTACCCGGCCCCTCTAGCACTCGGGCTTGGCAAAACCAAGTTCGATGGCATTGAGCAAAGCAAGCCTCAAAGCCACTCCACATAATTCAGGGTAAAATTCGCCCGCATAAGATGTAGCCATTGTCCATGAGCTTTAGCGTGCACACACGTTTGCACGCACCCACATTGGGCTTGGCGCATGCTACGCACGTGATGCAAACTCAAGCTCATTGAGCAGGGTCACATTGAGCAGACGCATTATCCGCCCCTGTAGTTGAATGGATACAACAGCCCCCTCCTAAGGGGCAGGTACAGGTTCGATTCCTGTCGGGGGCGCCACGCAACGAGATAGGCTTAAACCTCAGCGTTTAGGCACGGCATGCGCGCATAAAGTTATATGCTTCGATAGACGGCATGGGCTTTGCGTATAAATACCCTTGGCTATATGCACATCCTTCTTGAAGGAGGAAACTGTGCTGTTCATCTGTTTCAACACCTTCAGCGACCACATCAAGTTCAACCGCCTCACCTAATTTGAGAATGGCGCGTGCAATTGCAATGTCGTTGCTATCGCCCGGAATATCGCGCACAAAGCTCTGGTCCAACTTGATCTTCGTTACGGGCAAACGCTTTAAATAGGCAAGCGACGAATAGCCTGTACCAAAATCGTCAATCGCAATGCCAACGCCAAGGTCTCGCAGCAGGTTGAGTTGCGCAATCGCGCCTTCACGTTCACGCATAATAAAACTCTCTGTCAGTTCTAGCGTAATGCGCTCAGGCGGACAGCCTGTTTCTTCCAGAATGTCTTTTACTAAACTCGTAAAGTCACCCTGCATCACTTGCTTACCAGACACATTCACGGCCATGAAATCCAAGGCAATGCCGGCATCCAACCATGATTTCATTTGTTTGCAAGCCGTGCGTAACACCCACGCACACGTTTGGCTTGCCGTTTGCATAACCGGTTGGTAGTGCAATTCCAGCTCATTTGCATCTAGCGCCAAATGCAGATCATGATGAAGCTGCATACGCTCATGCGCTTCATCAGACATATCTTGATTGTAGAAATGAAATTTATTTCGGCCCGTTTCTTTGGCCTTATACATTGCCAAATCAGCGTGTTTGAGTAGCGACTCAATATTATCGCCATCCCCAGGGAAGGTCGCGATCCCGATACTCGCTGAAACGAACATATTGCCCACGCCCAAATCGAGTGGCTTGATCAATTCATTTAGTACATTCTGTGCTGTACTACGAATCGCTGACTCGCTCATGGCATCTTCAATCAACACCATAAATTCGTCACCGCTTTGGCGGCCGACTGTATCGCTCGAGCGCGTAACCCGTCTGAGTCTCTCCGCCACTTTGCAGAGCAAATCATCGCCAACTGGATGGCCGTAGGTGTCGTTGATATGCTTAAAGTTATCGAGGTCAATAAACATTAAAACCAGCGAATGTTTTTGTCGCTTAGCTTGGCTCAGTGCGTGCGCAAACCGATCCATAAACAACGTACGATTTGGCAAGCCAGTTAAAGCATCGTAGTGTGCCAAGTAGTTAATACGCTCTTGCGACAATTTCTGATCGCTAATGTCGTACATCGTTGCAATGTATCGATCTACCTCACCTTTGGCATTCTGAATTGTCGAGATGCTTAGCCAGATGGGAATTTTTCTACCATCTTTGTGGCGATCCAGCACCTCGCCCTGCCATCCGCCCTTTTCTTTAATGCTCTCCCATACTTTCTGTTGGAACACCCCATCTTGTTGGTCTGCGCTCAGAATCCGCACATTCTGGCCCGCAATTTCTGCGCTGGTATAACCTAAGATTTTATGAAACGCTTCATTGCTTTTGATCACATTTAAGTTGCGATCAGTCACCACAATGCCATCTAATGTATTGGCAAATACGCTAGCGGCCAGCCTTAACTCATGCTCCGCTTGTTTACGTTCAGTAATGTCGGCAACGGATATAACGACACTATGCTCACCCCCTTCGTACATAGGCGCCATCGCAATTTCTACCGGTATCTCGCGTCCGCTTTTGTGTAAGGCAAACAGATCACGTCCTGTACCCATCAGTCGCATACTTGGGTCTTGCGAGAACTCGGCACGCAACTGCGCATGATTCCCGCGGTACTGTTGTGGCACCAGTTGTTCCACCCGCATTTGCATCAATGCAGCTCGGTCATAGCCAAACATCAGGGTTGCGCGCTGATTCACTTGGCGAATTTCACCTTGCTGACTAATGACCATCACCGCTTCTGGCATCACATCAATCACACGGCTTACACGAGCCTCTGCCTGTCTCAACGCTTCCTCAGTTCGCTTTTGCTCAGTTTGGTCTAGGTTGATCCCAATCATGCGGCTAGGATTACCCTGCTCATCGAAGCAGGTATGCGATGCGGCTTTGAGAAAACGAATCTCTCCATTGCTCATCACAATTCGAAACTCGGGTGCATATTCCCTTTGTCCACGTAACGCAGCTTGTATTTCACCTTCAACATACACTTTATCCTCAGGATGAATGCGGGTTGACCATGCTTCGTATGCCCTCCCCCAATTATCTTCGTGTATGCCGTAAATTTTGTACATGACGCTATCCCAGATCAGGATATCGTCAGTCACATTCCACTCCCAAATCCCAACAATGCCAGCGGATGCAGCAGCCTCAACCCGTTCTATATTTTCACGTAACTGAATTTCCGTTTGTTTGATATGTTCGATATCTGTATTTGAACCAAACCATTTAACAATCGCACCCTCGTGATTACGCAATGGCTTTGCTTGTGTATGGAACCAACGATAAAGCCCATCAGAACGGCGAATTCGAAACTCAATTTCAAAGTCATACCCTTGTGCAGCTGTTTTCATCCAATGGTCGATTACTCTCTCTCGATCATCCGGATGAATCTGCTCAAGCCAACCAAAATTGAGCTGCTCATCCTCGGGCACACCCGTGTATTCCACCCACTGCGGGCTTAAATAATCACAATATCCATCTGCACGGCAGGTCCACACCAATTGGGGCAGAGACTCGGCTACTTGACGATAACGGGTTTCACTTTCAATCACAGCCTGCTCTGCAAGATGGCGGGCTGTAATGTTTTCAAACACAAGAATGGCGCCAACCGCATCGCCCTGCACAAGGCAGTACGGCATGACAGTAAGCGTAAAATAATTTCCGCTAGCATCACTCAACACTTCGCATATCGGGTTGCTGCTATTAATCACTTGCTCAATCTTGTCCGCCAAACCGATGATTTGAACTTGCCAAGGCACGGTATTGATCGAACTACCCTCTAGTGTGGATAGCATCGTCATGATGGCTGAACATGCTTTATTTGCGTGGGTAATACGCAGATGACGATCAACAACCATCAATGGCATCGTCAAGCTTTCTTTAATATTGTTAAGCGCTGTTGACGCCACCTCTAGCTCAGTTGATCTGAGTTGCAGCTCATCATTAACCGTTAACAACTCTTCGTTTGTCGATTGCAGTTCTTCGTTTGCAGTTTGCAATTCTTCATTGGTCGATTGCAGCTCTTCATTGGTGGATTGCATTTCCCCCTTGAGAGATTGCAACTCTTCGTTTGAGGCCTCCAATTCCTCAACGACCGTACTCAAGTGCATACGCGTATTGGCAAGCTCTTGTTCCAATTCGCCAATAATAAGGCTGCTGCGATCAGCCGCCGAAAGATCTGTCGCTGCATCCGCCTTGCTTAACACGTGCTCGAGTTGAAACACCACCAGCAATAGTGCTCTCTGTCCCTCCTCAAGCGGGCTGACAGCTTGCGTCACGGTGTAGGGCTCACCTTTAATTACCAACTGATGTCCTTCGCCTTGCACTTGCATCAAATCACGTCTGCATCGGAAGACCAGGGCTCTAAGTTCTGCGCGCAGAGCACTATTCACGAGATCGAACAAGTACATCTCGACCCGCCCCTTTGGAAAGTCGAGTAAGGCGCGCAGCTCTCCCTGCATGTGCACAACCCAATCATCAGCATTAATCACCACAGAGGGCGGGGCATAGCGTGCGATTAATTCGGACTGGGTGCGCATACTCACCATATCCGTATTGGCAAGGGCATGAGCGCGTGTATTGTCCTTTTTGTTCTCTATGAGGGTGCGACTCGCATACTGACCAATTGAGAAATGCGAACTCGCTTCAAGGCGTTGGTAGATTCGCGCACTACGTTCGAGAGATTTGAATAGTTCACTATTCTGTTCAATCGACTCAGACTTACCTAAGAATAAATAGCCATCTGGATTGAGTGCGTAATGGAACATCTCAATAACGCGGTTTTGTACCGGCGCATTGAGATAAATTAAGAAGTTTCGACAACTCACCAAATCCACACGACCAAATGGCGGGGCTTCGATGATGTTTTGTCGGATGAACACGACCCGATTGCGAATGTTTTTCTTGATTCGATATCGGTCAGTACTGAGCTCCATATACCGATCACGCAATGCTTTCGGAATTCCCGCCACTTCACTCGCTGTGTACATACCCACTCGTGCGTGAGCAAGAGACTCTTCGTCCATATCTGAAGCAAAGATCATGTATTGAACGGCCGAGTTGCCATGAGTTGAGATAGCCTCTTCAAATAGCATGGCGATGCTGTAGACCTCTTCTCCTGTTGAGCAACCTGCCACCCAACAGCGAATCATCTCCTTTTCTTGACGCTTAACTAGCTCGCAGATGTATTTTTCAAGCTGAGAATACGCCTCAACATCTCGATAAAATGATGTAACGCCAATAAACACATCGCGCATTAATCGCTGCGACTCTTCACGATTTTGTTTGAGATATTCAACGTATTGGCTTAATTCATCTATGCGCAGCAAATGCATCCGGCGAGCAATTCGGCGCTTGATGGTTGTCTGCTTATAGTCACTCAGTTTAAATGCAGCATTTAGACGAACGATGTTGCAAATCTGCCGGTAGTCGTCGCCAACATCACTGAACTCAAGCTCGCGATAATCATCGTCTGGATACTTGGCGATATTCTCAAGGAAATCCGCCATCTGAGCAGGGGTCAGTACCAAATCAACGCTGCCCGTAAGAACAGCTGATTTAGGCATACTGTCATATTTTGCAGAGGCAAGCTCCTGTGCGATCGTAATGCCACCCGCAGCCTTAATTGCCCTCATACCAGCTGCACCATCAGAGCCGGTGTCTGACAGAATGATGCCGATTACTCTCTCGCCATATTCATTTGCCAACGAGGCGAAGAAATGATTGACCGAGGGTTTGGGGCCGACAGGTGCACTCGGTGGCGTCAGTCTTAACACTCCGTCTGAGGCAATAACATCGTGATTTGGGGGGGTGATATAGACATAGCCCGGCAAGGGCGTTTGGTCGTCTGCCAAGTCAACCACCTTTAAGGTGGTGAGTGGAGACAAAAGGCCCTTCAGCATGCTGACATGGATTGGGGATACATGCAGAGCAATGATATAACTCAACGTACCCGCGTCTGGTAAGGACTCAATCAGGCTACGCAATGCTTCTAGCCCGCCGGCTGACGCTCCTATACCAACGATGCGTGTCACTTCACGATCTGTTGGCACTGCATTGTCTTGATCAGAGTTCTGTTCCATGGGCTGCTTCCAAGGCACGACAGCGTAAGTTAGGCATCTAGACCAAGCATATACATACTGCATTATTTAAATATGCGTATAGCCGCGATGAAAGCCGACCTCAGGCTTTGACTTGAGCCAATTTTTGACAAACAGAAACTGGCTCAGCCGACTTTGCGTCACACAAAAGATTGGCAAACCCTATCTGGAGCAGAGTTTTTAAGTCGTGTACAGTGATTAATATCGCCCGCTGCTCACACATGTTGAGTCAGCCAGAATAAGCACATCACTATGACCTAAGCCATTTGCGCCATCCCTGCGAGTTAAGGAAAGATATGAGGCGTAAATTGGCGAAAGATTAAAAAGCCCCGAAGCAAGCTTGGGCATTAACGCTGTGGCTGCAGTCTAGCGTATCTATTTCTTTCGACCCGGAGCTATGCCAGCGCGCTGGGCTTTAGCTGCTACGAACTTCGCCTAAGCTTGTGGCGATAGATAACTTACTAGAAACAGCACGCACTCTAAAACTCGCCAAGCCACCCAGTAAAACGGTGAGCATTAAAAAGCGCGGCGCATCAATGACGGTATCAAAAACACCGACGACTAAAACTGCGGTAAGCGATGCACAAACGGCTGCAGCGAGCAGATCATTTTGTAGCGCTGCACGAATACTGCGCTTGAGTGCAAATGCTACAAAAGCCAGCCACGCCAATATGCCCAGCCAACCTTGGTCGAACAACACCGCGACGGGCAGGCTTTTGGCGTGCCATTGCAGGTGGCTATCCGTAGCAAAAAACCAGTGGTCCATGCCCTTGGCAAAATTGCCATTGCTCACCAGTTGTTGCCCTGTCGGGCTGATTAACTGAACATCCGTAACATCAATTTCTGCTGCTTCATTTGGGTTGTAGAGTGACAACTTGATAGGCTGCGTGAACAACCTCTTTTGATGCACCAAGTTGTTTGTAGGAACAGTTAGTTCCAGTGGCTTCCACACATCAACTTCATCACCCAGTGCCAACTTTGTCCATGCACATTGCGATGAGGCCAACATCCATTTAGCACACAACGGCACATCGACTCTTGCTTGCGGCGTGTGCGAGCGTAACTTCAATTTAAGCTGCAAGGTGTTGCCCGGCTGCACATCTACAAATTGCTCGATGTACATTGATTCGCCCGGCGTTAAACGAATAAAGTTTTGGTCTAGTGTGTTGTCTTGCAGGAGACGATATGACGCAGGCCGGTGCGCATCATGGCTACGCCAAAAACTCGTCTCCGGCATTCGCCCCACACCCATGCCGAAAAGTTGCACCAGCGCTGTGTCGTCACGCATTGACAACACTTCTTGCCAATGCGAGGTGCGCACGCCCACATCTTGGTTAAGCATGCCCATACGTTTTTGTGCGAACCCACCTTGATACATAGGTAGCACAAGCACCGCAATGCCGCACAACACAACGATTGGCAAAATGCGCGTCAGCGTTTTGGTTTGCTTTTGCAGCATGACGAAAACCGTGAGCACCAGTAGGCCCGCAGCTAAAGCGGTGTAACCGCTACGCGAATACGTAACCAACATGGCATAGGCACTCGCCGCGAGTAAGCCAAGCGCAGCTATACGTAGCCAAAGTGAGCGCGCTTTAATCACCCACAACAATAAGAAGGGTGCTGTGGCGGCAATAAAGCATTCAATATATGCACCGCCAGTATGAATTGCGGAGAACAAAGCGGTTGCGCGGTAATCGGCATTAAAGTCGAGCAAATGCGTAATCGTCACCCGCTCCCACAGTACCGCCAGAACCGTGAGCAACAAGCCAACACTCATGCCGACCGCAAAATGATGGCGCGTATTCCAACCCACGCGACGCATGGTGCGTGCTAATAAAATCAAACACACTGCCCACATCAAACCACGCGTAATTCTGAGCGCGTTATACGGGCTGTAGTAATTGGCAAAGCTGTTGATATCTGTTGCTTGGAATGGCCACAGCGCGATGACCGTGCTCACTGCGTAGCTCAAACACAACAGCCCCACCGACACAATGAGCGCAGCATCATGTGATGAACGTTGTGTACGTTTTGGCGTGCGCGTAAAGGCTATCGGCACAAGGACCAACAACAGCAAATCGAATTCATCGAAATAGAAGCGGCCTGTCCAAGGTGCCAAATCAAACACCGGCATTAATGTAGGCACGACAACAAAGATTGCCACCGGCACCCACCATACAATCGCTGCTGCAAGCAGGATCACCGCTGCAATTAAACCGTTTGCACTTGGAAAATTAGCAATCGAAACTGCTGCCAAAGCAGCACAAACCACAACCACTACGCCACTGAGCATGTTCAGACGTCTAGGCTTGGCCACATGCACTAAATCTCTTGTTGATTCCGCCTGATCCTGCTCGGCAGGATGAGCCACATTGCGGCCAACATGTTCCCCCGCTTTTGCCGCCCGCCCCTGCGCGATTGGCAACGCAGCAACAACTTCGCCTTGCAGCGCATCGGACTTGGAGACTGAGCGTCGCTTGCCGGCTGTATACAAATATTCCGCCAATTTGCAGACTGACCAGGCGGAAAGCCCTCCGAGCAAAATGTTGGTGGGGTCAGGATGCACGCCCTGAATAAACAACTTACCGGTCTCGACGATGAGTGCCAAACAAGCTGCCGTCCATAGCGCAGCCTTGGGCCCACGCATGGACAACCAGATGAGCAGCCCGATAGGGGCATACATCAAGACTACGCTGACCAAGCTCACCAGCGCTTTCGCTTCTGTCGTGAAGTAGTGATAGTAGAAGGGCAGAAAACGAACCGCTTCAAACTTGCTTGCAACGGACTCACCCGTAAACCAATGATTGGCAAACCAATTATTAGCGGCAAATAAAAGCAGCAGATAAGCCGCAAAGGCTAGCCATCGCGTTGAACGAGAGAGCGATCTTAGTTTTTGAATCAGGTGCGCACGATTTTGCCAACTCACCACGCCCAACTGCATGCCCACCATGCGCGTTATGACTGATGCGCCTTGACTTTGACCAGAGGCAATAAAAAACTGCGCAAGCTCGATGACCACGCCCAACAACATGCCATACACACCCGCCTGGGTTTTACTTGTCGTCTTTCTTTTATCTTGATACGCCAACAACCAACCCAACGGTACCGTGAGCGCAACTTCAAGCATCAACTTAAAAACCGTTGCGGCGCTATTGCTCTCCGCCGCCAACCACCAACCCAAAGCATCTGATGCGGCCTTGCGCTCAATCTCACGCCAAGACACCAACAGATCAAATGGAAACAAGGCAAAGATGACATACCAGGCCGCGTAGGCTTGGAGCAGCAAACGTAGCTGCCCAGAGGTCGCCAGATTGGCAAATGAGGCGAGCACCCCTCTAAACCATTCGCGCAATTGGGCTGCCAACGCAGCACCCATCAGGGTACCGACACATTCCGCCATAATGTCGTTGAGTGAAACCGTGCGCTGTGGAAACCACAGCTGCGTAAACTCAACGCCAACCGCTAAAGCACAGCCAAAGCCGATTGCCAGCAAAGCCGCCATGGCCCGACTGCAAGCAAAACGCGATGCCAGAAGAAATGCGGTCAAAAATCCGACCGGCACATACAAGACACCATTGGCAACCCAGTCGGCACGCGACTCGATTCCCAAGCGCAAAAATGGAATATGTTGAAATGCTTCGAGCGCTTCGGGAAATGGCCGGGCGACGAACTGAAGAGGAACTAAGCTACCGTAAATGACAAATACGAGGTAGCCCAGCCATAGCAGTAAGATTGGATGACGTTGCGACATTCGCCAGCAGCGTTATGTTAGTAAGAATGCCGATCCTACCAGTTTTCAGGTCATCACAAGACAATGCATCTGGATGCGATTCAACTGACTCGATTCAACTGTCCGTTGAAACGCTAAATGGCGTGAATGCTGTTCATCCTACAAACATTCGCCTTACAAATGATTAACGTTAGACCTTAAACGTCAACATCGACATCAGCATCCACTTCTGCTTTGGCAAAGGCCTGCCACATTCGATGCGTGTCTAACTGGTGGCGAAATTTTTTAACACGACCCGCCGCATCGAAATGAAATAAATGCACCTCTTCTGGTTCATGCAGTATTTCACCCGTGCGACGTAGCCTTACTTCAACATCAACAACACTCACCACTCGAGCATCTTGCGCTTGCAAAATGCACAGCGGTGCAAAGCGCCGGATTTCAAACTCCTGCACCAAGGTGCTGAGAAAATCGACAACCCCCGCATGACCATAACGCGATTTGAGGCACGGCAAACTCACAGACAAAGGGCCGTAATCCCATTCCACATCGGGTGAGACGTAGCCCAGAAGCGTGTTCACATCGCCTAGCCCAAAAGCTTGGTAAATCGCCTCTACTGTTTTGGCGTTTTGCATGTCAGCTCCCTTCGCGTCATTCAGATGTCTGGCTAGAGCGCTATCTCATCTACGCCATCAACCACATTACGTAGAATTGCTGCATTTGGTTGCACCAAAACAAAACGGGCCTGCAGGGCCGTTTTGCCAATCATGTCGCACTAAGCTGGCTCACTAACACGATGAGACCTTGGCTGACAGCACGCCTAGAAAATTATGTTTCGCGCACACTTAGAACTTCATGCGCACACCAAGACGCAAAGCGCGCGGCTCAGCCGGGTGGGTGTGTACATCATTCACAGCCGCACCTTCACCTGCCAATTGTGACTCGTAGTAGTAGTCGATATCGCTTGTTTGGCGATTGAACAGATTGAGTACATCAAGGGTCAGTTTGGTATTGGCACTCAGCTTGTAGCCCAACTGTACATTGACTAGGGTAGAACTCATTGAGCGCACAGAGTTGTCTTCAATGAGTGGGCGCGGACCAAAATAACGTACGCGCACGCCACCCGACCATACATTGCCGCGATCGTATGTCGCGCCAATGGATGCTGTTTTCTCCAGCGCGCCGGGAATGTGGTTCCCTGTTCCAGTATCTTGCGTGAAACGCGAGCGTGATACCGCGAGGTCAACATCAATCATCATGCCGCGCATGGGGGTCCAATAATTAGCCCATTCCACGCCTGTTCTTCGGCTAGGCGAACTCGCTTCTGTTGTGCCTGCATCCCCCACGAACAAAAGTTCGGAAGCCAAGTCCAAGCGCCAAAGCGATAGCGAAGTTTGCAAATTAGGCACAATCGCCGAGCGTAAACCTAACTCATAACTCTTCGCGCGTACTAAGGGTGTCGCCTTTTGAAGAGGATTACCATCACAATCATTTGTAGTACCAAAATTAGCCCCACATCGGCTATCTGGATTCACTGTGATCGTTGTGCCGCGCGCGTCATTACTATGAAAACCATAACCTGCATTGAAGTAATATTCGGTTTTGTTCCACGGCCCAAAAATGAGTGCCAATTTCGGGCTGAAGATATGATCACGTACCGCGCCTGAGTTCGCCGCTGTATCGCTATTCACTTTGAACGAGTAAAAATCTGCGCGCAGACCTATGATGCTGCGGAACTTCTCGTGCCATTGAGTTTGGTTTTCGCCGTATAGCGCAAAACTGTCTTCGTTTACACGATCATTGCGAATCGTCGATTGATCTTGGCGTTGTGTTGATAGGCTGAGCGCCACTTTGCCAATACGGTCTAAGCGTGACTGCACACCCAACGTCCAGTCCGAAGCTTTGCCACCCATCTCGGCATACCACGTGTGCGCGGCATCAAAGCCATAGACCTTGCGCCGGTCAGCCTGATGAAACTGGTCACCCGGCGTGGGGCAACCCTGCGTGCAGAAGGTGAAGTTGGACCATAGGTCGAGACTGTAATCGATGAAGTAGGCATTAGCGCGCGACCAGCCTTTTTCGCCCTTGGCAGACCATTCGCCTGAAACACTGTAGCGCTCCGTGCGCCCACCATCACTTGGGTCGAGATTGCCGAAGCGGTCTATCAAGCCAGAATTGATTGCGCGTTGCGGCACCTGATCAGTCGAGGTCCACCCTGCCTTGTACGCCATGGCGGTGAGCGCCCAACCATTGCTGCGCGTACCTTCGCTATAACGCAGCACGCCATTGAGCTTTTCCATGCTCTCAGGCACTTTCCACGGGCCATCGTTACCCATCCACTCAAGGCCATACAGCAAGTTACCATTGGCAATAGCGGGCGAACCAACCAATAAGCCACGACGATAGTTGTGCTCACCCAAGGTCATGCTGACATACGGTGCATCGACCTTGCGAGCGTATTCAATACTGGCGGAACCTGCAGTTGCAAAGTCGCCGGTATCAGCTGCATAGGTACCTTTGCGGTATTGCAGACGATCTACCAATTCTGGAATCAAAAAATTTAAGTCTGAGTAGCCTTGTCCATGTCCATGCGTACGCATATTGACCGGCATACCCATCACTGTGGTTGCAAAGTCTGTGCCGTGGTCCAGATTAAAGCCGCGCAAGTAATATTGATTCGCCTTGCCATCTCCACTATGTTGCGAGATCACCAAACCCGGTACCACTTCCAATACTTCTGCTGGACGCAGTAGCGGCCGATTCTCTAATTGTGCTGCAGTAACGGTGCCTTCACTGGCTGTTGATGCTTCGCCAATCAGACCTTCATGCTGCGCGGTAACTTCGATGGTTTCGAGCGTTTGTACCCCGCCGGCCATCACTGGCTGCATCCCAATTAACGCGTACATCATGGCAGCCCTAATGCCCATACACACACTCCCTGCGCACTGCATGCCCTTCCACTGATTTTGTTGCCTCATCATTTCCCGCCCTCACATCGTATGAAATATTTTTAATTTGTATGACCAAGTGGCAAAAAAACGCGCCGGTTAGGCGCGTGAAGTCTCTACCCGAAGGTTCGATTTTGCTTGGGTTTGTGCCAACCAACGCCCAGCCAGAAAACTTAAAAGCACTATGGCAACTACAAGCGCACCGAAGGCGAGTTCTTTGCCTTCGCTCCAATCCGACACCATGGATGAACACGCTTTGGCAATGCCAAAGCTAGCCACCAACAAACTCACACCTGATACGGCCAAACTCATGACGCGCGAAGCGACACAAGCCATCTCGTCTGAACGTTGAATCAGGCGAGAAATCCAAAATCCATTAATACCATCGGTAATCAACATACCCAGTAAAAACAGGCCCGACAGCACGAGTGCAGATTGCCAACCGCCGTATTGGCTTGCCGTGAGTGCAAACAAAGCAGCTTGGCTCATGGTGTCGAACGACAACGCGAACAAAGCACCTACACCCATGATGGACAGGGGATGCGAAATTTGTGAGAAACGGTTGAAGATGAAACCCAACGGGCCGGTACGCAGACCAATCGGCTTCACCATTTCATTCGGGCGGGTACGCAGCACAGCCGCGATATTGACCACACCGATACCTAATAGAAAGAGGATCGAGAACCAGGTGCCGAAAGATTCTAACCACGCCGGCACATGCCAAACTGAGGCCATGGACGAAACGATAAGGGCCACGAGCACGACAACGCAGCCATGACCCAAAGAAAACAAGGTGCCACACATACGCGCCAACTTAGCGTTGCCGCGTGCGTTATAACGCGTCAAACCATCAATGGTGGCGAGGTGGTCGGCATCAAAGCCGTGTTTGAGGCCCAACAAAAACACAACAGCAGCCAGCGCAACAAAATCATGGGGCAGTGCATTTGCTTCCATCAGCCACAACTCCTTGCTTTCAACACATCCAGGCTGGTCTCAACGCTGGTTTCATACAATTATTTACAAGTTCCTACACAAGATCAAGCCTAAATTTAGTCTGCTGCGCCGCACATACTGCTGTCAGCCTGGGTATATTTTAAAAGTATTAATGGGAATCAGGGTTTACCGAGCTTTGGCAAAGCGGCAAGGCAACAACAAATTGTGCACCGCCATCTGGGTGATTATTCACCGAGAGCTGGCCACCGTGCCTTTCAACAATGCCGTAACTGATTGAGAGGCCCAGCCCAGTGCCCTTTCCTACCGGCTTGGTGGTAAAGAAAGGGTCAAAAATTTGGCGCAAATGGCCTGCATCAATGCCGGCGCCATTGTCATGCAAACGCACATGGGCAAACGAAGGGCCTTTTTCAACGGTGATATGCAACTTGGGCTCTTTAACACCGGCCGTTGCATCCATCGCGTTTTGCACGAGGTTCATAAACACCTGCTGCATTTGCCCTTCTGAACCAGAAACTTGTATGTCGCTTGGCAAATCCATGTCGACCACAAAACGCGTAGAACCGGCCTTCTGCACCCAGTGGACAGCACGTTCAATGGTTTCAACCAAATTAAATTGGTCGTTCTCTTCACGATCTAGCGCAGAGAATCGTTTCAGGTTATCCACGATGTCTCGCGTACGCTCAGCGCCTTCTACGGTACCTTCAATCAGCGGTTCTAAATCGCCCACCACACGATCAATTCGCAACTCTTGACGCAAAGCTTCGCGCTCTTCTAG
The DNA here is from genome assembly GCA_005239635.1 of Uliginosibacterium gangwonense. Lineage (GTDB taxonomy): Bacteria > Pseudomonadota > Gammaproteobacteria > Burkholderiales > Rhodocyclaceae > Uliginosibacterium_A > Uliginosibacterium_A gangwonense_A. The sequence goes on from SBBQ01000021.1 coordinate 16,976, forward strand.
CGAGGCCCCTGCATGGAGCGCATGCAGGTATTTTTGTAGCCGGTCGGTATAGCGGCGCAAAGCGTGCACATTGCCCAAAATAAAACTAATGGGGTTATTCAGTTCGTGCGCCACGCCCGCCACCAGTCGACCTAGTGACGCCATTTTTTCTGAGTGCAACAACTGCTGTTGTGTACGCTTGAGTTCTTCGTGCGCGTCTCGCAACGCTTGGTAAGCACGTCGCAACTCGCCCACCGGACGGCCCGTAATAACGTGCCCGACTAATTTACCAAGCGATGAAAACCGTCCTGTGCAATTGAGCGAAACCGGCATGGCGCCGCCTTCAGCGGTTTTGAGATTCAATTCGCAATCGTGTTGCGTTTCACCCGATCCTTGCAGGAGCTGCTCCACCATTTCACGCGAAGGCTGATCGGCAAACAAATCAAACACAGACGAGCCACGCAGTTGCTCACTTGGGCGACCGGTAAAACGCACCAGCGATTCGTTTACGTCTTCAATTACGCCAGCGCGATTACACACAATCAGAATGTCTGAAATAGACGTCAGCACACTCAGAATAAAATTCTGGCTGTCTTCTAATGCAGCGTTTTTTTCTTCGAGCGCAACTTCGTAGCGCAGCAGGTCCGAGTACACCTCATCCATTTTTTGGATGACGCTAATCCACGCCTGATCACCCAGACCTTCGCTCGCGCCCAGTTCTGGCACGGCCTCACCTGCCAGAATTTGTGAAGGCGTTTGTTGCATACCGGGCGAATGTGGATCAGCCATGTCTACTACCCACTTAATTTGTCGGCTTGAGATGGACGTGCGGCACACCAGAGCGCCCGTGCTTTTTAGGCATGTAACGATGCCCGCCTGAGTGATTCATTTCAACGGTAATCAAATTCAGTTTGCCATGGCGCACGCCACTTTCAGCACAAACTGAATCTGCAAATTTTTGCACTTCTTCTGTCTCGCCGCGCAAGATGACTGTTTCGAGACAGTTGTCGTGGTCCAAATGAGCATGCATGGTCGACACACTGAGATCATGGTGGTCATGATGCAACGCCGTTAAGCGCTCAGAAAGTTCTCGCTCGTGGTGGTTAAACACATACGACAAACACGCAATGCAATGTGGCGCTTCTGCACGCTGCAAGCGAGACTTTTCAAGCTCTGCACGCAATAGATCACGTACGGCTTCTGAACGGTTTGCGTAACCACGTTGCGCAATCCACTGGTCAAATTCACTGGCCAGCTTATCGTCAAGGGAAATGGTAAATCGCTCCATACTGGCCCTCCTAATTTGTTGCTAATGCACGGTGCACACCATGCACGGGTCAAACGATCGCACCACGTGCTGCACCATAACCGGCACGCGTTCGCCGTCGCGCACGGGGATGCCTACCAATGCTTGTTCTAACGCACCCGGCGTGCCTTGCTGATCTCGCGGAGAGAAGTTCCACGTGGTTGGCGCAATGATTTGATAACGCGCAATTTGACCTTCGCGTACCACTAACCAGTGTCCCAAGGAACCGCGCGCCGCTTCAATCAAGCCTACACCCTCAGTGTCGTCAGGCAATTCAAAACTGGCACAAAAAACGTCATCAGGAACAATGGCCAACACCCACTGCTCCATCAAAGGCAGCATGCGTGCCACTTCTAAAATACGCGCAACAACACGTGCTCCAACACTGCCGCCGTGCAGGGCCACCATGTCACGAACTAGGGGATGGCCGGCCACCATTTGTCGCGCTAATGCACCCGCCTCTGCCACTTGGCCGCCCACGCGAGGGGCTTTACACCAGGTGTAGGCGCCCTCTTTCTCTGCCAGCGGCTGCGTTACGCCTTGACGCGGAGGCAAGCACACTGCGCCATCCATCAAGGCATGCGACACATCTTCAGTAATACTCGAAACATCAAGCGCGCTGATGGCGCCTTCGTGCCACACGCCCGCAGGAAGATGCAAACCTTCTGGCAGTGCGTAGGCGCCATAACTTAAGAAACGATCAGTGGCACGTCCCACATTAAAAAGCTCAAGCTGTTGCGCCACATTTAGGAAGCGCCCGAAGTCGCTTTGTGAGTGGTTTGCGCTCCACTTCTTCAAGGCTTCTGTGTGTTCGAGGGCTGCAAAATTTTCGAGCGTATCGCCAAACACATTGCGCTCTACGAAGTTTCTGAAGCCACGTAACAAGCTGTACACACGCACACGTTCAGAAGCGCTCACCGGCTTAGATGAACCACCGGGTTGCACCGAGCCCGTGTGTGGCCACTTACCCGCCAAGAAGCCCATGCTTTCCATTAAGCGAGCACGTGCAGGCAAAAAATCGCGCGTCGCGCTACCTTGTATTGCTTGAAAGCGACCGCGTATGTCTGCATGCCACGTATGCGCTGCGTATTCTTCGCGCGCGAAGTCTGGCATGAAGAAAAGGTAAAAATGGCTCAAGTGATCAGCAAGGTTTTCAATCGCCAGCGACACAGCTGAGCACAATTGACCGTTACGCGGCACCGTGACGCCAGCTGCTTGTGCGAGCGCTTGCGCTGCGGCTGCAGACTGTGAGACGGAACAAATACCGCAGATACGCGGCACAAAAGTCAGCGCATCAAGTGGGTGTTTGCCCGACAAAATTTGCTCGAAGCCGCGAAACAACGGCGAGTTAGCGTAAGCCGCTTGAATGCGCTCACCCTTCTCCGCTTTGCCAATTTCGAGATGAACTTCAAGATCACCTTCCACACGATTGAAGGGGCCAACAACAATTTTACGCGTCACGATTTCAGCCCCGTTTTTCGAATCGCGGGGGACACTTCTGTGCGGTAAGACACTGCGTTATCGCGCACACGCTTTGGCGTTGCTGATTTTGATAACGCACCTAAAGCAACGAACCAAGCTTTGGGCATGTCCGATGGCAAGCCGATCGGAATACCGGCAATTTTTGGGGTTTCGTGGAAAGGATGACCGGGTTCTTCAAAGCCGGGCTCCGTGCAACTCACGCAAGGAAAACCGCCTCGCAAACATGAGCCTTCGCCATTCCATGTACGCGTATTGCAGTCGGCATGAGCTTGCGTGCCTTTGCAGCCCATGTGCTCCATCATGCAGCCTTGGTCCGACGGCTTTTCTGCACTCGCTTTAAACTCATAAAACTCATTACGCGTGCAGCCATGATGCACCAATTTATCTGCATAGAAACGTGGACGCCCCAGCGCATCGAGCGAGTCTTCATTCACATCGCCTAACGCGATGCTCATCAGCGTATCCACCACCCAGCCCGGATGCGTTGGGCAGCCCGCAACGTTGATGACAGGTAGGCCAGAGGACGACCGAAACGCCGTTCCTAACAAACCACCGGGTGTCGCACCATCGTATTGCAAACCACACGCGTCGGTTGGGTTCATGCCGCCCGCAGTGACGCCACCATAGGCTGCACAGGTTCCAACGCCGATCACATATTGAGCGCGATTTGCCAATCCACGCACAATCTCAATCATCGGTCGACCACTCCCCGCCATGCGATGAAAACCGCCCGTGCCATTTGGCCCACGCAATAACGAGCCTTCAACACAGAGAATGTCGAGCGGCTGCTCTCCACGTTCCATAGCGAGCAGCATGTTTTGCACATCGTCATTGCTTTGCTCAGACAAGCTGGGGTGCCAAGCCATTTCAATGCCTGCGCCAGAAAGCAACCCAAACAGGTCGCTACTGTCGTGACACAGCAACGACATGGAGCAGCCTCCACAACCTCCTGATTGCAACCAAAGCAGATTCATGCACGCCCTTTCGCAGTCAGCGCATTGGCAAAACTTAATCTCGATCTAATTTGTAACGCGTGAGTTTGGCGCGCAGCCCGACGCGCGACAAACCCATTTCCTGCGCTGCACGTGTTTTGTTCCAACGGTGGCGCAACAGCGACTCGTGCAACACACGCGCCTCGAGCTGCTCCATGCGCTGCTTGAGCGTACCATCGAGCCCAGCCAGAAGCGATAACTCGCGCTCTTGCTGTTCGCCTTCAGCAGCACGCAACACACGCGGGCTCAATAAATCGGGGGTGAGGTGCAATGTTTGCGCCAGCGCTAACATGCGCTGAATCTCGTTGTACAACTCACGCACATTGCCGGGCCAACGATAACGCTCAAGGCACGACAGCACTTCGGGCGTGATGCCATTAACCTGTTTCCCGAGGCTCTTAATGGCACGATCCATGAGCTCGTCCGCAATCAGCGGTATATCCATGACGCGCTCGCGCAAGGGCGGCACAATCACACTCACCGCAGCCAAGCGGTAATACAAGTCTTCACGGAAGCGGCCTTGGCTCACATCTTGTTCAAGATCGCGGTTGGTTGCCGCAACCACACGCACATTCACCTTAAGTGAGCGCGAGCTACCCACGGGGCGAATTTCGCCTTCTTGCAAAGCCCGCAGCAACTTGACCTGAAACTGCGGTGACGTATCACCAATTTCGTCTAGGAAAATGGTGCCGCCATCTGCTTGTTGAAACAGACCAATGCGATCTTCAAACGCGCCCGTAAACGATCCGCGTTTGTGACCGAACAATTCGGACTCCAGCAATTGATCCGGCAAAGCCGCGCAGTTTTCCACCACGAACGCGCCTTCACTACGGTCACTGGCGTAGTGAATCGCCCGCGCCAACAACTCTTTACCGGTACCTGATTCACCTGTTAGCAACACGGGCACATCAAATGGCGAGACGCGTTCGAGTAGACCAATTACGTCATTGATGGGGCTATCTTCGGCCCTAGCAATGCGGCTAAAGTCAAACGCACGTCGCACTTGATTGCGCTGTGTTTCCACACGCTGTTTAAGCGGTGCTTCGGCAGTACGAAGCTCAAGCGCCAAACGTTGGTTTTCATTTTGCAGCTGGTACATGCGTGACGCGCTTTTGAGCGTCAGCACCAATTGTTCCGGCTGCCATGGCTTGAGCAAATATTGATAAATGCCGGCGTCGTTAATACCGGCAATAATGTCTTCCGCGTCGGTGTAGCCCGAGATGATGATGCGAATAGCTTCTGGCCATTGCGCACGCACACGACGCAGAAAATCCACGCCACTCATGCCGGGCATGCGCTGGTCGGACAGTACAATTTGTACGAATTCGCGCTCTAGAATCTTCTGCGCTTCTTCAGCCGACGAAGCACAGAACACTTCGAAGTCATCTTCAAGCGTGCGACGCAACGATTCTTGCGAACGCACCTCGTCATCAATGACTAGAACGGTAGGCAGACGCACTGTCATGCGGCACGCTCCGGCGCATCTTGGCGATGCAAGGCCAGGTGACGCGGCGTCCACGAATGCAGCGTCTTACGCGTAAAGTGGAAGCGCGCCACGTGGTAGCTCGGATCAAAGCCAAAGAAGTTACGGCGCATATTTGCCAATTCCGCCTCTCTGTAACTGGCAAGTGGTTTCTTCGCCTCGTCTGCAGCACGCTGTTCTGCTTTGTTTGCAATACGCGCTTGTAAATCTGGCTGCTTTGCCAATGCTTCTGCTTGCGCGACGACAGCCTGTGCAAAAGTCTGTGCATCGCCCGCCATCACTTTGTCGATCAGCCCCATGTCTAACGCCTCGCGCGCAGTAATTGGCAAGCGATTTTGCATGATACGCCGTCCATCTGGTCCCATGCGACGTGGCAACAAATAGGTCCAGTATTCTGAGCCGTACAGGTTACCCATGTTTTTGTAGTGCGGATTAAGAATCACCACTTCGCGTGACCACACCTCGTCTGCGGTAAGTGCTAAGTATGCGCCTCCCGCGCCAGCGTTGCCACGCATGGCCGAAATCACCAGTTTGTCTGTGGTTTCGATAATGGCTTTGCACACATCATCTATCGCGTTGATGTTTTCCCAAGACTCATCTGCTGCGCTGCCTGAAGCCTCAATCAAATTTAGGTGAATTCCGTTCGACCAAAAATCACGTCCACCCATGAGTACCAAAACTTGCGTTGGCTGTTGCCGCGCTGCTTCAACTGCGTGCAACAACTGCTTGCATTGGCGCGTCGACATGGCGCCATTGTAAAAATCAAAATGCAGGTAACCAACCTTGACCAGCGCGCCTTCTTCATTCGTTACCGTGGATTCTTCGTAACGAATTTCATCGCAACCGGCTGCATCATGTTGCCAATTGGCAATGTCAGCACACTCTGCCGCTAACGCAACCGTGCTGGGCAGTTTGAGCGTATCTTCTTTGTCTGTTCGCTTGGCGTGGCCGACCCAAATGGCGCCATCCGTCGTCTTAAGCAAGAGCGCATGTTCGCGTTTTGCCACAACTTGGCCAGGCGCGCCTTCAATTGGCAACGGCTCAATATGCGCGTCATACAAGTTACATGGCACGCCAAGTAACTCACCACGCACACCGGGGAAACCATCTGCCGCGTTGAGCTTACGCAAGATCAGCGCCGAGCTATCCTTTTGCCAATCAATGCGGCGGTCCTCTTGCTTCATGAGCGGACGCAGCTGGCCCATCTTTGTCACGTGCTGAGGCGCTTGTTCGAGCGGCAAAGGCTTCCAACTACCTTGCTTGTAGGCTTCGAAATTTTCGAGCGCTTCGAGCACACCGGCTAATGCAGCCTCGGTCACTTCGTTGCGATAAATACTAGCTTTGCTGGCTTGTCGTAGCGGGAAAGTGCGCCAAGCCCAAATGTCGCCAGCATCCATTTCGGCGTTGGCTTGTAGCACCGTGACGCCCCATTCGCTTTCGCCTTCCAAGATTGCCCAGTCGAGTGCAGATGGGCCGCGATCCCCAACAATACCCGGATGCACGACTAAACACACATGCTTTGACCACACGGACTCGGGAATCGCACGACGTAAATACGGCGCGAGGATCAAGTCAGGCTTCCAAAATTCAACCGCTTCTTCTGTAACAGAATCAATGATGTCAAACTCAATGGATACATCATGTCCTCGGGCGCGTAACTCGCACCACATGCGCTGCGTAAGACTATTGAAGCTATGTGTAATAAACAGAATTCGCATATCAGTTTCTAGGCAGTGGCCGCAGCATTGGGCAGCCTGACAAACTACAAATCCACACCTGCATACAGCCGGGTGTGGATTCGCAAAATTCAAACCAACAGGCCGTCATCACCGACGGCCTGAGCTTAACAAATACGCGGCAATTGTTCGCCACTCAACCAGTCAACAATGCGGCGTCCGCCAAAGCCTGTGCGCATTTGCACAAAGTGATGCGGATCTTCTAGCACATCACCCACGACTGAAGCATCTTTACCTTGCGGGTGCGCACGCATCGCGGCCAGCAGCGCATCGGCATCTTCACGCGCAACAATCACCACAATCTTGCCTTCATTGGCAACGTACAGCGGATCAAGACCCAAGAACTCACACGCTGCATCAACCTGCGGCTTAATGACAAAGCCTTTTTCGTTGAGCATCACGCCCACGCCAGATTGCTTGGCAATTTCGTTCAATGTGGTTGCAACACCACCACGTGTCGCATCGCGAATCACACGAATGCCGCGTGCTGCATTCCCCACTTCACTGGTCGAAGGCACAGCCGCCAGCATGGTTTCAATCAAATTGTGCAAGCAGGCGGTGTCTGATTCGATTTCAGTATCAAACGCCAATGATTCACGCTGCGACATGATGGCCGTGCCATGGTCACCAATACTGCCAGACACAATTACGACGTCACCCGGGCGTGCATTGGCGCCACCAAGATCGCGGCCCGCAGGCAAGGCACCCACGCCGGTGGTGGTAATAAAGACGCCATCGCCCTTACCCTGCTCCACCACTTTGGTGTCGCCAGTCACAATCGGCACACCCGCTTCACGTGCGGCAGCGGCCATTGAGTCGACCACTTTTTTCAGTTCAGATAGCGGAAAGCCTTCTTCAAGAATAAAGCCTGCGGCGAGATACAACGGACGGGCACCCATTACGGCCACATCATTCACCGTACCGTGCACTGACAAACAACCAATGTCACCACCTTTGAAAAACAAAGGAGAGACAACGTGACTATCCGTCGCCATCACCAAGCGTTCGCCAGCTTGAAGCGCGGGCAACACGGTGCCGTCATTTCCTTGGGCTAGCAGTTCGTTGTTGAATGCACGTGCAAATAATTCTTCGATCAACTGCGCCATGGCTTTACCACCTGAGCCATGCGACATATCTATGCGTCCGTTTTTAACATCCAGAGGACGGACATAACCGCGCTTTACTTCACCCATCGTGCATCCCGAAAATGATGGCCGGACAAACCGGCTGCTGATTGATTATTCGTTTTTTTATACGATCTTTTGTACGTTCTTTTTGTACGTTTTATGTTCGGGCAGATTCGTGGGCCGACGCACGCAACGCCGGCCGTGTTTTTAGCCCGCTACAATTTCAACGTCTTTGAAGCGGCCATAGGTGTAGTGTGCAGCGCACGCACCTTCACTCGACACCATGCACGAACCCATGGGGTTCTCTGGCGTACAGACTGTGCCGAAAATTTTGCAGTCGGTTGGCTTTTTCACGCCACGCAAAATCGCGCCACATTCGCAGGCTTTGTTATCCGGCACCGCTTTGTATTCGGTATTGAAACGACGTTCGGCGTCCCATTTGCCAAAAGCTTCGCGAATACACAATGCTGAGTACGGTACTTCACCCAAGCCGCGCCATTCAAACGATTTACGCAGTTCAAAAATTTCGGCCACCAATGCTTGCGCACGGGTGTTGCCTTCGCGATTTACGGCGCGCGTAAATTCGTTTTCGACTTCGCTGCGACCGTCGTTCACCTGACGTACCAGCATCAAAATAGCCTGCATCACATCCAGCGGCTCAAAGCCTGCAATCACCACCGGCTTACGATATTCCTCTGCGAAGAATTCGTAAGGCTGGCTACCAATAATGGTTGAAACGTGGGCGGGACCCACAAAACCATCAATCGGCACGGTACCGAGTTCGCGCACTTCAGGCGACTCGAGAATGTTCATGATAGCCGACGGGGTGAGCACATGGCAGCACAGCACGCTGAAGTTCGGCAGATCTTCTGTAGCGGCCTGCTTAATGGCCAATGCGGTGGGTGGCGTGGTGGTTTCAAAACCAATGGCGAAGAACACGACTTCGCGCGTCGGATTCTCACGCGCCACTTTCAGTGCGTCAGCGCAGGAATACACCATGCGAATGTCCGCACCGCGTGCCTTGGCTTTGAGCAGTGACAAACTCTCGGAAGCAGGCACACGCAGGCAATCGCCATAGGTGCACAGAATCACATTGTTTTCGAGTGCAAGCTTAATAGCTTGGTCAACACGACCAATTGGCAATACGCACACCGGGCAGCCCGGACCGTGAATCATGCGCACATTCGGTGGCAGCAGATCGGTTACGCCGTAACGCGAAATGGCGTGAGTGTGGCCACCGCAAAATTCCATGAAATGGTAGCCACGATCGGGGCGTGCTTCTGCCGCAATGACTTTGGCTAGGCCCTGTGCGACGTCGCCGTCGCGATATTCTTCAACGTATTTCATAGTGCCGCCGCCGCTGCTTTAATGTCTGCTTCAGCAAATAGCGCGAGCGTACGCTCCGCTTCCTCTGGATCGAGTCGTGTCAGCGCAAAGCCGACATGCACAATCACATAATCACCAGGCTGCACGCCATCGACCAGTTCCAGCGAAATCTCTTTGCGCACACCGCCGAGATCCACTACACCCTGACCTGCTTCGCGCAGTTCAACCACTTTGGCTGGAATCGCAAGACACATGTTGATCAACCTTCCATTGCAAATAAGGCACGTTGTGCCACCCACGCCTGGCCGAGCGACAGCCCGCCATCATTGGGTGGAAGCGCACGCGCTTCCACCAGTTCAATTCCCTGTTGCTGCAAATTTTTGCGTAGCCGCTGTACCAGCAACGCATTTAAAAAACATCCTCCCGCACCAGCTACGCGGCGCAATCCCAGTCGTTGGGCATTGGCAATAACCCATTCGCTCAGCGCGTCTGCCAATGCAGCATGAAATAAAGCAGCGCCTTCAGCAACCGTGTTCTGGCTGCGAGTGCGACCCATTTCTGCGAGCTGCGCCATGAGCGGCAGCAAATCCAGTACATTATCGCCGCCAATGGCCCATAGGTGGGGAGTTTTCTCAGGCATAACCGTGCTGGCGGCATGGCCTTCTAGCTCCATCGCTGCCTGCCCTTCAAAACTCATTTGGTCACGTAGCCCCAGCAAACCAGCAGCTGCGTCAAACCAGCGTCCCATGCTCGACGTGTGCGGCGTATTTAATTGGCGCTGTAGCATTTCAGCCACTGTTGCCGCGCCTGCCCGATTGGCAAATCGTGACGCAATATCTGCATTCTGCCCAAGCTGATGCAACACGCCTGCGGCGACCCGCCACGGCTCTCTTGCAGCGCGGTCGCCTCCCGCCAAGGGTAAAGTGCGCAAATGGCCAAGGCGCTCAAACTCTGCGCCCTTCACCAGCAATAACTCACCACCCCAAGCTCCGCCGTCACTGCCTAAACCAACGCCGTCCAGCGCCAGTCCGAGGGTCGGTTCATCAATCTGGTGTTCGGCCAGTACCGAAGCGATATGCGCGTGATGATGTTGCACACCGAGGCACGGCACGCCCAAGGCGTTTGCCAATCCAGCGGCGACCTGCGATGAATGAAAATCTGGGTGCAAATCGTGTGCAATGGCGTGTGGGCTCACTTGCAAAACACGGCGAAAATGCTCAACCGTTTCTTCTAAAAATCGGCAGGTTTGTGCGTTATCCAGATCGCCAATATGTTGCGACACGAAGGCTTCACGGCCCCGCGTAAGGCACACGGTATTTTTGAACCAGCCGCCCATTGCCAATACGGCTGGGCTGTTTCGCGTGAGCTGTATCGCAACCGGCGTGTAGCCGCGCGCACGTCGAATGAACTGCGGGGCACCATCGCTCGCGGGACGAATAACCGAATCGTCACACCGCACCACGATATCGCGGTCATGCATCACGTAGGCATCAGCAATTCCGGCTAACTGCAACACCGCTTCTGCATTGTCATGCACCAACGGTTCGCCATGCGGATTTGCGCTGGTCATCACCAACATAAGCGCATCATCAGCATCTGCCGTTGCTTGCATCCAGTCCAAGCCTTCAGGCGAACCGGCCGCTTCATGAAACAGCAGGTATTGCAGCGGCGTGTAAGGCAGCATGGCGCCAATCCATGCCACACCTGGGGCAATACCTGCAAGCACTGCATCGGCTTGTGCTGTTTTAGGCAGCAATACCACTGGCCGCTCTGCACTGTGTAACAAGGCTGAACTAGCAGCATCGATATTGGCAAAACGGCTTAACGTTTGGAGATTGGCCGTCATCACAGCAAACGGCTTTTCTTCACGCTGTTTGCGATCACGCAGTCGGCGTACAGCCTCCGCATTGCGTGCATCGCACGCCAGATGAAAACCACCCAAACCTTTTATCGCGAGCACTTCGCCTGCACGTAGTCTGCGTACGGCTTCAGCGATCACATCATTACACGCTACGGTTTGACCTTGCGCATCACACAGGCTCAGCTGTGGGCCGCAAATGGGGCAGGCATTCGGCTCGGCATGAAAACGGCGATCCGCCACGTTGCGATATTCGCTATCACACGAGGGACACAGCGCAAACTTCGCCATGCTGGTTTGCGCACGGTCGTACGGCAGATCACGCGTGATGGTGTAACGCGGACCACAGTGTGTGCAATTGATGAAGGGGTAACGCCATCTGCGATCGGCTCGCGTAAACATTTCACGCAAGCAATCGCTACAAATACTAGTGTCGGGCCCAATAGCTGTCGCCACTTGTCCGCCACGGCTTTCAACAATACTAAATCCGTGCGCGCCTTGTGTTGGCACTTCGGTCGGCACAATCTGATCAATGCGTGAGCGCGGCGGTGCTTCAACGCGCAAGGCAGACATAAAGTCAGACAAACCAGACGGCTCACCTTCGACTTCGATCATCACCCCTGCCGCGTCGTTAAACACTAAGCCGGATAAGCCGTTTTGGGTTGCTAAACGGTACACAAATGGGCGAAAGCCTACGCCTTGAACAATGCCGCTCACGCGCACCTGCAAACGCTTCTGCAGCGCTTCTGCAGTGCTTGCCGGAGTAAGTGTCGCTGTGCTCACCATGACATCCTTGTCAGGCCTGCTGCAGACAACTAGCTTTGCCCATTGGTTTTGCCAATTGTCTGCGAGGCTGCGATCAGGCCTTGGCGTTCAACTGTGCTTCGAGTTGAGCGATACGAGCACGCAGTGCACCCACGTTGCGATCACGCGTTTCGCCGGCTTCCTTGACGCCCTGTTCGAGCCAATTCAGCCATTCTTCAAAGCCTTCGCCTGAAGTTGAAGAAGTACGGATCACCTTCAGGTCCGGATTAACACGACGTGCGTATTCAATAGCCAAATTGGCATTGAAAGTCAGGTGCGGTAACAAATCGACTTTGTTCAGCAACATAACGCTGGCCGCGCGAAACATATCCGGATATTTCAGCGGCTTATCTTCGCCTTCGGTCACAGACAGAATCACGACCTTGTGTGCTTCACCCAAATCAAATGCGGCGGGGCAGACCAAGTTGCCAACGTTTTCGATCAGCAACAATGCATCGTCTGGCAATTCAAGATGGTCCAGCGCTTTGCCAACCATCTGCGCATCAAGGTGACAGCCTTTACCGGTATTAACCTGTACAGCGCGCACACCCGTGGTACGAATACGTTCAGCATCGAATGAGGTTTGCTGGTCGCCTTCAACCACAGCAACAGGCAAACGCGCTTTGATTTCGTTGATAGTGCGCACCAGCAACGTCGTCTTGCCTGAGCCGGGGCTCGACACGAAGTTAACGGCGAACACACCATGGTCTGCCAACCAGCGGCGATTGTCGCCTGCGTAGTCGTTGTTCTTCGACAGAATGTCGCGTTCGATTTGCACCATACGTGCTTGGCTCATACCCGGCACGTGCGCGTGGGCAGGTCCAGCACCATAGTGAATATCATCGCCATGCTGATGAATATGGGAGTGACCATGTGAATGGTCATGATCATGACTATGCGTATGTGCGGCACCGTGATCGTGGTCATGCGCTGCACTGCCGTGACCGTGGAAGTGGCTATGCGTCACACCATCATCATGGCTGTGGTTGTGCTCATGGCCATCTTGTGCGTGGCCGTGCGCATGATCATGGTCATGACCATGATCATGCGTATGCCAGCTACCGTCGGCATGGCGGTGATAATGAACGTGCTTATCCGGCGCAGCAGCTACAAAGTGGCTATGGCCATTGCCTTGCTGATGATCGTGATGTGCATGCGTATGCGTCGTACCGTCTGCATGAGTATGCGTGTGTGTCGTGCCATCCGCATGGGTATGAGTATGGGGATGATTACGGTCAATCGATTGACCTTCAATGCGGGCTTCGCCGTCATCACAGCCACAAACTGTACACATCACTCTCTCCTAGTCGTCTTTCGGCAGGTTTAATGACCTACTCGAGTTCCAATTCTTTAACGCGCATTTCGGTACCGCCTGTGATTTGAACCTGATGGCTCCCACAGACTGGGCACTCACCCAGCGCCTCTTTTAAACCAACTTCAGCACAGCATTTCATACACCAGCCGGTGCCGGGTACGGGTATCAACGTAAACACTGCGCCTTCGGCTACAGAGCCTTTAGTGACCGCATCAAAACAAAAGGTTAGCGAATCCGTTTGCACTGACGATAACTCGCCAATTTCAATGCTCACACTTTTGACTCTTTTTGCCTGTTCGCGTTCTGCAACCTCTTCAACAATCTGAATGATGCTCTCAGCCAGCGACATTTCGTGCACCGAACTCTCCTTCAATAACCTGCGCGATTATCGACCACCACGCAGAAATGCACGACGTGACATCGGTTGTTCGCTAATAGGCTTACCTTCTAACTTGGCTGTCTCGGCTTGCTCAACCAACTGTTCTTCCACTTCAACTTCTGTCGGCGGAGTGAACAATGCCTTCATGACCTCTTCTGCTGTCATCACCGCACCTTCATGATCTTCAAACTCGAAGGCCGGCGAGAACAACGAACACATATGTGTTGGGCCCAAGCCCGGCTCATTCAAACCGAAAAAATCATAGGGACCGGATGGAAACGCCCACGTTTGGGTAGGACCAAGCGGCAAGACGCGAAAATCCGTGTTGGATTTCGGCTGCACCAGCAGTAGCATCGACCATGGCGTAATGAGCACACCAACCCACAAGCCATTCCACTCTTGAAAACCGACAGCCTCAACTTTCAGCGCGGTGTTTGAGAGCGGAAAATCTAGCATGCGAGTATCTGCAATGCCCTGAAAAATCCGGCGAATTGTTTCCGTCGGATTCTCGAGTACCCACTCCATTTCCATTAGTCTTCCAACACCATAAATTTGTGTTTTGGCGCATCGCAGTTCGGGCATTGCCAATGCTCAGGCAATTTCGAGAAGGGGGTGCCAGGAGGAATCTGCCAAGTTGGATCACCTTCAGCAGGGTCATACACCGACCAACAGATACCACACTCAAGACGTGTGGTATCTGAGATCTTGCTGTTGTCCCCCATGTAACTACCTTCAAAGGTATCCATGAATCAGTAATCTTCCATCATGATGGCAACCCACTCGCCCAAGCGCTCAATAGAGGCTTCCCAATCTTCTTGAGCAGCCAGGGCCACTTCGGGCACATCAACCACTTCAAGCGTATTCAGAATGAGCTTGTCGGTACTATTGAAGTACTGAACCCACCACGTGTCCTTCATTGCCGTGCTGGTGATACGGCAATTACCATAGCCACGCGACAACATTGACACACTTCCCATACGCAATGTCGCACCCAAATGGTCAATATCATTTGGCGACAACGGCAGCAATGTCAGATTCAGGACATGGGCTTGCTCTTTATCTTGACGACGGCCAACAACATCCAACAACTCGTGAACTAAAGCAGGCGAGTTCATCACACCGGGCGGTGCCGGCGGCACATCGACATCAGCAGCAGCAACAGCACGGGCTGCCGAAATCACCCGAGGTGGAATAGAGCAAGCTTCAATCGCGTCTTCAACTAAATTCCCCATCTCGTCATAGGCCAAAACACGCCAAATGCTCGGGAACGCCGTCTCTTGAATACGCGTCATATTTGGGGCGCTAATCATTATCGCCACTTCACCTTCACCCAGCGCATCATTGATGCCAGCAATCAGTTCTGCTGATCTATTACTTAAGTCAATTCTTACTGGCTCACCACTAATACGCCTACTATTCATTGCATCGCGCAGCTCTACAAATGTTGCGCAAACCTGCGCATTCAGTTCGGCATCATCAAATGCATCCAGACGAGGGGCACGATAGGTGTCCATATCCTTCGGCATTTCGAGGTACACCAACTCCTCTTCTTCCTCAGGCTGAGAGCCAGTACCTACCGCCACAACCGGAATCGGAAATGATTTCATTGCACACCTCTTGATTAATGACAGGATGAACCAGAACCGGTGCTTGACACCACCGGAATACCAATACTGGGCGCACGACTCGTCGGACGCTCTAACATTTGCGGAATTAAGCGCAGGTATGAATCCCAATCTTGCATACCTTCAAGCGTTCCCACAAATGCCCCTGAGCGTTGAAAAATCAATGCTGGAAATACTTGCACACCAAAGCGAGCTGCCAACTTAACGGACTGAATAGGGTCAGCCACTGCTGCACGATAACGATTAGGCACAGTCTTCAGAACTTCCGGCAGCACGACAGCCACATCCCAAGTCTCTGGATAAGCACGTGGATCGGCAGTCAACAAAATAATATTGTCACCATCCTCAGCCGCAAATGCTGCCGCAGTGTCATTCGTCACGAGCGTAAAATCCTGCTTTTCAACAAGGCGCGTAATGCGCTCATCAAGCGGCATACTGTCAGGCGCAGGAGGCAAACTCGGGGAAATAATAAAATCGTCTGTATTCACTTTGTATCTCCATTCTGTAAAAGCGCCTGCAAATGCGGCGGCAGTTCCGGCTCTCGATTGACCAAATCAGAAAAAGCCACGTCCAACAAACTATTCAACATCGCCTCATCAACTTCACCATTGGTGACCGCACCAAGCCCACCAAGCGCTTCGTTAATTAAGTGCGCGCGCGTCGCATCAATAATCTCGCGTCCAGCACCCAGAAATGTCAGTATCCAATCACCCGGTTGAGCGTCTGATACCAACAACATGTCGATGCGCCCCTGTCCGTGCGGGCCTGAGCACAGCGCAAAAGTACCTTGGACTTCTTGCACCTGCATTGGAATACCCAAGCACATTTTTAACGACCGTCCACAAAGCGCAAATCAGCTACGCGACACGCCTCTTCTTCACTGGGGCGACCTTCTTCATAGGCATTGATATCCAGCGAAATATGACTCAAGCGCTCAAACTCGCCCGCCTTACGAGGCGTCGGATTAGCACCCCATTTCTCCAAATACTCAAGCGCAATCTTGATAGAGGGCTCTATTTGCGCCTTTACTTCGTCACGCAGGCTTCCTCCAAAGTCCTCAAGCTCAACCGGTTGCACACCTATAAGTACCAGCTCACGCGGACATTTGCCCAACAAATCTGCGCTCATAATGACTTCTTGAAAGCCCGTTTGATGCAGCGACATTTTCTTGGCACCCATAAACTTGGGCACTTCATCGCCTTCAAATACGCGCAGCATTCCGGGCGGCAAACCCCAATCAATCGCATCAAACACAACCAAACGATCTGTTTCTTGTAGATAGGGCAACAGGTAAAGCCCCTGCGTACCACCATCCAAGACTGTTACATTTTCAGAAAACGCATAGGCTTCATTCATCGCCTCAACAGTGCGCACCCCAAAACCTTCGTCGGCCCACAGAATGTTGCCGATACCAAGAACCAAAATCGAATTGCGCTCAGACATGCTTACCCCCTATGTAACGACTACCGTTACATACAAATGTTGTGCCAGTTCTTAAATTAAATTTAATTGTTGCGGAACAGATAGATAGCTTGGCTGGATACGCACAGCCAGAAATCGCACGGAAAGTTACTTTCCGGAGTGGAAGATTTTATTCTTCTTGCTGGGAGTTGCCATCTAGCTTAAGCCAAGCCTGATGGGCATCCCACGCGGTTTGCAAACGCAGCCAGAATTCAGCATCCAAACCAAAACACAAAGCCAGACGCAGTGCGGTATCAGGACTCACACCACGCTTACCTCTAACCAACTCATTGACGCGACGTCTTGAAATGCCCAATGCCTTTGCCAATTCATCCTGCGTAATATTGCTTGGCAAAAGAAATCTTGTTTCCAAGAAACGGCCAGGGTGCATGGGACGACGCGGCAGTCGAATCGGCTTACCGCTAGACAAAGAAACAGCCCACGTCTTGCGACGTGGGCTGTTCATTCCAGGCAATGAACCTTCTTGCATTGTCATTACGCTGAACTAGATGACTCTGAACGAGGACGATTAGTCCTTGAACATCCGCCAGCCAGAGATCATAGTGGAGATCATGCTTTGACGGCTCATGATGTCTTCACGAATAGCCGCATAGACGTGCACGATCACAAAGGTCACGATCAACCACATCCCCAAATGATGCCAGTTGTGGACTTGGAGGCTGTTACCACCTGCTAGACTGATTACCCAGCCAAACAGACGATCCGCCCAGGATCCTTCACCCAGACCTTCACCGTACAGAGCAAAGCCTGTAAAGAGCATGATGAACATGCCAACGGTAAACATCATGAACATTGCCAGCTGAGCCATCGGATTGTGGCCGATATATTTCTTCGGCACACGCTCCAAGAACAGGTACCAACGAAGTTCCCACAGAACCTCGCTCCACCAGTGCTTTGACCACACTGGAATCACGAAAATCTGAATGGAATGCTCGTTACCTACCAAAGCCCAGTAAATACGAACCAGCCAGAAAATCCCGAGGACATAACCGGCCGCAAAGTGCGCGAAACGGATATAACCAAACAGGAAGTTATCGCTGGCCTCGCCCTGCATAGTCGGGGTCGGACTACCAATAAACCACCCAGTGATCGCAAGAACCACAATGGCAAGAGCATTAACCCAGTGCCAGAGGCGCAGCGGTGCCTCGTACACATAGACCGCCTTCACCAATTTGGCGTCTTTGATCTTATCCAGAGCGTCTACCGAATGCTCGTATAGCATCGTTACTCTCCTTTGGATTAACGCACCTTGACGCTGGTGAGCTCTTTGCCTTCAGGACTCATCACGTGAGTGGAACAAGCCAAGCAGGGGTCGAAGGAGTGAATCGTACGCAGGATTTCTAACGGCTCATCGGCCTTAGCAACCGGCGTATTCATCAGTGATGCTTCGAAGGCACCGATCTGACCCTTCGGATCGCGAGGGCTACCATTCCAGGTTGTCGGAACAACCATTTGGTAGTTTTCGATCTTACCGTCACGCACGCGGATCCAGTGACCTAGAGCACCGCGCGGAGCTTCGGTAAAGCCGTAGCCCTTAGCTTCCTTCGGCCATGTCTTCGGATCCCACTTCTCGACATTCGCCGTGGACTGATCGCCAGCCTTACAGTTGGCTACCAGCTTGTCGAAGAAGTACTTTTGCTTGTAGCCGGACCATTGGCCTTCCAGTGCGCGAGCAGCAGTACGACCCAGTGTTGAGAAGATTGCCTGTAACGGAACACCACCCAGATCCTTCAGCAGCTTGTCAGTAGAACCCTTGATTTCCGCGTGGCCGCCAGCATAGCCAACAACCCAGCGAGCCAAGGGACCCACTTCCATTGCATTACCGCGCCAACGCGGCGCCTTAATCCAAGAGTACTTGCCGGACTCATCCAGTTCTTGAATATTGGTACGGGTACCCTTGGTGTTCGGGCCCAGAACGTAGTTCGGCTCAGTAATACCATCCCACGGGTGCAGACCCTTTGTTTCGTCCGGGTACTTGTACCATGCGTGATCCACAAACTCTTGAATCTGTTCCGGATCAGCATGGTCAACCGGATGAATTTCGTTCAGGTTGCCGTTGATGATTGCGCCACGCGGCAACATCAGATTAGACGGGCTGTAATCATTAGCTTTATCAGGGAAATCACCGTACGCCAGAACTGACGAACCAGACAAGCCGCCACCATACAACCAGCCCTTGTAGAACGAGCCGATCGCAACGATATCGGGAATATAGACTTGGTCCATAAACGTAATCGTATCGTTGATGATCTTTTCAGCCATGTTCAGGCGTTCCATGTTGATCGCGCCAACAGCACCGGTATCGTGCAGATTGATCGCGCAAGGAACACCACCCACCAGCCAGTTCGGGTGCGGGTTTTTACCGCCGAAGATGGTGTGGATCTTCACGATTTCTTTTTGGAAGTCCAGCGCTTCGAGGTAGTGAGCCACAGCCATGAGGTTGGCTTCAGGCGGCAACAGGTAGGCCGGGTTGCCCCAGTAACCGTTCATGAACGGGCCCAGCTGACCGCTTTCAACGAACTTCTTCAGGCGGTTTTGCAGGTCACGGAAGTAACCCGGTGAAGACAGCGGCCATGACGGAGAAACGGACTGTTGCAGAGCAGAAGTTGCCTTCGGGTCTGCCTTCAGTGCGCTAATCACGTCAACCCAGTCCAGCGCATGCAGGTGATAGAAATGCACGAGGTGATCGTGAATTTCAAGATTCAGTTGCATGATGTTACGGATAGAGTTGGCATTTTCCGGAATGGTAATGCCCAGCGCGTTTTCAACTGCACGAATCGAAGTCAACGCGTGGGTACCGGTACACACGCCACACAGACGCTCAGCGAACGCCCATGCATCACGCGGGTCACGGCCCTTCAGAATAACTTCAATACCACGCCACATCGTACCCGTGGACACAGCATTGCGGATCACGTTGTTGCTGTCGAGGTTAACCTCAACACGCATGTGACCTTCAATCCGACATACCGGATCGACCACAACGCGCTTGCCGCTGTTGTCTACGTTAAAACCTTGGGTTTCGTATGCCATATTAGTTGCCTCCTGCCTGATCCTTCACATCCTGCTTGCCGCGAGCACGCGTCAGAGCAGAAACCGCAGCGTGGGCTGCAACAGCAGCACCTGCAACAGCTGCAACCGTACCGCCAACCTTGTCAGCATTGCTTTCAATGCCGAATTGCTTGATGTCGGTCACGCGGTCATAGAAGGAGCCCTTATCCCAGAAACCATCTTCTGAACAGCCGATACAGCCGTGGCCAGAAGCGATCGGGAAGCTAACACCCTCATTCCAACGTGTGGTGGAACATGCGTTGTACGTGGTCGGACCTTTACAGCCAACCTTGTACAGACAGTAACCCTTACGAGCACCCTCATCGTCCCACTGCTCAACAAATTGACCAGCATCAAAGTGCGGACGGCGATAACATTTGTCATGAATACGCTGGCCATAGAACATCTTCGGACGACCCTGACGGTCCAGTTCCGGCAGACGATCAAACGTCAGCATGTAAGTGATAACACCGGTCATCACTTCGGCAATCGGGGGGCAACCCGGAACCTTAATGATCGGCTTATCGGTAATAACCTTGTGCACCGGAGTAGCACGGGTCGGGTTCGGCTTAGCAGCCTGCACACAACCCCAAGAGGCACATGAACCCCAAGAGATGATGGCCTTGGCATCCTTTGCCACTTCGCGCAGTTTTTCAACGAAAGGACGGCCTGCATGAATACAGAACATGCCATCTTCGTTCAGCGGAGGATTACCTTCCACTGCCAAAATGTACTGACCACGGTATTTGTTAACGATTTCGTCAAAAATCGCTTCAGCCTGGTGACCTGCAGCGGCCATCAACGTGTCATCGTAGTCCAAAGAAATCATGGACAGAACCACGTCTTTGGAGAGCGGATGAGCAGAACGAATGAAGGACTCTGAACAGCAGGTACATTCCAGACCGTGCAGCCACAGAACGGGCGTACGCGGCTTGGATTCCATCGCATTAACAATCTTCGGCACAGCTGCGGAGCCAAGGCCCAGCGACGTTGCGGTCAGACTGCAGAACTTGAGGAAGCTGCGGCGGGTAATACCCTGACGCCGCAATACATCATAAAAGGTTTCGATCATTGCTAATGTCTCCCCTGTAACTGCGCACCAATGGGGGTGCTACCCATACGCACCACCTAAACCGAAGGGAATAGACGGAAACGTGTGCCTATATGTTTCAAAGATCGTGCCAGTTTTTCAATCTTCAAAACAAATCTATTTTTCAGCGGCTTACGACTAGATTACAACCTTTCCACCAAACAAAAGCGAAAACTTTGTTACCGGTATGGAAAGCTAATTTGTTACACCGCTTACATTTAGAAACAAATTATCACTCAAGTATTTCAACCTTAATCTGGAGGTGTTTTCCATCAAGGTTGGAGCGTGTTGAGTAATTACCGACACCTGTAACACGACGGTCTTCTGATGAATCAACGCCACCCAGCTCCATCCACTCTCCAACCCGACCCGAAACTGTCGTACTCAATTTAACCGAGTCGATTTGGTCGCCATTTAGGCCCGCGCTTTCTCGTTGCGGTGAGACCTCAACTGTTACGCGATCTCCCGTTAGATTGGGTTTGACGTAAAAACCCGAGGTCATGTCTCGATATTCCGTGCCCACCACAACCCGCCGCCCATTGGGTCCATATCCATATTGCACGAGCGGCACCGGCACAGAGGTACCGCTTTGTACAAAGGCGGAACCACCCTCTTCAACCATTACCTGTTGGAGCGAGGTGGACTGGCGCGCATCGCGCGTGGAATATCCATCGACAGATACTGATCCACTCGGCCCATTTATGCGGCCGAGTTCAATTTGATTTCGCCGAGATGAGCGGCTAGGCGGTACGTTAACACTCACATCGCCCGACCGAACTTGGCCACCAACACCCAATCCTTCCGCATCAATATCACGCGATGCAGCAACGCGAAGTGACACACGTAATCGACGAGAAGGCACGTCCATCGCAGCAATCGCGCGCATGATGTCGCGCTTATTACTAGCAGAGGTGCGCAAATATAAACTGTTATTAAACGCCGAAATGCCGCCACCCTGCTCTACAAGTGGTTGAATAGCCGGCAGGATTTGATCGGCGGTTTTGTGTTTAAGGTGAATAATTTCCATTTGCTGAGCCCACACAGTGGCAGCAAATGAAATGGCCAGAACGACCATAATGAAGCGCAAAATCGGGAAGCGCATTGACATCGCGCTATCGTGCCCACTTGCGCCAAAGTATGCAAGAGGTAAAGCACTCGACAATCGAATATCGTCAATCGACTGATTGATTCAACGCGAGATCCGCCCTGTGCTCCAACGCCATGTATGGTGGAGAGCGCATTTCAATTAAGCGGCTTACCGTGCGATGAAACTCCGATGCATTAGGACCTGCGCTATACAACTCATAGGCTTCGCAATCAGCACTAATGATCAACTTTACATGCTGGTCGTAAAACACATCAACCAGCCACGTAAAGCGCCTCGCCTCATTTGCCATGTCAGGCCCCATGCGAGGCACTGGCGACAAAAACACAGTATGAAAACGGTGCGCTAATTCTAAGTAGTCGTTTTGCGATCGAGGTCCGCCACATAAGGTCCAAAAATCAAACCACACTACACCCGGTGCGCGTCGCTTAACAGAGAGTGATCGCCCCATCACATCGAGAGGCCGTTGGTGACCCGCCCCCCCTGCAATCTTCTCAAAGTCGCCACCCATTTCAAATTCCGTTTCTTCGCTAACGGGAAATCGATAAATATCCAGCTTTGCCAAGGCACCTTTGCGGTAATCCACACCAGCCTCTACTTCAATCACATCTAGCTGCTCATTGAGCAACTCAATGGTTGGCAAGAAGTGCTGGCGCTGCAACCCATTCGGATACAAGCCATCTGGCGGGTAGTTTGAGGTCATGCAGAGCAGCACACCTTCGAGCATCATGCATTCGAGCAAGCGCCCCAAAATCATCGCATCAGCAATATCTGATACATGAAACTCGTCTAAACACAGCAAGCGTGTTTCATGCGCCAAATTTTCTGCGACTTTACGTAGCGGGTCGGCTTCGTTTTTGAGTTTGCTGAGTGCGTCATGCACCTCCCGCATAAATTCATGAAAGTGCACCCGACGCTTACGTTTGTACGGAACTGCACCATAGAAGCAGTCCATCAACAAACTTTTACCGCGGCCAACTCCGCCCCACAGATAAACGCCGCGGGGCAATTCTGGATGAATGAGTAATTTGCGCAACGGCGTACGTCGTGCCGCCTTGAATGCTAGGAGGTCGTCGTAATATTTTTGCAGACGAGCAACGGCACGCTCCTGCGCCTCGTCTGCTTGAATACCACGGGAATTGATAATCTCACGGAAGGCATCCAGCATTCCCGTGCGCGACACCCCGAGAATTTCATGCGCTTCCATGCAAACTCACCAGTAAATTGGTGATTAGAAATGCAGCGGACGTTTATCGCAGGCCAGTGCGGCCTCGTGCATGACTTCCGACAGCGTGGGATGTCCGTGGCAAATGCGCGCGAGGTCTTCAGATGAAGCACCTAATTCCATTGCAACCACTGCTTCAGCAATTAATTCTGATGCGTTATTGCCAATGATATGCACACCGAGAATCGCATCTGTTTCGGCGTGGGCATACATGCGTACAAAACCTTGCGGATCACCCTGCCCCAATGCTCGTCCATTTGCCAAAAACGGAATCTGCCCGGCTTTGTACGGCGTACCCGCTGCCTTGAGTTGTTGCTCGGTCTGTCCCACCCAGGCAATTTCAGGATGGGTATAGATAATCCACGGAATGGCTTGGTAATTTACGTGACCGGCTTGCCCTGCAATACACTCAGCCACCATCACACCCTCTTCCATGCCCTTATGCGCCAGCATGGGGCCGCGTACTACATCACCCACCGCCCACACGTTTTCAAGATTGGTACGGCAATGATCGTCGACTTCAACAAAGCCACGATCATTCATTGCCAACCCAACCGCACCTGCATTAAGGCCTATTGTATTGGGTACTCGACCGACCGACACAATGAGGCGATCACACTCTAAAACTTGATGCTCATCTGCGTGTTCATACTCGATGCGCACAATACTTGACGCTGCTTTGCCTTTGCCGCTTTTGTTGGCAACCACTTGCACCGAACTGATGTGCGCGCCCAACTTAACGCCGAGACCTTGTTTTTGAACGAGAGACTTCCAGGCTTCTTTGGCAATGGCAGGGTCGCATGCAGCCAAGAAATCGGGCATCGCCTCGAGCACCGTCACTTGTGCCCCCAAACGGCGCCATACGCTACCCAACTCCAAACCAATCACACCCGAACCGATCACACCCAATCGCGCTGGAACCGCATCAAAATCAAGCGCGCCGACGTTATCGCAGATGAATTGGTTATCCACTTCGATGTCTGGCAAATGGCGGGCGCTCGAACCTGTCGCAACCACCACGTGCTTTGCCAATACGCGCGAGACCGTTTCATCGCGGCTTACATCTAATGCCCACAGATCACCTTGGCGTTGCGCAAAACTTCCGTGCCCCGCCAACAGCGTGACTTTGTTTTTCTTAAACAGTCCACGAATACCCGTGGTGAGTTGCGACACAATGTTTTGCTTGCGCAATTGCATTGCGCCAACATCCATGGCAACTTTGTCGGTCGTAATGCCATGCATGTGGAATGCATGGCCTGCTTGATCGTACAACTCAGAAGATTGCAGAAGCGCTTTGGAAGGAATGCAACCCACATTCAAACAGGTGCCCCCCAAACGCACGTCGCCTTTTGGATCTGCATAAGCTGCAGACTCGATACAAGCCGCCGACATACCCAACTGTGCTGCGCGAATCGCCGCGATATAGCCCGCTGGACCGCCGCCAATGACGACCACGTCAAACTGTTGTTCTGTGCTCATTTGCCACTCCTGGCTCTTCTTTTACGGGTTTGTGTCCCGTTTATTTCTATCCAGCTTATTGGGTGCGATCAAACGTCAACGCCCTATCAGCACCTCAGATATCAAACAGCAAACGCGACGGGTCTTCGAGTGCTTCTTTCATGGTGACCAAGCCCAAGACTGCTTCACGGCCATCAATGATGCGGTGGTCGTATGACATCGCCAGATAATTGATTGGGCGAATCACGATCTGACCATTCTCGACAACCGGGCGATCTTTCGTTGCGTGAATACCTAAAATCGCAGATTGCGGCGGATTGATAATAGGCGTCGACAACATCGAGCCAAATACGCCACCGTTTGAAATTGAGAACGTGCCGCCTGTAAGCTCTTCAATCGACAGCTTGCCTTCCTTGGCCTTAACACCAAATTCGGCAATTTTCTTTTCGATATCGGCAAAGCTCATTTGGTCGACATCACGCAGAATCGGCACCACCAAACCGCGCGGCGAACCCACTGCAATACCAATGTCAAAGTAGCCGTGATAAACAATGTCGTTGCCGTCAACGGACGCGTTGAGCACCGGATATTTTTTAAGCGCAGCGACAGCAGCCTTCACAAAGAAGCTCATGAAGCCAAGTTTGACGCCATGCTCTTTTTCAAACTTCTCTTGAAAACGCTTACGCATCTCCATCACCGGCGCCATATTCACTTCATTGAAGGTCGTGAGAATGGCGTTCTGTGCTTGCGACTGCAGCAAGCGTTCCGCCACACGCGCACGCAAGCGTGACATGGGCACACGCTGCTCTGGGCGGTCTGCCAATACCGATTCGATGCTGACGGGCACCGGCGGTTGCGGTAGCGCTGGCGTTGCTAAAGCGGTTACCGGTGTTGCGGCAGGTGCGACTGGAGCAGAGGCAGGTTTAACCGAACCCGCGCTAAGCGCATCTGCTTTGGTCACACGCCCACCGGGACCAGTGCCTGCAACGTTTGATGCATCAATGCCTTTTTCAGCCAAGATCTTGCGGGCAGCGGGTAACACCGTTGCGGCTGATGCAGCATCTTTACTGGCAGTCGCGGCAGCTGCGGGCTTGCTTGCTTCAGCGGCGGGTGCGCTGACCGGCTTTGCATCACCAGCCTTAGCTTCAGTATCAAGCTGTGCAATCACTTCGCCACTGGTAACGGTTGCGCCATTCTGTTTAAGAATTCGCACAATGACACCTTCAGCAGGCGCAGGTGTTTCTAACACCACTTTGTCCGTTTCAATATCAATTAAGTTTTCATCGCGGGCGACGCTCTCGCCCTCTTTACGATTCCACTTAACCAATGTTGCCTCAGCCACAGACTCAGACAATTGGGGAACTTTTACCTCGATGATCATGGACCGCTCCAGTCTTTCGATCAGGCCTTCAGGCCTAGCGCGGCCTCAATGACCGCTTTTTGTTGTGCAATGTGTTTGGCGTAGTAACCCACCGCCGGCGAAGCAGATGCAGGACGCCCCACCACCTCGAGCTTTTGCTTAGCTGTGAGTGGCTCAATGAGGTGATGACGCATGGCGTACCACGCACCCTGATTAAGCGGCTCTTCCTGTGTCCAAATAACTTCTTTCAACGCCGGGAATTGGGCCAGCTCTTTTGCATACACTTCGTAAGGGAACGGGTATAGCTGTTCTATACGAATAATCGCCGTGTCAGTTACACCTTGTTCTAAACGAGTCGCGTGCAGTTCATAGAACAACTTGCCGGAACACAACACAACACGTTTAATCTTCTTCGGATCTGCTACATGCGTATCCGAAATAATGGTCTGGAAAGTACCGCTCGAAAGTTCGTCAAGCGATGACACCGCATCTTTATGACGCAGCAGTGACTTCGGTGACATGACCACCAACGGCTTGCGCACGTTGCGAACCATTTGGCGACGTAATAAGTGATAAATTTGTGCGGGCGTAGACGGCACACACACCTGCCAGTTTTGGTAAGCACACAGCTGCAAATAACGTTCAAGTCGAGCTGAAGAATGCTCTGGGCCTTGGCCTTCATAACCATGCGGTAATAGCAGCACCAAGCCCGACAGGCGGCCCCACTTAGCCTCACCCGAACTAATAAACTGATCGATAACGACTTGCGCGCCATTGGCAAAATCGCCGAACTGACCTTCCCACACCACCAGTTCATTCGGCATTGCGAGTGAATAGCCATAATCAAACGCCATCACCGCTTCTTCTGACAACACAGAGTCAATGACAGTGAAGCGCGATTGATCCGGCTGCAGATTTGCCAATGGGATGTAGTTGCCGTCATCCCACACATCACGCGCTTGATCATGCAGCACTGCATGACGATGGAAAAATGTGCCACGGCCACTGTCTTCGCCAGAGATACGAATCGCGTAGCCTTGAACGAGCAATGAGGCATAGGCCAGATTCTCTGCCATACCCCAGTCGAGTGGCAGCTTACCTTCGCCCATTGAGCGGCGGTCATCAATAATTTTTTGTACGCGCGAATGCAGCACAAAGCCTTGCGGCAAGCTGGTTAAACGCTGCGACAAACGCATGAGTTCTTGTTGTGGAACACGTGTATCGCACTCATCCACATAGGGTTGCTTGATGTGCGGGGTCCAGTCAGTCGCAAACTTATTTTGGTAGTTTGAGAGCACCGGATTCTTCACCAGCTGCCCTTCATCGAGTGCCGCACGATAGTCCTGGATCATCTGATCCGGCTCATTGGCATCGCACACACCCATGGCTACCAACTTGTCTGCATACAACTTACGCGTGCCCGGATGCGCGGAGATTTTGCGGTACATCAGCGGCTGCGTCACCATCGGCTCATCTTGCTCGTTATGACCAAGCTTGCGGTAACACACCACATCAATCACCACATCACGCTTAAATTCCTGGCGGAATTCCATGGCGATTTGCGTCACAAATGCCACAGCTTCAGGATCATCACCGTTGACGTGGAAGATCGGCGCTTCGACCATCTTGAACACGTCTGTACAGTAGAGTGACGAACGCAGGTCACGCGGATCTGAAGTGGTAAAGCCAATTTGATTGTTAATGATGAGATGCACCGTGCCACCCGTGCCATAACCACGGGTTTGTGCAAAGTTCAGCATTTCTTGATTCACACCTTGGCCGGCAACCGCAGCATCACCATGAATCAATACCGGTAACACTTCTGATTTACCGTTAGGGCCACGACGCACTTGGCGCGCGTAGACCGAACCTTCCACCACCGGATTAACAATCTCGAGGTGAGAAGGATTGAAAGCCAAAGTTAAATGCATGGCGCCAGACGTGGTACGCACGTCAGACGAGAAACCCATGTGGTACTTCACATCGCCCGAACTCAGTTCAGAAGCGTGCTTGCCTTCGAACTCCGAGAACAACATGCGCGGCTCTTTACCCAAGGTGTTCACCAACACATTGAGGCGGCCACGGTGTGCCATGCCGATCACCATTTCTTGTACACCTAAACTGCCGGCAACATTGATCAACTCATCCATCGCCACGATGGTGGACTCACCACCTTCGAGCGAGAAACGCTTTTGACCAACGTACTTTGTATGCAGATATTTTTCGAGCGTCTCAGCCGCGGTGAGTCGCTCCAGCAAGTCTTTACGCTTGGCAGGCTCGTAACTCGGGCGTGAGCGAGACGGTTCCAACTTGCTCTGCAGCCAACGCTTCTGTGCAATGTCAGAGATGTACATGTACTCCACGCCCACTGAACTACAGTAGGTTTGTCGTACCGCATCAAGAATTTCTTGCAGCGTGCCGCGTTCGCCCGGGAAGTGAAACGAACCCGTTTGGAAGCTATCGCCTAGATCTGCTTCAGTGAATCCGTAGTAAGACGGCTCGAGTTCCGGGACTTGCGGACGCTCGTGGCGTTTTAACGGATCAAGCTGCGCCCAACGCGTACCTAAAAAACGGTAGGCGTTAATCATTTGCAGCACGGAGACTTGGCGACGATCGGTGCTGGCAGCACGAGGCGTTTGCGCCGGTGTGCGCTTTGCGTTTTCAGCAAAGCTAGTAATGATAGGCGTGTGAGCTACATCAGGGCCTTGGCGGCCAGGGAGAATTTGTAGCGCATCGAAATAGTCACGCCAGACTGGCGTGACTGATTCAGGATTTGCCAAATAAGCTTCGTACTGTTCCTCAACGTAAGGCGCGTTGGAACCGAACAGGTACGAGGTGCCGAGTGTTTCTTTCATCATGGCCTGCTATCCGTCCTTCACAAACGCAGGCTGGCACCATGCGCAGCCTGACGGGCCGATCGTCCCGAACGGCCCACCACATACGCAGCATGATTAACGCTTGGCCATCGGTGCAACATCGCGGTGCGTTGCACCGGTGTACAACTGGCGCGGACGACCAATCTTTTGTTCTGGGTCGCCAATCATTTCATGCCACTGAGCAATCCAACCGATCGTGCGGGCGAGTGCAAAAATGCCGGTAAACATCTGGGTCGGAATACCCAGCGCCTTTTGCACGATGCCCGAATAGAAGTCCACGTTCGGGTACAGCTTCTTCTCAACAAAGTACTCGTCTTCCAGCGCGATGCGCTCGAGTTCCATTGCCAATTTAAACAAGCGATCATTTTGCAGACCCAACTCTTGCAGAACCTCATAGCAGGTTTCACGCATGAGCTTGGCGCGCGGATCGTAATTCTTATAAACGCGGTGACCAAAGCCCATCAGCTTAAAGCTGTCGTTCTTATCTTTAGCGCGCTTAATGTATTCGCCGACACGTGATACATCGCCAATTTCTTCCAACATCTTTAGGCAGGCTTCATTTGCGCCACCGTGTGCCGGACCCCACAGACAGGCAATACCTGCAGCAATACAGGCAAAAGGATTAGCTCCAGAGGAACCAGACAAGCGAACCGTGGAGGTCGATGCGTTCTGCTCGTGGTCAGCGTGCAGAATCAAAATGCGATCCAGCGCACGTACCAAAACCGGGTTCGGCTTGTATTCCTCACACGGCGTGCCAAACATCATGTGCATGAAGTTGGCGGAATACGATAAATCGTTGCGCGGGTACATAAACGGCTGACCCATTGAATACTTGTAGGTCATCGCCACAATCGTCGGCATCTTGGCGATTAAGCGAATCGCGGCCACCAAACGATGCTCAGGATTATTGATGTCAAGCGAGTCGTGATAGAACGCGGACAGCGCACCCACCACGCCTACCAACACCGCCATAGGGTGAGCATCACGACGGAACCCTTGGAAGAAGCGCGTCAGTTGCTCATGAACCATGGTGTGGTTTTTAACTTTGCGATTCCACTCAGCGTATTGGTCTTGGTTCGGCAACTCACCGTTTTTGAGTAGATAGCAAACTTCCATGAAGTCGCAATTCACCGCCAGTTGCTCAATCGGATAGCCACGATATAAGAGCTCGCCCTTGTCGCCGTCGATATAGGTAATTGACGATTTACACGACGCAGTAGACATGAAGCCAGGGTCAAACGTGAACGCACCTGTCTTGCCGTACATGGCGCGAATATCCACCACATCCGGCCCCAGTGTGCCGCCCATCACTGGAAATTCGACTGTATTGCCATCAAGCGTAAAGCTTGCATTGCGTTGTGTTGTCATGTTCAAGCCCTCGACTTCTACTGTCTAAACTAACGGTCAGCTGCACCAACCGGGGTGTTATCCCTGATCAAGCGCAACAGATATTCAAATTCGGCAAAAGGACAATCCTCTTTGCCACTTACCCACGCCCAGAACTGAATGTCTTCAGCGCTTAGCAGATTGGCAAAATCATCCAACTGCGCTGGCGTTAATGCATCGAAATGCTTGTCTAGAAAACGCTGTAGCGCGATATCTAGTTCTAACAAGCCACGACGGCAGTGCCAACGCAGCCGTCCCGGATTGAGTCGAACATCGTCCGCAACGTTACTCATACCGCTCTACGCACCATCATGTCTTTAATGTTGCTAATGGCACGCGTTGGGTTCAAGCCCTTCGGACACACATCAACACAATTCATGATGGTGTGACAACGGAACAACCGGTATGGGTCTTCCAGATTATCAAGACGTTCGCTCGTGGCTTGATCGCGTGTATCAGCCAAGAAACGGTACGCCGCCAAAAGGCCCGCCGGACCGACAAACTTGTCCGGATTCCACCAGAAAGATGGGCACGATGTTGAGCAGCAGGCGCAGAGGATACACTCATACAGCCCATCTAGCTCTTCTCGCTCTTCTGGCGACTGCAATCTTTCGCGTTCAGGCGGCGGATCGTTGTTCACCAAATACGGTGTGATCGAGTGGTATTGCTTGAAGAATTGCGTCATGTCGACGATCAAATCACGCACCACTGGCAGGCCGGGTAGCGGACGCAATGTAATCGGCCACGTGAGCGAATCAATTTCGATCAAACATGCCAGGCCGTTTTTGCCATTGATATTCATGGCGTCAGAGCCACACACACCTTCGCGACAAGAACGACGGAAAGACAGGCTGTCATCCATCGCCTTGATGCGCACCAAAGCATCAAGCAACTTACGGTCGGTTGGTTCGAGTTCAACCGTTAAATCCTGCATATAAGGCTTTTCATCCTTATCAGGATCGTATCGATAAATGCTGAATCTTACTGTTCGGTTCGCCATGGCCACTCCCGATATTCTTTCTGGTCAATGCAACGTTCTGTCGATTTAGTAAGCGCGCTTTTTGAGCGCGATGGTTTCAACCGACAACGGCTTGAGATTGACCGGCTTGTAATCAAGACGGTTGCCCTCGCGGAACCACAACGTATGCTTGAGCCAGTTTTGATCGTCTCGGCCATTCGGACGCTCGGTCGTATCCGGGGCGTCATCACGTACGTGCGCACCACGTGACTCTGTCCGTGCATTGGCCGACACCATCGTCGCCTTCGCCACTTCAATTAGGTTGTCCAACTCCAACGCTTCCAAGCGAGCAGTGTTAAACACGCGTGACTTATCGGCAATCTCAGTTTGCGCAACCTGACCTGCAATCTCAGAAATTTGCTGCACACCCTCTTCCAGCAATTTCTTGAAACGGAACACGCCGCAATGTTTCTGCATGGCGCGTTGCATTGCCAATCGGGCTTCATGCACATTGGCACCACCGCGTTGATTGTTCAGTCGATCAACTCGAGACAGCGTGAAGTCACATGCATTAGCCGGCAGCGGACGATGTGCAGCAGGCTGTGACTTGATGAAATCAACCATCGATTCGCCGGCCGATTTGCCAAATACCAACAAGTCTAACAATGAGTTCGTACCCAAACGATTTGCACCATGCACAGAAGCACACGCGCATTCACCTGCCGCATAAAAACCTGAAACCACTTCGGATTTTGAAGTGGCACTCGGCACCACCACTTCACCGTTGTAGTTCGTGGGAATCCCGCCCATTTGGTAGTGGCAGGTCGGCACCACAGGAATCGGTTCCTTAATCGGATCCACACCTGCAAATTGAATCGCAATTTCGCGGATACCGGGCAAACGCTTGAGAATCGTTTCTGGCGGCAAATGCGTAATATCGAGCAACACATGGTCTTTGTTGGGACCACAACCGCGCCCTTCATTAATTTCCGTCACCATCGCGCGTGACACCACGTCGCGTGACGCAAGGTCTTTTGCATTTGGCGCATAACGCTCCATAAAGCGTTCTTTATCGCTGTTACGCAAAATACCGCCTTCACCGCGCACGCCTTCGGTAATCAGCACGCCGGCGCCTGCAACACCGGTTGGGTGGAACTGCCAGAACTCCATATCTTCAAGCGGAATACCTGCTCGGGCAGCCATCCCCACGCCATCACCTGTATTGATAAATGCGTTTGTTGAAGAATGGAAAATTCGGCCCGCACCGCCTGTTGCAAACAACACGGCTTTGGCGTGGAACATGACTATTTCTGAGGTTTCCATTTCCATGGCGGTCACACCCACCACGGCGCCCTCTTCATCGCGCACTAAATCGAGCGCCATCCATTCCACAAAGAACTGGGTATTTACCTTGACGTTACGCTGATACATCGCATGCAGCATGGCATGACCAGTACGGTCAGCCGCAGCACAAGAACGACGCACAGGTTTCTCACCAAAGTTCGACATATGTCCGCCGAACGGGCGCTGGTAAATCTTGCCTGCATCGGTGCGGTCAAAGGGCATGCCGTAGTGCTCTAACTCCACCACGACCTCATTGGCTTTGCGACACATAAACTCAATCGCGTCTTGGTCACCCAACCAATCGGAGCCCTTGACGGTGTCGTACATGTGCCAGTGCCAATGGTCTTCTTCAGAGTTACCCAACGAGGCCGCCACACCACCTTGTGCAGCAACGGTGTGCGAACGTGTTGGGAAAACTTTTGACAAGACCGCCGTCTTTAAACCGGCTTCGGAGAGTTGGATTGCTGCGCGCAAACCTGCGCCGCCAGCGCCTACGATTACTGCATCAAACTTGCGAACAGGCACACTCACTTAGAGCCTCCACAGAACCTGAGCCACCCAGCCCGCGTAGCCGATTAACAGCAGTGCGGTAACAGAGTGCAACACCAGTCGAATCGCAACCGGCTTGATGTAATCCATGTAGATGTCACGAATTCCCACCCATGCGTGGTAGAACAGACTCAACGCAAATAGGAAGGTGGCGAATTTCATGAAACCACCTGAGAACAGCGCTTGCCACGTAGCTTGATTCACTTCTTTCAAGCCCAAAACAGCAAAGGCAAAAATCAGGGTATAGATCGCCATGACCACCGCAGTAATGCGCTGGAGCAGCCAATCCATGAGGCCATAGTGGGCCCCGACAACAATGCGCGGCTTCACCATACCTTCACCCCAATCAGCAACGTCAGCAACAAACTGACCCCCAGCACGGCCCATGCCCCTGCGCGAGCTGCGGGTAGATCAAGGCCAACATGAACATCGAGCAACAGGAAACGAATGCCTGCGCAAAAATGATGAAGATATGCCCACAGCAAACCGAGCAACAAGAGCTTGACCAGTACGCAATCCGTAAGCGCACGAACGTTGGCCATACCTTCTGCACCGGCAAGGCTATTGGCAAAAAGATAGATCAGTAAGGGCAACATCAGGAACAAGCCTGCCCCACTGACGCGATGCAAAATTGAAACGATCCCAGGCAAAGGCAGCCGGATCTCGATCAAATTAAGAAACTTAGGTCGCTTTGTTTGTTGAACAGCCTTTTTTTGATGCTGTTTTTTTATCAATCCCTCTGGCATTTCAGGCTCCTAGATCTGCCGCGCACGCTGTAATCACGGCATGTGCAAGCGAACATTAACGCCACTTACTTACCAATATCTGACTCTTATACCTGTGGCTTACTCCTATCCCAATTCATTCAAATAGACGTGTTCAGTGGTCAAATACAGGCCTCGGCGCCATTCAACAGGCTTGTCTCCATACGTATGACTGACCCGTTCGACCGACAACAGCGGCGTATTTTCCGCAACGCACAAAACCTCTGCGCTATTGCGATCTGCCGCAATCGCACGAATTTTTTCAGTTGCGCGAATCATGCGCACCCCAAAACGCGACTCAAAAAGGCTATACAACGAGCCTTCCCACGATTGCAGCACTTCAAGATTGAGCCCGACGAACAGTTCGCCGCGCAGATAGATTTCATCCAGCACCACCGGCTTGTCACCAAACTTGAGCAAGCGGCGCACCATCACCATAGGCTCGCCGACTTCCATCGACAGCACACGCGACGCTTCTTGCCCCGCGCGCCCACGTACACATTCCAAGGGCACGCTAATAGAGGGCTCAACCGAACCGGTGTTAGACACCAAACGCAAGAAGCGGAAGAAGGAGCGCGGGTCATCATGAGTGGCAACAAAGGTGCCTTTACCCTGACGACGGATCAACATGTGTTCAGCTGCAAGCTCATCCACGGCCTTGCGCACCGTGCCTTGGCTCACGCCAAATCGCACAGCCAGCTCGTTTTCACTAGGAATAGCCTCACCCGGCTGCCATTCACCAGCCTGCAGCGCCTGAATGAGCAGATCTTTGATCTGCCGATAGAGCGGACTAAATGTGGGGGATTCGATAGCCATGCGAGAATTTCAGCACAATAAACACGCGAAGTCCATCTTTCATTTTGTGTCTTATATAAGATACATGTTAAGAGAATTTAAGTTACACTGCCAAAGACAGTTAGACGTAAGCTGTATGTATCACTGTGGTTATGTAATGACTTTTCCGTATAAAGAGTGGACCCCCAGATAAAAAGGAGCCTGTCATGTCCAAAAAACCGATCCGCGTTGCGGTAACCGGTGCAGCCGGCCAGATCGGATACGCCCTATTGTTTCGCATTGCCAGTGGCGAAATGCTGGGCAAAGATCAGCCCGTCATTCTGCAAATGCTCGAACTGCCAATGGAAAAAGCGCAGGCAGCGCTCAAAGGCGTCATGATGGAGCTGGAAGACTGCGCTTTCCCGTTACTGGCCGACATGATTGGCACGGATGATCCTCGCAAAGCTTTCCAAGACGCTGGCGCAGCGCTACTGGTTGGCGCTCGCCCACGCGGCCCCGGCATGGAACGCAAAGACCTACTGATGGAAAACGCAAAGATTTTCATTGAGCAAGGTCGCGCCATGAACGAAACAGCTTCGCGCAACATTCGCACGTTGGTGGTGGGCAACCCCGCAAACACCAACGCATATATCGCGATGAAATCAGCGCCAGATCTGCCTTCCAAGAATTTCACCGCCATGCTGCGCCTCGACCACAATCGCGCACTATCCATGCTGGCCGGCAAAGCAGGCGCATCTGTCAATGACATCCACAACTTAACGGTGTGGGGCAACCACTCGCCCACGATGTATCCAGACTATCGCTTTGCCACCATCAAGGGCGCCGCCGCCCCGAGCGTGATTAACGACGAAGCCTGGTATCGCGACACCTTCATTAGCAAGGTTGGCAAACGTGGCGCGGCCATTATTGAAGCACGAGGCCTTTCATCTGCCGCCTCTGCCGCCAACGCCGCAATTGACCACATGCACGATTGGTTCTTGGGTAGTAATGGCGAATGGGTCACCATGGGCATTCCCTCCGATGGCAGCTACGGCATTCCGGAAGGCGTCATGTACGGCGTACCGGTGACATGTGCTGACGGCGAATATCACCGCGTTAAGGATTTGCCAATCGATGCATATTCGCGCACGATGATGGACAAAACACTTGCCGAATTGCAGGAAGAGCGCGACGGCGTTGCCTCATTGCTGGGCTAGTACGCAAAACGAAAAGGTCATTGCCTTATCCGCATAACTCAGCGGGGCCACGACGTTTATCAGGCGACTGCCCCGCTGAAGTTTTGCCCACTGAGACATTCAGTATTACGCGCTTCTGCATTCATTTCACTGCACTCGGCGACGACGCAATAAGCAGCCGACACAATTGATATGAACCCGCCTCACACTGACACTCCGCACCTACTCCCTTCGCAAGTTCTGTTCGATGGTGAAACACAGCCACCAACATTGCCTGCAATAGACCATTACTGCGGCGCTGAAAAGCTCATGTGCAAGGCAGCAGACTTGCAGCAGAATATAGGCGAAGCCCATGGGCACGCTTTATTCGACATCACCTTTGATTGCGAAGACGGTGCGGTAGCAGGGCAAGAAGAACGACATGCGCGCCGCTGCGGCGAACTAATCGCCAGTGACATCAATCGCTATAACCGAATTGGCGCACGCATTCACGATGTAACGCACGATCATTGGCAAAGCGATGTCGACTTGTTGTGTGCAGAAGCAGGTGATCGCTTAGCGTATTTCACGATACCTAAACCGCGCTCGGTAGATGATGTGCGCAGACAAATTGATCACATTAATGCCACCTGCACGCGACTCGGCTTGCAGCGCACACTGCCGATTCATGTGCTCATCGAAACACATGGGGCACTACGCGAAGCACACCTCATTGCAGCGCATCCTCAAGTTGAATCGCTTGATTTTGGCTTAATGGATTTTGTTTCCGCACACCACGGCGCCATACCTGCAAGTGCAATGCGTAGCCCGGGGCAGTTTGAACATGCACTCGTTGCGCGTGCCAAGGTTGAAATTGCAGCGGCAGCATTGGCCCATGGCGCGATTCCGACACACAACGTGTGTACCAATCTTAAAGATGCAACAGTGATTGGCAATGATGCGCAGCGCGCGCGCCAAGAATTTGGTTATCTGCGCATGTGGAGCATTCACCCAGCTCAGATTGAACCGATCTTGCAGGCCATGCGCCCAGACTTCAATGAAGTGGAAACGGCGGCTGAGATTTTATTGGCCGCTCAAGCCGCACACTGGGGGCCGATTCAACACCAGGGCATCCTGCACGACCGCGCATCATATCGGTACTATTGGAGCCTGCTACAACGCGCAAAATCAACCGGTTGCACCATTCCGCCACACACCATCAGCGCACTCGGTTTGTAAGTCGCTAGGCGCCTCTATTGCCCTGCACGGCCCCCATACAACCTCGACCCAGCAATCCCAACAAGTTTCGGTTATTCGGCAAACACCATCTAACACACCTTTAGCCGCCCACCCGACTAAGCCTACAGTTTCAAACTTTTGGCCTATTGGCCTATTGAATTGTCTATTGCTGCCGTTAAAGTAGTTGACCAAGCAGGAATAGACTAGGCCAATGCTGGGAAATCTCGCCCTCTCATCTGAATGTGCAGTGCTTTTTGCTGACCTTACCGGCAGCTCGCATCTTTACGAGCGCATTGGGGATGGTGCGGCCTTTGCCCTGGTCGATAACTGCCTCAAAACCATGACGCGTGCAGTAGAACATACGGGTGGCCGTGTTGTTAAAACCACAGGCGACGGCATCATGGCGGCCTTTTGGGATGCAGATGCAGCGGCAGATGCGGCGGTGAGCATCCAAACACAAGTGCACGAGTTGCCGCTCGTACCCGGCTTTGGTTTGGGCGTAAAAATTGGTTTTCACTACGGACCGGTAGTTGAAAGCGGCAACGATGTTTTCGGCGAAACCGTCAATCTATGCGCACGCTTTTCTGAACTCGCCACGCCAGGGCAAGCCATCACCTCTCGCGAAACCGCACTGCGCTTGCGTGAGGACTGGCAACCCATGCTACGCAGCTTGGCGCCCCGCCCTGTTAAAGGCATGAACCGCAACGTTGAGCTTTATGCACTGCTGTGTGAAAGCCACGACGAAGTGACCGCCATTGCGGTGAGCCACGACACTGACCAACTACCCTCCACACACCAATTGCGACTGTATTTCGGCGAGCAGTGTTTTATTTTGGGCCGCGAAATGCAGCGTATTCGCATTGGTCGCGACACCTCTGCTGAAATTCTTTTAAATGCAGTGCAGGCCTCTCGCCGTCACGCCGAAATTGAGCGTCGCCAAGACAAGTTTGTTTTGATTGATCGCAGCAGCAATGGCACCTATGTAAGTTTTGATTCTGGCCGCGAATTTGTTTTGCAACGCGAAGAAGTGGTGCTCCGCGGTCAGGGCAGCATGGCCTTCGGACAATCGATTCAAGCGGCTCAATCGGCAGAAGGCGTGATTCGATTTGTGTGCCTTTGATTGGCAAACCACATGCAAAGATCATCCGCACAGAACCTGAGCACATAACAAAAAGGGCGCTACGAATAGCGCCCTTTCTTTTTGCTTTGCAAATCGAACTTAGATCGATACCGAATCAGCCACTTCGCGGAAGTCGGCAATTTGATCGAAGTTCATATAACGGTAAATGTCTGCTGCCTTGGCGTTCACCGTATTCATCTGTTCGCGGTATTCCTCAATCGAAGGAATACGGCCTAACAACGCACAAATTGCAGACAACTCAGCTGACGCCAGATACACACGGGTATCAATCCCCAAACGATTAGGGAAGTTACGTGTTGAGGTGGACACCGCCGTGCTGCCTTTCTTGATTTGCGCTTGGTTGCCCATACACAAGGAACAGCCGGGCATCTCCATGCGCGCGCCACTCTTGCCCAACACGGCGTAGTAACCCTCTTCATTGAGGATCATGGCATCCATCTTGGTCGGCGGAGCAATCCACAAGCGTGTTGGAATATCACTCTTGCCATCCAGCACTTTGCCCGCAGCGCGGAAGTGACCAATGTTCGTCATACATGAACCAATGAACACTTCGTCAATCTTGTCGCCTGCAACTTCAGACAGCAGCTTCACATCATCCGGGTCGTTCGGACAGGCCAAAATCGGCTCAGTTACTTCGGCCAGATCAATTTCGATGACTGCTGCGTATTCTGCATCTGCATCTGCTTTGAGTAATTGCGGATTGGCAATCCACGCTTCCATCGCTGCAATGCGGCGCTCTAAGCTACGACGATCTTCGTAACCATTGGCAATCATCCACTTCATTAGCGTCACGTTGGAACGCATGTATTCAGTGATTGGCGCCTTATCCAAATGCACCGTACAACCAGCAGCAGAACGCTCCGCCGATGCATCTGACAATTCAAAAGCCTGCTCCACCTTCAAATCCGGCAGGCCTTCAATTTCCAAAATGCGGCCAGAGAAAATGTTTTTCTTGCCTTGTTTGGCAACGGTGAGCAGACCTTGCTTGATTGCATAGTAAGGAATGGCATTTACCAAATCGCGTAGCGTAATGCCACGCTTTTGAATATCTTCCAGCTTGCCTTTGAAGCGCACCAATACAGATTCCGGCATATCCAACGGCATCACGCCTGTTGCAGCCGCAAACGCGACCAAGCCAGAACCGGCAGGGAACGAAATACCAATCGGAAAGCGCGTATGTGAATCACCGCCGGTGCCCACGGTATCCGGCAGCAATAAGCGATTTAACCAAGAGTGAATCACACCATCACCAGGCTTGAGCGAGACCCCGCCACGTGCAGTAATAAACGAGGGCAACGTGCGGTGCATCTTCACATCAACCAGCTTGGGATACGCAGCGGTGTGACAGAAAGATTGCATCACCAAGTCTGCGGAGAAGCCTAAGCAAGCCAAGTCTTTCAACTCGTCACGCGTCATTGGGCCCGTCGTATCTTGTGAGCCCACGGTGGTCATCTTTGGCTCACAGTAGGTGCCGGGGCGGATACCTTGCTGATTGCCATTGGCTTCATGCAAACCGCAGGCACGACCCACCATTTTTTGTGCAAGCGTAAAGCCCTTACCCGTTTCAACCGGCGCCTTGGGCATGCGGAACAGCGTTGAGGGAGCCAGTCCCATAAACTCGCGCGCCTTGGCGGTTAAACCGCGTCCGATGATCAAGTTAATACGTCCACCGGCACGCACTTCATCAAACAGCACATCCGTCTTGAGCGAGAACTCAGCAATGACAGCGCCGTTTTTGAGTGCTTTGCCTTCAAACGGGCGCAGTTCAATCACATCGCCCATCTCCATTTGCGATACATCCAACTCGATTGGCAAAGCGCCTGCATCTTCTTGCGTGTTGAAGAAAATCGGGGCGATCTTGCCACCTAAGCACACACCACCAAAGCGCTTGTTCGGCACAAACGGAATGTCTTCACCCGTCCACCACAACACAGAGTTGGTCGCTGATTTGCGTGACGAGCCGGTACCGACCACGTCACCCACATAGGCAACGGCATGCCCCTTCGCTTTTAAAGCCTCGATCTGCTTCATTGGTCCGCGCTCACCCGCTTTGTCAGCTTCGATGCCTGGGCGCGGGTTCTTCAACATTGCCAAACCGTGCAAGGGAATATCCGGACGCGACCAAGCATCTGGTGCTGGAGACAAATCATCCGTATTGGTTTCGCCTGTTACTTTAAATACGGTCACAAGCATGGACTGCGGCACATCAGGACGGCTGGTGAACCACTCAGCATCGGCCCAGCTCTGCATCACTTGTTTTGCATTTGCATTACCGGCCTTGGCTTTATCAGCCACGTCATGGAAAGCGTCGAACATCAACAAGGTGGATGAAAGCGCCTTCGCTGCAACACCGCCCACCTCTGCATCATCAAGCAGATCAACCAGCGGTTGCACGTTGTAACCGCCCAGCATCGTGCCCAACAACTCGGTCGCACGAGCACGCGAGACCAATGTGCACGCCATCTCACCCTTGGCCACTGCAGCAAGAAACTTCGCTTTAACTTCCGCGGCCTCGTCCACACCAGCTGGAATGCGGTAGGTCAGCAGGTCGACCAACTCGGCACCCTCGGCTGCGGAAGGCGCTTTCAACAACTCAACCAATTCTTGAGTTTGCTTTTTGTTGAGCGGAAGAGGCGGAATACCAAGCGCTGCACGCTCAGCAACATGGGCACGATAAGCTTCAAGCACGATGAATCTCCGGTAGTAACCACCTCAAGCAGCACTCCTTATGGAAGCACCCTTGAAAGCAGAGGAAGGCGGGGGGCAAAATCGCCGCACCCATTACACCTGAACAACTAAAACAATCAAATCCAATCAAGTCTTATATATATTATAAGATTTGTCGGTCAGGATTGCACACTTAAAACTAGCCTGAATTTAACTCTGCGGCAAACAAAGTAATGCAACCCAACTTAAAGACGTAAAAAAAGGCCTCTCGGCCTCTTTTTACGGCATGGCCAGCGAACTGCGAATACTCAGTTCGACTTAGCTCAGTTCTTGGCTTTATTTAGTAAGCCTTGATTCACCGTGACCGGGTACCGCGCCTTCAAAGAGCCAAGGTAGCCGGCCAAATCTGCGGTTGAAGCGGTTGAGGCTAGTTGCTGGGCAGCCGCTTGGCGAACCGCAGCGGCAGCATCACCCTCAGCCTTACCGGCTGAATCGATACGGTAGAGTCCATAACTACCATCAGGCAACGACACACCAACGTAGGTAGGTAATTTGCCAATTGGCGCACGGAAAATCGGACCCACCACAGCTGCACCTTGACCTTGTAGCATTTGACGAACAACGGGCCGTGACTCAGACCATTTCACATCAACCGAAGCGCCCGAATTGAGTTGAGCCAGTTTTGCCTCGCCCTCTTTGGCGGCCATTTTAGCTGCCTCTTCCCGCGTCAATTGCTGCTCGATCATGGCACGCACATCTTCGAACGGCGTCTGGCTTGCTGCGTGATAATCAACAACACGTGCAGACACCAAATACCCCGGCGCCACTTCTACCGCTGCAGTATTGCGTTTGTTCTTGAGTGAATCTGCCGCAAAAATCGCGTCTAACAATTTGGCGTTAGAGAAAGGCATGGGCTGACGAGCGCTGCCCTCTTTTGCCAACCAATCACTAGCGCGCACTTCAAGCCCCAGCTTCTCAGCAACCGGCTTTAAGCTGTCAGCTTGTTCATATACGACGTTATTGAACGTCTCGGCCGATTCAGTGAATTTCTTCGCGGCCTTTTCTTTCTTAAGTTCCAACTCAATGTCAGCTTTAACTGCATCAAACGCTTGCTGCTCACCTGCTTTAATGTCGTCTAGGCGAATAATGTGGAAGCCGAAATCACTCTGCACCAAATCACTAATCTGGCCTTTCTTTAGCGCAAAGACCGCATTCTCAAATGCCGGAACCATGGCATTACGACCGAAGAAACCTAAGTCACCACCACGCTCACGCGAACCCGGGTCTTGTGAGAACTCAGCGGCCAGCTTGGCAAAATCTGCAGGATTAGCACGCACCTTCTTCAGCACTTCTTCAGCCTTCGTGCGCGCGGCCTTCGCTGTTGCTTCGGGCGCACCTTTGGGGGCTGTGATAAGAATATGTGCGGCGTGACGCTGCTCAGAAACTTGGTAGCGATCACGATGTTCGTCGTACTGACGCTTTACGTCCGCCGGATCAACCTTAATGCCGTCCACCAATGTCTCTGCGCTGAAGACAACATATTCAACCTTGGCTTGTTCTGGGCGCGCGAAAAGAGACGGATTTTTGTCGTAGTACGCACGTACTGCGGCAGCGTCCAGCTTGACCTGAGTCACGTAAGGCTGCGGCACCACCACGGCTTCAGACACCATGCGCTGTTCATTTTGGAATTCGGCCCAGCGATCTACCAATGCATTTGACACAACACCAGAGCTCATGACCGAACCCACCAGCTGTTGTACAGCCAGGTCTTGACGTGCCCTTGCCTCAAATACCGCAGGTGTCATTCCACGGGCGTTTAGTGCGGCCTCGTAGTTTTTCTGCGAAAACTTACCGTCTTCTTGAAACGCAGAAATATTGCCAATCAGTTTTTGCAATTGTTGATCAGAAACCAGGATTCGAGCACGTGCAGCCTCTTGCACCAACAAGCGTTGATTCACAATCTGATCAATCACAGCTTGGCGAAACTCCGGCGTTTCCAACATTGCCGGATCAACTTGCCCACCACTCATCTGGATCAGTCGATCGCGCTGATCGCGAAGCGCTTGGTCGAACTCTTGGGGTGTGACTTGCCACTTGCCTACGCTCGCTACGTTGTTCGACGAGCCCATATTGCTCACATACGATTCAACACCGAAGAGCAACAGCGTTAACGCCACTAAGACCAGAATGATCTGCACGACACGGCGATTGTTTCTGATTGAATCAAGCATGACACGTCCCTGTCTGGATGCTCGGCTGAGTCGCCTATGCACCCATTAAATTGAATGTTGTCGTTACGTAGGCTTGGATTTACAACGCACTTCGTGGGTAAAAACAAGCTCTGCAACAAACCAAGTCGTCACAAAAATCGGCAAAAAAAAAGGCGAACCATTGGCTCGCCAGTTTTGTCATGTTTTGCGAACTTTCGTTCCACAAAACACAGGCCTTACTTAGTTGCTCACCAGCCGCGCATTCTACCGCATCAACCTCGACGCGCATCAGTAGAAATTGCTTCTGGTCGCAGAATTGGTGGTGGGTGCTGACGGGATCGAACCGCCGACATTCGCCTTGTAAGGGCGACGCTCTACCAGCTGAGCTAAGCACCCGAACCTGCCCTGCAATCGGGGAGCGCGGATTGTATCCGCCTCCCGTCACAAGCGCAAGCTTTATACAGAAAAAAGTTTCAAAATCGTCGGTGCAAAACGTTAAATGCGCGCGTTTAATGCGTAATTACACTCGAATCGTTACCGCCTTCCGCCGCAGACACAACAGGCTCTGCAGCTGGGGCATCCGGCAACGGCTCTGGCTTGCGCTCTAACGCCAACTCAAGCACTTGGTCGATCCACTTAACCGGCACCACTTCGATCGCGTTCTTAATCGTATCCGGCATTTCCATCAGATCTTTTACGTTTTCT
Organism: Uliginosibacterium gangwonense; assembly: GCA_005239635.1. Classification (GTDB taxonomy): domain Bacteria; phylum Pseudomonadota; class Gammaproteobacteria; order Burkholderiales; family Rhodocyclaceae; genus Uliginosibacterium_A; species Uliginosibacterium_A gangwonense_A. Next base: position 60,947 of record SBBQ01000021.1, read on the forward strand.
TCAGGAATCAGCGCAGTACGAATACCACCGCGAACCGCTGCCAGCAGTTTCTCTTTCAGGCCGCCAATTGGCAACACTTCACCACGCAGCGTTATTTCACCCGTCATCGCCACATCGGCACGCACCGGAATGCCTGTGAGTACCGAAACCAGTGCCGTGCAAATACCAATACCCGCAGACGGACCATCTTTTGGCGTCGCACCTTCAGGCAAGTGAATGTGCAAGTCGGACTTTTGATAAAAGTCTTCTGCGATGCCCAACAGTTTGCTGCGCTTGCGCACCACTGTCAGTGCAGCCTGAATAGACTCTTGCATCACCTCGCCCAGTTTGCCGGTGGTAAGCGTTTTCCCCTTACCCGGCATCACCATGGTTTCAATCGTGAGCAATTCGCCGCCCACTTCTGTCCATGCCAAGCCAGTCACCTGACCAACTTGGTTTTCTTTTTCAGCAATGCCAAAGCTGTAACGACGCACGCCCAAGAATTTGTCCAAATTCTTCGCATTCACCACCACCTTAGAAGAGCGCTTTTTGAGCACCAGCGACTTCACAACCTTACGGCAAATCTTAGAAACTTCGCGCTCCAAGCTGCGCACGCCAGCTTCTCGGGTGTAGTAACGCACGATGTCACGCAATGCATCTTCAGTAACGGACAACTCATCCTTTTTCAGGCCGTTGTTACGCATTTGCTTCGGCAACAAATAGCGTTGTGTAATGTTCACTTTTTCGTCTTCGGTGTAACCCGACAGACGAATCACTTCCATACGATCAAGCAACGGCGCAGGAATATTCAACGTATTGGCGGTTGCTACAAACATGACGTCAGAGAGGTCGTATTCCACCTCGACGTAATGATCGACAAACGTTGCGCTTTGTTCCGGATCCAGCACTTCCAACAGCGCAGACGATGGATCACCGCGGAAGTCCATGCCCATCTTGTCGACTTCGTCGAGCAAAAACAGCGGATTGCGCACAGCCACCTTCGTCATGTTTTGCAAAATCTTGCCGGGCATAGAACCAATGTAGGTACGACGATGGCCACGGATCTCAGATTCATCACGCACACCACCGAGTGACATACGTACAAACTTACGGTTGGTCGCTTTGGCAATGGACTGACCAAGCGAGGTCTTACCAACCCCCGGTGGACCGACCAAACACAGAATTGGCGCTTTCAGCTTATCTACACGTTGTTGAACTGCGAGATACTCAAGGATGCGTTCCTTGACTTTCTCTAAGCCAAAATGATCTTTGTCGAGAATCTTTTCGGCCTCAGCCAAATCTTTGCTGATTCGCGACTTTTTCTTCCATGGCAAACCAACGATGGTGTCGATGTAGTTACGCACCACCGTTGCTTCAGCCGACATCGGTGACATCAAGCGCAGCTTTTTAAGCTCTGACTGCGCCTTTGCCAAAGCTTCTTTGGGCATGCCAGAAGCCTTGATCTTTTTGTCCATCTCTTCAAGGTCGGCACCTTCTTCGCCCTCGCCCAGTTCTTTCTGAATCGCTTTAACTTGCTCGTTCAGATAGTACTCACGCTGACTCTTCTCCATTTGGCGCTTTACGCGACCACGAATGCGCTTCTCGACTTGAAGAATATCGAGCTCTGATTCGAGCTGACTAAGCAGACGCTCTAAACGCAGAGAGACGTTAAAAATCTCCAGCACTTCTTGCTTCTGCTCAAGCTTGAGCGGCAAGTGTGCAGCAATCGTATCCGCCAAACGGCCCGCTTCTTCGATGCTCGAAACGGAGGTCAAAATTTCAGGCGGAATCTTCTTGTTCAGTTTTACGAACTGGTCGAACTGAGACACGATTGCGCGGCGCATCGCTTCAAGTTCGTTATTGCCCGGCTCTTGCTCGGCAACTGGCGTCACTTGTGCAACAAATACTGTTTTCAGATCGGCAATTTCCTCAATACGCGCACGACGCGTACCTTCGACCAATACCTTCACGGTGCCGTCAGGCAACTTCAGCATTTGCAGCACATTGGCAACGCAGCCAATTTGATACAAATCTTCTACGCCCGGCTCATCTTTCGCCGCTGATTTTTGTGCCACCAGCAAAATGCTTTTGCCGGACTCCATGGCGGTTTCGAGTGCCTTAATGGACTTGGGGCGACCCACAAACAACGGGATCACCATATGTGGGAACACGACGACGTCGCGCAGGGGCAACAACGGTAGTTCCAGCTTCTCAGCCTGTAGTTCAGCGCTCGACATGTCTTTTCCTTGTTACAAGACGGTACCCCATGACAATGGGGCCATATTGCAGGATTTCAAGAGTGACGGCAAACCTTAAGGCCCGTCGTCACTGTGAAATTGCTAAAGAACAGGAACTGCAAATAAGGCGTTGGACGAAATCGTCACGTGGCCTCACTGATCTCTCAGCTTGAATGATAGGTCGTTCAGTTGGAACCGGCGACCTTGGGGGTATCTGCATAAATCATTAGCGGCTTAGCATCACCGGTAATGGTGGATTCGTCGACAACGACCTTTTCGACATTTTCCATGCTCGGTAGTTCATACATAATATCGAGCAAAGCAGCTTCAATGATCGAGCGTAGGCCACGCGCACCCGTTTTACGTTGCAACGCCTTGCGCGCAACGGCCTGCAAAGCACCGGAACGTATTTCTAGCTCGACGCCTTCCATCTGGAAGAGTTTTTGATATTGCTTGATCAAGGCATTCTTGGGCTCAATCAGAATCTCGATCAAAGCAGCCTCATCAAGTTCATGTAACGTTGCCACAACAGGCAAACGGCCGATAAATTCAGGAATCAGACCGTATTTGATGAGATCTTCCGGCTCCACCTGAGCCAAAGATTCGCTGATGTTGTTGGCATCACGACTCTTCACCTCCGCGCCAAAGCCAATTCCACCCTTTTCATTCCGGTTGCGAATGACTTTATCCAAACCATCAAACGCACCACCGCAAATAAAGAGGATGTTAGTGGTATCAACCTGCACAAAGTCTTGGTTCGGGTGCTTGCGCCCGCCTTGTGGCGGCACACTTGCAACCGTACCTTCTATCAGCTTAAGCAATGCTTGCTGCACGCCTTCGCCAGACACATCGCGCGTAATCGAAGGATTGTCAGACTTACGAGAAATTTTGTCGATTTCGTCGATATACACGATGCCCTGCTGCGCCTTTTCAACTTCGTAGTCGCATTTTTGCAGCAGTTTTTGAATGATGTTTTCAACATCCTCGCCCACATACCCCGCTTCGGTGAGCGTGGTTGCATCTGCCATCACAAACGGCACATTCAGCAAGCGAGCCAGCGTTTGCGCCAATAGCGTTTTGCCTGAACCGGTAGGTCCAACCATCAAGATATTGCTCTTTGAAAGCTCAACATCATCGCTACGCGTCATATGACGCAAGCGCTTGTAATGGTTGTACACAGCAACAGACAGAATGCGTTTGGCACTGCCTTGACCAATGACATACTGATCAAGGATGGTGCAAATTTCTTGCGGCGTAGGCAAGTCCCCGCGGTCCTTACCGCCATGATCGGCCGTAATTTCATCGCGAATAATGTCATTGCACAGTTCGATGCACTCATCACAAATGAACACCGAAGGGCCGGCAATCAGTTTGCGCACTTCATGTTGGCTCTTGCCACAGAAGGAACAGTACAGCAGCTTTTCGCTGCCCGATTTCTTCTCAGTCATGCTGTTGCCCTTTCGTACCTGCCTGATGCCGTACCGCGTACGCTCTGAACAGCGCGTTACTCTTTAGAAGCCGTGACAGCTTCACCGCGGCTGGTCAAAACCTTGTCGACCAAACCATACTCCGCTGCTTGATCCGCGGATAGGAAATTGTCACGATCTGTATCACGTTCGATACGCTCAACAGACTGGCCCGTGTGTTTAGCCAGCATGTCGTTTAACTTTGCACGCAGCGTGAGGATTTCACGCGCATGAATCTCAATATCTGACGCCTGACCTTGGAACCCCCCCAAGGGCTGGTGAATCATGACGCGGGAGTTCGGCAGACAAAAACGTTTGCCCTTCGCTCCGGCGGCCAGTAAAAACGCACCCATACTGGCTGCTTGACCAATACACAGCGTGCTCACGTCTGGCTTGATAAATTGCATGGTGTCGTAAATTGCCATGCCAGCAGACACTGAACCACCAGGTGAGTTGATGTAGAAATAAATATCCTTGTCCGGATTTTCGGACTCAAGGAACAGCAACTGCGCCACGATCAAGTTGGCAGTGACATCGTTCACCGGGCCAACCAGAAATACAACGCGCTCTTTCAACAAGCGCGAGTAGATGTCATAGGCTCGTTCGCCACGACCACTTTGCTCGATCACCATCGGCACCATGCCAAGACCTTGCGGTTCCCAGGCACTAGAGGCATCCGGCACAAAAACATTCGAGCTCATTTTGATCGTCATTTTAGTTTCCTGTGTTACAGCCGCTGCACGGCGTCGGCTCATCCGACGCAGCGTGCATTGGCAAATTACCGGCTTAAAAAATTCTTAAGCCGAGCGACCCATCAGTTCGTCGAAATCAACGTTCTTGTCGGCTGTCTTGGCGTTTTTAGCCACCCATTCGACCACGTTTTCTTCAACCACAACGGCTTCAACTTGTTGCAACAAACGAGCGTCAGAGTAATAGAACTTAACGAACGCTGCTGGGTTCTCGTAGCTAGCAGCAAATTCGTCAATCACTTCACGCACTTGCTCTGGTGTTGCATGCAGACCATGGGTCTTCACCACTTCGGTGACCAACAAGCCCAACTTCACGCGGCGCAGTGCTCGGTCATAGAACCAATCGCCTTCTACCGGCATATTGGAATCCATGCCACGCGCCTTCATATCATCACGCGTTTGCTGCATCATGAATTCGATTTCTTGCTGCACCAAAGCCTTCGGCACATCAATCGGGTTAACTTCCAACAGCGCGTTCATAGCTTGGTCTTTCATGCGGGCCTGAATGCGTTGCTTTACCTCACGCTCCAGGTTGTTACGCACTTCGGACTTCAGTTTTTCGATGTCACCATCGGCCACACCCATCATCTTGGCAAACTCGCCATCCAGCTCGGGCACGCGGCGCTCATCAACGCGCTTAACGGTCACTTCGAACTGAACGGTCTGACCAGCCAAATCTTTAGCATGGTAATCCTCAGGGAAGGTTAGATCAAAGTTGCGGACATCACCGGCCTTAGCGCCAAGCAATTGAGTTTCAAAGTCTTTCAACATTGAGCCCGAGCCCAACATGACTGGAACTTCGTTGCCAGAACCGCCAGCAAAGGTTTCGCCATTGCGACGACCCACGAAGTCGACTGTCACCTTGTCGCCGTCTTTGGCTTCACGGTCAGTCACTACAAAAGCGGCACGTTGCTTGCGCAACATTTCCAAAGTTTTCTCAACTTCAGTTTCGCCCACATTCATCACTGGACGCTCAAGAGACTGACCTGACACGTCACCTAGGGTGATTTGCGGATAAACCTCAAATGAAGCGGTGAAGTCCAGCTTACCGTCAGCAGACTCTTCCTTCGGCGTCACTTGCGGCACACCTGCCACGCGGAAGCCTTGGCCACGTGCGGCTTCGTCAAAAGCCTTTTGCACAGCAGCGGTCAGCGCCTCATGGCGAGCTTGCGGGCCATATTGTTGGGTAATGATGTTCATCGGCACCTTGCCGGCACGGAAACCGGCCATTTTGACCGACTTAGAAAGCTTGACCAGGCGCTTCTCAACATCTTTGTCCAGATCGGCCATCGCGACAGAAACGTCCAAAGTACGTTCGAGCGGGCTGCTTGCTGCTTGCTGATTACCTTCCATGAGACTCTCTATAATTTCATTAAAAACAATAAGATATCGTTCAGTTGCAGGCCAGCCCTGCAAACATGCATTCAGTGTGCAAACACCGGAAATAGCCTTTGTTTGCGCACCACCGGCTGAACAGGTGGATACAAAACAGGCAACAGTGCAGATAAAAACAAAGCGAAGAACCCGTTATGGCCTGATATATCAAGCCAAACCAGCACAACGTCTTTGCATGATACGCGCCGACCCATTTATACGTAACGGAAGTTTACCACAGGCAACCGGCTGTCTCCGCCACCAGGAAGGGCACAATCAGCCCGTAAAACAAGTCTTAACCCTTTTAGAGGTGCCTAATGCCGCGTTTTATACAAAAAACAGGGGATTATGTGCGCATGAAGCGCAAAATAGCAGCCGTTAGGCCCTGCGGCATGGTTGTGAAACGAAAACCGACCTTAAAGCCGTTTTCGCTACTACTAAACACGCTGTGCATCACTTGAGAAGGCACTTGCATTTTGGTCAGGCTGCTAGAGCCAGAAGGGATATTGAGCAGAATGTCGCACTCAGTTTTGGGCGGTGGATTAACTGGAGCGACAATGCCAACCCCACCAAGGCTGATATCAAACGTCTGGACTGGAATCGGGTCGCGCTGCGGAAATACTAGATAGGCGGTACTACGGAAGGTACGACGAATGTACTGGCGCCGATCTGGGCCAGCCGGCACGTTACGGGCGGTCGTAAGATCTGAAACCTCAAAGTCAGGGCTAGCAGCATCTTCAGCTGCTTGCTCTGCAGTGCTAACCTCGGTTTCATTCTCGCTCTGAACAGCCGCGTCTTTGCTCTGCTCGTCTTGTTGCGAATCAGCCATGGTTGAAACTCTTTGGCAAGGTCAGCTTACGTATTCCGCCACGCAGCCAACAATTTTTGTTTATCGAGTACCACGCCCCGGATGTCACAAGACATGTTCCGGCTGGTGCCCAGGAAGGGACTCGAACCCCCACACCTTGCGGCGCTGGAACCTAAATCCAGTGCGTCTACCAATTCCGCCACCTGGGCACAATCGCAATTGTAACTCAGCATCCACCTTACGCTGCAACCCTGATTGCAACTGCGTTATATACTCAAGCACTTTCCGCGCGCTAAAACGGTATTGCGCTGTACAGCGCTGAGCCACCAACACACAGCTTATCGATCCAGCCAAAACGCTCACCAACCGGTCGTTTTGAGGGATTCTGCTAGATTTTAATTTCGATTTTTTGGCAAGAGTTTTGCATCTACCAGACTGTTGTATTCATGTCCGTCGACCACTACGAAAATTTTCCGGTTGCCTCTTGGTTATTACCTCCTTCGCTGCGCGAACCGGTCACAGCGATCTATGCTTTTGCGCGTAGCGCAGACGATATTGCTGATGAAGGAACGCTATCGCCGGACCTACGGATTGCTCAATTACAAACGTACCAACAGCAGCTCAACCTCATAGAAACTGGGCAAACCGCCACACATCCAATTTTTGTACGATTGGCAAAAAACATTGCCGACTACAACCTGCCCATCTCATTGTTGCGCGATTTGCTTGATGCTTTTGAGCAAGACGTGCACACCACGCGCTACGAAAGTTTTGAAGTCTTGCTGGATTATTGCCGTCGTTCCGCCAATCCCGTGGGGCGACTGATGCTGCGCCTATACCGCCAAGAAAGTGCGCTCGACCTCGAACAATCTGATGCGATTTGCACCGCCTTACAGCTCATCAACCATTGGCAAGATGCAGCGATTGATTGGCAAAAAAATGCACCGCACGGCCGCGTCTATTTGCCACAAGACGATATGCACCGCTTTGGCGTAGAACCGCTTCACTTTACTGAACAGCGTTGCGATGCAGCTTGGCAAGACCTGATGCGTTTTCAGTGTGATCGTGCGCGATCGCTCATATTGCAGGGCGCCCCGCTTGCCCGCCGCCTGCCCGGCCGTATCGGTTGGGAATTACGTATGGTGGTCGGCGGAGGCTTACGCATTCTGGATCGCCTTGCCGCAGTGCGTTACGACGTATTTCGCCACCGCCCCACTTTAGGGCTAACAGACTGGCCGCGCATTGTGTGGCAAAGTGCGGTCTTGTACCCTAGCCACGCCGACTAAGGCTCTGCGTCTATCGCAGCGTGCAATAGAAACAACAGCCGCAACAACAGTAACGTCACCCCAAACACCAACATGACGCCAGACCAGTATTGCCAGGACAAAGCCGCCGCCAGCGGCTCTTCCTTCTATTACAGCTTCTTGTTCCTGCCGCCTGAACGACGTCAGGCGATTACTGCGCTATACGCCTTTTGCCGTGAAATCGACGACGTGGTGGATGAATGTGACGACCCGCAGCTCGCACGCACGAAACTCGCGTGGTGGCGAATTGAACTCGCACGTATGTACGAGGGCAACCCGACACACCCGGTTACGCAGGCATTGCAAACCGCATCTCAACGGTTTTCACTGCCGCAAGAACAGCTCAACGAAATTATTGACGGCATGGAGATGGACCTTACCCAAAGCCGCTATCTCGATTTCACCGCGCTATCACTGTATTGCTATCGCGTTGCCAGCGTTGTTGGCCTCCTCGCCGCAGAAATTTTCGGCTATGAAGATCGGCACACGTTAAAGTACGCACACGATCTCGGCATGGCGTTTCAACTCACCAATATCATTCGCGACGTGGGTGAAGATGCGCGTCGCGGCCGCCTGTATTTGCCAATCGAAGATTTACAACGCTTTAACGTAAAAGCGGCAGACATTTTGGCAGGCCGGTATGTAGACGGCTTCCGCGAGCTCATGGAATTTCAAATCCAGCGCGCTGAACAGTATTACCAGCAAGCCATGGCCAACTTGCCCGCGCAAGATCGAAAAGCGCAGCGGCCGGGCCTTGTGATGGCCGCCATTTATCGCACTCTATTGACGGAAATTCGCGCAGATGGCTGCCGCGTTTTAGATCGACGCACAGCACTCACGCCGCTACGCAAATTCTGGATCGCTTGGAAAACCTGGCTGACAGCATGATTCAGCAGATGTCCGCCACAACCAAGGCGATGCAAAACTCGCCACACACACGCAACGCACCTCGGGCGTGTGTAGTCGGCGCCGGTTATGCCGGCATGGCCTGCGCCATGTCATTGGCAAAGGGCGGCTACCAGGTCACGGTGCTCGAACGCTCTCGCCTTACCGGCGGTCGTGCGCGTGCGCTCGAACTGGGCGGCCACACCCTCGATAACGGCGAACATCTACTCGTGGGCGCCTACATTGAGCTGCAAAAACTCATGCAAACCGTGGGCGTTGCCCCGGAGCAAGCACTATTACGTAAGCCCCTGCAACTCGTGATGGCTGAGGGCTTTGCTTTACGCGCACCGCGCCTCCCGCGCCCACTACATTTAGCTTGGGGCCTGCTCACCGCGCACGGGCTTACCTGGTCACAACGATTCGCCGCCATTAAGTTCATGCAGGCGCTCGAACGCAGCCAATTTCAATTGGCAAACGACCTCACGGTCGATGCCTTGCTGACACAACATGCGCAACCAGAATCGCTTTGCGAATCTCTGTGGCGCCCGCTCTGCTTAGCAGCACTCAACACACCTTCACAGATCGCCTCGGCACAAGTTTTTTGTACCGTGTTGCAAGACTCGCTCGCAGGCCCACGAGAGGCTTCTGATTTCTTGTTTCCACGGGTTGATTTAAGCGAGCTCTTCCCAGCTCCGGCCATGCGCTGGCTACTCCAACAGCCGTTGGGACACAGCGTTCATTTATCGCACGCGGCGACACGTATCGAGCCACTTGCGCAAACAATTCGCGTGCACTTTCATGCGAGCGAAAATGCAGACCAAAGTCTCACGCAAGATTTCGATCAGGTCGTCATCGCCACGGCCCCGCATCACACCGCTGCACTGGTTCCAGACGAGTCTCGCTTTGCCCCCTTGCACGCAACCCTGAATAATTTTGAATACCTGCCCATTGCCACCGCATGGTTTGGCTTTGCCAACGATGTACGATTACCCCACGCGCTGTTAGGGCGTATTGGCAAAGCCTCGCAATGGATAATGGATCGAGGCCAAATTCGCGCGCATCAAGCCGGCGTTGTGTCTGTCATTTTGTCTGCCCCTAATCCAACACAACTCGCAGACCGCGATGCACTGATGGCAACATTGCTGAATGAGCTCCGCGAAATCTGCCCAAGCTTACCCAACCCTCATTGGCAAAAGCTTATTGTTGAGCAGCGCGCAACCTTTGCCTGCACACCAAATCTGCAACGCCCAAGCAGTGCCACTGAGGACGCCAAACTTTGGCTGACGGGCGATTACGTTCTGGCACCCAACACCCGCGCCTACCCCGCTACGATTGAAGGCGCTGTGCGACAAGGGCAAGCGACCGCCGCACAAATTCTCCAACGAGTCGCCGCTCCAACATGAGTCGAAGCAAATCAACCACCACATCGGTTGAGGCAAGCGACCTGAGGCGCGCACTCAACCTCGGCCCCACTTCAACGCAATGGCTGCTGGATGCAGGCATCACATCGCTTGCACAGGTTCGTGCGCTAGGCGTTTCGGGTGTTTTTGAAAAGCTACTTCAGAAAGGCTTATCGCCTTCGCTGAATCTGGCGTACGCACTTGAAGGTGCGCTACAAAACTGCCACTGGCAAAAGCTCTCTGCAGCCACGCGCGGACAACTAATTCTTGCAATCGATGCGGTGCGGCAACGTAACAAACAAGAATCAGATTTACCTCCAGCAGAACATGCGATGCAGCCCAGCCACGCTACTCGCTGCTCTTGGTGTGGTAGCGACTCGCTCTATGTGCACTACCATGACACCGAATGGGGCGTACCCTTACATGATGAGCACGGCCAGTTCGAGCAACTCATTTTGGAAGGCGCGCAGGCCGGATTGTCGTGGATCACCATTCTGCGTAAGCGTGAAGGTTATCGCGCTGCGTTTCATCAGTTCAATCCAGAACGCGTGGCCCGCATGACGGAGGCTGATGTATCACAACTTTTGCAAAACCCCGGCATCGTGCGCCATCGTGGCAAAATTGAAGCTGCGATTAGCAATGCACAAGCTTGGCTTAATCTGCGTGAAAAGCACGATAGCGTCGATGCTTGGCTGTGGCAGTTTGTGGATGGCACACCGCAACAAAATCATTGGCAAAACATCTCGCACGTACCAGCGAGCACTGCGATATCCGATAAACTTTCGCGCGAATTGAAGCGAAATGGTTTTCGCTTTGTAGGCAGCACCACCTGCTATGCCTTTATGCAAGCGGTGGGCATGGTAAATGACCACTTCACAGACTGCTTTCGTCATGCCGAGCTGCAAGCAAAACGAGACCACAAAAAACAATGAATGCACTGACTGTGCATTGAGCGCGAGCGAGCTCGCCCTCTAGCACATACAGCGATCGCACTACAGCGCACAACATTTATAGACACACGAACATGAACACCACGCCGACTACCACAACCGCCGCACCTGCCCCGATTGAAGCGGGCGTACGTCAAGTTGACTTTCAAGGGCAGCCCGCACTCTCGCTCACCAGCGCGGACGGCGCACAGGCCATCATCGCACTGCATGGTGCCACCGTCATTTCGTGGACCCCTGCCGGCGGCGAAGAGCGCATGTACCTTTCTGAAACCTCTGTGTTCGATGGCAAAACGCCCATTCGTGGTGGCGCGCCTATTTTGTTTCCACAATTTGGCACACGTGGCCCCGGTGTGAAGCACGGCATCGTACGCAATCTCACATGGCAAGTTGAATCTATGCGTCACGGCGGTAACGCAGAACACAAATCGGCCGAAGAAGAAGGTTGCTTCGCACTCGCCACGCTGAGCCTGAGCAGTAATGAGCAAACACGCGCACTCTGGCCGCATGACTTTAATCTAGAACTGTGCGTAATGATTGGCGGCAATCGACTCGACATGGAACTCGAGATTAACAACAGTGGCACAGAGACCTTTAGTTTCACCACCGGCTTGCATACCTACCTGCGTGTTAAAGATGTTGAAACCATCAACGTACAAGGCTTGCGCGGCACGCGCTATTTAGATGCCCGCGCCTCTGCTACCGACACTGACCCGATAACCGATACGGGCACCGAGCTGGTGATTGATGACGAAGTCGACCGGATTTATATCGACTCACCCGAAGTGGTGATGCTACAAGAGCCGCACCGTGCGCTGGCTGTACGCCAAGAAGGTTTTCTGGACACGGTGGTTTGGAATCCCTGGGAGCATAAAGGTGCCACCTTCAGTGATATGCCCAAACTCGGCTTTAAGCGCTTCCTTTGTATTGAAGCCGGCAGTTTGTGGCGACCACAAGTGCTGCCAGCAGGTAGCCAGTGGATCGGTCGGCAGTCTCTGCTCGCGCTTTAACCTACCACCTTTAAGGTTATTTTCGGGCAAGTGCTTCGCACCGCATGGTGCGGGTTTTGGCCATATTTGGCCGATTTATGCACCCCACACGCATATTCGCTTTGAATAGGCGCGCGAAGATAACCTTTTGCCTATTAGGCACCCTTCCTCTTAAAGAGTGTTGCATCTCAGGCAAAACCGGAAAAATGTTTCAGTTCCGGTGCTTATCTGCCGTTGATGTCTAATCCGACAGGATGAGATTCGTCCTGCACGCAACTTTTTTTGCACGAACTACATGCAACAATTATTGATGCTGACCTTTTGCGGTGCCGCAGCCTATTTCACAATGGGCTGGGCCGCGTTGCATCTCGTCATTCCACCCGGCTACCTTGCGCCCCTGTTTGTACCTTCGGGGTTAGCACTAGCACTGACACTTGTGTTTGGCCAACGCGCTTTAGCCGGCATTGCTATTGGTGCGGCCCTCACATTTGCTTACGCCCCGCTAGAAGGCCATTTGGCTGAGTTGCGCAGCACACTCGTTTGGCTGGTTCCGCTCGCTTCGTGTTTGCAAGCCTTGTATGGCGCCGCACTCATTAAGCACTTTATTGGCAAACACAATGCGCTGTTTACCCCCAGCACAGTGTTGCGCTTCATGTTGATCTGCGGCCCCATCACCTGCTTGCTCGGCGCAACAGTGGTGATCGGCTATTTATCACTGTCTAACCAACTCCAAGGCGAAGCACTCGTTTTCTCGTGGCTTAATTGGTGGGTTGCCGACATTGCCGGTGTGATGACTTTCGCCCCCGTAACACTGTCGTTCATCGCACAACCTAAGCGTGAGTGGCGACAACGCCGCATGGGCATTGGCTTTCCTGTTATCGGTTCCATTTTGCTGTGGAGCTTTGCAGTCGTACAAATCAGTCATTGGGAAAGCGATCGAATCAAAACGAATTTCTCACAAAACACTGAATCATTCTCGCGCCAATTAATGGCCACGCTTGATGGTCACTTAAATGAGCTGCGTGAACTGCAAGAATACATCAGTACGCAAGACAACCCCACGCAAGAACAACTCTCAAGCCATGTGGTGAATTGGCTGCGTGATTACCCCGGCGTTACTTCTGCAGGCTGGGCGGCCTGGATCGCACAGCATGAGCGCAGTGAGTTCGAAGCGCGTATGCAAGATGCGCTCAACAATCCAGGCTTTCACATCACACAACGCGATGACGCGCGGAATATTCGTCTTGCAAGTGATGCCGAATACTACACACCGATCGTGCTGGCACATCCACGCGCCAGCAGTGCGCGCATGATTGGCCTGAACCCGCTGGGGTACGCTCCCACTGCGGCTGCCATACAGCAAGCACTCAAAACAGGCACACCGCAAGCAAGCCGCACGATTGAACTGGTGCAAGACGGTCTGCTCAACCCAAGTATTGTGTTATTCGCCCCTGTACGCACCCAAGATCAAACGCAAGCGATTCGGGGTCTTGTATTTGCCACACTCGATATCAATGCAGTGATGCAACGGGTTGTTGCCAATCAAACGGGTGAGCCGGTTACAGCCTGCCTTGTCGACACCACGGGCGGCATCCGTAACCGCATGTCTGGTCCCATGAATTGTGACGAACATAAATGGGCAGATACCCTCACCATTCGCGCCGAGACATTTGAGTTTGCCGGCCGCACCTATCTGCTGCTGCTACGCGCCAATGATGCTTCAGCCACGACACAACAGAGTTGGACTGCCTGGCTACTCCTTGCCGCAAGCGTACTGAGTATTAGCGTACTCACGGGCTTCTTGCTGATTAGTACCGGTCGAGCGCGTCAGGTTGAGTTCATGGTGGAACAACGCACTCTCGAACTGAACATCGCCAGCAAAAAACTGCTCGCGCAACAAGCTTCGCTAGCGCACGCGCAAAAAATTGCCCAGCTGGGTAGCTGGGAAGAAGACGCCAACGGCAATTGCATATGGTCTGTCGAACTGCATAACATCTGCGGCATTCCCTTAGATTCACCGGTGAGCTTGGCCCAACTAACAGCACTGATTAATCGTGATGATCGACCCACATTCAAAAACCACCTGCAATCTGTACGTGAGAGCGGTACGCAAGCAGACCTCGACGTCAAACTGCGTAACACGCACGGTGATGAAATCATTGCCCATTGTCAGATTCTGGCCAATCTCAGTTTGGATGGTAAAACCCAGCTATTCGGCACAGTGCAAGACGTTACCGCTTCACGCCAGGCCCAAGCGCACATTCAATATCTTGCGCATTACGATGCGCTGACAGGATTACCCAACCGATTCTTGATGATGAACCGTGCGCAGCAGGCGCTCGCGCAGGCTCGCCGTGAAAAGCATCAAATGGCTATTTTGTTTATCGACCTTGATCGATTCAAAATCGTGAACGACTCGCTCGGCCACGCAATTGGCGATCAACTGCTTACCAAAGCCGCTGCACGGTTGCGCGACCACCTACGCGAAGAAGACGTATTGGCGCGTATTGGTGGCGATGAATTTGTCCTACTTTTGCCAAACCTCGAAACCGGCGAAGACGCCTCATCAGTCGCTAGCAAACTCGTACGCGCCATTACACAGCCCTTCTTCATTAACGAACATGAATTGTCGATCGGCATGAGCGTAGGGATTGCCGTGTTCCCGAACGACGGTGCCGATGTTGAAGAACTGGTTAAACACGCTGATACTGCGATGTACAGCGCGAAGGAAGCCGGTCGCAATACCTGGCGCTATTTCACGCAGCAAATGAACGACGAAGCGACCGCGCGTTTGATTATGGAAAATAATCTGCGCCGAGCCTTAGAACGTAACGAACTGAAGCTGGTGTATCAGCCACAAGTTTCATTACCTAGCCGCACCATTGTGGGCGTTGAGGCTTTGGTGCGTTGGGAACACCCCGAAATGGGTTTGGTAAGCCCCGCGCAGTTTATTCCGGTGGCTGAAGAGTGCGGCATGATTGGTGCAATCGGCGCATGGGTGCTAGAAACCGCGTGCCGTCAGCAACACGAATGGCAGCGCATGGGCTTTAACGCCCTAACCGTTGCAATCAATATTTCAGCCCTGCAGTTCCGCCACGATCAGTTCGTCAGCAGCGTGCGCCAGACCATGGAAATGACCGGTGCCAACCCGCATTTAATCGACCTCGAAATTACCGAAAGTGCGCTGATGCAAGCGGGTGAATCCACCTTCCGCCAGCTGGAAGCATTGCGCGCGATGGGCGTGGAGCTGTCGCTCGACGACTTTGGCACGGGTTACTCGAGCCTTGCCTATCTCAAGCGCTTGCCGATTACCAAGCTCAAGCTCGACCGCTCATTTGTGTGCGATTTGCCGGGTGACCTAGAAGATGCGGCAATTGCATCCGCCACGATTTCGCTTGCGCGCGATCTAGGACTCTCTGTGGTCGCAGAAGGCGTTGAAGCAGATGATCAACGTGAATATCTCTATCAACGTGGTTGCACGCTCATGCAAGGCTACTTGTTTGCCAAGCCACTTGCCGTTAATGAAATTAATCTGCTGCTCAGCAAGCAATACTTACTGACTGCCGCCTAATACAAACACAGTGCCTAACGAGCGCAGCGCCAACCCACACCAACACCCACCAACCCATAAAAAAACCGCCATCAAATTGATGGCGGTTTTTATTTGGCGAAATGCTTTTTGAACGAACTACATTTCGAGCACAGTGCAGTTAGATTAGTTTGGTTTGTTAAAGCTAAATCGGCCGCCCTGCACATCCACCACGATCGTGTCTTTCGGCCCAAACTGTCCTTGCAGGATTGCTTTTGCCAATGGGTTTTCAATGTACTCTTGAATTGCACGCTTAAGCGGACGCGCCCCAAACACCGGGTCAAAACCCACCTTCGCCACTTCGGCTAGCGCCTCGTCGCTAACAGACAAAGATATCTCCATTTTTGCCAATCGCTTTTCCAGATAGGCGAGTTGGATACGTGCAATGCTACGGATGTTTTTATCGTCGAGCGCGTGGAACACCACCACTTCGTCGATACGGTTAATAAACTCGGGACGGAAGAAGTTTTTCACTTCTGACATCACTGCATCTTTCACCGCGCCGTAGGGCTCGCCCGCCATTTGCTGAATCATCTGCGAACCAAGATTGCTGGTCATCACGATGACCGTGTTTTTGAAGTCGACCGTGCGCCCCTGGCCATCTGTCATACGGCCATCGTCTAGCACTTGCAACAACACGTTAAACACATCCGGGTGCGCCTTCTCCACCTCGTCAAACAGTATCAAGCTATACGGCTTGCGACGCACCGCTTCGGTTAGGTAACCGCCTTCGTCATAGCCCACATAGCCGGGTGGCGCACCAATCAAACGCGCCACCGAGTGCTTCTCCATAAACTCGCTCATGTCGATACGAATCAGATGCTCTTCTGAATCGAACAAAAAGCTCGCTAAGGTTTTGCACAGCTCAGTTTTGCCTACGCCAGTCGGGCCAAGAAACAAGAACGAACCATAGGGTTTGTTTTCGTCCGACAAACCCGCGCGCGAACGACGAATCGCATCCGACACCAAGCGCACTGCTTCATCTTGACCGATCACACGCTCATGCAACTTGTCTTCCATTGCTAATAGCTTTTCGCGCTCGCCTTGCATCATTTTGCTCACCGGAATACCGGTTGCGCGCGAAACCACTTCAGCAATTTCTTCTGCCCCCACTTGCGTACGCAGCAGCTTGTTGGGCGATGAATTGCCATTCGCCGTTTCAGCTTGCTTAAGTTGCGCTTCAAGCTCGGGCAACTTGCCGTATTGCAGCTCGGCCAGTTTGTCGAACTGGCCTTTACGCTGCATCTCTGCCATTTGTAGGCGCAGCTTTTCGATCTCTTCCTTAATGTGAGCGCTGCCCTGTACTTGGGCCTTCTCTGCTTTCCATACTTCATCAAGATCAGCGTACTCACGCCCCAAGCGCACAATCTCTTCTTCAATTAAGGCCAAGCGCTTTTGCGAAGCTTCGTCCTTCTCCTTCTTCACCGCTTCGCGTTCAATCTTCAGCTGAATTAAACGGCGGTCGAGCTTATCCATCGACTCCGGCTTGGAGTCGATTTCCATCTTGATGCGCGCCGCGGCCTCGTCAATTAAGTCGATCGCTTTATCCGGCAAGAATCGGTCGGTAATGTAGCGGTGTGACAACTCAGCCGCTGCCACGATGGCCGGGTCGGTAATATCTACGCCGTGATGCAACTCGTACTTTTCTTGCAAGCCACGCAAAATGGCAATGGTGGCTTCCACACTTGGCTCATCCACCAACACCTTTTGAAAACGGCGTTCCAGCGCGGCGTCTTTTTCAATATACTTGCGGTACTCATCCAATGTGGTCGCGCCAATACAATGCAGCTCGCCACGCGCCAGCGCTGGCTTCAGCATATTGCCCGCATCAATTGCGCCTTCGGCTTTGCCCGCGCCCACCATGGTATGAATTTCGTCAATGAACAGAATGATGCGGCCTTCATCTTGTGCCACCTCTTTGAGCACCGCCTTGAGCCGCTCTTCAAACTCACCGCGATACTTTGCGCCGGCTAACAAACCCGCCATGTCGAGCACCAACACCTTCTTGCCCTTGAGCGTCTCTGGCACTTCGTCATTCACAATGCGTTGCGCCAAGCCTTCTACGATGGCGGTTTTGCCAACGCCCGGCTCGCCAATGAGCACAGGGTTGTTCTTGGTGCGACGTTGCAAAATTTGAATCGCTCGACGAATTTCGTCATCACGGCCGATCACCGGGTCGAGCTTGCCTTGGGCAGCGCGCTCCGTTAAATCAATGCAATATTTTTTGAGCGATTCGCGCTGACCTTCAGCTTCTGCACTACCCACGCTGGCACCCCCGCGCACAGCTTCAACCGCAGCTTCTAACGCTTTGCGCGTCAGCCCTGCCTGTTTCAGTTGGCGTCCAACTTCGCCTTTGTCATCGCACGCGGCGAGCAAGAACATTTCGCTCGCAATAAATTGGTCACCACGCTTTTGTGCCTCGCGATCTGCCACATTGAGCAAGCTCGCCAAGTCGCGCCCCACTTGCACTTCGCCGCCGTGGCCCTGCACTTGCGGCAAACGGTCTAGCGCTTGCACCAAGCCTGTCTTCAACGCATTGGTATTAGCACCCGCACGTTGCAGCAATGACGCAGTGCCACCGTCGTCTTGCGACAACATGGCAAACAGCAGGTGTAAAGGCTCAATAAATTGTTGATCACGGCCCACGGCAAGGCTCTGTGCATCCGCCAGCGCTTGCTGAAACCGGGTGGTGAGTTTATCGAATCGCATATTGGGTCCTGTTTAAAAGTTCGCTTAGCGCACAGTGCGAAATGAATCACCGATGGCACATACATCGCTCATGGGCAGCCACATACAACACACACGCTGCACGCTTTCATTACAGAACAACGTGAGGTTGGCTTGGCAAATTTCAAGCCCCCTATCGGACTAAGTTTGACGCAAATCAACCCTGACACCCCAGCCCAAAGCGGTTGTATTGGCAAAAATATGCCCCACTAAAATATCGCCACCCAAGCCACAAACCCTTGATTATTTGCGCATTGCGTCACAAGATCATTGCAACTAACCTATTCATTTATTTGAATAGAATCCGATATAAAGCTAAAATGTGTGCAGTGCAGCAAATCGCGCAAGGCATCGCAGGATGTCCTCATCGCAATCGAACAACACCAACAACCTAAGCGCTTGCGTGCACACAGCACCGAGGCGTTGAGCAGCCCACAAACACACACGGTTTGGAGATCATCATGCGGCTTCAAGACAAATTTATTCTGGTTACCGGCTCTGCACGCGGCATTGGTTTTGCCATTGCCGAAAAATGCGCCAAGGAAGGCGCACACGTTGGCGTGTGCGATCTTTCCGCCGATGCGGTAAATGAAGCCGTGGCCAACCTGCAAGCGCAAGGTTTCAAAGCCAGCGGCTTTGCCTGTGATGTGAGCAGCGCAGCCAACGTGCAAACCATGGTAGATGCCGCCAGCAAAGTTACTGGCCGCATCGACGGTTTGGTCAACAACGCCGGCATCACGCAAGATGCCACCCTGCGCAAGATGACGGATGAACAATGGAACAAAGTCATCAACGTTAACCTCACCGGCGTGTTTAACTGTGCTCGCGCAGTAGCACCGGGCATGATGGACCAAGGTAGCGGTGCCATCGTCAGCATTTCGTCTGTGGTCGGTTTGTATGGCAACTTTGGTCAAACCAATTACGCTGCCACCAAGGCGGGCGTGCTCGGCATGACGCTGGGTTGGGCCAAAGAACTGGGCCGCAAAGGTGTGCGCGCCAACGCTGTATGCCCCGGCTTTATCAGCACCCCTATGGTTGCTGCCATGCCTGAAAAGGTGGTGGATATGATGAAAACGCAAGTTCCGATGGGCCGCCTAGGCCAGCCCGAAGAAATTGCCAATGTCGCAGCGTTTTTGCTGTCCGACGAAGCGAGCTACGTTAACGGCGCCACCATTGAAGTGAGCGGCGGCATCGTCATGTAAATCTGTGTGAGGCTCAATGGCAGTGCCACAGGGCCTCACTTACGCTTCATCATTTACGCCTCAATTTTCACGTTTCAGCGCTCACGCATCCCACCGCTTCACCGCATCATCATCGGACGCACGATGCTCCACCCAGCGCTCGCCTTGCGCAGTCTGTTCTTTCTTCCAGAACGGCGCTTCAGTTTTAAG
>SBBQ01000072.1 GCA_005239635.1 Uliginosibacterium gangwonense
CACACTTACCTTCGCCACACTTGCCTTCCTTCTTCTTGTCGGCGCCACACTTACCTTCGCCGCACTTGCCTTCCTTCTTCTTGCTTGCGCCACATTTGCCTTCGCCGCATTTGCCTTCCTTGGCCTTGTCGGCTTCAGCCAGTTGCATGTAGCCAGAAGACATGGATTTGGCGCCAAAAGGATTTTCAGCAGCGTGTGCTGCAGGGGCTAACAGTGCGCCAGTTGCGAAAGCGGCGCCGATCACTGCAGAGATTGCGTTCTTGGTATTCATGAGACTCTCCTGAGTTGGGGTTAAGAACAGATGTCCTGTTCGTTGAAGGAGACAGGATGACCAGCGAAAACCTTACAAACTACGCACAAGTTTTTTTAAATTACTCTGAAGCATTGCTATTGTGCGACTGTTTTCAAGGCATTTGGCAAGGCTTAAGCCATTGGTCAGGCGAGCAATTCGGTCAGATTCTTGTGCTTGTGGTGGTCTTGGCCTTTCGATTTGTGCACTGCACGTTTAAAATTCCACCAATAACACTTCGAGGCCGATATGAACGCCACCGCCCAAGACACCACCCCAGCGACCAAAGCTCAGATTTTGGCAGAGGCGCTTCCTTACATTCGTCGCTTCCAAGACAAAACGATTGTCATCAAATACGGTGGCAATGCCATGACTGACCCAGAGCTTAAGCTGGGCTTTGCGCGTGATGTGGTGCTGCTCAAGCTGGTGGGGATGAACCCCGTGGTGGTGCATGGTGGCGGCCCGCAAATTGATAGCGTTCTGAAGAAGGTTGGCAAAGAAGGCACCTTCATTCAAGGTATGCGTGTGACCGATGAAGAAACCATGGACATCGTGGAAATGGTTTTAGGTGGCGCAGTCAATAAAGAGATCGTGAATCTCATCAACCAAGCGGGCGGTAAAGCGGTGGGCCTAACGGGGCAAGACGGCGCGTTTATTCGCGCACAAAAACTGTTGATGCCGAATAAAGATAATCCGCAAGAGATGATCGACATTGGTCAGGTGGGTGACATCACAGCGATTGACCCTTCGATCATCAACTTCCTCGACAGTGGCGACTTCATTCCCGTGATCGCCCCAATCGGTGTGGGTACAGAAGGTGAGAGCTACAACATTAACGCCGATGTGGTGGCGGGTAAGTTGTCTGAAATTCTCAAGGCCGAAAAACTCATTCTGCTGACTAATACACCGGGTGTGCTCGATAAGGCTGGTAATTTGCTGACCGGCATTACCCCGCGCGACATTGACGGCATGGTGCAAGACGGTACTTTGTCAGGCGGCATGTTGCCCAAAATTAGCTCGGCGCTTGATGCAGCGCGT
This sequence comes from Uliginosibacterium gangwonense, assembly GCA_005239635.1. Classification (GTDB taxonomy): domain Bacteria; phylum Pseudomonadota; class Gammaproteobacteria; order Burkholderiales; family Rhodocyclaceae; genus Uliginosibacterium_A; species Uliginosibacterium_A gangwonense_A. The sequence goes on from SBBQ01000072.1 coordinate 1,328, forward strand.
AGCGGTGTGAGGAGCGTGCACATTATTGACGGCCGTGTGCCGCACGCCGTGTTGTTGGAAGTGCTGACGGATGCCGGTGTGGGTACGCTAATTAAGAGTAAGTAATTTGCTCCTTACCCGTAGTTGTTGAGCAGGATCGAGCGGCGCACAAAATTTATAAGTACGTAGCAAGGGAGAGAAGTCATGGCGCAAACCAGTTTTGCCAATGCAGCAAACACGCTGCATCGTGTGGTGATTGTCGGCGGCGGTGCCAGTGGCCTCGAACTTGCAACGAGTCTTGGCGACAAGCTGGGTAAATCCGGCAAAGCAGAAATTGTGCTGGTGGATCGTACGCGTACGCATACGTGGAAGCCCCTGTTGCACGCCGTCGCGGCCGGTAGTATCGACATGCACGAAGAACAGCTGGACTACCTGTACCAAGCGCGTTGGCACAACTTCCAGTACTGCCGTGGCGCCATGACAGGCCTCGATCGCGCAGCTAAAGAAATTGTCGTTGGTGCGGTGCAAGACGATGACGGCATCGAGATTTTGCCGGAGCGTCGTGAGCGTTACGACACGCTGATTATGGCGGTCGGCTCAGTGAGTAACGACTTTGGCACGCAGGGCGTTAAGCAGTTCGCGCATCGCTTAGACAATGCCTGGGAAGCGCATCTGTTCCACCGCAAAATGGTGAACGAGTGCTTCCGTGCAAATTACCGCTTGCCGGATAGCTCCGCGCAATTGGATATTGTGATTGTGGGCGCAGGTGCGACGGGCGTTGAATTGGCGGCAGAGTTGAACAACACCATTCACGTCATGGCGGGTTATGGCTTGCGCAATATTGATCCGCGCGAGCACTTGCGTATTACGTTGATTGAATCGAGTCCTCGCATTTTGGCGGGCTTGCCTGAATACATGTCGACAGCCGTGGCGCAGGCTTTGGTGAAATTAGGTGTGAATATCCGCACCAATGAGCGCGTGGTGGAAGTGACGCCGACCGAGGTGCGCACATCCAGTGGCTACGCAATTCCGTCCAAGCTCACGGTGTGGGCAGCAGGTATTCGCGGACAAAGCTTTTTGGCAAACCTTGATGGTCTTGAAGTCGACAAGATTAATCGTCTCGTTGTGCATGACACACTGCAGACGACGCTCGACGAAAATATTTTCGCTATGGGCGATTGCGCCGCCGCACCTTGGGTGGATGGTAAAACCGTGCCGCCGCGCGCACAAGCGGCTCACCAGCAGGCGAGCCATTTGGTTAAAACCATTAAGCGTCGCTTAAATGGCCAAGCGCCCACGCCGTATCGTTATCGCGATTTTGGTTCGCTGGTGTCACTCGGTCGCAGCGATACCGTAGGCAACCTCATGGGCGTGCTCACCGGCGGTACGATTCGCCTAGAAGGTTTTGTTGCCAAGATGATGTACTTGTCGTTGCACAAAATGCATTTGGTGGCGCTGCACGGCTTCTGGAAAACCGCGCTGGATACAGTTGTGGGCTTTATTCGTCGGCAGACCGATCCGCACGTCAAACTCCATTGAACATGCATCACGCCGCAGGGTCGCCACCGGTCTGGATCTTTGATCTGGACAACACCCTGCACAATGCTTCGGCGCATTTGTTTCCGCATATCAACCGCGCCATGACGGCGTATTTGGTTGAGCATTTGCAAATACCTGAAGCGGAGGCGGACGCGCTGCGCCAACATTATTGGCGTCGCTATGGCGCCACGATGTTGGGTTTGATGCGGCATCATCAAACGTGCCCGCGCCATTTTTTGTGGCACACGCATCAGTTTCCAAAACTGCATGAACAGGTGGTGTGGAACCCCGCGCTGCGACATGTGTTACGGCGCTTGCCTGGCCGCAAAGTGATTTATTCCAATGCGCCAAAGCACTACGCTGAAGCGGTGCTGGCGCGCATGGGCATTCGTGCCCTGTTTGACCAAGTGATTGCCGTAGAACATGTGCGCTTTTACCCTAAGCCTGCGGTCAGAGGTTTTCAACACATGTTGGGCCTGTTGGGCGTAAGCCCCTCGCGCTGTGTCATGGTGGATGACGATCCATTTAATTTGCTCACCGCAAAGCGGATCGGCGTAAAAACCGTGTGGATTGCGCCACAAGCGAGCCATCGTCCACAGTGGGTAGATTTGCGTTTGCAGCAGGTTGAACAGCTAGCCAGAAGTGTGCACCGGCTTGCGCGATAAGCCGCTTGCTGTCAGTCTTTTTGCCAATGGGTGGCGCGCAGGATGGGCGCATAACATCGGGTGGCGCACAGCGTAGCAAAGTAGCGTCGTGCGCTTAGTAGGTGACTGTCTGTGGCATGAACGGGAGGCGAAATGGCGTCAAAACCGGGCGAGCGCAAATTACAGATCCTGCAGGCATTGGCAAATATGCTGCAAACGCCAGACAGTGCCAAGATCACCACCGCTGCTTTAGCAAGGCAGGTGGGCGTATCAGAGGCGGCACTCTACCGCCACTTCGCCAGCAAAGGCCAAATGTACTCTGGCCTCATCGACTTCATCGAAACCAGTTTGTTTTCTGTGATTAATCAGATCCAGTCTGACCAAGCGTCTGGCTTGAAGCAGGCCGAAATGATTGTGGCGCTGCTGCTCGGCTTTGCACAAAAAAACCGCGGTCTAACCCGCGTGTTAATTGGCGATGCCGTGGTTCATGAAGAGGTGCGTTTGCAGCAACGCATGAGCGCGTTGTTAGACAAGGTTGAGAGCGCGCTGCGGCAGGCATACCGCGTGGCTGCCGCAGCACGCGAATTGCCGCCTGAGCCTGAAGTGGGCGCGCGAGCAAACGTAGCCATGTGCTACGTGATTGGCAAATGGCAAAGCTTTGTAAGAAGTGGCTTTGTGCGAGAGCCACTTGTGCAGTGGCGCGACCAGTGGCCATTGATTGGCGGCTGATGCGTGACTAATTTACAGGGAACCCAGATTGCCTGACTCACCACCATCGGTCGCTCATCGGGGAGTTGAAGCGCGACCAATGATGGCGATTGAGCGTGCGGCAGACGCTTAGTCTTGCAGATGCTTGTCCATGGTAAAGCCCATCAAGCAGAGGGCGAGTGCGACAACAGCTGCGACAACATAGCCACCGACGAACATGATGAAATCCATGATGATGCCCCTTCGTTTGTCATTAACGTAGGTTCATCATCCCCTTATAAAACATAGGGGATTTTGAGCGAGATCAAGGTTTGTTATGGTTGGCTAAGCGGGCGAGACAGGGGCAGGGGCAAGAGTGGGGTTAAGGGATGTCACCACCCCAGATGTTGCCTTCTTTATCGCCCTTGGGTTGTGCTGAAGGGGGGCTGAGAATAACGAGCCGAGTTCAGCGTGCCAGCCAGCGCGCGGCATCCATCGCAAAGTAGGTCAGAATGCCGTCGGCACCTGCGCGCTTAAAGCTGAGTAAGGCTTCCAGCACACAGGCTTGTTCATCAAGCCAGCCATTCTGAGCGGCAGCTTTGAGCATGGCGTATTCGCCACTCACTTGGTAGGCGTAGGTTGGCACCTGCAACTCATCTTTAACCCGGCGCACGATGTCCAAATAAGGCATGCCCGGTTTAATCATCACCATGGCCGCGCCTTCGGCAATATCCAGCGCCACTTCGCGAATAGCCTCGTCGCTATTGGCGGGATCCATTTGATACGTTTTTTTGTTGCCCTTGCCCAGGTTGGTGGCGGAGCCTACTGCGTCGCGGAACGGGCCATAAAAGTTCGATGCATACTTGGCTGAATACGCGAGGATGCGCGTATGAATACTGTGTTGCGCATCGAGTGCTGCGCGAATATGTGCAACGCGGCCATCCATCATGTCTGACGGCGCAACCACATCTGCACCGGCTTGCGCATGGCAACAGGCTTGCTTTGCCAATGCGTCTAGTGTTTCGTCATTGAGCACATAACCGCTATCGTCAATCAGCCCATCTTGGCCGTGGCTAGTGTAGGGGTCGAGCGCGATGTCGGTAATGATGCCGAGTTCGGGCGCCGCATCTTTCAGCGCTTTGATCACGTTGGGAACTAGGCCGTTCGGGTTCCACGCTTCGCTCGCCGTTTCGTTTTTGAGCGAGCCATCAATAACCGGAAACAGGGCCAGTGCAGGGATGCCGAGCGCGTACGCTTCTTTAGCGATTGGCAAAAGTTGATCTAAGGAATGACGTTGTACGCCAGGCATGGAGGCCACGTTCTCGGTACGCGCTTTACCTTCCAGCACAAACACGGGATAGATCAAGTCATTTGCGGTGAGCGCGTGCTCTTGCATCAAGCGCCGTGAAAAATCATCGCGACGCATACGGCGCATGCGAGTCGCCGGAAAGCTGGGGTGCGGGGTGGCAATGCCGTGGCGTGATGTCATGCGCAGTCTCTCTTGATTTTTCGGCCAGCAGATTTGACGCTCTCTATTTTGCCGGAACTTTAACGCGTGGGTGTGTTCTTACGAGTAGAGTGCTGCTGCCCTGCACGGCCTCTACCCCTGAGCCGACCAGAGGGGTCCGAAGGCATTCTCTCTGGTCTTTGAAGCTCCCAGCCTGGCTGGGAGTTTTTTTATGCGTTATCAGCCGCTTCGGCCGATGTGTCGAACCAAGCGCCGAGGGCTTTGGACGCATCGTCTACCCCGATGGTTTTAAGCGACGAGAAGAGCTGCACGCTTGAGTTAAATCCCAGGTCCTGCATTTCTTTACGCACAGCACGCAGCACGTCAGCCGCCTCACGCTTTGAGAGTTTGTCACTCTTAGAGAGCAGCACATGAACGGGTTTGTTGGAGCCGGCAAACCAGCTCAACATATTGCGGTCAAGGTCTGTTAAGCCGCGGCGCGAATCCGCAATCAGCACAATCCCAACCAAGGCTTCTCGTTCACGCAGATAACGTTCGATCAGGTTTGACCATGAACGGCGAATGGCCTCAGGTACTGCGGCATAGCCATAGCCGGGCAAGTCGACCAGAAACGCACCGTTGTGCAGGCGAAAAAAGTTAATCAGCTGCGTGCGGCCCGGCGTTTTACTCACAAAAGCCAGGCGTTTATGGCCAACCAGCGTGTTAATTGCGCTGGATTTGCCGGCATTAGAACGGCCAACGAAGGCGATTTCAGGGCCCTCGGCGGCGGGTAGCTGGTCGGGTTTGGCTACCGAAATGGTGAATTCGGCGTTACGGAACAATGAGTTGCCGGTTCCGGAGGTGCCTGAGGCATGTGCTTCGGTCATGTTTTAAAACTTGCGGTGTTGTGGTGTCTGGTTTCTGCCTGTGTCGCAGCAACCGGCTCAAAAATAGGGCTGCAGTGGTGCTGCAGGCTTTGGGCTTGCTGTAATTCGTGTGTTTGGGCGGTTAAGGCGTCGCCTACGCGCCAAATTGACTCAGGGCAGCAGCGAGGCGGCAACTTCGTATAGAATATCAGGTTTGTAGCCGTGACCGCTTGAAGTCTATTGGCCGATAGCAGATGGTCCGGTCGTGTTTGTCGTGCTTTTTAAGCGCAGTTTTTGATCGCACGTTAATTTGTCCAGCGCGGTGTGCCGCACAAAAGGATCGCCATGAGCAAGTTTTTGCAGTCCGCAGTATTCATGTCTGTCAGTCTCGCAGCATCCCTGATCGTAGGTGTTGCTCAAGCAAACGAAGCTGCAGCCCCGGCTGCAGCTGATCCGGCTAAGGCCAAGACGATTGTTGAAAACACATGTGGTGGTTGCCACGGTGTTGATGGCAATAGCATGATTGCTGCTAACCCGCGTTTGGCAGGTCAGCACCCTGAATATCTGCTGAAGCAATTGCAGAACTTCAAGGGTAAGGATGGCAAGCCCGCAGAGCGTAAGAACGCGGTAATGGGCGGTATGGTTGCAGCGTTGTCTGACGAAGATATGCGCCACTTGGCAGCTTACTTTGCGGGCCAAAAGGCTGGTGGCGGCCAAACTAAGGGTGACCGCGCCTCTGTTGATCTTGGCCAACGATTGTGGCGTGCGGGTGATATCAAGCGTGGCTTGCCCGCTTGTGCGGCATGTCATGGTCCGGCAGGTGCAGGTTTGCCTGCGCAATATCCGCGCTTGGCTGGCCAGCATGCTGATTACACTGAGGCTCAGCTGAAGGCGTTCCGTTTGAGCGAGCGCGCAAATGATCCGAACAAGGTCATGCAAGCGATCGCCGCCAAAATGACTGATGCAGAAATGAAGGCGGTGGCTGATTACGCCGCTGGTTTGCGTTAATCGTTTGGCGCAAGTTAGAACAAAGGGGGTGGCGAGTGCCACCCCCTTTGTGTTTCAGCCTAGTGTTTTGGGGCAAGCCTTAGCAAGTATTGGCAAATGTTTCTGAGCGTAATCAGATGCGCTGTTTGGGACTCGAACCAATTCGGAATGCGGTTTGTCGAATTGAAGTTGCTGCACAGCTTCAGTGTTATACCAGTAAAAGATGAGCGATTCTTCGTCTGACACCCTGCGTGCGGAAGCTGTATCACCGCGCCAGCGAAATTTTGCCAATCAGCTATTTGAGCTGGTGTCGTCCATGCGCTTCGCCATCAGCTTATTGACGTTGTTGGCGGTCGCATCGATTGTGGGGACCGTGCTCAAACAAAATGAGCCGTATAACAATTACCTCAATCAGTTTGGTCCGTTCTGGTTTCCCTTGTTTGAATCGCTCGGTTTGTACGCGGTGTACAACGCCGTTTGGTTTCTTGTCATTCTTGCGTTTCTGGTGCTCTCGACCAGTTTGTGTATCGCACGGCAAACCCCGCATATGCTCAAAGAAATGCGGAGTTGGCGTGAGCACGCACAAGAAGTGTCCTTGCGCCAATTTGCTCACCATGCAGAGATTGCGGGTGATGTGGGTGAGCAGGCACAAGGTGCCGCATCACACTACCTTGCGCGACAGGGCTTTAGAGTACGTACCGTGGTGCGAGACGATGGCACATTGATCGTTGCGCGTGCAGGGCGTTTTAATCGGCTCGGTTATTTTCTCGCGCACATTGCCATTGTGCTGATTTGCTTGGGTGGCTTGCTGGACGGTAATCTGCCGCTCAAATTACAAATGTGGTTGGGTAACAAGCAAATTTTGCAAGGCGTAGCGATGATGGGTGATGTGCCAGCCTCGGCGCGTTTAGGTGACGGCAACTTCTCGTTTCGGGGAAATTTATTCGTGCCCGAGGGTAAGTCGCAATCTGCCGCCGTGCTTAATGTGCGCGATGGCATCTTGATCCAAGAGCTGCCGTTTTCCCTCAGCCTCAAAAAATTCACCATCGACCATTACACGACCGGCGCACCCAAACGCTTTGCCAGTGAAGTGGTGGTAACAGATCGAAAAACCGGCGAGCAGGTCGAGCGCACGATCGAAGTTAATAAGCCTTTTACATTCAATGGCATCACCATCTATCAAGCGAGTTTTGAAGATGGTGGCAGCCAATTGCAGCTTCATCTTAAGGCGCTCAAGCAAGGGGTTTTAAGTCAAGCGTTCCAAGCAGAGGTTGGGGTTAATCAGTCAATTGGCACTGGCGACTCTGCTCGCACTTTAGAAGTCACAGGATTTAGACCCATAAATGTTGAAAACATGGCGGTGCGTGACGATAGCCAAGCGACATCGCTGGCGATGTCAGTAAATAAACACTTGGGCTCTGCAGTGAGCAAGCCGGGCGATAAAGATTTACACGACGTTGGCCCTTCGTTTTCATATAAGTTACGCGATGCTGCGGGCCAGGCGCGTGAATACAACACCTTTATGCGCCCAGTGCAGCAAGACGGCCGTTGGTGGATGATTAGTGGCATGCGTAATAGCCCGCAAGAAGAGTTTCGTTTCTTGCGTATGCCGCTTGATGATGAGGGTAAGCTTGATACGTTCTTGTCTTTGCATGCCGCAATTCAAAATCCAGCGCTTACCAAAGCGATTGCCAATCGGTTTGCGCAAACTGCGTTGCAACAGCAGGGCTCCAATGCCAGTGTTCGTCCAAAATTAGTTGAAACCGCAGAACGCACGCTAACCTTGTTTCAAGTTGATGGCCTGAAATCTGTTGCCGACTTTATTGAAACGCAGGTGCCTGCGCCGCAGCGCGAGGCCGCGGCCGGCGTGTTTTTGAAAGTGCTCTACGGCTGCGTGTGGGAAGCTTGGCAAATGCAGCGGGAGGCCGATCACCTGCCAGCACAGGACTTGGACGAAGCGCGTGCTATGTTTGTGCGTGCGGTTTTAGCAGCGAGCAGCGATACGCTGCACTACGGCGCACCTTATTTCTTGCAACTCTCTGGCTATAACGAGGTCAAGGCGAGTGTATTTCAAGTAACGCGATCACCCGGCCAGCCTGTGGTGTATCTGGGTTCAGCTTTATTAGTAGCTGGCATATTGTGCATGTTGTATATCCGCGAACGCCGCTTGTATCTATGGCGTGCGGTAAACGCTCATAGCTGGCTCATTGCAATGAGTGCTAATCGCCGTAGCCTTGATGTTGGTTTAGAGTTTGCGAAACATCAGCAGGCGCTCACTCATACTTTGTCACGATCTGGTGCTGCACCTGGCCAATAAGCAACGAATGCGAGCCGTATAACTATGTTAGCGACACAATCAGAAACTCAATTTTTAGATGAACAAGATGCCGGCTGGAAAGCCTTTGTGCGTCGTCTGAAGTGGTTTGATTGGCTCTACGCTGCGCTACTCGTGGTCGGCATGGTCTACACGTTTATGTCGCTAGATCAGCATCGTGACGTTTTTGATACAGCCATACTGCTAGGCATGACCCCCGTTTTTATTGTGACCGGTTGGTGGTGGAAACCTTTCCGCCTGCTGTTCATTGGCGTCGTAGTACTCGCCTTGTTGGCGACCCAGTTTTATGCCGGAGATTTGTCGCGCGCTAATACGCAATTCTTTTTGAAGTTTATGTTGGCATCGCAGTCTGCAATCGGCTGGATGAGCGCGCTGTTCTTCATGGCAACCGCTTCATACTGGCTGGGTTTGTTGGCGCGCAGCGAATTTGCAGCAAAGGTTGGCACTTCGCTCACTTGGGCCGCCGTTGTCATGGGCGTAACGGGCATGTTGGTGCGCTGGCATGAGAGCTATCTTATTGCGCCCGACTATGGCCACATTCCAGTCAGCAACCTGTACGAAGTATTCGTACTGTTCTGCATCATCACCGCGTTGTTGTATCTATATTACGAAGGCCGTTATGCCACACGCGCCATGGGTGCATTTGTGTTGGTGGTCATTTCCGCTGCGGTGGGTTTTTTGCTGTGGTACGCGCTGGCACGTGAAGCATCAGACATTCAACCGCTGATCCCCGCGCTGCAAAGTTATTGGATGAAAATCCACGTGCCCGCCAACTTTATTGGGTACGGCGCATTCTCGGTTGCGGCCATGGTGAGTGTGGCATGGCTGTTGGCAGATCGAGGCATTCTGGCCTCGCGCCTGCCTGCGCTCGAAGTGTTAGATGATGTGATGTACAGAGCCATCGCCATTGGCTTTGCCTTCTTTACGCTTGCCACGATTTTGGGTGCACTATGGGCGGCCGAAGCGTGGGGCACCTATTGGCAATGGGACCCGAAAGAAACATGGGCGCTTATCGTGTGGCTCAACTACGCCGCGTGGTTGCATATGCGGCTTACAAAAGGACTGCGCGGTGCGATGTTGGCGTGGTGGGCGACCATCGGCTTGGTGGTCGTCACCTTCGCTTTCCTCGGCGTTAATATGTTCCTGTCGGGGCTACACTCTTACGGCTCGCTGTAATCTGCTTTAGCTTTTCTTTGCTTCAGCGTGTTCCCACTGTGCTAACTCTTGCTCGGTAAAGCCTGCGGCCAAGCGGGCTTTGCGATTCATCGGCGGAATGGGGCGGGGTGCATCAAAAGCCGCACTCAATTCAGCAAAGGTTTCTTCAACATGCAAGCCGCGTTCCGCGCAGAGGCGCCGAAACCACGTATCGCCCAAGCGCACATGTCCGACTTCATCGCGCTCAATAATTTCTAGTACAGCCACAGTTTCGGCATCGTCGTGTTTTTTGAGTTTTTCAATAATTGGCGGCGTGGCATCGAGGCCGCGTGCCTCCAGCACCCGTGGTACCAGCGCCATGCGCACCAAGGGGTCATGCGCTGTCTTCACGGCCATTTGCCAAAGCCCATCATGTGCGAGAAAGTCGCCGTAATCGAAGCCGAGATCATTCAGTCGCCCACGTAACAAGCGGAAATGCAGCGCCTCTTCATCGGCAACTTGTAACCAACCTTGGTGAAACTCATCGGGTAGCTGCGGAAAACGATAGCAACAATCCAGCGCCAGATTGATGGCGTTAAATTCGATGTGGCACAACGCATGGATTAACGCTGCGCGCCCTTCAATTGCGCCAAGACTGCGACGCGGCACTTGGCGTGGCTCAACCAGTGCAGGTTTGTTAGGACGCCCCGGCTGAGAGATGGCGACAACATGCTGTGCATCCTCTGCGTTTCGCGCCAGTTGTCCATTGGCAAAAGCGTGTCGCAAAGTTTGTGTCGCTAAGCATTTTTGCGTTGGTTCTGTTTCCATCAGCGCGGCAAAAGCGCTTCGCGACAATGAAGGGTGTGAAGGTGCGTGCATGGCGCTATTGTAGAGGGGAGCCGTGGTGAGAGCTATGGTGTACTGCGCGTAAGGTTTTGACATTTGGCACGGTCTAGTAGGTATGAGGCGCACTAGGGGCGCGCTCATCAAGTCCAAGGCCAAATTGATTGGCGCGCATCGTGTTGAAGAAGTGCAGAGGCCATTATGTTTATTCGTAAGCCGTCCGATATCGTCAGCTCAGAAATCACGTCTGAAGAAATCTATCGTCAACGTCGTCAGTTCTTGCGCGTGGGCGGGGCGTTGTTGGGCGCGGCTGCTTTGCCCGTATGGTTCTCTGATGATGCAGCTCAGGCCGCCACACCGGCTGCTTCGTTCGGCCCCTCGTTAGGGGCAATTGGCAAAAGCAAATACTCGACGGGCGAAACGCAAAACAGTTACGAGCAAATCACCACTTATAACAATTTCTACGAATTCGGCATCGACAAGTCTGACCCCGCAGCAAACGCGCAGACGCTTCGCACGCGACCATGGACCGTGACATTGGAAGGCTTGGTGCAAAAGCCGCGCACGTTGGGTATTGAAGATGTTTTGAAGCTGGTGCCGCTCGAAGAGCGTATTTACCGCCTGCGCTGTGTGGAAGGTTGGTCGATGGTGATCCCGTGGGTGGGCTTTTCGCTATCGGCACTTCTTAAGCAAGTAGAGCCTTTAGGTTCAGCGAAGTATGTTGAATTTGTATCGCAGGCAGACCCCGCGCAAATGCCGGGTGTGCGTTCGGGTGTGCTGGATTGGCCTTATACAGAAGGGCTGCGCATGGATGAAGCCATGCATCCGCTCACACTGATGGCGGTGGGTTTGTATGGCCGCGTATTGCCGAATCAAAATGGCGCGCCAATTCGTTTAGTGGTGCCTTGGAAGTACGGTTTCAAAAGCGCAAAATCAATTGTGCGTATTCGCTTTGTTGAGCGCGAGCCGCGTACTGCTTGGGTCAAAGCGGCGCCGGCTGAATATGGCTTCTATTCAAATGTTAATCCGGCGGTGGATCATCCGCGTTGGAGCCAAGCGAAAGAGCGTCGTATCGGCGAATTCTTTAAACGTGCGACGCTTCCATTCAATGGCTATGCAGACCAGGTGGCGCAGCTTTATTCCGGCATGGATTTACGGCGATATTTTTAAGTATGAATGCACCTCAAGAATCACCCATTGGCAAATCTGCTGAAAATGCAAAGCCGCAACAGATGATGTCGATTACGCGCATGAAGCTCATCACCTTTGTGGTGTGCTTGCTTCCGCTGGCATGGCTATGTTTTCTTGCTTGGCAAGATGGTCTGGGCGCAAATCCGATTGAATACATTACGCGTGAAACCGGTGTGTGGACGTTACGATTGTTGCTGATCACGCTCTGTATCACGCCGTTGCGTAAGCTCACATCCTGGCATGCGCTAGTACGCGTGCGTCGTATGCTGGGCTTATTCACCTTTTTCTATGCGGTGCTGCACTTCTTAACCTATGTCTGGCTAGACCAGTTTTTTGATTTCACTGGCATTGTCATGGATGTGTACAAGCGGCCGTTTATTACGGTCGGTTTTGCCGCATTTGTGTTATTACTTCCTCTGGCGGTAACGTCTAGTAACGCCATGGTGCGCATGCTTGGCGGGCGCCGCTGGCAGGCATTGCACCGCACGGTGTACGCTATCGCGATTCTCGCGGTGACGCATTATTTGTGGCTGGTAAAAAAGGACATGACGCGCCCGCTTATTTACGCGGCTATCGTGCTGCTATTACTAGCTGTGCGGGCTTGGTGGCGTGAGCAAGAACGACGCGCCCAATTGGCGGGCAAGTACGGCATGCGCGTGGCACCGTCGACGATACCGCAAGTGGTGAAGTTTTTTCCGAAGCGTCCCGGCTGATGAGTGCGGGGAGTTGGGGACAGAAATTTAGTTACGATTAGAGGCAAATTGCTGCTGCAACGGCGGTGCCCACGCCCAGTTGCGTTGCCAAGCGGCGCGCACCATATTGGGATACTCGGCACGACCTAGGCTGCCATTGTATCGGCCGAGCGCGCGAAATAGATCGCCCTTCTCAATGTCTAAATAGTGGCGAAGAATGGTGCAGCCGTAACGAAGATTGGTGCGCAGATGAAAGAGATTGTGCTCGTGGGTGCCAATTTCCTTGGTCCAGAACGGCATCACTTGCATATAGCCGCGTGCGCCGACCGAAGACACCGCATATTTCTTAAAACCACTCTCGACTTGAATTAAGCCCAACACGAGTTGTGGGTCTAAGCCTGCACGCTGTGCCTCGTAGTACACGCTGAGCAAAAAGCCTTCGCGCTCACGGGTGTCGGGAATGCGCTTTGCTAATCGCAGCGACATATCATCCAGCCATGCTTTGCGTGCAGAGGCCGACGCAAAGCGTGGTTCGCGTGCGGCTTGGTCACTCACCGCTGCGTACAGCGAGGTGCGTACGCTGGGTGCTAGCGCTTCTTGTTTTTGCGCGCCTGCGTGCGCCATCCCGACGTGCAACAGCCCGCCAGCCATGCAGGTGGCCAGCAGCGACCGTGAGGCACGGTTCAGTGTGTCGATAAAGGGACGGGCAAAACGTGTCATGCGGTCAGTTTTTACGCTAAAAATTTAAGCCTTGCTGGGGGCGCCACGCAAAGCCGTTAAAGTGTGCTCGCGAATAGCGGACAATTCAACTTTGGTGGCCGCTTCGTCGCGACGACCTTGGTATTCGGCCATGCCTTCTTTGAGGCCGCGGTCGCCTAAAACAACGCGGTGCGGCACGCCAATCAATTCCCAGTCGGCAAACATTGCACCCGGGCGCTCGTCGCGGTCGTCCAGAATGACATCCACGCCGGCGGCCTTGAGCTCGCCATACAAATTATCGGCGGCCTCCTTCACGGCTTGAGATTTGCCATAACCCACTGGGCAAATGACCACTTCGAACGGTGCAATGCTGGCGGGCCAAATAATGCCGCGAGCGTCATTGTTTTGCTCAATCGCTGCGCCCACAAGGCGGGTAACGCCGATGCCGTAGCAGCCCATCACCATCAATTTGGGTTTGCCGGTTTCGTCTAAGTAGGTGCAGTTCATGGCCTCGGAATATTTGGTGCCGAGGAAGAATACGTGACCAACTTCGATGCCGCGTTGAATAGCGAGTGTGCCTTTGCCATCGGGCGAGGCATCGCCCACAACCACGTTGCGCAGGTCGGTCACCAATTCGGGTTCAGGTAAATCACGGCCCCAGTTAGCGCCGGTGTAGTGGAAGCCGGCTTCATTCGCGCCAGTGACAAAGTCGCTCATAACGGCCACGCTGCGATCCGCTACCACGCGAACAGGGTGCTTTACGTTAGCGACCTGTGCCAAACCAATGCCACCCAAATAGCCGGGTACGCAACCAAAGTGGTCGACAATTTCTTGTTCAGTCGCAAAGCGGAATCCTGCATCGAGCCCCGGCACTTTGCTGGCTTTGATTTCATTTAATTCGTGGTCGCCGCGAACCAGCAGCAGCCAGACTTGTGCGCCCGTATCGCCATCCGTTGCCAATACGACTGACTTGACGGTTTGCTGGAGCGGCACATTCAAATGCGTCGCAACATCTTCGCATTTGGTGATGTTGGGCGTTGCAGCCTTGCTTAAATTTTGCGTAGCGGGCGCGCGCGTTGTATTGGGGGTGACTGCTTCAGCCAGCTCAATGTTGGCGGCGTAATCTGAGTCGGGGCAATACACAATCAAATCTTCGCCGGTATCAGCAATCACCTGAAACTCGTGTGACAAGGAGCCGCCGATGGCGCCGGTATCAGCACGCACCGCGCGGAAGGTGAGTCCTAAGCGCGTGAAGATAGCCTGGTACGCGGCATACATTGATTCGTAGCTCTTGCGTGCGCCGTCTTCGTCGCGGTCGAACGAGTACGCGTCCTTCATGGTGAATTCGCGGCCACGCATGACGCCAAAGCGCGGGCGGCGCTCGTCACGAAACTTGGTTTGGATGTGATAGAAGTTGCGCGGCAACTGGCGGTAGCTTTGAATTTCGCCGCGTGCAATATCGGTCACAACTTCTTCCGAAGTGGGCTGGATAATGAAGTCGCGATCGTGACGGTCCTTGATGCGCAGCATTTCGGGACCCATCTTGTCCCAGCGGCCTGTTTCTTGCCAAAGCTCGGCGGGTTGCACTAGCGGCATCAGCAATTCAATCGCGCCAGCGCGGTTCATTTCTTCACGCACAATCGCTTCAATTTTGCGAATCACGCGCAGGCCCATCGGCATGTAGTTATAAATACCGCCGGCGAGTTTGCGGATCATGCCGGCGCGCGTCATCAGTTTGTGAGAAACGACTTCCGCATCAGACGGAGCTTCTTTGAGTGTGGTGATGTGATACTGCGATGCGCGCATGACGTGTGTTCTAAAAAAATGAATCGGAATGATGGGCGACTGTGTGCGGCTTGAATCAATTTGGCCGACGTGAAGTCGCTACAACCGCGCATTTTAGCGCAGCTGCTAGCCCTTTCTGCGGATTCTGGGCGTAAATCTACTGCTTGATGGCTTTCAGCTTGCGCCAATTTGTGAAAGAATCGACACAACTCATGAATTGGTAGGACTTAGCATGCTCGATCGGGAAGGCTATCGCCCGAACGTCGGCATCATTCTGCTGAATTCACGCAACGAAGTGTTTTGGGGTAAACGCATTCGCGAACATGCGTGGCAGTTTCCTCAGGGTGGCATCAAGCATGGTGAATCACCCGAGCAGGCCATGTATCGCGAATTGCACGAAGAACTTGGGCTGTTGCCTGAGCATGTTCGTATCGTCGGTCGCACCCGAGGTTGGCTGCGCTACGATGTGCCTAAGCATTGGATACGGCGTGAATGGCGGACGACGTACAAGGGCCAGAAGCAAATCTGGTTTCTGCTGCGCATGATCGGTCGCGATTGTGATGTGTGCCTGCGCGCTACTGACAAGCCGGAATTCGATGCTTGGCGGTGGAGTGAGTACTGGGTACCGTTGGAATCGGTGATCGAATTCAAGCGACAGGTATATCGTGATGCTTTGTCAGAATTAGCGCGCTTGGCATTTAGGCACATGCAAGACCGTGTGCCGCAATGGCCGGCAAATCTTTCTGATGGTCAGGTTTCTGACGACACAGGCGATGCAACAAACAACGGCCAATAGCGACTTGCGATATGCAGGCGCTATGGCCGTTTTTTATTTGAATTGGCACTGCATTGATACTGTTTTGCCGTGGAGGTCCTTCGTTGATGATGAAACGGTTTGTTTCCCTTGTTTTGGCAGTGTTGTCAGGTGTGAGCATGCAAGTTCTTGCTCAAGGAATATTGCAGCTGGGCGGGCCAGAAAAACCGTATGAAACAGGCGAAACGGATATTAAGCGCTGGAAAGAAGAGTCGCTGAAGCTGCCCGATTTCCCTGAAAACGCTTATCTGCAAGAGTTTTTTGTATCAGGCGCTGCGCGAAATGTTTTTATGGTTGATACGCGAGCATTAACGTTTGGTGATGATCATGTGGCGCGCTTTGTTCTTGTGATCGAAACGCCAAGCGGTGTGCGCAATGTGTTTTACGAAGGCATTCGCTGCGATACAGGCTTTTATAAAATTTATGCAACCGGCGGTGCTGGCGGCAATTGGCAATTGACTCATTCTGATGATTGGCGCGATATTCAATATGCGGGCGTTAATCGATACCACGGGGCTTTGTGGAAAGAATATTTGTGTGAAGGCGGCTTTCCATTGCCAAAAGATAAAGTCATTTCGCTCATGAAAGAAGGCGTCAGACATTAAGTCTGATTTCTGTAGCGGCTAAAAAAGAGTATGGCCATGATTGATGCCCTGATTACAGAGTTTGATAAAGGTTTGCGCACGGTGTTTGCGCAAGCCCCGTTAGATCGTCCGATGCCTGGTGCTGAATTACCAGAAACTGAGATGAGCGCAGAAGATCGCCGTCATGCTGCGGCGCTGATGCGCATTAATCATGTTGGCGAAATCTGTGCGCAAGCCCTCTACCAAGGGCAAGCGCTAACGTCACGTGACCCTGCGGTGCGTCAGGCCATGCAGCAGGCCGCGCATGAAGAGACAGAACATTTGGCGTGGACAGAACGTCGCATTGCCGAATTGGGCGGCCGCAAGAGCTTACTTAACCCGCTGTGGTATCTCGGCGCGCTGGGCATTGGTGTGGTGGCGGGCCGTGTAAGCGACGCAGTTAGTCTCGGCTTTTTGGCTGAAACGGAGCATCAGGTGTCGCAGCACTTGCAAGACCATCTGTCGCGCTTGCCGCAACAAGACGCACGTTCAATTGAGGTGGTGCGGCAAATGCGAGATGATGAAATGCGCCACGCACGCACCGCAGAAAGCATGGGGGCTGCCAATCTGCCATCATTGGCAAAGAACGCCATGCAGGCTGCTGCGAATGTGATGCGTGCGGTTGCGTATCGTGTTTAGCGTGGCGTCGAGATTCGTGTCCAGTCCTAAAATAGGTTGACAGGTTTTACAGCCCCTCAGACGCCCGATGCACCGCATCGGGCGTTTTGTATTTCAAAGCCGTATGCGGTCTCTCC
>SBBQ01000080.1 GCA_005239635.1 Uliginosibacterium gangwonense
GCAGCGCGACCTGAATATCGCGCTCATGAATGAGCTGGCGATTATATTTGAGCGCATTGGCATTGATACGCTGGACGTACTGAAAGCAGCGGGCACGAAATGGAACTTCCTGCCCTTCCGCCCAGGCTTGGTCGGCGGCCATTGTATTGGCGTTGACCCCTACTACCTCACGCACAAAGCCGAAATGCTGGGTTATCACCCACAAGTCATTTTGGCAGGTCGCCGCATTAATGACGGCATGGGCAAGTTTGTTGCAGAACAAACGATCAAACAAATGATTCGTCACGGCCATTCAATTAAGGGTGCAGACGTCATTGTGTTGGGCCTAACGTTTAAAGAAAACTGCCCAGACTTGCGTAACTCACGCGTCATTGATGTCATTCGCGAACTGCAAAGCTATGGCGTCAATGTGCACGTACATGACCCGATCGCTGATTCTGCTGAAGCAGTTCACGAATACGGTGTAGCGCTAACCCCGTGGGACAAACTGCCGCGTGCAGGGGCAATTGTTGCGGCCGTCTCGCACAGTGAATTTGCACAACGTCCAATGAGCGATTACCAAGGCAAGTTGGCGGCTAACGGCGTGATCAGTGACATTAAATGTCAGTTTGATCCAGCGACTGTGGCCGCCGCTGGCATCAACCTGTGGCGCCTGTAAAAGCATGAAGGCAGATCATCCTAATCTGGCGTTAGTGCGTGAGCACCTAGCTGGTCGCCGTCTGCGCTGGCTCGTTACCGGTACCGCCGGCTTTATCGGCTCGCACCTATTGGAAACGCTGCTCAACCTTGATCAAGAGGTAATCAGTCTCGACAATTTTGCGACCGGCCATCAACGTAATCTTGATGAAGTTCGCGCAGCGGTTGGTGAAGAACGTTGGGCACGCCACGAATTTGTACGTGGTGATATTCGCGATCCAGAAACCTGTATCAATGTGTGCAAAGGTGTCGACAAAGTTCTGCACCAAGCAGCGCTCGGCTCTGTGCCGCGTTCACTGGCCGACCCGCTTACCACCAACGCTGCCAACATCACCGGCTTTCTCAATATGCTCAATGCTGCACGAGAAGCCGGCGCATCGCGTTTTGTATATGCCGCATCAAGCTCAACCTACGGTGACCATCCGGGCTTACCGAAAGTTGAAGATCGCATTGGCAATCCGCTCTCGCCCTACGCTGTCACCAAATTAGTGAATGAGTTGTATGCGCAGGTTTTTGCCAAAGCCTACGGCATGCAAAGCATTGGCCTGCGTTACTTCAACGTCTTTGGCGCGCGGCAAGATCCGAACGGTGCTTACGCAGCTGTTATTCCTTGCTGGGCGCGTGAAATGCTATCGGGCACCGCGCCGTACATCAATGGCGACGGTCAAACCAGTCGCGATTTTTGTTACGTAGACAATGCGGTGCAAGCCAACTTGTTGGCCGCACTCACCACCCGTGAAGATGCGATTAATCAGGTTTACAACGTTGCCGTGGGCGATCGCACTACGCTGGTAGATTTGTTTAATGCTGTGCGCGACACCTTGGCAGAACAAGTTCCGGGCGTCAGCGGTTTGCAACCGGTATTTCGCGATTTTCGCGCAGGTGATGTTCGACATTCGCAAGCGGACATTGGCAAAGCCTCATCATTGCTGGGCTATCAACCCTCGCATCGCATTCACGAGGGTCTACGCGCCGCCATGCCGTGGTACGTTGCACACCTGCACCCCGCTTAAACAATGCGCCCGTTGCCTGCTATCTGCGCGGTCGTCGGGCTGCTCATGTTTATGGTTTTGCCAATCACTGCATTGGCAAAACCACATGCTGCGAACAAGGCTCACGGCAAGCGCTTGCTACGCACCGTTGATATTGACCCAGAAACGCTCCTTAATCGCGCCAAACTATTTACCGAGCAAGCGCAAGCAGCGGAGTACGGTGAAGGCGTAGACAAAAACCCTGCACTTGCTGCCAAGTTGTATTGTGCTGCTGCACGACTAGGTTATGCCGAAGCGCAATATAGCTTAGGCTGGATGTACGCAAACGGCCGCGGCATCGACCGTGACGAACTCATTGCCAATACACTGTTTGCACGCGCCGCTCAACAAGAGCACGAGCAAGCCCAGCGCATGAAAGATCGTTTGGGTGACACCCCCGAAAAATTACCCAGCTGCATGTCAACAGGGCTACAAGATGCGGTGGGGATTGATGACCATACCGCAGCCGTTGATGTGGAGCGCATGCTGACACTATCCGCCAGTCAAGCTAAGGTTGTTGAATGGGTCAAGGTTCTCGCACAACGCTACGCCGTTGATCCACAGCTCGTGTTAGCGCTCATTAGCGTTGAATCGAACTTCAACCCAGCAGCCGTCTCTAACCGCAACGCCCAAGGTTTAATGCAATTAATTCCGCAAACGGCCGAACGCTTTGGCGTACGCAACACCTACGACCCGTTTCAAAATTTGCGTGGTGGCATCGCTTATCTACGTTGGCTGCTTGCCTACTTTCAAGGTGATGTCGCGCTGGCGCTCGCGGGGTACAATGCAGGGGAAGGCGCGGTCAATAAATACAAAGGCATTCCGCCTTACCCCGAAACGCAAGCTTATGTGCGCAAAATTCTAGGCTTGTTCCGTCGCCAAGCACTACCCTACGATCCAAGTGTGACACAGCCCTCGCCCGTCATGCCGCAGCTACGCGGTTGGCGCAACCATTAGTACGGAATAGTCATGGGCAGATTTTTTGGCAGATTACGTTGGTGGGCATATCGAACGCTGTACAAGATTGCCTCGTTGCGCAATCCCTTGGCCGAACCCTCTCAATTACCGCAAATTGACCAACGTAGCATTTGGGTATTCGTCTCAACCATTGGCGAACTCAATATGGTTCGCCCGTTGCTGGATCAAGTTATACAGCAACACAAACTTCCGCTCGTTTTAATCGCAGATCGCACAGGGTATCGCGATGCATATAGCCACATTTATCCCAGCGCTCACATGATTGAACTTGATGGCTCTGTCTCAGCATTTCAAGATTTAGCCATCAGTGCGCCACCCGCACTGTTTATCGTTGCAGAAATTCCAGCTTCACTGTCCGATGCACCGTGCCGCCTTCCCTACGCCGCCTTGCGTTACGCACGTCAAGCCGGCAGCAAAGTGGTTTTGGTCAATGCTTGGCTTTATGGCAACACACCGGACTGCACAATGGATCACGTAGAGCGCGCCTGGTTCAACCGACAGTATCTACAAAGCTTTGACTTAATTACCACGCAAGACGATAGGATTCGCAGCCATTTAATTTCGAATGGTGCCAATCCAAATACAACATTCACGACCGGCAATATGAAGCTGGACGCGATGCGTGATCTACAGGCTAGCGCCGCAAACTCAACATGCCCAACACTGCTCGAATCCATCAACCAATCTAAACGTCCTGTCATCGTGGGTGGCTGTGTGACCGAGCCCAGCGGCGTTCACCTCTTTCTCAGCTCGTTTGTACGCTTTCGCGTGCACTATCCTGATGCGCTATTAGTGCTCGCTCCCAGGCACCCTGAGAATCAAGCATTGATGACAGAGCTTGAGGCTTTACTTATCCAATACGGGCTGCAGCCCATACGACGTAGCGAGCACGGCGACCATCCTATTACTGCAAGCACCGTTTCGATTCTGCTCGATACCTTTGGCGAATTGCGTGACTTCTATCGATGCGCCACGATTGCGCATGTCAGTATCAATCACAACGTATTGGAACCGATTGCCCTAGGCAAGCCGGTAACAGTACGCGGAAATTGGGAAAGAAATTACCCCAGCTATCCAGTGTTCAAATTGGCCAAAGAATCCGGCGCAATTCAAATTGCGACGGATGCAGACCAACTGGCCGTTTACTGGATGAACATCATGAAAGCCCCGCAGGAGGCAGCACGTGACCAACTTGCATTTATCAGCCGCCACCAAGGAGCCACCCATCGCAATCTCGAGCTGCTTAATCAGTTGTGCCCGATTGAAAAAACACGCTAGCACTAGAACTAGATCCACTTCAGTTCGCAGCCTAATGCGCAGCCTCGTCTTATTGGCATTATCGCTCTTTGCCTCAATCGGATCTGCTCAATCCGAGCTTCCTGAAACCATTTCCGTTATTAAGAAAAGTGTCGTTGCAGTCGGCACACTACAAAATACACGCAGCCCCGCATTTGAATTTAAAGGCACAGGCTTTGTTGTTGGCGATGGCACTTTAATCGCAACGAATGCCCATGTCGTGAGCCAAATGCTCAACGTGGAGGCGCGTGAGAGTTGGGTTGTGCTTTCCGCCGGTGCCTCAAGCAATTCGCCACACTCAACCGCCCATATCGCAGTCGTAATCGCAACGGACCCTGCGCACGACTTGGCTTTGTTGAGAATCCAATCTGGCAAACTACCCGTGGTTCAACTTGGCGCAGAACGCTTCATGCGAGAAGGCCAAAACCTCGCGCTGACGGGCTTCCCCTTGGGGCACACCATGGGGTTTTTCCCCGCCACGCATAGCGCACTTGTGGCGGCCGTTACCCCAGCGGCCTTGCCTGCCCCACACGCAGGCAACCTCAACCCTGCTTTTATCAAACGCGTACAGCAGGGCGAATTCACCCTGTATCAACTTGATGCGATCGCCTACCCCGGCAACAGTGGCAGCCCGGTCTATCTACCGGAAACCGGTGAAGTCGTCGCTGTACTCAATGCCGGGCTTGTGAAGGCAACGCGCGAAAACGCCGCCGCCAACCCCACCGGCATCAGCTTTGCCGTACCCGTTAAGTACCTAAAACAGCTTATACAAAGCGTTCAGTAGCTTAGCGCTCGGGCTGTATAATGTTCGACAGTGCATTTTGGTCAAACTCAGTGGCCAAACCCAGTGGCCAAACTCAGCCTCCTGTGAGTTTGCTGTGTGCCTTGCCTGTTGATCTACACCCAACGACATGACGCTTTTTGCCTTAGGACTCAATCACCATACCGCCCCGCTCGCTGTACGCGAACGGGTGGCGTTTGTGCCTGAGCGTCTATCGCATGCCCTTGGTGAATTAGTCAATGGGCAGCACGTGCAAGAAGCGGCTATTCTGTCTACCTGCAATCGCACCGAACTGTACTGCGCAGCAAATGAACCGGCGGCTGCCGTTGCATGGCTGGCCGACTACCACCGCCTGCCGGGCCACGAGGTTCAGCCTTACCTGTACACCTTGCCCGAGCGTGAAGCCATTCGACACATGTTCCGTGTCGCAAGTGGACTCGACTCCATGGTGTTGGGCGAACCGCAAATTTTGGGGCAGATGAAAGAAGCCGCCCGCGTAGCCGAACAAGCGGGCACCTTAGGGACACTGCTGCACAAACTCTTTCAACGCTCTTTTGCCGTCGCAAAAGAAGTGCGTAGTACCACGGCGATTGGCGCCAATATTGTTTCGCTCGCTGCGGCCTCTGTACATTTGTCTGCGCGCATTTTTGAGCGCATTTCTGACCAACGCGTCCTGTTCGTTGGTGCAGGCGAAATGATTGAGCTGTGCGCAGCGCACTTCGCCGGACAAAACCCTCGCGAAATTGTTATTGCCAATCGCACACCAGAACGCGCGCAGGCGCTTGCTGATCGTTGCAACGCCAAGGTGATGCGTCTGGATCGCGTAGCAGAAGAATTACCGAACTTCGACATTGTTGTCTCCTGCACCGCCAGCACCTTACCCATTATCGGCCTCGGCATGGTTGAGCGGGCCATTCGTGCGCGCAAACATCGCCCTATGGTAATGGTGGACTTGGCTGTACCGCGCGACATTGAAGCTGAAGTTGGGCAGCTAGATGACGTGTTTTTGTACACACTCGACAGCTTGGCAGAAATTGTTGAAGCAGGCTTAGAGTCACGCCAAGCAGCCGTGGTTGAGGCGGAACAAATTATTGATACGCGCGTCGATGCTTTTTTGCATTGGATGGATGCACGATCGACCGTACCGACAATCCGTGCGCTGCGCGAACAAGTGGAACAAACGCGGCAACAAGAAGTGGATCGTGCACTGAAGGCACTCGCCCGAGGCGATTCGCCACAACAAATTTTAGAAGCGCTGTCGCACAGCCTTTCTAACAAGCTAATGCACGGGCCGTTACAGGCGCTGAATGACACAGGCGGCACGGCCCGACACGATCTCGCACAACAGGTGCATCGTCTGTTTAACCTAGACTCAGCACTTGGCGCCACCAACCAAGCGCCCACTCCTCGCACTGATCAACCGGATTAGCGCCGCCCTTCGGTCTTCGCACATGCTTTGAGCCGTGCGCACATTGCCCATACTCAGCTCGCACATGGGCCGAGTTTCTTACTAGTTTGTTTCTATTCTGAGTAACACACCATGCAAGCACGACTTCTCGACAAACTGCATCAACTCGAAGCACGACTCGAAGAACTCGATCGTTTGCTTGCATCAGAAGAGGCCACGCGCGACATGGACAACTACCGCAAGCTCACACGTGAGCATGCGGATATCACGCCTGTTGTTGAGCTATTTCGCTCTTGGAATCGCACCCAATCTGATCTCGCAGGTGCACGCGAAATGCTTTCAGACCCTGAGATGAAGGCGCTCGCCCAGCAAGAAATTGAAGAAAGTGAGGCACAGCTCGAGCGCTTGGACCATGATTTACAAATTGCGTTACTCCCGAAAGACCCGAACGACGAACGCAATTTGTTTCTCGAAATTCGCGCAGGCACGGGTGGCGACGAATCTGCATTGTTTGCCGGTGATTTATTTCGCATGTACAGCCGCTATGCAGAACGCCAGCGTTGGAAACTAGAAGTGATCTCGGCCAATGAATCGGACCTCGGCGGCTACCGCGAAGTAATTGCGCGTATTAGCGGCTTAGGCGCGTACTCGAAACTCAAGTTTGAATCTGGGGGCCATCGCGTACAGCGCGTGCCCGCCACCGAATCGCAAGGCCGCATTCACACGTCAGCTTGCACAGTGGCCATCATGCCCGAAGCAGATGAAGTTGCTGAAGTGGACATCAACCCAGCAGATTTGCGTATCGACACTTTCCGCGCCAGTGGCGCAGGCGGTCAACACATTAACAAAACCGACTCCGCAGTACGTATCACCCATTTACCAACAGGCATTGTGGTGGAATGTCAAGATGATCGATCGCAGCATCGCAACAAGGCCCAGGCTATGAGCGTGTTGGCTGCACGGATTATGGATGTGCAGGTTCGTCAGCAGCAGCAAGCCATTGCGAGCACGCGCAAAAGTCTGATCGGTAGCGGCGATCGTTCTGAACGCATTCGCACGTATAACTTTCCACAAGGTCGCATGACAGACCATCGCATCAATTTAACCTTGTACAAAATTGATGCCATTATGGATGGCGATTTAGAAGAAATGATTCAAGCGCTAACCGCTGAACATCAAGCAGAACAACTCACGGCGCTTGCCGAAGGCGGCCTGTAATGACCCACGCGGATCCGACGCCGCGTAAGTTGTCCACGCTGCTTCAAGAAGGTAGCGCGGCTGTTGGACGACTCGAAGCTCGCATCTTGCTACAGTTGGCCACAGGCTACACCCATGCAGAGTTAATTGCGCGCGATCACCACGAGGTGACGAGCGAGCAGCTCACCCATTACACCTCGCTCCTAGGACGTCGCAAGCAAGGTGAGCCTATCGCCTACATTGTTGGAACGCGAGAGTTTCATGGCCTGAATCTCTGCGTTGGCCCGGCCGTGCTAATTCCGCGTCCAGATACTGAAACGCTGGTGGATTTAGCAATCGACTGGCTCGCAAGTAAGGCCGCCCCGTCGATTCTCGATCTGGGAACCGGTAGCGGCGCCATTGCATTGGCATTGGCAAAGGCCTATCCGCATGCGCGCATCACTGCGATTGACGCATCAACTGCCGCTTTAAACATGGCTAAACACAACGGACAGCAACTGGGACTAGATGTCGAGTGGCTACACGGAAATTGGTTTGAGCCCGTTGCTGCGCGCCGCTTTGATTTAATCGTTAGCAACCCGCCGTATATCGCTGCGGCTGATCCCCACCTTACGCAGGGCGATGTCGCACATGAGCCGCTGAGCGCCCTAGTTTCGGGTCATGATGGCTTAGATGATTTGCGCCACATCATTCAACTCGCGCCAGAACACCTAACACCCAACGGTGCCATCATGCTCGAACACGGGTATGACCAAGCCACGTCCGTTTGCCAATTGTTAGCGCAGACAGGCTTCAACAATGTGGGCTCAACACCTGATCTTACTGGCATTTTGCGAGTCAGTCATGGGCAGCTCGCAAGCTGATAGTAAGCACTAACTACCGACCAGATTCACCTTGACGCAACCCGCCGATGGCCGTATATTCCGATTGAAATACTCAACTATTCGGAGCAGCAATGAGCGTTCAGGATCAAATCCGCGAAACCGTCACCGGCAACCCTATCGTGTTGTTCATGAAGGGCACCCCGCAGTTCCCGCAATGCGGCTTTTCCGCCACGGTTGTGCAGATTCTCAATGCCTGCGGCGTGCGCAACGTGGTTGCAGTGAATGTATTGGCCGACCCAGAAGTCCGCGAAGGCATCAAACAATATGCCAATTGGCCGACCATTCCTCAGCTCTATATTCAAGGCGAATTCATCGGCGGCTGCGACATCGTGCGTGAAATGTACTCGTCGGGCGAGTTGCAAGAAGCGCTCGCTAAGATCCCCGCAGCTTGAGCTTAAACTGCTGCCATAAAAAAACGGAGCCTAAGCTCCGTTTTTTTATGGGTGACCGATTAAAGACACGGCCTGTATGTCACATCAAACGCCCAACTTGCCTTCAACAAATCCGACCAAATCACCCACGGTGGCAAACACTGAGCCATCAATCTCATCGTCTTCCACCACAAATTCAAAGCGCTCTTCCAAGGCATTGATAATGCCGACCACCGCCATTGAATCGAGTTCAGGCAATGCGCCCAGCAACGGCGTATCTGCATTGAAGCTGGCCGAACGCCCCTTCAGGCTCAGCACATCGTCCAATACTTGGCGAACATCGTCCAACACACTCATCCATCTCTCCTGACCATTCAAGCTAGGCCATGACGCAAGCGAACACACAACTTACCCATCGGCGCAATACAGGAGGCGGATGTTAGCTGTTAAATTGGCTTAATGGGGTGAAAAATCGCAAAGTTTTTATCAATGTGCCGATTCGGTCACAGCCCTTAGGATAGTAATAGGCCGCATAATTCAATGTCGCCTCAACCTGACTCAACAGGCAAAAACATGTACAACCGCGCATCTCGCTGGGTGGTCGCATTACCCGCATTTTTGTTAGCCCTCTTCACTACGCTGCCAACAAACGCCGAAGATAAGCTCAACATCACCAAGGCTGACCTCAGCATGTTGCCGCGTTACTGCGTGGACAAACTCACGCAAGAGGGTGACACCGTTATGTTTTCTCGATGGTCATCCGTAATGGGGCATGACTTTCTTTACATGCACCACCATTGTTACGGTTTGATTCACATGACGCGAGCCTACCGACCGGGGTTGCGCAAAATCGATCGCGACTTTCAGCGCCAAAAGGCCATTAACGAATTTGAGTTCGTTATCGAGAAAGCCAAAGACCCCGATTTCATCATGTTGCCCGAAGTGTTTAGCCGACGCGGTGA
>SBBQ01000062.1 GCA_005239635.1 Uliginosibacterium gangwonense
ACACAAAATTGTCGAAGCCTGTCTTCTTTTATTCGCTGAAATATTTCATCTGACACGGTATCAAGCGAAGGCGCTAGGAAACACGAATGCCTTGCTCGCTCCATCGGATCATCCGGATAATCTTCCGGATTTAATCCAAGCTCTCCAGCAGGGCGAGTCTCAACCATTCGAACCAATGTTTTTTCCCATACAGCAACATGTTCAAGCTCGTATTCACGCCAGTCTTGTGGCTCACTGCGCAATTTAAATTTCAGGTCTGCACAAGATAAATCAAGAAAGCCACAGCCACTAACCCGATAAACTGAGTTCGGCACCCATCTATCCCAGTCGGGAACATATAATGAGACATCGTATTTTTCTGCCATGTCGGCACATTTTGAGTTTCCCCATTCTATTAAGCGAGCACAGGCCAACCCGGTTGAGTGTGTTGCTTTCGCCATCCATTCAAAATCTTTATAGCCACGCCGCCACAAGCTGATCATCTCGGCGTCGCTTGGTGGCCCCGTGAAATAACGCTTAAACCATAACGTATCTTCCTGCAAGTCGTGAGCAATTAAGCCTACACTTCCATCACGAAATAAATTCCTCTCAAGCGTGTCCATCAAACGCCCGAAATACCCAAGCAGCGGCATGTACCAACATAAAACGCTCAGCAGAATCAACGAGGCCCAAACCTTCCAGCTCTTCACGTTTTACTCCAAGTTTCAAACGGGCCGCCAACACTCAATCTCACAGCAAACCATTTCTATCCACGCGACATTTATTGGCTGAACAAAGTTGCAGACGCACTTTAAACGTTTCCACGCTACGATTGCATCCGTAAAAATACGGATGGCATCACTTAAATTTCCATTCACAACAATGCAGCAACCCGCTGCTATGCAACATGGCTGTTGCTTGCCTTGCGCCGGCAATCAAAGCCCAAAGCTACCGGGGTTTGTGCCGACAGTGTTGCAGCGCGCAACCTGAGCAGGCCAGTCTGCACCGCCAGCGCAGCGACATGGGTGCGACTGTGTGCGCTCAATTTGAACAGCATATATCGTGTCTGACCCCATTTATCTTTCATGGCTGTGGCTTGCCTTGCGCCGGCAAGCAAAGCCCAAACTCACCAGTTTTTGTGCAGGCAGTGTTGCAGCGCGCAACCTGAGCACGCCGCACTGCACCGCCAACGCAGCGGCATGGGTGCGATTGTGTGCGCTCAATTTGAACAGCATATATCGTGTCTGACCCCATTTATTTCGCCAACACCGAAAATTGTGAAAGCAAGGCATCCTTCTGAATCAAGGTCGTCATCGTGATTTCTCCGTGAGATTATTGCTCAGATGATTCGTTAGTCTGCACCCCCTTCGTGCCAAGAGGGGGTGCGAACAGGCTGCGATAGAAGGTGGCGTTACGCTCGCGTTGAATTTGTATGCGTTCATTGATTCGTCGCACAAAACCTGCTGGCAGAGTAACTCTGTTGAACTTGGCGACGGGGGGTTCATAAATCCCGTTCCTTATAGAATTCAAATGAATATCCACTATCTTTCGCGATGTCGTCATGCAGCCAAACTGGAGGCTGACCACCGAAAGGTTTCGGTAAAAGTGTCGCATGTAGCCCAAAAGATATAGTCCATTGGAAACTTCGTCCGCCCCTCCTTGATCGGTGTGAGCATTCGACACAAACGACGCCTCCACCTTCGAGACAGCATCGGCGAACGGAATGAAAGCACTATTCCCGCCTATGTTGCGGATGATCCCCGATGGCGGCTCCACGACCATGGTGCCGTAGGGTCGCTCTTTGCGCGCATCCAACGGGCGCAGCCAGCGCATGGACGAGTTTTTCGGATACCACTGCATTCTGATGTCGGTGGCCCAAGGCAGCGGATTCTTGGTTTCATCGAAGTAGAGGTCGAGTACACATTCCTCCACCTTGCGGCAAGCATCTGCTCGACCTCCAAAACCACATTCCTGATAAGAGGAATCTTCAATACGAAAAGCTGCGGCGGCAACCCCTTCTACGCCTTCAATATCTTGCTTTGGCATGCCAAATAAATTGGCGAACTCTTTGTCATAGACCCAAACATTGTTGTCCTTGAAAAATGCCTGCCCACCAAAGGTCTGATTGACCTCATACCGTTGGGATGATTGATTGGTTACCCGGCTGAGCCGCTCTAGCGGTTGTTGCGACATTAGCGGCTGGGAACATGACATGAATACGAGTGAGACCAAAGTGATCAGAGGCCTTTTCCTTGAGAACACATCCCTGTTTCGCCCAATTGTTTTTTTCATTGAAGCTTCCCCAAGATATAGCATCCGGCTGTTGCGGTATCGACGACGACCCGACTTTAGCGCGCCGCTTCTTTTTGCTAGTGGAGATAGTGTACTCCGCGCCCGACAGCCCACCTATCCGTAAAAATACGGATGGCATCACTTAAATTTCAGGCACAACTAAGCAATAACCCGGTGCTATGCAACATGGCGGTGGCTGGCCTTGCGCCGGCAAGCAAAGCCCAGACTCACCAGTTTTTGTGCGGGCAGTGTTGCAGCGCGCAATCTGAGCAGGCCAGTCTGCACCGCCAGCGCAGCGGCATGGGTGCGGTTGTGCGCGTGCAGCTTGAGCACAATGTGATTGACGTGGCTATGCACTGTGCGTGCGCTTACGCCTAAGCGCTGTGCAATGTCTTTATCGCTACAGCCCAGGGCGAGAAAGCGCAGCACTTCCAGCTCGCGCAGGCTGAGCGCAGCTGCGCCCAACGGCTGCACGGGTGAATGTGCGTCTGCCATGTTTGGCTGACGACTAGGCGCCTTGCCATCTTTTTTGGTGACAGCCATGTCAACCCCTGTTGTACGGTACTGCTCAATGCTGAATAAAGCCGCCCACCACTGTTGTGGAAGCCAAGCCCACCGGAGCGTAGCCCTCTACTCATCAGGGCTTCCCGAGGGCTTCGACAAACTCAGCCCGCACGGTGGGGGATGAGAAGGCTTGTGGCTTAATCAGCTTTTTCGTGATCGAGCCAACGGCAGGCTTGCGACAGCGCAGCCATACCGCTGGGTTCGATTTTGCTTCGCCTTAGCTGAGCAAACACTTTATTAAAAGCTGTGCCCGATGCCGACGCTGCCAACACGAATATCTGCACGGCTGGTGCCTGTCGCGCCATTGCTGTTAAAGCTGCTACCCACCTTGTTGTACACCTCATATTCGAAGCGCATGAACCATGCACTGGCAAATTGCCATTCGGCCCCTACGCCATAATTCAGGGCAATGCCATGTTTGGTGCGGTCGGGGTCGGTACAGGCAATGCCCGTCCCTTCACAGTGATATTTGCCGGCATAGGCTACGCCGCCCAGCCGGGCCAGCACGGCAAAGTTATCTGCCACAGGCAAACGGCCAACCGCAGCGAGGTTTAGGCCGTCTGCCTTGAAGTGGCCGTGGCGCGTGGCAACGGGTACCGTCGCCGCGGCATCGTAGGTAAATTTACCCATATTGACGTAGCCGCCTTCCAGCGCCCAGTTTGGGGTGAGGCGGTAGCCGAGTTGCAATTTGTAAGCGGTATCGCGCTCATCCGCACTTGATGTAAAAGCGGTGACACCACTTCCGACAATGGCGCTATCCGCCTGTGCCTTGCGCGAGCTGTGCGCAAACCCCACCGCGCCATAGGCGTACCAGTCGTCTTGCGCAAAAGCCTGGCTACCATTGCCCAGCATGACCAATGCGCATACGCCCAAACAAACACCCACACACTTCTTGTACTGTACTTTCATGTTTTGCTCCTATTTTTGTTGGACAACAAACTTGCCTCATTCGTTACTTGATGCAATCCTTTCGCCATGCCGATGCCATTCTACTTAATAAACCAGACCGACTTGCGCGATCCAGACAAGCGCAAATCATCAGCAACGCGACCCGCCGGCCTTGGGCAACACCACCATCAAGCCTATAATTGGCAAAGTTCTGGCCGCTCGCCTTCACACGCCAGCCGCTTTTTGAAACGCCATACCCTTTTGCCAATCTGTACCCGCCATGCTTGCTGTTGATTCTTCAAACACCCTCGACGCTAACGCCCAACCCACCACCGCCGCTCGCTCCAACAGCTTGATGCAGCTTGAGAAGCGTTTGTTGCGCGCCACCGGGCAGGCCATTGCCGACTTCAACATGATTGAAGACGGCGACAAGATCATGGTGTGTTTGTCTGGCGGCAAAGATTCTTACACCTTGCTGCATGTGTTGATGCTGTTGCAGCAGCGTGCGCCGGTGAAGTTTGAGTTGATTGCGGTGAACTTGGACCAAGGCCAACCGGGTTTTCCGGTGGAGGTGTTGCCCAACTACCTGCAGAAGCTGGGCGTGCCGTATCAAATCGTGACGCAAGATACGTACAGCATCGTTAAAGACAAAATTCCTGAAGGCAAAACCACGTGCTCGCTGTGTTCGCGTTTGCGTCGTGGCATTTTGTACAACACGGCACGGTCGATTGGTGCGAACAAGTTGGCGTTGGGCCACCATCGTGACGACATTATTGAAACGCTGTTTTTGAATTTGTTTTTTGGCGGCAAGATTAAATCGATGCCACCCAAATTGAAAAACGAAGATGGCGATTTAATCGTGCTGCGTCCGCTGGCGTATTGCAATGAACGCGACATTGGCAAATTTGCGCGTGGCATGGGCTTCCCCATTATTCCGTGCAACCTGTGCGGGTCGCAAGAAAACGCGCAGCGCAAAATTGTGAAGAACATGTTGGAGCAATGGGGACGCGAGCACCCCGGCCGCATTGAATCGATTGCCCGTGCGATTCGACAAGTTGTGCCGTCGCACTTGATGGACCCCAACTTGTTCGACTTTAAAACGCTGAGTGCAGATCAAGCGCAAGAGATTGATACCGCGTTTGATGGCGAGACGTACTCGATGCCGCTACCCACTGCCACGTCGATCGACAGCATTCCGGTTAAAGATTTGCGTCAAAGCTCGGCGGACTAACGCGCATTCTTTTAGCCGCGCTAGACAAGCGGCGCAACTCACGGCAAGGTGTGCGTATTGCATACCGTGAGCCCTGAAATGAAGGCCGATAAATTTCGCGTCAAACCCAGCAGCAAAGTAAACCTCAACAAGTTTGCAACACGCGGTAAAAGCGACCAAAGCAAAGAAGCCTTGCTGGCCGACATGCTTGAAGTGGGCGCAGAGCTGGCCGCGCTGCAACTCAAACTCTACGCGGAAGACAAACAGTCACTACTCGTGGTGCTGCAAGGCATGGACGCTGCCGGCAAAGACGGCGTGATTCGCCAAGTGATGCAACCGCTCAACACGCAAGGCGTGCGCGTAAGCTGTTTTAAACAGCCTAGCACCCTAGAGTTGTCTCACGATTTTTTGTGGCGCGTACATGCACAGGCTCCTGAGCGCGGCGAAATCGTGATTTTTAATCGATCACACTATGAAGATGTGTTGGTGGTGCGCACCCACAAACTCGTACCCAAAGCCGTATGGAAGCAACGATACGAGCACATCAACGCGTTTGAGAAACTGCTGGTCGAGCAAAACAACACGCGCATCGTCAAAATCTTTTTGCACATGAGCCCTGAAGAACAGCTTGAGCGATTTCGCGAGCGCCTTGAGAACCCCGAGAAGAATTGGAAGATCAGCGATTCGGATTATTCAGAGCGCGAGCTGTGGCCAGACTACATGGCCGCTTATGAAGATGCGCTGTCGCGCACTAGCACACCCTGGGCTCCCTGGCACATTGTGCCGGCAGACGACAACCGCACACGCAATTTGGCCGTGGCTAAAATTGTGCGGCATGCTTTACGCGAAATGAACCTTCGCATGCCTGAACCGAGTGTTGATTTAGAGGCCATTCGTGCCAAGTACCACACCGCGGCCAATATCGCGGCATCGGCAAAGTCAAAGGTGACGGCGGGAGTGAAAGCTAAAGCACCGACAAAAACATCAGCCCAAGCCACCACAAAAATCGCAACGAAGGCCAACGCTAGCACCACGGCTAAAGCGCCCACCAAGGCCTCAGCGAGCCAACCACGAGCCGCAACAAAGCGCGTGGCAACACGTAAAACAAAGGTTTCATCATGAGTGCATTACCCCGCGCATTCGCCTTTTTAGCGGCATGCCTTACTTTACTGGCCGGCTATACGTGGCTCACCTTGAGTTGGAGTTATTCAACTGGTGAGCGCGCGGGCTACGTGCAAAAGTTCAGCCACAAAGGCTGGCTATGCAAAACGTGGGAGGGCGAATTGGCCATGGTGGCGATGCCCGGCACGTTGTCTGAGAAATTTGCCTTTAGCGTGCGTGATGAAACCGTCGCAGCGAAAATGAATGCCAGCATGGGCCAACGTGTTGCTTTGGTGTATGAGCAGCATGTGGGTGTGCCCACCAGTTGCTTTGGTGATACGAGCTACTTCATCACCGATGTGAAATTGGTGGAGGCCCCTGCCTCACTACCCGCAGCCCCCACCACACCACCTACCACACCACCCGCTGCGGCACCACCCGTTGCTGCACCATCCTCGTCTGTTTATTGAAAAGCGATATTGAAAAGTAACTCGGCACACCCGCAGCGTTATGTCTGTGGGTGAATCCATTGCCATTTGCCAATTGGCAAATCAGGCGGCAAGGTCCACTCGCCCACCACGCTACGATGCAGCGCCTCGACGCGGTTTTCAACCGCGGCCACCATGCGTTTAACTTGGTGATATTTGCCAGAGGTCAGCGTGAGCCGAATATGCTGCTCATCTATACGCTCGCACGCGCTTGCAGTCACCGGCTCCGGCTCATCATGCAGCTGCACACCCGCCAGCAATTGTGCAATTTGCGCATCGCTCATGGGGTGCTTAATGGTGACTTCATACACCTTGGGCACTTTGCGCTTACCGGAGCCCATGGCGTGAATAAATTGACCATCGTCGGTCAGTAACAAAAGACCAGTCGTGTCCTCATCCAAGCGCCCCACACATTGCACCCCGCGTGCCACTAGCTGCGGCGGCAGCAAAGCGAACACGCTGGGGTGGTAGGTTGGCAAACGGGAACACTCGTAGCCCGCTGGTTTGTGCAGCATGAGATACACCTTCTCATGGCACACCCAGCTTTCATCATCCACCGTGAAGGGCAATCCTTCGGGCGAAATACGCTGCTGCGGGTCGTCGCACGGCTCACCATTTAGGGTGACGCGACCATCCAGCACAAGACTGCGACACTCGCGTCGCGTGCCAAACCCTTGGCTTTGCAGCATGCGTTCAACGGTGGTGTTTTTCATTCGGCACTTCAACTTTCAGGTTAAGACACGGCAGCAGTGCAACAAAGGCACAATCGGCTGCACAGCATGATTGGCAACGAGTTGGGCAAATGAGTCCGGCATGCGGGCTAAGGCTGGCAAGCTTAGGCGAGCACGCATTGCACCGCAAGCAGGGGTGTAAGTTTTATCGGCCTTGCTGTCGTTATACTCAATGTATCGAGTCCTCGCCGCCGAGATCTCGCACGCGACATTATTCACAGTGGAGTGGGATATGTCTCATCACCGCCGATTAGCACCGCATCGTGATTTTCATCGAGCGCTCTCCATTGAAGAGTTGCGCGTGTATGCGCGTCGTCGCGTGCCAACCTTTGCATTGGAGTATGTTGAAGGCGGCGCAGAAGACGAAATTTCACTGCGCCACAATCGCGACATATTCGAGCAGATGCGTTTGGTACCCAACACCTTGGTGAATACCAGTGCGCGACATCAACGCTGCAAATTGTTTGGCCAAGAAATTGCCTCACCGCTCATCATCGCCCCCACAGGCTTAAACGGCATGCTTTGGCACCGTGGCGACGTTGCCTTAGCGCGTGCAGCAACACATGCTGGCATTCCCTTTTGCCAAAGCACCGTTTCTAACGTACGGCTTGAAGAAGTTGCAGCACAGGCCGGCGGGCGCTTATGGATGCAGTTGTATGTGATGCGTGATCGCGCAATCGCACGCGAGATTTTGACCCGCGCACAACGCGCAGGTTTTGAGGCACTGGTGTTTACCACCGACGCTAATGTGTTTGGTTACCGCGAATGGGATCGTCGCAACTATCGCGCACCCGCCAAGCTCACCCTGCGTAATATGTTGGACGTTGCATGCCACCCACGTTGGTTGATGAATGTGTTGGTGCCGCGCGGGGTGCCGCGTTTTGAAAACGTGGTCGACTTTATGCCGCCGGCTGCACGTAGCGCGAAAGCCAGCGTCGCCGTTATTCCACAGTTGTTTGCGCCGGACATTAGCTGGGACGATGTGCAATGGCTGCGCGAACAATGGCGCGGCAAATTGCTACTCAAGGGTGTGCTGAATGTGGCCGATGCCCAACGCGCAGCATCGCTAGGCTGTGATGGCATCGTGCTCACCAATCACGGCGGGCGTCAGTTCGACACCTGCGTCTCGCCCATGGAAGTTTTGCCCAGCATTGCAAATGCAGTGGGCAACAAGCTGACCGTCATTGTAGATAGCGGTTTTCGACGCGGTAGTGATGTCATCAAGGCTCGTGCATTAGGGGCTGACGCTGTCATGCTCGGTCGGGCCACGCTGTATGGTCTCGCCGCCGGTGGCGAAGCCGGCGTGACACATGCACTCAATATTCTAACCAGCGAGATTGATCGCGCGCTCGGCCAACTCGGCTGTAATTCTCTAGATGAGGTTGGCCCACATTTACTCGCACCGACCCAACCGGCACGATCTGCCAGCGTGCTAACGCTGGCAAAGTAACTTGCGAGCAATCACATCACAAACGCCGCATTACAACCAATCAGCCAACTCAGCCGCGAGCTTTTGTTTTTCCGCTGTCGCCTCGCCCAACAAGGCAAAGCCTTGCACCGCACCACCCACCTGCTTATACAACGCACGCACGCCGGTAGTAACGCCCGCGTCGTTAGTAACGAGGGTTTCTTCCCACGCACCTTGCACGTTTGGCAATGGCGGGCACACCACGGTGGGGCATGCGGGCGTTTTAACCACCACCGGCATAGCCGGGTAGCGCACAGCCGTTGCGCTACCCGTTAGCGTGGCGGCCAGTGCACGCGCTGCATTCATGATGGGCATGACATACGGCAACACGAGGCCTTTCACTTCAGCACAGTCCCCCAATGCAAATACCTGTGCTTGGTTCGTACGCAGTTGTGCATCCACCTCAATGCCGCGATTAACGTTTAGGCCAGCCGCTTTTGCCAATTCTGTTTTGGGTCGCAGGCCCACGGCTGACAACACGAGATCAACGTCTTCTACACTTCCGTCATCGGCGACCACTCGCACAGCGCTGCCGTGCTGTTCAACACGCGCCACACTGCGGCCGAGATGGAAGCGAATGCCCGCATCAGACAATTTGCTGTGCATCCACGCACCAGCTTGCGGCGGTAAGAGACGGCCCAAGGGATGCGGCGCAATGTCGTACACCACGACGTCACGGCCTGCACTACGTAAATCATTGGCAAATTCGCAGCCAATCAAGCCCGCGCCCAGCAAGGCGATGCGCTGTTTGCCTTCTAGCTGAGCGCGAAAACTCGCATAGTCAGTCAAGGAATTAACCGAAAGCACCGCTTCTGCTGCATCACCTTCGATTGGCAAACGAATCGGGTCTGCACCCAGCGCTAATACAAGTGATTGAAAATGCAGTTCGCCGCGCGACGTTTGAATTTTATTTTCATTTGGCAAAACAGCATCGACCACTGTTTCGCTCAAGATCGTGGCATTTAATTGCTGCGCCAAAGTGGCGGCGTTTTGCATAGCGAGCTGCGCAGGTTGTTTGTTACTCGCCAGCGCATTCGACAACATCGGCTTGGAGTAATACGCGCCATCGTCCGCGGTGATAATGGTGAGCGGCACATCTTTGTCGAGCTTACGAATTTCGCGCGCTAGCGTAATGCCCGCCATGCCTGAGCCAAGAATAAGAATAGGGTGAGGATTTTGGGCTGAGCTCGTCACGATGCGGTCCGAAAGTGAATTGGGTTTAGTTCAGAGAAAATGCAGTACGACGGCAGCATAGCTGAGATGGCAGGCGCGAATTGTCCATGCCCAAATGCTGCAAACTAGAAGCCGACGTCGCGCCGTTTGAGAAATTCTTTTTCTTCGAGTGTGGACTCACGAAAGAGCACAGCATTTCGTTGCGGAAAACGGCCAAAGCGACGAATCACTGTTTCGTGGCGTAAAGCGTAATCGTATGCGCCAGCAATATCGAGAGTAGAATGTTGATCGAGCAGCGCCAGAAATAACGAGACCGAAATCTCTTGCATGCCGATGTCTTCGCAATGCTCAAATGGCAGGTAGATAAAGCAGCGCTCTACCGGCAAGAGCAAGTGATCTTCATTCGTCGCAATCGCACGTTGAGCGCAAGTAAGCGCCAACGGGTCGCCAGAGAATGCGCGCGCGCTGTGGCGGTAAATGTTGCGGGTAAATTGGTCGAGTAACAAGATGCGCGCCAGCCGACCACGCGGTGTTTGCTCCCAATCCACCAAGTCGCCCGATAGTGCGCGCTCCACTAATTTGCCAAAGCGTGCGCGTACCTCGTTATCAAACGCAGGGATTTCTTCAAACCACACGCCACGCCACTTACCGTAGCTTTCATGGCCTTGCGGCATAAACCAGAAATCCAGCACATCCTGTGCATCTGCGGGCAGTTTGTCTGCCGTAGTCATGATCACTCCACAGCTGTGGTGCGCTTGCGCGCAGTCGTCTTGCTAGCCGATGCTGCCTTTTTTGTTGTGGCTTTAGCGGCAGTTTTGCGTGGCTTAGCCAGTTTAGTTTTGTCGGTGCTTGCGGTGGTTTTAGTTGCAGCCTTCTTCGCAGGCGCGGCTTTGGTGGATTTTGCTGCCGCCTTTTTGGCAGGTGCCTTGGCTGCAGTTGCTTTGCTTGTTGCGCCTTCACCCGCTGCATCCGCCTTTTTCGGCGCACGCGGCTTCTTCACTTCGAACTCGAAGCCCACTTTGCCATCAGGCTGACGCACCAAAAACGCAGAGAACTTGCGACGCGTACGTGCAGACACAAACTCTTTCAGCAAATCTGTACGGCCGTCATGCAATAGTTTATGCATTTGTTCGCGGCCAATTTCTTGCTGCAGAATAATTTTGCCGGAACGGAAATCACAACTCTTTTGGGGGCCAACCGACTTCTCACACACGTATGACATGCCGTGTTCGTAAACGTTAGCACTGCACTTGGGGCAAGCACCGAGCGTTTCTTGTCCGCTAAAGTCGATGGGCTCAGCCGATGCGTCATCCTCACGACCTTGGCCAAAATCAAACTCAGGCTGTTGCTCGTCGTTCAATTTAATAATGGCATTAAACAAACGGCCCATTTTGTTGCGGAAGCCGGTGAGCGGACCCACCGTGCGATCGCGCAGCAAGGCTTCGATTTCTTCGGTTTCGTACTGACGGCCTGCCACGATTTTCCACATGGAGTAGTCGCAGCTTTGGCACTGATATTTCTTGTAGTTTTCTTTGATCACGCCACCGCATTTTGGGCAGGGCGTTTTCAAGGTGGCGAAGTCGCCGGGCACAGTATCGCTTTCATAGCTCTTGGCTTGATGCACGATATGCCGCGCCATTTCGGCAATTTCTTTCATGAAGGCTGCGCGGGTAAGACGGCCTTGCTCAATTTCTGAAAGCTTGTATTCCCACTCGCCGGTCAGCTCGGGCGACGTTAATTCGTCGATCTTTAAACCGCGCAGTGCGGTCATCAATTGAAAGCCCTTCGCGGTCGGAATCAACTCGCGACCTTCACGATGCAAATAAGCTTCGTTGATCAGGTTTTCAATAATTTGCGCGCGTGTCGCGGGCGTACCTAAACCGCGACCCGCCATCGCGGCACGCAGCTCTTCGTCTTCAATCGTCTTGCCGGCGCCTTCCATTGCGGTGAGCAAGGTGGCTTCCGAGTAGCGCGCCGGTGGGCGAGTATGCGTCGCCTTAATCTCGATCGACTGATTTTGTGCGGACTCTCCGGCCTTTACCGCTACCAGTGCGGGGCCGCCTTCATCGCCTTCGGCTGCGGCTTCTTTACCATATACCGCCAACCAACCGGGGCTGACCAACACTTTGCCCTCGGTCTTAAAGGCTTCGCCTTCAACTCGCGTAATACGCGTGGTGACTTGATATTCCGCCGCCGGATAAAACACGGATAAAAAGCGCTGCGTCACCAAGTTGTAGACCTTGTACTCCGCTTCCGACAAATTCTTTGGCACGGTACCCGTGGGAATAATGGCGAAGTGATCGGAGATCTTGGCGTTGTTAAAAATGCGCTTGTTCGGCTTAACCCAACCATGCTTAATAATTTGATTGGCAAACGGCGCATATTGGTCCGGCAAGCTACCCAGTACACCTAACACGGTGCCTAAATAATCTTCGGGCAGCGCGCGCGCATCGGTACGAGGATAAGTGAGTACCTTGTGCTTTTCATACAAGGCTTGAGCAATCGACAAAGTGGTTTTGGCAGAGAAGCCGAAGCGACCATTGGCCTCACGCTGCAATGAGGTGAGGTCATACAACAGCGGGGAAAGCTGCGTACTCGGTTTGCTTTCTTCTTCAACGCTGCCGCGCTTACCTTCGCACTTGGCTTTAATAGCTTCGGCGCGCGCTACCTCCCACAAACGATCTGCACGAGCATGTTCGTCGTCGGATTTTTTGAAACCTTCATCAATCCAGCGGCCAACATATTGGCCACCCGCCACATTGAAGTTGGCTTCGAGTTCCCAATATGCACGCGGCACAAACTTGCGAATTTTTTCTTCGCGCTCAATCACAATCGCCAAGGTTGGCGTTTGTACGCGCCCTACCGTGGTGAGATGAAAACCGCCCGTCTTAGAATTAAACGCGGTCATAGCACGCGTGCCATTAATGCCAATCAGCCAATCGCTCTCCGCGCGCGACATGGCGGCTTGGCGCAGGCCTTCTACCTCCAGCGCTTCACGCAGATGGGTAAAGCCGTCACGAATGGCGGTTGTGGTCATCGACTGCAACCACAGGCGACGCACGCCCTTGGCGGTTTTGCTGTGCTCGACGATGTAGTTGAAGATCAACTCGCCTTCGCGTCCCGCGTCACAGGCGTTAATTAAGCCATCAATGTCTTTGCGTTTAATCAGGCGCGTGAGCAAACGCAAACGCTCTGCAGTGCGGTCTACCGGGTTGAGCGTAAATTGGGGCGGGATCACCGGCAGATTGGCAAAACTCCATTTGCCACGCTTCACTTCATATTCTTCAGGTACTGCCAATTCCAGCAAATGGCCGATGGCAGAGGACAATACATAGTCGTCTGACTCGAAGTAATCGCCTTCACGCGTAAAGCCGCCCAGCGCGCGGGCAATATCCTGTGCAACCGATGGTTTCTCGGCGATGATAAGTTGCTTGCCCATGCGTGCGTTCGTCGATTTCTGGAAAGTTTATTGGCGAGTTCCGGCATGCCGGACCTGTTGTTTATGGGGCGCGTTTATATGCGCCGGCCGGCGGATGATAGGAACAAATCCGTCTTGCTGGCAAGCCGCACGGACAAGCATGACATGGAAAAATGACGAAATGGTATCGGCCAATCGGGTTCAGCCAGCCGGTGGCTAGCCCGTGCAAAGCCTTGCCAGAGGCGGAGTTCAGTGCAGAACGCGCTCGCCGTCGCTGTCGTCCAGCAGCTCGTCCAACACCAAAGTATCCATATCCGTTTGGCCGGTGCTCCACAGCGCCAACAGCACGATCACCTTAAGATTGGAGAGGGTAACTTCTTCTTCGGGCAGGGCAAGGGCACGCTCAATGACCAGTTCGCGGCCACGTGCGTCAAGCACACCGGCAGATTCAAGAAAAGCCAACAAACCGCGACAGTTGGTGTCGAGGCGAGCCAGCTCATGGCGATCATATACGCGCACAGAAGCGGCACCGGGACTTACAGACAGGGGCACGCGGTCGTCGCCCATACCTGCCAGCCAGTCGAGCGCTTCGCGTACTTCAGATTTATCGAATCCGGCCTCGGTCAGCTCGTCTGCAAGCTGCTCGGGCTCCGGGCACGCTTCAGTCTGGACGTAGTTTTCAAAGAGGAATACGAGGATGTCGAACACGTTGGCAATCCAGTCAGCAGTCGGTTATGACACGCTTAGAGTACGCTGAAGTCTGCCGCCTGGCAAACGTGCAATGTGGCCGGCGAGCTCCAGTTCCAACAGCTTGGCGGAGAGCATCGCCGACGTCAAGCCAGTTCGATCAATCAAGGCTTCTTCTGTCACGGGGTCGAACCCCATTTGCGCCAACACAGGGTCCGACGCATCTGCCGCCACGGCACTCGTCGCCTGCGTTTCCGACGAATCGTTCGCGCTAGGCGCGGGTGAATTTTGCCAATTAATTTCGACCAAAATATCTCGGGCGTCATCAACCAGCTTGGCACCTTGCTTAATGAGTAAATGGCAGCCTTTTGATAAA
Organism: Uliginosibacterium gangwonense; assembly: GCA_005239635.1. Classification (GTDB taxonomy): domain Bacteria; phylum Pseudomonadota; class Gammaproteobacteria; order Burkholderiales; family Rhodocyclaceae; genus Uliginosibacterium_A; species Uliginosibacterium_A gangwonense_A. The sequence goes on from SBBQ01000062.1 coordinate 14,376, forward strand.
GGCGAGTGGATTGAGCCTGGTATCGCAAACACATCTCGACCTTGTTCAGCAGCTTGCCGAGCGGTAATAAGCGAACCACTGCGATCTGCCGCTTCAACCACCAAGACGCCTTTTGCCAATCCGGAAATAATGCGATTGCGGCGCGGAAAATTCTCGCGCAGCGGACCCGTGCCCAGCGGAAACTCGCTAATGACTAAACCTTGCTCAGCAATTTGGCGCGCCAGCATTTCATTCCGCGCCGGGTAAATACGATCGGCACCGGTGCCCACCACCGCGATGGTGCTGCCTGCGAGAGCCACCCCCCCGCGATGTGCCGCTGCATCAATACCCAGCGCCAATCCGCTGATGATCGTCAGGCCCGCAGCGGACAATGCTTGAGCGAAACGCTCAGCGTTATCCACCCCCTGTGGGGTGGCATTGCGCGCACCCACCACAGCAATTGCAGGCCTATTGAGCAACCCCAAATTACCGTGGGCGTACAACACCAACGGCGGGTCCGTCGTATCAAATAAAGCGCGGGGATAGGCCTCGTCGGCCAAGGTAATAATGTGACGGCCGGGCTGGCTTTGCCAATCCAAGGCGTAATGAATGTAGTCGGGGTTGTCGTGCCGGAGAAGGGTGTCAGCGAGTTTTTCGCCGATCACCGCAGCGAGTTCGCTCCGGCTGGCCGCGAACACCTGTTGCGGCAAACCAAAGTTAGACAGCAGCAAGCGCCCGGTGACTGGCCCAACGCCGGGCACATCCAGCAGACGCAGCCAATCGGCTAAGTCAGGGGTCTCGGTCACCGTGGAGGGTAGCCCAATCAGGGATTGGAAACTTGATCACCGATTGCTGCCGGGCGATCGCTGTTCATGATGAGGCCGTAACTCACGCGGTCAAACACGCGGAAGATAAAGACCAAGCCATAACGCTCGTCTGGAAGCTGCGCGCCATATGGGTCGTCACGCTGTTCGTTGCGCGCAACTTCTTTATCACGAATAAATTCTTTGCGGGTATCGGCGATGTAACGTCCTGCGCGGTGCATGGCCAACACCTGGCCCGATTCAACGCCGTCTGCTGCGCCTTTGTTAAGCATAATTACATTATTGCGACCGGCTTCGCGTAAACCGCCGGGAATCGCCAGCACAACACCGTTAATGGTGGCTTCAGGCGCACGCGGGACATAGTTCACCATACCTGGGCGGGTTGCTGGTACTAGGCGGTCGCCACGCACAATCTCGCGCTTAGCGGTTTTGATCACGAAGGTTGCCGGATCACCGATTCGCACCAGCTGTGCCGAACCAAGATGTTCGGCCTCCAGCGCGAGCACTTCTTTGGTTTCTGGATCAACAAAGGGCCGTGCCGGGCGATATAGATCCCACGTGGTCTCGTCGCTGGTTACACCAGACACATAAACTTTATCGCCTGTACCGGCCGCGACGTGTTGCTCATCAATGGCAATTAAGCGCGGCGCGGACTCATTCCACCCCGCATCAACCACTAAGGGCTGAATGAGGAACGGCTCGATGACATGTTGCGGAATAGTCGGAATCGCCTCAGCTTCGGTCTGCTCGTAAATCTTAGGCTGCACCTTAATCGGTTGGCCCAAACGCAAACGCGGCACACCACCACTGCGGTCTAAATAGACAATTTGCCCCGGATAAATCCAATGCGGATTTTTGATCTGATCTTTGTTCAGGTTCCACACCTGCGGCCACATCCACGGGTTTTTTAGGAAGAGGCCTGAAATTCCCCATAAGGTATCGCCCTTGACGACAACGTGGCGATCGGGCGCATTCTCAGCAAGCTCAATAGGCTGAGATGCTGCCGATGGCGCTTTGGCTGATACGACAGAACCGGTGACGGCCAACAGCAGTGCAACAAGGATTCGATTCATCATGTTGTCATTCCAGCGGGCTACGGTAGCCCTGTTGGTTAAACGTTGTGGGTTGCGTGAAGCGAGCCCGCCACGCAGCATATCAACTTGTTTTCGGCCTGACGCGGCGCGGCTTGAACGCGGCGTGTGCATAAACACAGCTTACGCCGCCCGTTATCACGGCTGCCTAGCGTCATATTGTGCCCGATTGTGCCCGTTCGCGAGGGTCCGGGCAACCCAAACCGACCGAAGGCAGCAGCCATAGCGCTGGCGGCCATACAAACTGAAATCTCGCCTGAAATGCACCTGAAATACCGCCTGAAAACTCGCCCGCCAAGCCTAGCTGCGCTAAAATTGCATCATTATTGAATCCAGCGCTGTAGTTTGGCTTCAATCGCCTTCGTTAAGCCACCCAAACGGCCGCGGTGTTTAACGGAAGCGCCACGAGATCACATTGGCAATAGCACGCACCCACTATCGGCACACACCCACAATCGCACCATGGCCCTGCTCCCAATTCTTCACTATCCCGACACCCGACTTCACACTGTTGCCGCACCGGTGACCGAGGTCAACGAGGCTGTACGTACGCTCGCCCGTGATATGGCTGAAACCATGTACGCTGCTCCGGGTATTGGTTTGGCAGCTACCCAAGTAAACGTACATCAGCGCTTAATTGTGGTGGATATTAGCGAAGACCAATCCGAGTTGCTGGTTTTGATCAACCCAGAAATTTTTGAACGCGACGGCGAACAAGTTTACGAAGAAGGCTGTCTGTCTGTGCCGGGCATTTACGACAAAGTTACGCGCGCAGAACATATTCGCGTTCGCGCCTTGGGGTTGGATGGCAAACCCTTTGAGATGGATGCGACAGACTTACTTTCCGTCTGCATTCAACACGAAGTGGATCACCTCGACGGCAAAGTTTTTGTGGAATATCTGTCGCAACTTAAGCAAGGCCGCATTCGCACCAAACTCGCTAAGCTGGCACGCATTTCCGCCTAACACCGTGGGGTAGTGGTTTTCGTTGCAGATTCACCTGCAACCATCCTCCATCGCACGTTGTGTTCGTTATCCATTGATTGTCGGGCAACCGTCCAACCACACCATGCTCAAACTCGCTTTTGCGGGCACGCCCGAATTTGCGGCGCAGGCTCTCAGCGCCATTCTCGATGCCGGCTATCCGGTTTCATTGGTACTCACACAGCCCGACCGTCCCGCGGGCCGTGGTCAAAAACTGCAGGCCAGTGCAGTCAAACAAGTCGCATTAGCACACAACATTCCTGTTGCTCAGCCTGAAAAACTACGCACCCCCGACCAACAACAAGCTCTGCGCGAAGCCGCGCCCGATTTGCTCATCGTTGCGGCCTACGGCTTAATTTTGCCGCAAGCCGTGCTCGATATTCCGCGCTTGGGTTGTCTCAACATTCACGCTTCTTTGTTGCCGCGTTGGCGCGGCGCAGCGCCCATTCAGCGCGCCATTGAAGCCGGTGACGCGCAAACAGGCACTACCATTATGCAAATGGATGCGGGTTTGGATACGGGCGCCATGTTGCTGCACGAAGCGCTGGATATTTTGCCCACCGACAATGCCAGCCAGCTGCATGACCGATTGGCAAAGCAAGGCGCGCGACTCATTGTGCAAGCCTTGCAGCAACTCGAACAGGGCGCACTGAGCGCCACGCCGCAACCGCCTGAAGGCGTTACCTACGCGCACAAGCTTGATAAAGCCGAAGCTGCGCTAGATTTCACGCTAGCCGCTGAGGTGTTGGCACGTCGCATCCGCGCTTTCGACCCTTTCCCAGGCTGTGTTGCCGTGTTGCACGAGCAACCGGTCAAAATTTGGCACGCTGAGGCATTGGCAAAATCGCACTCGACCGCGCCGGGCACCGTGCTTGAAGTGAGTGAAAACGCCTTAATCGTGGCGTGTGGCCAAGGCGCGTTGCGCATTACCGAACTACAAAAAGCAGGCGGTAAGCGACTATCTGCTCAAGACTGGTTGCGCGGTAATCCCGTACAAGTACATGATGTGATCACACAAGCTAAACACTGATTTGCTCAATTACTAAAACTAAGGATTGAATTTTTTCGCGCATCCCCCATCTAAGTGGAGCAACACGAAAATGCAACAAAAAGTGCAACACTTAGTTTGGCGTAGCTAGCCTCTATTGAAAGGACAACACATGTTGGGCAATTGGCTTAAAACCGGCGTTCTCATGGCGGCCATCATGGCGCTGTTTGGCGTGATCGGCTCAATGATCGGTGGCCAGCAGGGCATGATCATGGCCTTGGTGTTTGGCGGTGCCATGAATCTGTTTTCGTACTGGTTCTCCGACAAAATGGTGCTCAAGATGTACAACGCCCAACCGGTCGATGAAACCAGCTCACCCTATCTGTACAACATGGTGAAAGAGTTGGCGCAAAACGCCGGCTTACCCATGCCGCGTGTGTACATCATTGACGAAGCGCAGCCCAACGCGTTTGCCACCGGTCGTAACCCGGACAATGCCGCAGTTGCCGCCACTACCGGCATTTTGCAATTGTTATCGCAACGCGAATTGCGCGGCGTGATGGCGCACGAACTGGCCCACGTTAAACATCGCGACATTCTCATTTCCACCATTAGCGCCACCATGGCTGGTGCCATTTCAGCCCTCGCTAACTTTGCGATGTTTTTTGGCGGGCGCGACAACGAAGGCCGTCCGAGCAACCCCATTGCCGGCATTGCCGTGGCCATTTTGGCGCCACTCGCGGCGAGCTTGATTCAAATGG
>SBBQ01000075.1 GCA_005239635.1 Uliginosibacterium gangwonense
ATCAGGCGGTAGTGCAGCGTCGCGGCGATTGAGGTTCTCAGGTCTTCGGCCAGGTAGCGTTCCGCCTCAACCTCCGTAATTTTCGGATGCGATCTGCCTATCCGAATAGGCAAGCATGCAACGCCGGAACCTCTTGCCAATCATCGAAGGAGAAAGCGAGGCGCAATCCGCATGAGGTGGACGCAGGCCAGGAACGAGGCAAACAGGAGGCCGCATTGGAACTCAGACTACTGCGCTATTTCGTTGCGGTCGCGGAAGAACTGCATTTCGCGCGAGCGGCCGAGCGCCTTGGCGTAGAACAATCGCCTGTGTCGCGCGCAATGCGCAATCTCGAAGCCACGCTCGGCGTGCAGTTGTTCGACCGCAGCGCGCACCAGACGCGACTGACCTGGGCCGGTCAAGTGTTCCTCGGTGAGTGCCGGCGTGTGCTGGCCACCGTGGAGCAGGCGGTGAGTGCCGCAAAGGCGGCGGCGCAGGGCTATCAGGGTTATCTGCGCATCGCCATCTGCGACAGCTTGGCGCAGCCCCACATTGCCACCTTGCTGGCGCGCAGCCGCGAGGAAGAGCCCGAACTGGAGATTCGCGTCTTCGAGCTGCCTTTCGCGCAGCAGCTCAAGGGCCTGCACAACGATCTGCTGGACATCGGTTTTGCGCTGTCGGACGCGGTGAGCGAAGGCCTTGTCGCCGAGCCCGTGTGGACCGATCCTCTGTCGGTGATCGTGCCCGTGCGCCACCCCTTGTTGGCGCACGCGGAAGTGCCATTGGATGAAGCCTTGAAGTTTCCGTTGGTACTGTGCCATCCGGACGCGGGATCGGGCTGCCACCACCAGATCCAGGCGGTGCTTCAAGGTGCGTCCAAGCCGCTCAAGCTGGTAGATCAGGTGACGAGCCTAGGCGTGATGCTGACTCTGGTCGGTGCCGGTTATGGCCTAGGTTTCGCCATTGCCTCGCAGGTGCAGACCCTGAACCGCCCCGACATAACCGTTCGCCCCTTGGCCGGCACGCCGCCCATGCTGTCCACCTACCTGCTGCGCCGCAGCGCCGAACCCTCTGAGCCCATGAAGCGGTTTCTGCAGCGCGCCCGCGAGGAGTTCCTGCCAAAGGGAGATGAACCGGCCTCGTGACGTTGAGCGCTCGGGTACATTGGCTACTGCTGGCTGTCCATGGCTCGCACTGGACTTGCTCGGAGCGCGCGTTGACCAAGCGTGGTTTTTCAGTCCATAATTATGTCCATCTCGGTTCGCCGAGTGCGGAAAACTCGTTATCAATCAACGAGTTGGGAACACGATGATGTTCCCTTCACCCGCTCCAATCTAGGCCACGACCTCCAGCAGGGTGTTTTCCCTTTAGTGTGGCCATTCCTTTTTCGACCTCGCCTTCGCCATCACGCACCAGGTCTGTGCTGCAAATAGCGATTACACACCAAGGCGGGGCGTTACGCCCTCGTTCTGAGGACGAAAACCCTTTGAAGCTTCGAGTTCCTTGATTGGAAAGTACACTTCTTTGACGATCTTCCAATTGTTGTAATGCATCGTCGATCTACAGATTCAGCGCGTTCAGCCGCAATAATGCGTGTAGCAGATACAATGCGGATTGAACTGATTCCCCTGTCCCCATCATGACCTATTGTCTCGCCATTAACGTCAAGGACGGTCTCGTTCTGTGTTCCGACTCGCGTACGAATGCAGGAACGGATAATGTCAGCATCTATTCGAAGATGTTTACCTTCACCTGGCCGGGCGAACGTTTCTTCACCTTGCTGTCAGCCGGTAACCTTGCGACCACGCAAGCAGTCGTTAAAAAAATTAACAGCGACATTCCGGCGGGCATGGTGCCGAATCTGACCACGGTCAACACAATGCACGAGGCCGCTGACTATCTTGGCCTGATTAGCACCCAGGTGCAAAAGCTCCACGCCAGCCGCGATACAGCCAGCACCAATTTCGAGGCCACCTTCATTCTTGCGGGTCAGATCCAAGGCCAAGCCACAGAAATTTTCATGATTTACCCGCAGGGTAATTACATCCGCGAATCGACCGAGCACCCATTTCTTCAGATCGGCGAGATCAAGTATGGCAAGCCTATCCTCGACCGCGTTATCAAGTCGGATGTGGCGTTGGAAGCCGCCGCACGCTGCGCCCTCGTGTCAATGAATTCGACCGTTCGCTCCAACTTGATGGTGGGCCCGCCGGTCGAATTGCTGATCTATCGACATGATTCCCTCGATGCAGGCAAGCGACTCCTTTATCGCGAGGATGATCCCTTTGCTCGGGAGCTCTCTGAGCGTTGGAGCGATGGTTTGTTCCAAGCACTGGAATCGCTGCCTCGTTTCGACTGGGAATTGAAGAAATAAATATTCACGGCACGATGCTTGCTGCATTTCGAGAGTGTGCATTCTCTCGAGACAGGCATGTCTATCCACGTCGCCCTGCGCCATACCACGCATTACAGGTTTGATCGCCTTGTTTCCTTGAGCCCGCATGTGGTGAGGCTCAAGCCGGCCGCCCACAGCCGTACCCCGATCAAGAGCTACAGTCTCAAGATCAAGCCTGAACAACACTTCATCAACTGGCAGCAGGATCCGTTTGGCAACTACCTGGCGCGGGTGGTGTTTCCTGAGCGCGCGACGGAGTTGTTGATCGACGTTGAGGTGATCGCCGACCTCACGGTCATCAACCCCTTTGACTTTTTCGTCGAGGATTTCGCTCAGAAATGGCCCTTTGCCTACCCTGCTGGATTGGCCAAGGAACTCGCACCTTATCTGGAAAAAGAAAATCCGGGTCCACTCCTGGCGTCTTACCTGAAGTCCATTGATCGGACTCCACGCGCCATCGTGGACTTTTTGGTTGAGATCAACCAAAAACTGCAGCAGCACATTGCGTACACCGTCCGCCTTGAGCCGGGCGTGCAAAGTTGCGAGGAGACGCTGAAGAAGCAACTCGGTTCTTGCCGCGACACGGGCTGGCTGCTGGTTCAAATCCTGCGTCATCTGGGTCTCGCCGCCCGCTTTGTCTCGGGTTACCTCGTTCAGCTTACTGCGGACGAAAAATCGCTGGATGGCCCTTCTGGCACGGCCGAAGATTTCACCGACCTGCATGCCTGGTGCGAGGTCTATATTCCCGGTGCTGGTTGGATCGGCCTCGATCCAACCTCCGGCCTGTTTGCCGGAGAAGGCCATATTCCGTTGGCCTGCACGCCGCATCCATCGTCGGCTGCGCCGATTGATGGCTTTACCGACAAGTGCAAAACGATACTGGATTTCAGCAACACCGTCACGCGTTTCAAAGAAGATCCGCGCGTTACCAAGCCTTACACCGAAGAACAGTGGGCGCAAATTCGCGCGCTTGGCCGGCTCGTTGATGAAAAACTGAACTTGATGGATGTGCGCCTGACGCAGGGTGGCGAACCGACCTTCGTTTCCATCGACGACATGAACGCGCCGGAATGGAACACAGCCGCGCTGGGTGAACACAAACGCGAACGTGCCGAAGTGCTGGCGCGCCGATTGATGCAGCAATTCGCCCCGGGTGCGCTGCTGCATACGGCGCAGGGCAAATGGTATCCGGGTGAGCCGCTGCCACGCTGGTCGCTCGGCATTTTCTGGCGCAAGGACGGCGTGCCGGTTTGGAGAAACCCTGAATGGCTGGCGGAACCCACGCGTCATTACGGCCATGGGGTTGAAGATGCGCGTCGATTTGCAGAAACCCTTGCGCGCCATCTGGGGCTGTTGGCACGTTATGCGCAACCAGTGTATGAGGATGTGCTGGCGATGATTGCACGGGAGGCAGAGGTCCCCGTGAATCTCGATCCGACAAAAGCGAACCTCAAAGATCCGCTCGAACGCCGCGATCTTGCCAATGCACTGTCGCGCGGCCTCGATACACCCACCGGCTATGTGGTGCCCATCGGCTGGAACTGGAGCGCCAGCTGCTGGTATTCGGCGCCGTGGGAAACCCGCCGCGACCGACTCTACCTTGCACCTGGGGATTCACCCGTGGGCTTGCGTCTGCCTTTGGCATCGCTGCCCTGGGTGGCTGAGGACGAGGTGGAATATGTCGGCGAGCTGGACCCTTTCGAACCCCCTGCACCGTTGCCAGATTTTCATGGCGAAGTTGCGGCACGTTATAGCGAGATTGAAAAAATCGCTGCGGGTGAAACGACATCCGATCATCCGGAAATCCATCAACAACCAGCGGCCGATCGTAAGACCAAACCCAGCATCGCTGTGCAGGTGCCGCATACGGCTTTTTGCGTTGAGGCTCGCGATGGCGTGCTACACATTTTTCTGCCGCCGATGCAGTGGCTTGAGCATGCGCTCGATTTCATCGCCACTGTCGAACAGACCTGCGCGGCATTGCAGATGCCCGTAGTGCTCGAAGGTTACGCACCGCCGACCGATGGCCGCTTGGTCAAGTTGTTGGTCACGCCCGATCCGGGCGTGATCGAAGTCAATGTGCATCCGGGGCATGACTGGCAAACGCTGGAACACATCACGACCACGCTCTACGAAGAGGCTCGCCAGTCTCGCCTTGGCACAGAAAAGTTCATGCTCGATGGCCGCCACAGCGGCACCGGCGGCGGCAACCATGTCACCCTCGGCGGCGCGACGCCGGCCGATAGCCCCTTCTTGCGCCGGCCCGATCTACTGCGCAGCATCATCACTTACTGGCAGCATCATCCGAGCCTTTCTTACCTTTTCAGCGGCCTATTCATTGGCCCGACCAGCCAAGCGCCGCGGGTAGATGAAAGCCGGCCCGAGCGACTGTACGAACTCGAAATCGCGTTCCAACAGATGCCCCATTACGATGGGGGCGAGGTGATGCAGCCTTGGTTGGTGGATCGTCTGTTGCGCCATCTGCTCACCGACATTACCGGCAACACGCACCGTGCCGAGTTTTGCATCGACAAACTTTACTCACCCGACAGTGCATCGGGGCGGCAAGGCATCGTCGAGTTTCGCGGCTTTGAGATGCCGCCGCATGCGCGCATGAGTCTCGCACAGATGCTGCTAATCCGCGCCCTCGTCGCGCGCTTCTGGGTGCAGCCCTATGCTAAGCCGCTTGTGCGCTGGGGTACGGCATTGCAGGATCGTTGGATGTTGCCGCACCACCTTTGGACCGACCTGAAAGACGTTGTGAGCGAGCTCAATGAAGCCGGCTTCCCTTTCCAGCTTGACTGGTTTGCACCGTTTCTCGAATTTCGCTTCCCGCGTTATGGCGAACTGCAATTTGGCGACATCAAACTCGAAATCCGCTCCGCCATTGAACCTTGGCATGTACTGGGAGAAGAGGCCACGGGCGTGGGTACCGCGCGTTTTGTTGATTCCTCCGTTGAACGCGTGCAGGTCAAGCTCAGCGGTGCCACAGATGGCCGCTACGCGATTGCCGTGAATGGCCGGCGCGTACCGCTGAAGGCCACAGGCACCACTGGAGAATTTGTTGCTGGCGTGCGCTATCGCGCTTGGCAACCGCCTTCGGCGCTGCACCCCACTATCGGCGTGCATGCGCCACTGGTCTTTGATCTCATCGACCTTTGGAACAATAAAGCGATAGCAGGCTGTACTTATTCTGTGATGCATCCGGGCGGTCGCAACTACGAGCACTTCCCGGTGAATGCCTATGAAGCGGAGGCGCGTCGCCACATTCGATTTCGGGCCGATGGCCATACCATCGGCAGCTACACGCCGCCGCCGTGGGTTAATGTGCTCGACCGCTTTGTGGAAGATACCCATCGTCTTGGCGCAATGTCGCCGCCTATCGAAGAGACATCCCAAGAGTATCCCTACACACTCGATCTGCGCAGGTCGTAGTTATTGCTAAGCTTTAGCTTCGAGCTGCTGAATCAACTGACGTAGCGCGGTGAGTGCGCCATCAAAGTCGTATTGATTTAGTGCGGCTTCAAAGGCGCTAAATAAATCTTGATAGGCCGAGCCTTGCAAATAAGGCCGCACACCATCGGGCAGCGTGCAGGCACTGGTGTCACCGTCTTCCAGCAGCGGTTGCATATTGCGCAAACGTGCCAACAGCGTGCGTGCATCAAGTTCTACTGGTGCGTTAATCGGCGTGAGCGCTGTTTCTGTGGCTTGCAACCATTGATGTAATTGCGGCAGCAAGCCTAAGAGTGCTTGCTCAATTTCACCGATCGGCGCTGCAAATCCTTCAATGTCGTCTTTCAGGCAGACTTCTTCCAATTTGCGCGCGAGGGCTTGCACGCCAGTGGCGCCGATGGTGCCCGCTGTGCCCTTGAGCGTGTGCGCCAAACGTGTAGCGGTCGATAGATCGCCGGCGGCGACGGCATCATGAAACTGATTGGCAAAATGCGCGTTGCCTTCAACAAAGCGACGAATCAATTTGCGATACAGCGCACGATTACCGCTGGCACTGGCCAGCCCTTTTTGCGTATCTAACTCGGCAATGCTAGGCAGAGTGAGGTGTTCGCCGGTATCCGCCACTTCTGTGATGGGGCGCATGCCGGTGCTGGGTTTAACCCAAGCGGCGAGCGTAAGGTAGAGCTGATCAACCTGAATGGGTTTGGCAACGTGGTCATTCATGCCGGACTCGATGGAACGCTCGCGGTCAATCTGCATCGCGTTGGCCGTAATTGCGATCACTGGCGTGTCGATGAGCGCAGGATTGCGACGCAGTTGGCGGGTCGCGGTGTAGCCGTCCATGACTGGCATTTGGCAATCCATGAGAATGCAGGCGAAGTCAGTGTCGCGCGCCAAAATATCGAGCGCTTGTTTGCCGTCATTGGCAACTACGACGGTAACGCCCACATTTTGCAGAAGCTCGGTGACCAATTCTTGGTTGAGGTCGTTGTCTTCAACCAACAACATGCGTGCGCCGGCTAATTGTTTTTGTGCCTCTTGCGACGACTGCGTGCGTTGCGATTGCGATGACACCAACACATCGCGCCCCAGTGCTTTGCCCAGTGTTTCGAGTAGGCTAGAGGCGGTCACTGGCTTGGTGAGAATGACGGGAATGTCGATGCCGCGTTCGAGTGCTTCGGCCGTGGCATCTTCACGCGAGAACGCGGTGACCATAATGGCAGCCGGCACTTTTGAGAGTTGCAGTTTGCGCATTTGGTCGATGCATTCAATGCCATCAAGGCCAGGCATTTTCCAATCGATGAGCAAAATCTGGAAAGGCTGTCCGGTTTTTTCGGCATACAACAGCGCTTGAATCGCTTCTTCGCTGTTGTGCGCTTGCGTAATGTCCATGCCGAAATAATGCGCCATGGCAGAGGTAATTCGCAGCGCTGAGAGATTGTCATCCACAATCAAAACGCGCACATCTTGCAGGCTCTCCGACGGCACCACGGATTTTTGGGCGACGCCATCGAGCACGCCAAAGCGTGCGGTGAAGTGAAAAGTGGAACCTAAACCCGGTTCGCTCTCAACCCAAATATGGCCTTGCATGAGCGACACCAAGTTTTGGCTAATGCTGAGCCCCAAACCGGTGCCGCCATAGCGACGTGTAATAGAAGCATCAGCTTGGGTGAACGCGGCGAACAATTTGTCGCGCTGAGATTCCGTTAAGCCAATGCCGCTGTCGCGAATGCTAAATTGCAGTTCGATTTGGTTTGCGCTCGACTCCAAGGTTGAGACATGAACGACCACCTCACCGTGCTCTGTAAATTTAATGGCGTTGCCAACCAAATTGCTAAGCACTTGCCCCAAGCGTAATGGGTCGCCAGTGAGTGAGTCAGGTAAGCCCGGTTGTAGATCGAACAAAAATTCCAGACCTTTGCTCTCGGCGCGTGCGGCGTGCACGCTAGATAGGTTGTCGAGTACATCGTCGAGACGGAAGGGGATGTTCTCCATGCCCAACTTGCCCGCTTCAATTTTTGAGAAGTCGAGCACGTCATTCAAAATGCCGAGTAGGTTTTCAGCAGCCTGGTGCGACTTCTCAATGTAATTGCGTTGGCGCGGCGTGAGGTCGGTTTGCAAGGCCAAATGCGACATGCCGATAATCGCATTCATCGGTGTGCGAATTTCATGGCTCATATTGGCCAAAAAATCACTCTTGGCGCGGTTGGCAGAATCGGCGGCCTCTTGAGCTTCCTTAAGCTGGGCATGCTCTGCCTTTTGGTGCGTGATGTCGACGATGATGTCGCACAGATTCATTGGTGCGCCATCTTCATCGCGAATTAGAAAAAGTGTTTCGAGTGTCGGAAATACGGAACCATCGGCGCGTGTGAGTGCCAACTCACCGGTCCAGATGCCATGCTCTAACACATGCGGAATGATGGTCTTTTTGTAGAGCTCGCGATACGGCTGTGGATACAAGCCGGGCACATACATGTTGCTGTATTGCTCAGGACTTGCGTTTACATCATTGAGCAGCCAGCCGCATAAAACAGGGTTGAGGTAGGTAACCTCGCCGTCGAGTGTGGCCATGCCCATGCCTTGGCCGGAGTAGCGTGCAAACTGTTTGAAGCGCACTAATTCAGTTTCGACCTGTTTGCGTTTGGTGATTTCACGTACGCGATCTTCGCTAGCCTCTAACAACAAAATCGTTTGTTGTAGTTTTGTGGTGCGGTCTTCAATGGTGTTTAGCATCGAGTTGACTGCGGTGACCAGCGAGCCAATTTCATCTGCATTTTCACGGCCTGCACGCAGCCGAAAATTTTGTTGGCTGGTGATACGGTCAAGCGTTTGCGTGAGTCGTTCAATGGGGCTGGAGATCAATCGTCGCATGCGCTGTGCGATTAATCCCACCACGATTAAAGTTAGCAAAACCAGAACGACGGTGACCTGCAGTAGCCGTGACCAAACTTCGTTTTCCTTTCGGCTAGACCAGTCGAGTGTGACCCAGCCTGCTGGTTGACCATCTAATGCAGCTAATTCAACAACGCGGAACCCAAAGGCTTGTTGCGATACGTGTTCAGTGAAGTGGGCGTGTCGCGGGCAGGTTTGTAGTAGCTTGCTGTCGCGAGGGTAATGCGCAAAAGGGTCACCATCTAGGCCGTAGACGCAGGCAGCAATAACATCGGGATTTTCTTTAAGTGCAGATAAGGTTTCGTAGGCAACCTGAGAGTCGTTAAAGGCGAGTGCAGCGGTGCTGCGGTTGGCGATGAGTCGGGTCAGCGTTTGTGCATCGGCCTGCATGTCTTTACGAATACGATTATTCTCGTATAACGCAAAGCCAATCCCTTCAAATAGCAACGCAGCCAAACAGGTACCCAGAATGATCAGGGTCAGTTTAGTTTTAATGGGCAGGCTGCGCAGATAGTGTCGCATGGTGATTCAGTTATCCCTGGGTTGTCCCTCAATCATTTTTAACGACACGCGAAACTTCAAGTAGTTTGGCGCTGAGGCGCAAATTGGCATTGCGTGCAGCACTGGTGTTGATTTCTAAACGCAGCTTGCCGCCGTCTTCATAAAAACCAACAATGCCACCTTGTTGCGCAAACTCATCACGATCGCTTACGGTCAGCACACTGCGGCCACGGGTGCGCGAGAGCAAATCTTGGGCTTTGCGCTCATCACGGCCGATGTACAGCACTTGGCAACGGGCGGGATCGGCAATGCGATCGGTTTCAACTTTCAGCGTGCGATCTTTCACCTGGCGTCCGGCCAGCTCGCTGATCATGCTGGTCATTTGGTCGGAGCCGGTGACGCAAATTAATAAGGTGTTGCCATCGCCCGTATTACTGGGCCACTCCACAAAGCGCGTGAGATTGAACAGGTATGCCGACTTTACTTTCGCTTCGAGCGTGTTCTCGGCCCAGCACGGTACGGTTAGCAGCCCAGTGGCGGCCACTAACAACAATGACGTGATGTGCAAGAAGCGTTTGAGTGACATGTTTAAAAGCTGTATTGCAAGCCGGTGAAAGCTTCAAACCCGGTGTCGGTCAGGTCAAAGGGTTTTCGGACACGCCGATTGGCAAGGTTGACCATGTCGGCAAACAGCAGCAGGTTTGATTCGACTTGGTAGGACACCCGCAGGTTAAACAGCGCATAGCCACCAAATTCTTGTCGGCTTGTGCGGTCTGCACTGTCGTAATAGCGACCCACCCACTGTACATAGGGGGAAATGGTGAGCTGATCATCGGCTTTGTATTGCACACCGGCATTCATCATCAGCGCAGGCGAGAATGGTGTGGCACTACCATCTGTTTTGGGGTCGGTTGGCGTGCTGAGTACGCTACGTGTACGCGTGAGATTGGCAAAGGCGTTGAATGCTTTGCTAGGCGTATATTTGACCTCAAGTTCTATGCCTCGGGCATCAAGGCGGCCCGCGTTGATGGAGCGCGTTTGCGAAGGTGCAACCGACACCACGCTGGTGACAATTGCGTTGCTGATGGTGTTAAAAAACAAGCGCGAGCTGATGGATAGCTTTGGACTGGCTTTCCATTCCATGCCGAGGTCATTGCCCAAACCTTTTTCAGGTGTGAGCGCTGGGTTGGCTAACTCGCCACTCGCCAATGCGCCGGTAACTGTGCCGCCAATCTGTTTGGCAGCGGGCGCAGTAAAGCTGTTACCGGAATTGGCATACACCGAAAAGGCATCAGAGAAGTTGTAGCGAACACCCGCGCTCCACAAGGTGATATCCCATGCCTTGCCGCTTACGGTTGGAATGTTTCCGCCCAGAATGTCGTAGGTGTGGGTGAGTCGATTTTGGCGAACACCGCCGCGCACAATCCAGTTACCAAGATGAAGTTTTTCTTGCGCGTAGACGCCGTGCGATTCTGCGCGGGCCTGGTTGGTGCGTGTCAGTGTGCCTGAGGCGGCCATGTTGTCGACGCTGTAATCGACGCTTTGGTAATCCATCCCCACCGTCAATACGCTGTTATCGCCGTGCGTGTAATTCAAACTCAAGTCAGCCGGCACGATGTGCTGTCGCGTTGTCTCTAATCGGTCAAATGCGTAGCTGGTCGGGTATTGGTCATTGGCAAAGCCACGTTTGTAGTCGCGGTCGCCCAACTTAAACAGGATGCGCCACGCGTCTGAAAACTGATTTTCATACGCGAGGTTTACGGTGTTGTAGCGATGGTGAAATGGGTTGTTGATGCGGCCAGCGTCGCCATCCAAAGTGTTTTGATGCACAAACACGCTCAGGGTGTGATCAGGCCGATCAAAACTGTAATTGAGATTGGCAAAATATAATCGCCGCCGATAGTTGGGCGAATTTGTGAGGCCCGTGTTGGCGTCCGGATTGTTGTATTTGCCGGTGTAGTCGGATGTTTCTTGCATCAGGCCCATGTAGTAACTCAAGTTACCGCTGTGGCCTTGGTGGTAGCCCCGTGCTTGAACAGTGTTCCAAGTTCCAGCGCCGAGCATAAAGTTGGAATACGTTTCGTCGACTTGTTTGCGCAAAATGAAGTTAGTGGTGCCGGTGAGCGGCGTTTCATTGCCCGCAAAGTCCATCGTCAAGTAATTGCTGTACATGACAGCAGCGGGGCCGTGGTACACCTCAACCCGCTCAATTGCGGCGGGGTCGATGTTGAAGGCGTCGGCAAATGAATCCATCGGCACGCCATCCAGTAGATAGCTGTTGTACTTGGGGCCGAGCCCGCCGTAGGAACCCCAATTGGCAATCGTTCTTGCTAATACGTTAACGAACTGACCGGAGTTGTAACGCAGGATGTCGGCCAAGTTGCGGTTTTGCCCTGGACGATTATTGAAGACGGACTCAGAGATCACCTCAACACGCTGTGTGACGCTGTTGGGCGCTTGTGGCGTTTTTGAATCGGTCACGATAAAACCCGCAAGCGATTCGAGCGAAGTGGCATCAACAAACTTGTTTAGCGACAGATCGCGTACATCTTCAGCCGCCCAAACACAGCTCGGTGCGTTTGCTGTGATCAAAAATGCAGCACAGATGCTTTGGCGTAATAACGCACTAGGGGTAAGGTGAAGTGTGCGACCAGCGATTTGAGCGTGCATGTTTTTTAGGATGTTGAGTGAAGGCACGTAGTGCAATCGGTACAACAAAGACGGTGCAGCTGGCTAATCTAGCGTGTTGATTGTGCCAGCAATTCATGCCGTTTGGGCATGCAAGCTAGGCGGCGTGGCGAATGGAGGCGGTGTCCACAACAAAGATGCGTCAGTTATGATCCCGCACGTGGTTAGCTTTGTGGTCTTGACCGAGCACCTAGCCAGTAAGCTGACCCGCTTGATAATCGTGTAGCGCTTGTTCGATTTCTTCTCGGGTATTCATCACGAATGGCCCGTACTGCACTACCGGCTCATGCAGCGGTTTGCCGGCGAGCCAAATTAACTGGACGCCTTCTGCACCTGCGCGAAATTTGAGCAAGTTTCCCTCAGACAAAACGCCGGCAGCGCGATGCGGCAAGATGGCTTCGGTTGGTTCAGTCGGACTGCCGCCCATCACCGTTGCGTTACCCTCATAGGCATACAAAAATGAATGATGAGTTTCGGCAATGGAATGCTCAAATATCGCGTGCGGCGGTAGATGAATATCAAAGTAAATCGGCTCGGTGCTAAGGCCTTGAATGGGACCAGCGAGTTGAGTTGATCCTAATGTCGCTGTGCCCGCGATCACCTTAATGCGCCCGCCCTGTGGCAGATCGGCAATGGGCAAGTCCTCGGCCTGAATATCGCGGTAACTCGCCGGCTTCATTTTTTCGGCAGCCGGCAAATTAATCCAGAGTTGAAAGCCGCGCATATGTCCGCTTTCCTGCTGCGGCATTTCAGAGTGAATAATGCCGCGTCCGGCGGTCATCCACTGTGCGCCGCCACTGCGCAAGTGGCCACGGTTACCCAAATGGTCTTCATGCAGCATATGACCTTCCAGCATATACGTGACCGTTTCGAAGCCACGGTGAGGGTGCGCCGGAAAGCCGGCAACATAATCATTTGGATCGTTAGATGAAAATTCATCCAGCATCAAAAATGGGTCTAGTCGCGTGAAAGGGCTTTGACCTAAACTACGGCGAAGTCTAACGCCGGCACCATCGGACGTGTCTTGTGCAGGAATGAGGCGAGTAAGCGAGCGGTATTTCATGTTGTAAGCCAATGTATATTTTGTTTAACAATAGTGCATTAAGCTTTACGAATCGCGCTTTAACAAGTGCGTTCATTAGCGGCTAGATATTCAGACCGCAAACGCAGAAGTTAGCTCCAATCAACCGACCTCGAGTATGAAAAATATTGGCTGGTGGCCGCAGTCCCACAATCCGCTTCGAGCGGGCGTGCGAATGCGCTGCATTAATCCGCTGCGTTGGCTGCAAGCACAGCAGTTACCGGTTGCTATTTATCGACCGGGCGTTCCCCGCCATTTTGATGTCGTGGTGCTGCAAGCATGGTCTGTTTTCGCAACCTCAAGTGACGCCATGGATCCTGATGCGGTATTGCAACAGGTGCAGCAGCTACGCGATCAAGACGTCCGCATTGTGGTCGATAACTGCGACAACCAATTTTATAACCCGCAGCAAGATGCAGCATGGGACGCGCAGGTTGCGCGTTTGCGTACATTGCTGGGTATGGCGGATGCATTGGTTTGTGCGACAGATGCATTGCTTGAGATCACACGCGAGCAGGGATTTACTCAACCCGGCTATGTGGTGGGTGATGCGGTAGAAAGCCAAGCCGAATTGCAATTGGGCGACTCATGGTTGCGTCGTTACCTTAACCCTAAAAGGTGGCCTAGCTTCCGCAAAGCAGTGCAGCATAAGGCTTGGATTGCACAGCAGCGCGCCAGTGGTCATATTCCCCTGGTGTGGTTTGGCAATCACGGTGTGGGTTATGCCGAAGGTGGTATGTTGGATTTGTTGAAGTTGCAAGCGCAGCTAGAGCAGATGTACCCAGCCCGGCCCGTGAGTTTGACCGTCATGAGCAATCATCGCGTCAAGTATGAACAGCACATTCAGCCGTGGAAGATTCCGACGCGCTATATCGACTGGGATCGCACAACATTTTTAGAGGTGTTGCGTGCGCACGAGGTAGCAGTGGTACCCGTACAACTGAACGACTTTACGCGATGCAAGAGCAACAATCGCGTTGCCACCGCGTTACAAAATGGTTTGAATGTGGTGGCGGATTGCATTCCAGCCTACGAGCCGCTGCGGCCTTATTGCTTGCTCGACGATTGGCAAAATCTCGGTACGTATTTGCAAGACCACGACTTACGGAAGTCGCAGCTGCAAGCTGCCGCGCCGTATCTGCAAGCGCATTGCAGCCAGGTGGCCGTTGTACAGCAATGGCGACAGGTGTTCGAACAGTTGGGTTAAATGGCCGGTGTTGCTGAGGTGAGTAGGCGAACAAAAAGGCGTACAAAAAGGCGTACAAAATACCGACAGCGTTACAGCGTATTACCTAATTGGCAATAGTGCCCGCCATGAAACAGGAGTGGCTCGCCATTGAACTGTTCAAACTGCTCTACACGCCCGATTAAAATCCGATGGTCGCCGCCCTCGTGCTGCAAATGGTTGCTGCACACATAGCGCGCCACGCAACCATCTAGCAGCGGCACATTGCCGGGCCCGCGCATAAAGTCGATCCCCGCAAAGCGGTCACACGAGCTTGCAAAGCGCTGCGAAAGCGCTTGCTGATCTACGCCCAACACATGCACCGCCCAATGCGTGCAGCGCGAAAATGCATCGAGCTTGCCCGAGCTGTTCATTAAGCTCCACAGCACCAGTGGTGGGTCGAGTGATACCGAGTTAAACGAGTTTACGGTTAAACCCACCGGCGCGTCTTGGGCGTCGCTGGTGGTGATAATGGTGACGCCCGTGGCAAATTGGCCGAGCGCATCGCGCAATGCGCGATGATGTTTTTGTTGAATTTCTTGTTCAGTCATGAAAACCCGCTCCGGGTTTCGCCGCTTAAAATAAGGGTTGGCGATCGCGGGAAAAGTGGCACAGTCATCTGGCGCGCAGTTATCTGGTGCAGCTAACAGGCGCGTCGTTATCCGATTCAGCGGAATACAACGGTGTGTCTGTTCGCAGCACACTGCTTGCAGACCGCATCGCCGGCAGCCATCGTTTGTAATGGCGAACGATGTTGCGCACTGTAGCTGACTTGTCGGGTGCTGGCAATTTTGCCAAGTACACCTTGGGGTGCGAGACGCCCGCTTTTATTCCCCGCACTTATAAGGGTTTTCGGCATATCGACCATCGCCCTTTACAATGTCAGCATGAATTTTCAATGGCCAATATCCGAACCTGATGCGCTTCAGGGCGCTGCAAAAACAAGCGACCCAGCACAGCGAGGAAATGACTTCGCGCATCGTGTGGTGACCTGGCAGCTGCGCGCGGGTCGACATGATTTGCCCTGGCAAGCAAGTGCAAATCGTGATGGCGTCGCGAATCCATACCACGTGTGGTTGTCAGAAATCATGTTGCAGCAAACACAGGTGGCGACTGTCGTTGCGTACTTTCAGCGGTTTCTAGAGCACTTTGCCAATGTGCAAGCATTGGCAAAAGCTGAGCAGTCAGAAGTGTTAGCGCAATGGAGCGGCTTGGGCTACTACGCCAGGGCGCGCAACCTTCACCGCGCCGCACAGCAGCTCGTCCACGATTACGGAGCAGCATTTCCAACAACGCAGGCGGCCTGGCAGGCTTTGCCCGGCGTGGGGCGTTCAACTGCAGCGGCTATTACGTCGTTTTGCTTTGGCGAGCGCGCAGCCATTTTGGATGGCAATGTGAAGCGTGTGCTCACGCGCCATTTTGGTGTGCAGGGGTTTCCCGGAGAAAAGAAAATCGAAACACAGCTGTGGCAGTTGGCTGAATCCTTGTTGCCATCTGCGAATGAAATGCCCGCTTACACCCAAGGTTTGATGGATTTGGGCGCGACGCTGTGTCGTCGCAGCAAGCCGCTGTGCGGCGAATGTCCTTTGCGTGCCACATGTGTGGCACATCGCGATGGTTTAACCGCGCAACTGCCTTCGCCGCGTCCTCGTATGGCGACGCCAACGCGTAGCGCCACGCTGCTCTTGCCTTGGCAAAATGGAAAGGTGTGGCTGCAACGGCGCCCGCCAAACGGTTTGTGGGGTGGGTTGCTCGCGCCGCTGCAGCTTGATGCGGAGGATGCACAGGATGCCAAGATCCAGGCGTTTCTACTACGGCACCATTGGCAAATTGGCCGCCAATATGCGCTACCAAGTTTTCGGCATGCGTTCACCCACTTCACGCTACTGGCAAAAGTGCGCGTGTGCGAAGTGTTGAAGCCGGCGCCGGATGCAGAGAACGCAGCACTGGGCGAATGGGTTGATCCGTATCATCTACATAACCTACCGCTGCCCACGCCCATTCGCCGCATGTTGCATGGCTTATCGCGTAGCGTGCACTGCGGCTAAAGGGCTACCTTGATGGATTACAAAATGTCGGCTTCACCTTCAACAATTCCTGCGTTAATTGATTTCACAAGTGCACTGGGCGAGCCCGTGCTCGATCATCCGCGTGAAGACCGCCGCGTAGCAGGCATTCCCGATCGCCACACGTGGGAACTGTACGAAAAACCCGGCTGCTCAATCGGCATCTGGTCATGCACACCGGGGGCGTGGCGCATTGCGTTTCCGCCTACACGTGAAGAATATTTTCATGTGCTGGAAGGACGTTTGCGAATAACCAGCGCTACGGGTGATGCGCGCACATTCGGCCCGGGCGAGGCTTGTGTGATACCTGCCGGGTTTGAAGGCGTGTTTGAAGTGATCGAGACCGTGCGCAAACACTATGTGCTGATCGACCGCGCAGAAAACTAAGTGCCGTTGCCCATGCCGGCGCGCGTGTTCAGGTAAGCCGACGCATGCGCGCGGGCTTATTTTTGCGTAGCGTCTGACTCGCCCCAGCGCGCCATCAGTTGGTGTGGAATACGTAGCTGATCGAGCACGCGTGCCACCACAAAATCTACTAGTTCATTCACGGTTTGCGGGTGGTGATAAAAGCCGGGATTCGGCGGCAAAATGCAGGCACCCGCTTGCGCTAGCGTCAGCATGTTTTGAAGATGAATGGCGGAGAAAGGTGACTCACGCGGCACCAAAATTAAATTGCGCCGCTCTTTGAGCACTACGTCGGCAGCGCGCTCAATTAAGTTGTCAGACAAGCCATGCGCAATGGCCGCCAAGGTGCCCATGGTGCATGGGCACACCACCATCGCATCTGGCGGATTAGAGCCGGATGCGGGCGGCGCAAACCATTCTTCGCGACCAAACACACGCAGTTGCTTGGGTGCCGCGTGAAAGCGTTTAGACAATTCAACTTGCGCTTCGCGTGCTGAACCGGGCAAGGTTAAATCCATTTCTTGCCGCGCCACCACCTGCGCGACTTGTGAATACAACAACCAAACTTGCACGCCCGATTGCAGCAAGCATTCAAGTAAGCGCATGCCATAAGGCAAGCCGGATGCCCCGGTGAACGCGAGACACACCGTCTCTGGGCGCGACCATTGCGGCATGCCGACAGGCAAAGGGTCGGGTTGTTGATCAGAATCCATCTTGTCAGTTTAGCGCAGTGTCCGACTGATCTGCGGTTTGCGTTTGCAGTAGCCGCGCCACCGCCAAACCATTGGCAAAGCCAAACAACAGCGCAAAGGCGCCAAATATTGGCGCGAGCAACCACACGCCGTCATGTGGAATGAGCCATGCGCGTGCTAACAACAGCTGCCCACCCATGTGTGCAAAGCTCGACAGAATCGACAGCGATACGGGGCCAAACCAGCGTGAGGGCAATTTTTGCGCGGGCCATAAAATTGCTAAGCTGCACAAAGCACCAGACAGCGATAACCAAAATCCGGGAGCTAAAAATTGCCCGACGATGAGCGAGCCGACTAGCACGCGCAACAAGCTCACCCACATGGCTTCTGCCCAACCGTAACGCAACAACACAAGTAGCACCACAATGTTTGCCAAACCGGGTTTAACACCCGGTAGCGGCGTCGGAATCGCCGCTTCTGCGGCAGACAAGGCAATGGCGAGCGCGGCGAAGCGTGCGATGCGATGGTCACTGTGCGTGCTAGGGGTGTTGTGCGTGCCGTTGGTGGAAAAGTGTGACATGTTAGTAGGCGAGCGTATCAACGGCGGCTTCACCATGCCCGATGAGTTGCAGGCTGATATGGCTTGGCGCACAAATGGCAATGGCGCCGCTACGCGTGAGCCAGCCTTGCTGCACACAATATTGGCGCGGGCCGGGGTCGCTTGCCACGCGCGCTGCACCGGGCCGTGTTTCGATTACCGTTGCGCCCTCATTTGCCAATGCCCCTTCCACCCGAATTTGTCGCGCGGCGTCTAATGGCAACTCAGCCAACACCACGCCATCGCGCTTGACCACCGCTTTTTCAGCCGGGCCACCCATTAAAATTAAGGGAACCAGCGTGATCACGGTGAGTGCGCCGGCGATGAGTAAGAACCAATCACCGGGCAGCATGAGCTCGCGTAGCGGTTGCAATAGGCGAGAGATGTTCACGCGTCGTAAACCCAGAGGGCGGTTATTGCGCGAGTGAGCGGTGCCGCTTGAGTACGTTGACCGAATCTTTAAATTGTTCGGCAAGCCACTCAGTGAAATACACCGACCGATGCTGCCCACCAGTACAGCCGATGGCCACCGTCAGATAGCTGCGGTTATCGCGGATGAAGGAGGGCAGCCAATCCGCCACGAAGCGGCGAATGTCTTCACGCATGCGCAACACTTCCGGCTGGCTTTCTAAAAAGCTCACCACTGCTGCATCTTTACCCGTGAGCGGGCGTAGGTGAATGTCGTAGTGCGGGTTTGGCAAAGAGCGCACGTCGAACACCAAATCGGCATCGAGTGGAATGCCGTGTTTAAAGCCAAATGATTCAAACAGCAGCGTAATGCCAGCGTGTGCTGATTGATCCACCAGGTTTTTAACCCACGCGCGTAAGGCGGCGGGTTTGAGGTCAGACGTATCGAGACGGTGACCTAAGCCAACCAACTCTGCGAGTGCTTCACGTTCTTGCGTTATCGCTTCTTCAAGCGTGATGCCCTCGTTTGCCAAAGGGTGGCGACGACGTGTTTCAGAAAAGCGCTGAATCAGGGTGTCTTGTCGGGCTTCCAAAAAAATGAAGCGCAAATCAATGTTGTTGCGTAACGCCTGCACCATTTGTGGGAGCGCGGTTACGCTGCTCAGGGCGCGCGAGTCGGCTGCCACGGCGACCAATTTGCGCCCTTCTTGGCGCAGTTGGCTTACTAATTGAGGCAGTAAGGGCGTGGGCAGATTGTCGACGCAGAAGTAGCCGGCGTCTTCGAGCACGTTCAAGGCAATGCTTTTGCCCGAACCCGACAAACCGCTGATGAGTACCAGTTGCAGGGGGCTGTTTGCGGCAGGGGTGTTTTGATTCATTCCGCTAGATTACCGCACTCATTGTATTTGTGGGATGTCCATTTGCAGACTACTGTGAAGAATGCGGTGAAGTGAAATGCCGCAGGTATTACAACATGGGCAGGAGGTGTCCCATGCGCTATCTCAGATTGCAGCGCACCATGCTTAAGCGTCGTGGTCAAAAAGACGAGCGTGGCGAAGGTGGAGAGGCAAAGCGCGAATCGAGAACGGAACTGAATGATGCATTGCAGAGGGTAGATGACGAAGGTCGTGAGACATCGTCAGAGCCGGTGGATAATTCAGTGAAGCGAACTCGGCGTAGCTAGTTGAACCGCTTGGTGCGTCCATTTGGCGTGATTGACAAGCGCAGCTTGGCTGCGTGCTTGTGCACCACGCTGCCTGTAAGCAGAAGTATGTGGTTGGCAGGCAAGTTACACGCAACTAAGCGTGTAACTTAACACGCGACCTAGCCTGATGGGTGCTTTTGTCTTTTACGCGCTAGGCGTTGGTCGAATTGCGCGCGGTCGATCAAGAATCGTTCGTGTCGACCTTGCGAGATGAGGTCGACGCCATCATGTGCTTTTACTGAAAAGACGAGACGACGACCTTCGACCAGATCGAGTGTGGCGTCTACAGTAATCGTCATGCCGGGTGCCGTTGCGGCTAGATGAGAAAAGTCGACATGCGTGCCGACCGTTTGAAACTGCGGCCAATCTTGGTGCAACCGCACCAGTTCAAGACAGCACCATTCCATTAAGCCCACCATGAAGCCAGTGGCAAAAACCTCAGGCATTTCTCTGAATGATTCCGACTCTGGATACAGATGCGGCACAGTTTTGTTCTCAGGCACGGTAAAGTTGAGCGTGTGCGTTAAACCAGCAACCAAACTGGGTGCGCAGAAGCTAGGCGTAGCGTTTTGTGAAGGCGAATTCATAACAATTTACCGTGCGGTTTTCTTGGGTTGTGTGCAAGTACGCTCGCGCTGCGCTTCCAACGCCCGTGCAACGTGCGAGACCGGTTCGCGGCCAAGCTGCGCGCTAATCCACCAAGCGGTGTCGACTAAGCCGTTCAAGTCCACGCCGGTTTCGTGACCCATGCCGTGCAGCAAATACACTAAATCTTCTGTGGCCACATTGCCCGTTGCACCTGCGGCGTAAGGGCAACCACCTAAGCCAGCAACGGACGAGTCGAACACGCGCACACCGTGCGAAAGCGCAGCCACTACGTTGGCACAGGCCATGCCCCACGTGTCATGAAAATGACCGGCTAGTTGCGCGGGCGGCACCTGTGCGCTCACGGTTTCGCACAAGGCGTGTACCTGCGCAGGCGTACCCGCGCCAATGGTGTCGCCTAATGAAACTTCGTAGCAGCCCAGATCGAGTAACGCTTTTGCCAAAGGCGCGACGCGTTGAGGTGCAACCGAGCCTTCATAGGGACAGGCCACGACACAGGAAATATAGCCGCGAATTTCTACGCCAGCAGACTGTGCAAGCTGCACCACGGGTTCAAAGCGCGCCAGCGATTCGGCAATGCTGCAATTAATATTTTTTTGCGAGAACGTCTCGGAGGCCGCAGCAAAAATCGCAATCTCACGGCAGCCGGTTTCAAGCGCAGCTTCTAACCCTTTGAGATTTGGCACCAGTGCCGGAAAGCGCACATCGGGCCATTGGCTGGAACGTTGCATGAGCGCCTGCATGATTTCGCTGTGGTCAGCCATTTGTGGCACCCACTTGGGCGAGACAAAGGCGGTGGCTTCGATGTTGTGCAAACCGGCTGCGGCGAGTCGTTCTATGAGTTCGAGTTTGGTCGCGGTAGAGATGACGCCGCGCTCATTTTGCAGGCCATCGCGCGGACCCACTTCAACCAAACGAACGCTGTCTGCTGTCGACATGAAAACGACCCGCCTTGTTACTGCGCCCAGCGCGGGACGCGGCCTTGCAAGTAGGCTTGCAAGCCTTCGCGGCCTTCGTCGCTATTGCGGCTGCGCGCCAAGACTTGCGCGGTTTCTTCTTGCACCGATTCATCCGGCTGCAAATGTTCCAGTCGTCGCAGCAAGGTTTTGCAATCGGCCTGCGCTGCCGGCGCACCCAGCAGGAGATGATCAATCAATTCACCGACGCGTGCGTCCAAGTCTTCAATCGTCGGTACCGTTTCGTGCAACAAACCGAGGCGATACGCTTCGGGCGCAGCAATTGATTCACCGGTTAGCAAATAACGTCGCGCTTGGCGTGCTCCAATGGCGGATACTAAATATGGGGTGAGGATGGACGGCACCATGCCATGGTGTACGCCCTGATTAGCAAAACGGCATGCGTGAGTGGCGACGGCAATATCACAACAGGCAATGAGTCCCACCCCTAAGCCCTGCGCGTTGCCTTGCACGCGCGCGATGGTGGGTTTAGGGAGCCCGTCTAAGGTCGCCAATAAATCAGCAAGGTTGCGTGCGTCGTCTAAATTCTGTTGCGGGCTAAATTGCGTGGCGGGCTGTACATCATGCAATTGCGTGCCAGCGCAAAAACTCTCGCCGATGGCAGAAATCACCACCACGCGCACCAGCGGGTTGCTGCTCATGGCGATGAGCGTGGCATTGAGTGCGGTGGTCATTCCGCTATCGAGCGCGTTGTGTCGCGCAGGTTGATTGAGGGTAATGATGCCGACGTCGTGGTCGATTTCAATCAACACGGAATCATTCATGAAGCAGCCTCGCTAAAGGGAACGCTATGATTGGCAATGTGCCAATCATAGCGCAGCCGGCTCGTGCAAGGCGGCTTTCCTTTGCCAATCGGCATGGTGCTCAGGGTTGAATGCTACGGTCCTGCGCCCAAATAACGATGCCATGTGAGAACACGTTGAAGCCATTGAAATTCTTGGCCTCTCCGCTACAACGAATCGTAACGCGATGACCCCGCGTTACTGTACCCGCGCCATTTTTGAACAGAAACTGGCCGCGCATATTCAGTGTCCGTTGAAGCAAAGCAAAATCTGGAACCGTGCCATTGTTGACCTGAAAAACTTTTTCTTCGCGTTCGGGCAGTAAAACAGTATTGGCCTCAGTTTGATTGACTGCATCCCAGTTGTAATAAATCTGCCGCTGACACGATAGCGTTGCGCTACGTACGCCGCTGCCGCTATCTTTGGCGGAGAACAGTACGTCTACGGTGCCACTTTCGTGCGCTTGAATGCTTGGGACGGGTGTGCCAGGGGTTTGTTCATGTGTTTCGATTGGCGCAAACGCTACATAAATCATTTTGTTCTGTTGCTGATCGAAGCGACTGCTCGCATCGTCACCAGAAACGCGCAAAGTAATTTCAGGAGGGGTGCTATCCGAGTTTGAGGCAGGGTTATAAGGGAGTGGGCGCGGGCAGCCAGTTAATAGGCATACTGATAGACAAAGCGGTAATAGCAATCGTTTTTGCATGAAGCACCTCGCATAAGGATCGTTTTGAACCAGAGGAATACTCTAGGCTGCGAGGGCGTGCTTTGATATTAGCCGTACAGACTAGGCTAATCTAGGCTGGGATTGATGAGTACTGCGTGTGTACAAGTACTACGAGTGTGTTAGTACTATCCCTCGCCCGGCCACAAATCATTGTTGTTGCCGCTGCGAGGTGGGGTGAGGCCAAGATGGCGATAAATAGCCGTGGTGGCAATGCGTCCGCGTGGGGTGCGTTGCAAGAAGCCTTGTTGAATCAAGTAAGGTTCCAACACATCCTCAATGGTGTCGCGTGATTCGCCAATGGCGGCGGCCAGATTGTCTACGCCGACGGGGCCGCCATCGAATTTGTGAATCACGGCTTCGAGTAGCTTGCGGTCCATCAAGTCGAGGCCTAGCGCATCAACGTCCAACATGCCTAATGCGGCATCTGCCACGCCATCGGTAATGTGGCCCTGCGCTTTAACTTGCGCGTAATCGCGCACACGTCGCAGCAGGCGATTGGCAATACGTGGTGTACCGCGTGAGCGTCGCGCAATTTGCTGCGCGCCATCTGCATTCATACTGCACTCAAGCAAACGCGCCGAACGCTGCACAATGTGTGTGAGTTCGTCCGGCGTATAAAACTCTAAGCGCGCCACAATACCAAAGCGATCACGCAGCGGGTTGGTAAGCATGCCCGCACGCGTGGTGGCGCCCACTAAAGTGAACGGCGGCAGGTCGAGTTTGACGGAGCGTGCAGCAGGCCCTTCGCCGATCATGATGTCGATCTGAAAATCTTCAAGCGCGGGGTACAGAATTTCTTCAACCACCGGTGAGAGACGATGAATCTCATCAATGAACAGCACATCATGCGGTTCTAAATTGGTCAGCATCGCGGCCAAGTCGCCTGCGCGCTCCAACACGGGGCCAGAGGTTTGGCGCAGATTGACACCCATTTCTGCAGCGATGATGTGTGCCAAGGTGGTTTTGCCTAAGCCGGGTGGGCCAAATAACAAAACATGATCAAGCGCCTCGTGGCGTGCGCGTGCGGCCTGAATAAAAATTTCGAGCTGCCCACGCGCCTTTTGCTGGCCCACATATTCGGCTAGTTTCTTGGGGCGCAGTGCGCGTTCCAGTACCTCTTCTTGGGTGCTGCCGGCACCGGGCGAGATGAGGCGTTGGGTGTTGGCGTGCAGGTCGTCGTGCTCAATCATGTTGTGCATTGTACTCGCTGGCCTAGGTGGCCGGCGCAATTTGCGTGACCCATGAAAGTGCGGCGCTTATGCCTTTGAGAGCAGTCGCAGCGCTTGGCGAATGCCGTCAGACACCGTGCAGTCGGCGGGAATTTGTTTGATCGCGGCTTGTGCTTCGCGGTCTGAATAACCGAGTGCGAGCAGCGCGTTTAAAATATCGGAGCCTGCATCAGGCGCATTGCTTGGTGCCGTGAGCACCACGCCTTTGCCCAGCTTGTCGCGCAGTTCCAATAACAAACGTTCGGCCGTTTTTTTGCCAATACCTGGTATGCGCGTAAGCCGTGCGGCATCTTGCGAGGCCACCGCTTGCGAGAACTCGGCAACCGACATGCCTGATAACACGGCCAGCCCAATACGTGGACCCACGCCGCTAATTTTGATGAGCTGCCGAAACGCAGCGCGCTCACCTTCAGTGGCAAAGCCATACAAAAAATGGCCGTCTTCACGCACCACAAAATGCGTGTACAAACTGATGCGCTCGCCCGTGGCGGGCAGTTGATAAAACGTGCTCATCGGCACATCGACTTCGTAGCCGATGCCACTCACGTCCAGTGTAATTTGTGGCGGGTTTTTCTCCAGCACGATGCCGGTTAAACGTCCGATCAAGTGACTTCCTTCCCAATTAAAAGCAGAGGGTGTGCATCTGCTTTGCCAAGCGTGTTTTTATTTCTTTGCGGCCGGCTGCTTATTGACTACTGCATATTCAACCCAGCTCATTGGGGTTGAGTGCGCGCCAACTGCGGGCTTTGCGGCTCACGACCCGACCGCTACGCCGACCTAAATTTCCATCTGCCTTTCCATCCGCTTGCTGCCAGCCGTTCTGGCTGTGTGCGTGGCAAATGGCGCAAGCCAAGGCATCTGCGGCGTCTGCACCGGGGTCGCCCGGCAATTGCAGCAAGCGTTTTACCATGTCTTGCACCTGTTGCTTGGCGGCCTTGCCGTGGCCCACCACGGCTTGTTTTACTTGTAAGGCGGTGTATTCCGCCACCGGCAATTTGGCGTGCACCAACGCACTAATGGCCGCACCACGCGCTTGGCCCAACAGCAGTGTGGACTGTGGATTGACGTTCACAAATACCAATTCGACCGCTGCTTGCTGTGGTTGGTATAGCGCAATCACCTCGGCCAAACCTTCAAGCAAACTTTGTAGACGTAAGGGCAGCGGGTCTTTGTCGTTACTGCGCACGCATCCACTAGCAATGTAATGTAATTGGCCAGCGTGTTGCTCAATCACGCCAAAGCCGGTGACGCGCAAGCCAGGGTCGATGCCGAGAATCCGTACATGCTGATTCATTGAGGTTAAGCGAGGGTGACTGCCGTGCCGCTCACACACACCATCAGCATGCCGTTGGATTCGCCCAATACTTCGTAGTCAATATCGATGCCGACCACGGCATTCGCGCCGGCGGCTAAGGCGGATTCGGTGAGTTCAGCAAAGGCGGTTTCGCGCGCGCTGCGCAAGGTTTTTTCGTAGCTACCAGAGCGGCCGCCCACGATGTCTCGAATGGACGACAGAAAATCTTTGACGAAATTGGCGCCGACAATGGCTTCGCCGGTGACCACGCCGTGATACACACGAATCGGTCGACCTTCAACAGTGGGGGTGGTTGTGAGCAGCATCGATCGCTCCTAAATAGTGTGGATATTCTAGGGCACGGATGCGCTGCTGCGTGCAGTAAATGTGAAAAGCGCTAGGCCGCGTTGAGCATAAGCGCGCATGGGCACTGCCCAAAAATGAACAGCACAAACAAAAACAGCACCCGAAGGTGCTGTTTTTTGGCGCGAAAACCTGCCGGCAGAATTAGCGGCGTGCGCGACGGCTCAAGCCAAGGCCTGCCAATGCTGCTCCCACCAGCCATGCGGTGGCCGGCAACGGCACTTCATTTGGATTGGCAACGGCGGATGGGGCAAAGGTGAAGTCGAACACCAGTGTCGTGTTTGCAGGAATCGTGAGGCCTTCCAAATTCAAAAACACTTCATCGGCATTGAAGGTTAAACGAGATGCAAAAAAGCTCATGGTAGAACCTGCACCTAAAACGACACCTGTAATAGCGTTGATGTTGTGGTCGATGTCATAAAGGCGAACGCCGTTAAAAGTCGTACCCGGTTGCGGACAAAATAGTGAAGATTGTCCACAGTAATTGCTCGTATTGGCAAAGTGGGCCGTCACGCGGGTGTTGGTGAAATCAGCGGTGTTGCCTTGGCCGTCATTGAATTCAACGCCTGCGCCGACTACAACTGCGCCCAAGTCTGCATCCAAGGTTGCCAGATTGGGGTAAAAATATTGAATACCAATGCGCTGGCCATCAAAACCCGTTGAAACGGGCAGTGCTTGAGCGGCAGAGCCGACCAACATGCCGAGTGCGAGCAGCGCTGCGCTGGTGATTTTGTGTACCTGTTGGGTGGTGAATTTGCCGGAAAGCAGTCCCATGATGTTTCCTTTTTGGAGTTGTTGTTTGTGCCGTTGTCTTGAGCAGCGAGTCTTACTGTTCAATACGACCGAATGTAGTAAGCAAGATATAGACCATTGGTATATTCAATCGGAATGTTTTGTGCCAAGCGGGATGGCAACAAACGAACAAAGTTTCGGTGTGAACGGTGTAAAAAATGCCGACGGTTTTAGGTCGTCGGCATGATCAAAAGCGCGTGGAGATATAGCGTTATCCCAAGCCGCAGGCGAGGGCGACACGGTACGTCACAAACGCGGCCAGGTAGGCCAGTGCAAACAGATACGCGACCATGATGAGTGGCATTTTCCAACCCCCCGTCTCACGTTTGACGGTGGCGAGTGTGGCGATGCACTGCGGTGCAAACACAAACCATGCGAGCAGCGCCAAGGCCGTGGCTAAGCTCCAGCTGCTGGCGATGAGCGGTGTCAGTGCCTGTGCGGTGTCGTCGCCGGTGGCTGATAGTGCGTAGACCGTGCCGAGTGCGCCCACCGCCACTTCGCGTGCGGCCATGCCGGGCACCAGTGCCACACTAATTTGCCAATTGAAGCCGATGGGCTCAAGCACTACAGCTAGCGCTTTGCCAAGCTGACCCGCAAAGCTGTATTCAATGGCCGGTGCGATGGCATCAGCAGGCGCAGCAGGGAAGCTGGCGAGGAACCACAGCAAAACTGTGAGCAATAAAATAATGCCGCCCACGCGCTGCACAAAAGTGAGAATGCGTTGCCATAAACCCAAGGCTACGTTGCGCACAGAAGGCCAGTGGTAATTCGGTAGTTCCATCATCAAAGGGCGCACCAAGCGACCCGCTTGCGTAAAGCGCTTGAGCACCCAAGCAACCAGTAGCGCACCGATAATGCCCACCATGTATAGGCCAAATAGAACCAAGCCTTGTAACTCGAAAATGCCCGCTACTTCGCGCTGTGGAATAAATGCACCAATTAGCAGTGCATAAACGGGCAGACGTGCAGAGCACGTCATCAAGGGTGCAATCAAAATGGTGACTAAACGATCTCGCGGATTGCTAATTGTGCGCGCGGCCATAATGCCCGGAATGGCGCAGGCAAAGCTTGATAGCAGTGGAATAAACGAACGACCAGACAGGCCGACGCTTCCCATGAGACGGTCGAGCAAGAACGCGGCGCGTGGTAAATAGCCAGATTCTTCAAGCACCAGAATGAAGAAAAACAAAATCACAATCTGTGGCAAAAACACCAGCACGCCGCCTGCGCCGGCAATCACCCCGTCCACCAGCAAACTACGCAACCAACCTTCTGACAAAGCGTCGCTCACCCAAGTACCAGCTGCCGCCGTGCTAGATTCAATAAGCCCCATGGGCCATTCGGCCCAAGAAAAAACCGCCTGAAACACCAAAAACAAAATGAGCATTAACAGTGCAGGGCCAAACACCGGGTGCAGCACCGCTTGATCAATACGATCGCTGGCAATGTGTGGCACCAGTTTGTCGAGTCCTAAGCGCTGCAAAATGGTTTGCACGGTTTCGTGGTCGGCCACAATCGGTGCATTGCCATTGTGATGTGGCGCTACTGATGCAGCGGGCGCAAAACTACGCCATTGGCTTGGGTCGTCCAGCAAGGTACGCAGCGCAGCATCGCCCCCGGCGCGAATCGCCACCGTGGGCACCACATGTAAGCCAAGTTCGCGAGACAGCGCTTCTGCATCAACTTTAATGCCACGTTGCGCTGCCACGTCAGCCATGTTGAGCGCGACTACGCAAGGTAGCCCCAGCCGTTTAACCGCCAACACTAAACGCAA
>SBBQ01000032.1 GCA_005239635.1 Uliginosibacterium gangwonense
ACTCCCACCTGCCCAGCCACCACCCCAACCGCCGGGTGTTCCGCCAAAACTGCCATTACCTAATGAGGAGGAAACCAGCAACACCAGCACGAAGGCTACGAATGCTGAAATACCCCCCACTAACAACGATGAGGTAATCAGCCATGTCACCACCCCAGCAACGCCACCGGTCACACTTGCGCCCATCATTTTGCCAATGGCCGCCGTTAAAAAACTACCCAACACAAACGTGCCGATAAGCAACGGCGCCCACCAGTCACTGGCATTCGTGCCCTGATTTGTATTGCGATGCTGTTGCTGTGGCGGCGGCAATGTCTCACCATTGATGAGTTGAATAATTGCCTCAACCCCGGCAGATAGACCGCCGGAAAAATCACCTTGCCTAAAGTGTGGGGCAATCGTCTCCGTCACGATGCGCTTGGCGTAGACGTCCGGAACCGCGCCTTCAAGGCCGCGCCCCACCTCAATCCGCAACTTACGATCATCCTTTGCCACAAGCACAATCACGCCGTCGCCAATGTCTTTGCGGCCGATTTTCCAGGCTTCCGCCACACGGATTGAATATTGTTCGATCGCTTCAGGCTGTGTCGTCGGCACAATCAGCACTGCAATTTGGCTGCCCTTCGTGCGCTCTAGTTCCGCTAAGCGTGAATCGAGCGCAGCCTTTTGCTCGGGAGACAAAGTGCCTGTGGTATCGGTAATGCGAGCACTTAATGCGGGAATCGCTTGCAAACCACTGTCAGCAGCTTGTGCGGCACCAACGAAAGCGCACACCCAGCACAACAGGACAAACAGCCACGCAAGACTGCGTGGCTGCGTCATAGCGCCTCGAGGCAGTTGGCTCTGCCCCGATTGCCATTGAAAAGTCGCGTGCATGAAGCTGGTTTTGCTAATCCGCTTCGGGTTAAGGTGCCTTCGCAGGCGAAGCAGGCGCCACGGGCGCAGCAGGTTCAGCCGCCGCTGGAGCGGCGGGTGCTGCCGCAGGTGCGTTGTTAAAGTTGACCTTCGGCGGTTCGGCAATCGCCTTTTCATCTTCAACCGTAAAGTTGGCCTTGGGTTTGTAACCAAATAACATGGCCGTTAGGTTGTTGGGGAAAGTGCGTACACCAATGTTGTATGCTTTAACCGACTCAATAAAACGATTGCGCGCCACCGTAATGCGGTTCTCTGTGCCTTCAAGTTGCGCCTGCAAGTCACGGAAATTGGCGTCTGCCTTCAGGTTCGGGTAGTTCTCGGCCACCACCATGAGGCGTGCAATCGCAGAGCTCATTTCAGCTTGTGCAGCCTGGAATTTCTTAAACGCTTCTGGATCATTCACCAACTCAGGGGTCGCTTTAATGCCCCCAATACTGGCGCGTGCGGCGGTCACCTGTGTCAGCACATCTTTTTCGTGGGCGGCATAACCTTGCACCACTTGCACAAGGTTTGGAATAAGGTCAGCACGGCGCTTGTACTGGTTTAACACTTCAGACCAAGCTGAATTGACTGACTCATCATTCACTTGAATTTGGTTGTAACCACAGCCGGATAGCAGCGTACTCATTGCCAATGCCAGCACAACACCCAAGCGATACAACCAATGATGTGCACTACCGCGTGCCAAACTGTTCATTCAAGCCTCCAGAAGTCGAACCTAAAAATAGATGTAATGACGAGAATAACGAGATATATGCTGCCACGTTATCCAATTTCAAGTGCCGCGCGCATTAGTAGCCATATTGTTTAGCAGACTACCACTCACTCTTTACATTTATGCGGCGGCGTCGCCACGCCTGCTTCGGGTAGCGGCAGTTGTAAAACACTGCCTTCGCGAATCAAGATGTATTGCGTCCAGTTGCCCAGTTTGACTTGGGTACTAATCTTGAGCCAAACATCCGTATCAAAACGAATTTCAGCAACTTCTTGCAAATCGCCCACCTTGCGCATTTGCACGCTGAGGCTAGACGCGCCGAGCCGTTTAATGAAATGGCCGCTTTTATCAGCCAAAAAGAAATCCCAACTAAAACCGCACAATGGACCATCCACCCAAAGCGCAATACCATCAATCAGCTTATCGCGATGCACCGTCACGCCTAGCGCGTAGCCTTTATCTAGGGGCACTTGTTTGAGCCAGAAGGTTTCATCTCCTTCTTTTTGGGTAATCACCTGAACTTGCTCCGGCTGGTAACGCTTAGAGCCATTGGCAATGAGCACTTGCTCACCGTTTTCGATGATGTCGTAGATTTCGTAAGTGAGGGTTGGGAGCGCGGCGTGCGCGGGGGCAGCCATGGCCCACATGAGTGGCACCAGTAGCAACAGCAAGCACTGTCGCCATGGCGCCAATCGCACCGTGTGCTGCTTAGGCGATGTGCGACCAGTTTGTTGGGAGTTCTCTTTTATATAGGACATCCTGACCTCCTCCCTAACAAGACTAATCACCACATTCTTGTTGTGAACTGATTGAAGGCATGCAGCAGATCACCACACCCGAGCCGACGCCATGCCTTAACAATATGACGAAGTGGACTTTCTGTCGAGTTTGTTGGATGCGTCTTGATGCATCCATGCTTACAAATTAGGCTTGTTCTACCAGCCTGCCGTCTTCTAGCGTTACAACGCGGCCTGCTCGTGCGGCCAAGCGCTCGTCATGTGTTACCAACACCAAAGCGGTACCTAACGTGGCGTTGAGCGATAGCATCAACTCAAAAACACTATCAGCAGTGTGGCGATCTAAGTTGCCCGTTGGTTCGTCAGCCAACACACAGGCCGGCTGCGTAACCAAGGCACGGGCAATGGCAGCACGTTGGCGCTCACCGCCCGAAAGCTGCCCCGGGCGATGATGTAAGCGATGACCCAGACCTACCTTTGCCAATACCTCCATGGCTTGCGCCTCAGCGTCGGCCTTCGGCATACGGCGGATATAGAGCGGCATTGCTACATTTTCGAGCGCAGAAAACTCCGGCAGCAGGTGATGGAATTGATATACAAAACCCAGCGAACGGTTACGTTGCTCGCCGCGCTCAGCATCGCTCAGACTCGACAGGGCACGCCCCATCAGACTGACTTCACCCGAGCTGGGCGCATCTAATCCACCCAGCAAATGCAGCAGCGTACTTTTGCCAGAGCCGCTGGCCCCCACAATGGCCACACACTCGCCTTTGCCAATCTGTAACGTCACATCAGCCAAAACTGGCACCGGTTCGCCCGCTTGTACAAATTGTTTGCACAGCGCGGTACAGGCCAGCACGCTATTGCAGGCCGACTGACTGTTAGACGTACTCATAGACTCACTCATGACGCAGCGCCTCCGCCGGATTGGTTTGCGCAGCACGCCAACTTGGATACAGCGTTGCCAACAAAGTGAGCACGAACGACACGCCGGTAATCAGCCACACATCGCCCCACTGCACTTCACTTGGCAATTGCGAGATGAAGTACACGTCCTTAGACAAAAACTGCACGTGGAATAGCCGCTCAATAAACGGCACCACCACGTCAATGTTTTTTGCCAATGCAACGCCTGAGACGACGCCAATGATCAAGCCTGCAATCCCGATAAACGCGCCCTGTGCGACGAAGATAGCAAGGATGCTGCGGGGACTCGCACCCAAGGTGCGCAAAATCGCAATGTCAGATTGTTTATCGCGCACGGTCATCACTAGCGTCGACACAATATTGAACGCTGCCACCGCCACGATGAGTGTGAGGATGATGAACATCATGCGCTTTTCAATTTCAACCGCACGAAAAAAGCTGGCGTGCTGACGCGACCAATCGCTCACCATTAAATCGGGGTTTTGTTCGCGCAACACACTCGCAAGTTCATATGCCACACGCGGTGCGGCAAACAAGTCGTCAAGTTTGAGGCGCACCCCGCTCACGTTGTCATCCATGCGGTACAGCGTTTGCGCGTCCGACATATGCACCAACGCAAGGTTGGCGTCGTATTCAAACATGCCGCTATCAAATACCCCCACTACGCGAAACTGCTTGAGACGCGGCAACACCGCAGCCGGCGTGACCAAGCCTTGCGGGGCAATGACTGTAACCTTGTCACCGGGGCCAATTTGTAAAGCACGCGCCAGCTCAACGCCCAGCACAATGCCAAATTCGCCCGGCCGCAAATCGTCCAATTTGCCAAAGCGCATATAACGCGCAAAGTTTGCTACGCGGTCTTCGTCGGCCGGCAGCACACCGCGTAGCATTACGCCGCGCACCGTTTGCTCATAGGTCAGCATCGCCTGACTTTGCACATACGGCGCCACCGCCTGTATGTGTGGCTGTCCACGCACTTGGTCTGCCACCTGTTGCCAATTGGCTAAGTCGCCCTGCACGCTAGTCACTTGCGCATGCGCTGCCACGCCCAAAATGCGCGTGCGTAATTCGGTTTGAAAGCCGTTCATCACCGACAGCACCACAATCAGCGCCATAACACCTAGCGCCAAGCCCAGTAATGAGACAACGGCAATAAACGAGAGAAAGCCATTGCGACGGCCCACCTCAGACCCACGGCGGCCCGCACGCACATAGCGCATGCCAATAAAAAATTCATACATCATGCGCGGCACCCCCACATCAAGCAGGCGGCGGCGTGACCCTTGGCTCGCGAAGCAAAATACTTATTCATGGCTAGATGTTAACATGTGGGCATGCAAGAAAATGCCTCATCCACATCAAACAGCAGCCTAAGCCTATTGTTGCCCGGCGTATGGCAACCCGAGTTCTTTGCGCAGCCTGCCACGCCGTCATTTGGCGCACCCACGCCTGCAACCTTGGCCGCACAAACTGCACTGCCCACTTTCGCCAAACTACTGGGACTCGCGCACATTACGGCGCAGCCCGGCATGAGCTACCACGCAGCCTTGTCCGCGCTGTTTAATTGGCAAAATGCACCACTTGCTGCGCTACGTGCATTAGCCGACGGACTTGATGCTACCCAAGGTTTTTGGCTGTGCACAGACCCGGTAAATATTAGCCACCAGCGCGAGACGCTGATGCTGAGCGATAGTCAAAGTGTGGGCCTGGTAGCCGCCGAATGCATGGCGCTTGCCAAAACCTTGGCGCCCCACTTTGCCGAGTATGGCGAACTGC
Organism: Uliginosibacterium gangwonense; assembly: GCA_005239635.1. Taxonomy (GTDB): domain Bacteria; phylum Pseudomonadota; class Gammaproteobacteria; order Burkholderiales; family Rhodocyclaceae; genus Uliginosibacterium_A; species Uliginosibacterium_A gangwonense_A. Next base: position 5,071 of record SBBQ01000032.1, read on the forward strand.
ACTCGCCGCATCCGCAACGCTGGTATTTGCGTTTGCACCAATCCACGCAAGCCCAATTTCATGCACCGGAAACCGCAGCAGGCCGCAATTTGCTCAACTGGCTGCCACAGGGCAACAGCGATGTTGCAAACCAAGAAGCGCGCGTATGGCGACGCATTTTGACCGAAAGCCAAACGCTGTTGCACGACCACCCCGTGAATAGCGTGCGCGAACAACGCGGCCAGCTATTGGCAAACAGCGTGTGGTTTTGGGGGCCGGGGCAACTCGATGCCGCGAACCACCCAATCTCTACTCTACCCACACCCACGCATGTGCTCACCGACGAGCCGCTCGCGCAAGGCTTTGCGCTGGGCAGCCAACGCACCCTTTTGCCAATCGACAGCGCCCTGCCCGCACACACAAACAGCGTGCTCGTAAGCACACTCGCACAGCGCTCTGCACAACAGCTCGACGTGGGCGATTGGCAAACTGCGTTGCTCAAACTTGAGCAAACCGTTTTCGCGCCGGCATTACATGCGCTCAAGCAAGGCGACATCAAACGCCTTGTCATCATGCTGCCGGGTGAGCATGGCAGTCTGCAATGCCAAATTGAGCGTGCTGATTTATGGAAGTTGTGGCGTCGCCCCATGACGCTCGCCACATTGGCAAAACGTTTTGCCCCAACACAATCATGAACAGCCCCGTTATTAAGCGGCGCTCTGTGCCCATGCGCGCCGAAGCCATGCTCACGCAATCGGGCGTGCATCCATTGTTAGCGCGCTTATTTGCCGCGCGCGGCTTGCAGCAACCGAGCGATACCGAACTCGCGCTCAAAGCCTTGCTGCCGCCGGACTCCTTGCTCGGCTGCCAAGACGCCGCGCAACTGTTAGCCGACGCCATTGAAGCGCAAGCTCGACTCTTAATCGTCGCCGACTACGATTGCGACGGCGCCACCGCCTGCGCCGTGGGCGTGCGCGCCTTGCGTGCGATGGGTGCAGACGTGGCCTACCTCGTGCCCAATCGCTTTGAATATGGCTACGGCCTCACCCCAGAAATTGTTGATCTCGCCGCGCAGGTGTATGCCGACAATCCACCGGATCTCATCATTACTGTTGATAACGGAATTGCGAGCGTTGATGGCGTGCAACGCGCACAAGAGCTGGGCATTGAAGTGCTGGTCACCGACCACCACTTACCGGGCGACGTGTTGCCCGAAGCTGCGGTGATTGTTAACCCCAACCAACCGGGCTGTCGCTTTGCCAGCAAAAACATCGCCGGTGTTGGCGTAATGTTTTATGTGATGCTCGCACTGCGCGCCGAGTTGCGCACGCGTGACTGGTTTGCACAAAACAACGTCGCCGAGCCCAACTTAGGTAACTTGCTCGACCTCGTCGCGCTCGGCACCGTGGCCGACGTAGTAAAGCTTGACCACAACAACCGCATTCTCGTTTCACAAGGGCTGGCCCGCATGCGCAGCGGCAATTGCCAAGCGGGCGTGCGCGCTTTGTTTGCCGCCGCTGGGCGCGACCCACAACAAGCCAGCACTTTTGATATTGGCTTTGGTCTCGGCCCACGGCTCAACGCTGCGGGTCGGTTGTCGGACATGTCGATGGGCATTGAAGCACTCATTACCGATGATTCAGCACGAGCGCTTGAAATTGCACAACAGCTTGACAGCCTCAACCGCGAACGACGCGCCATTGAAGCGGACATGCAAGAAGCCGCGCAAGCGCAGCTACTCAAACAAGTGCAAGAAACCCTAGACAATACGGCGAACGAAACCACGAACGAAAGCGCGGCGCGCGCTAGCATCAGCCTGTTTAACGCCGAATGGCACCAAGGCGTCATTGGCATACTCGCTTCACGCATCAAAGAAAAAGCGCACCGCCCCACCCTTGCCTTTGCGCCGGGCAATCCGGGCGAAATCAAAGGCTCCGGACGCTCCATTCCCGGCCTGCACCTGCGCGATGCACTTGATTTAGTATCCAAGCGACATCCGGGTTTGCTGCTTAAATTTGGCGGTCACGCCATGGCGGCGGGCCTTACGCTGCGCGAACAAGACTTCGCGCAATTTGCGCAAGTATTTGAACAAGCCGTGCAAGACATGATCGAACCGGCAGCGCTCACCCGCACCATCGAAACCGATGGCGAACTACCGCCCTCGTTTGCCAATCTGCAAACCGCACGCATGCTGCAAAGTGAAATTTGGGGACAAGGTTTTCCGCCCCCGGTGTTTGACGGCGAATTTACCGTCGACAAGCAGACACTGCTCAAAGACAAGCACCTCAAACTGCGCCTCAAACAAGGCAACGCCACCTACGACGCCATCTGGTTTAACCACGCAGAACCGCTACCACAGCGGATTCGCGCCGCTTATCGACTTGAAGCGAATGAGTATATGGGTGTGGCGAATGTACAGTTGATGGTTGAGCACGCAAGCGCTGTTTGAGCTCGGGGAAATATGTATCTTATCGTGTCTGACCCCATATTTCTGTGGCCCTCGCCATGCTATCTGCACATACGATCCGTCTAACTCCCCATTCGCCATTAAAAGTTCCACCTCGTCGGCGGCACCAATACAGTGACCACCAACGGAAAGAGGAACTGACTCAGCCATTAGCGCCTGTAATAGTTTTAGAAACTCTGCGCTCGAAGAAAATGGGATTTCGAGCCCCTCACTATTGGCACCCGCCAGCATAAAAGCGCCTTTTCCACCTCTATCTCTACGGATGTATGAGACATAAACAGGAGCTGTACCCTCGCCCTCACAGTACCGGAGTTTCATAATCGCTAACGTTGAGTTGAGGGGCGCCGCGCTTTTGCGGCGTCCCGCTCGAACGCCATGTTAGGCGTTTAATTCTTTGCTCCTCTCGTAGAGGGAGATGGTATCTACGCGGGCTTTGTAGGCTATCGGGGGGTAGGTCTCACTGCCACATTCTTGGAACGGCGTTTAGCGAGAAAACCCATCAAGCCGAGGCCGGAAACCATCAGCGCCCACGCACCAGGCGCAGGCACGGCAGAGACATTGCCGACGTG
>SBBQ01000047.1 GCA_005239635.1 Uliginosibacterium gangwonense
ACCTTGCGGGCCGCATGCCGCGTAAGCATTACTCGGCCGACCCCAGCTCGCCCACCGAAGGCTTGATTCAGTCTTAATTTTTTTGTGATGCGTCGATTTGCCAATCGACGCCTCCCACGCATGACATGAGCACACCCGCAGACAACACCCCACCCGCAACCGCGGACCACAGCAACACTGCCAACGCCTCTGTTGAAGCATCAGACGCGGTAGAAAACACGCACGGCCACATTCGCACCTTTGTGCGTCGCGCTGGCCGCGTCTCAAACGCGCAGCAACGGTTTCAAGATGAATGGCTGCCCAAGATCGGCGTGCTGCATCAAACCACGCCGCTCGATTACGCCGCGCTGTTTGGACGTGACGCCCCCACCGTATTTGAAATTGGTTTTGGCATGGGTGAAACCACCGCCAAAATTGCGCAGGCGCGCCCGCAACACAACTTCATCGCCTGCGAAGTGCACACGCCGGGCATTGGCAATTTGTGCAAACTCATCGCCACCGAGAACATTGCCAATCTGCGCATTTGCGCGCACGACGCCATTGAGGTTTTGCGCGACATGATTCCGCCCAACAGCCTGGCCGGGATTCATGTATTTTTTCCCGACCCGTGGAATAAAAAGCGTCATCACAAACGTCGCTTGATTCAATCACCGATGGTGGCGCAATTGGCAACACGCCTCGCGCCCGGTGGATACCTACATTGCGCAACAGACATTGAAGATTACGCCGAACAAATGTTGGCGGTGATGCAGGCCGAACCGTTGCTCGAAAACACCTGCGACAACGCGCACGGCGGCTTTGCACCACGCCCAGATTACCGACCACTCACCAAATTTGAGCAGCGCGGTTTGCGCTTAGGTCATGGTGTGTGGGATGTGATTTTTAGGCGCAAGGGATAGCGCACGTCGTTCTCGCCAGGCACATCGTTTCTGCTGTGGCGTGCATCAAAGCGCGCCGCTCATTCCACTAAAAAAATCTGCAGCAGTTCATTCAAAAAGCGGCGGCCTTGCTCGGTGGGCTTGGCCGCATTTGCGCTGAGCGCGAGCAGGCCACGTTGTTCCGCTTGTTTGAGCAGCGGCTGCACCACACGCAACGGCAAGCCGGTGCGCTCTTCAAACAAATCCAGCGGAAATCCGTCGCACAAGCGCAGTGCGTTCATCATAAATTCAAACGGCAGTGCGTCACCACTCACCACTTCGGTGGTTTGTATGTGCGCGCCTTGCGTGGCGCCATGTGTTGTACCTTGCTGCACCGCTTGCAGATAAGCAGTTGGGTGCTTATGGCGCATTTCGCGCTGCACGCGATCATGAAACGAAAGCTTGCTGTGTGCGCCCGCGCCAATGCCTAAGTAGTCGCCAAATTGCCAATAGTTGAGATTGTGTTTACAGCGATGGCCGGCTTTGGCAAAAGCCGATGTTTCGTAATGCTCATAGCCAGCTGCCTGCAAACGCTGCTCAATGGCCAGCTGCATGTCGGCCGCCACATCGTCATCCGGCACGGCCGGCGGGTGCGCGGCAAACGGGGTGTTGGGTTCAAGCGTGAGGTGGTAGCACGACAAGTGCGTGGTGCCACAGGCAATGGCGCGATCAACATCGTGCAGCGCTTCGTTCAAGCTTTGCTCGGGCAAGGCATACATGATGTCTAAATTCACTTCAGCAAAATGTTGCTGCGCCAGTTCAATCGCACGCTGCGCTTCGCTGGCGGAATGTATGCGTCCAAGCGCAGCCAGGTGGCGATCATTAAAGCTTTGGATGCCGAGTGAAACACGCGTCACACCGGCATCGCGGTAGCCGGCAAAACGCGCTGCTTCAACGGTGCCGGGGTTCGCCTCCAACGTAATTTCTGCATCTGGCTGCAAATTGGTACGCATGCGCACAGCCGTGAGAATCTGCTCAATGGCCTGTGCAGAAAACAAACTGGGCGTGCCGCCACCAAAAAAAATACTGCTGATTCGTCGCCCCCAAATATTGGGTAGCGCTGCTTCAAGGTCTGCAATCAACGCGGCCACATATTCGTCTTCGGGCAGCGCGTGTGGCCCGGTGTGCGGCTGCGAGGGTGGCTGCACGCGTGCCTTGCCAATCGCATCGTTGTTTGCCTGCGCTGCGCCTTCGCGCACGACGTGCGAGTTGAAATCGCAATACGGGCATTTGCGTACACACCACGGAATATGGATGTACAAAGCGAGCGGCAAGGCGCGTGCGAATTGCGGCGAGAGTTGCAGCGGGCTGTGCTGCGCTTCGGTACGTGGCGTGCCCATCCAACGCAGTGGAACAGTGGTGGGTTTGGGGGTTTCACTCATACGGCACGCATGGGGCATTACAGATTAGGAAGACTGAGGGTTGCAACAGCTGGTTACGGCTGACGGTTGCGTCAGGGGTTGCAACTCAGGGTTGCGGCTTACTGTTACAACTTTGCCCCTCACTGCCCGTTACTGCCAGTCATTGCGCGGCACGTTGCTCTAGCTGTTGCAGCAATTGGCGCATGGCGTTGCCACGGTGCGAGAGGGTGTTTTTTAACTCGTGCTCAATCTCGGCGCAGCTTTGCTCTAGGTCCGGCAACCAAAACAGCGGATCGTAACCAAAACCCCCGTCACCTTTTGGCGCCTGCAAAATTTCGCCGTGCCATTCGCCTTGCGCAATGAGCGGTTGCGGGTCATCCGCGTGCTGCACCATCACCAACACACACACGTAATGCGCGCGTCGGTCGCTCACGTTTTGCAGGTCTGCCAGCAGACGTTCGTTATTGCGTGCGTCAGATTTTGGCTCACCCGCATAACGTGCAGACAACACACCGGGCGCGCCGCCGAGCGCTGCGACACACAAGCCGGAATCGTCTGCGAGTGCTGGCAAGCCCGTTGCACGCGCCGCGTGACGCGCTTTTGCCAATGCGTTTTCAACAAAGGTGCAATGCGGCTCTTCTGCTTCACTCACGTTGTAGAGCGACTGCGGTTGCACATCTATGCCCAACGGTTGCAGCAGCGTAACCAACTCACGCAACTTGCCCGCATTGCCAGAGGCGAGAACGAGGGTGCGCGGTAGGCTCATTGTGCAAACCTCATTGGCAAATCTTAGTTGGCAAACTTCATTGGCAAATACTACGCAATGCCCAATGCTTGGCGTTGTGCGGCAATCAGTTGTGAAATGCCGTTTTCGGCCAAGCCGAGCAGGGTTTCGAGTTCGGCGCGCGCAAACGGCGTGCCTTCTGCGGTGCCTTGCACTTCAACAAAGCCGCCGGCACTGGTCATCACCACGTTCATATCGGTGTCGCAGTTGGAGTCTTCGTCGTAGTCTAAATCTAGCAAGGGTTGGCCATTCACGATACCCACCGACACAGCTGCAACCATGGATTTGAGCGGCATGGCCGGCAATTTGCCGGCAGCAACCAAACCAGACAAGGCATCGTGCAAGGCTACGCACGCGCCGGTAATGGAGGCGCAGCGCGTGCCGCCATCGGCTTGCAGCACATCACAGTCGATGGTGATTTGGCGCTCGCCCAATGCGGTCAGGTCCATTACAGCGCGTAAGGAGCGGCCAATGAGTCGTTGAATTTCCTGCGTGCGGCCGCTTTGTTTACCTTTGGCGGCTTCGCGCGACATGCGCGTGTGCGTAGAACGCGGCAGCATGCCGTATTCAGCCGTAACCCAACCACTGCCTTTGCCGCGCAAAAACGGCGGCACGTTTTCTTCAACGCTGGCGGTGCACAACACGCGTGTGCCACCGCATTCAATCAGCACCGAGCCTTCGGCATGGCGCGTAAATTGGCGGGTGATTTTAATCGGGCGGAGTGCGTTGGCGGCGCGCTGTTCAGCGCGTGCAATGGGTGATGATGAAGTTGCTGAGCTCATGCTTTTATTTCTTGGTGTATTTGTTAATGGCTGAATTAATTTCGTGAATCGCGCGCTCAATTTCGTCGTCAGTCAGTTCTTGCGCAACACGACGGCTTGAGGCAAAACCTTCCATCACCGTGGTGTGACGATTCAGCGGCAAGGTCTGGGTTGAAATTTCGCCTTGCGCTTCGCTCATTTCGTCATAGCTATCGTGCCACGCCATGGAAATCATGGAGAGGTTGTCGCAGCCCATGCCGGCAACACGCTCGGCTTCATTCAAAATGCGCGGCACCGCTTCGGCTACACCGCAACCGGTAAACCCTTGCACCATGCCCTGATTGCTCAGCGGCCCCCACACACCATCGGTGCACAAACAAATCACGTCGTTGGTGTTGATGGGTGTTTTGCGCGAGTAATCAATTTGCGGTGGATGCGTACCGCCCAGGCAACTAAAAATACGGTTACGTGCGGGGTGCGTTTGCGCTTCGGCTTCGGTAATTTCGCCACGCTCCAGCATGCGCTGCACGCGTGAATGGTCACGTGTTTGCGCGGCCACTTGCCCGCCGCGAATAAGGTACAAGCGCGAATCACCGGCGTGCGCCCAATATGCCACGCTGTCTTGCACCACGCAGGCCACGCAGGTGGTACGCGGTGAATCTTCTTGACGATGGTCTTCGGCGTAATCGCGAATGGCAAAATGCGCCGAAGTCAGCGCCTTCGACAAAAACAAGAAAGGGTCGTGCAAGCGCGAATTCGCTTCGTGCTGAAAATGCTCGGTAATAATTTGCACGGCAATTTGCGCGGCGACTTCGCCATGCAAGTGTCCGCCCATACCGTCGGCCACCACCATCAACAGCGCATCACGCGAATAGCTATACGCCACGCGGTCTTGATTGCTGCGCCGTTTGCCAATACGACTTTCTTGGAAAATGGTGAATCTCATTTACGCACCATGCCCACTAAACGATCACGCATTCTGGCCAACCAACTTGCTTGTGCACGTTGTGGCTCGTCTTCTTTTTTCCAATCGGCCAGCGCACGCTGTAACTGAAACACACTTTGCGGGCGTTGCAGGTGCGAGAGTTGCATACACCAATCAATCGTTTCCAAAAGATGCTCTGAATACTGACCTTGCCAACGACGTACCGCAGGCACCACTAAATCGTTTTGCATGCGTTGGTCTGCTGCTTGCGGCGGCGCACCCGCCAAGCAGGAATACAAACTCGCGCCCACGCTGTAAATGTCGCTCCACGGGCCTAACAAATCGCGATTTTTGTAATGCTCGGGCGAAGCAAAGCCCGGCGTGTACATGGGCTTGAGCATGGGCGCATCGGCCACCAAGGCATTGCGCGCAGCGCCAAAATCAATCAGCACCGGCGAGCCATTGTTGCGAATGTAAATATTCGAGGGCTTAAGGTCGAGGTGCAAAAACTTGTGGGTATGCACTTCGCGCAGGCCCAACAACAAGCGCGTAAAAACGTAGCGCAAAAAGCTCTCACGAATTTCGCCGCGACGCTTCACGATCACATCTTGCAGGGTGCGGCCGCGCTCATAGCGCATGACCATATAAACGGTTTCGTTGGCGCGGAAGAAGTTCAACACGCGCACAACGTTGGGGTGCGTTAAACCCGCCAGCGAGCGGCCTTCTTCAAAGAAGCAGCGCATGCCGTAGCGAAACGCCGGCATATTGGCTTCGGTAATGGTCGGCACAACTTCGCCATCACCACGCGAGGCCAGCGTATTGGGCAAATATTCTTTAATCGCCACCGGCTCGCCGGCTGCGTCAAACGCCAAATACACAATCGAAAACCCGCCCACACTCAACTGGCTGTCGACGCGGTACTGGTCTAGTTGGTAACCCGGCGGGAGAGGACTATTGACTTGTGGCGGCATTCGGCTGGGCGCTAAGCGGAAATGATCACTAAACGATCATGATGCGATCAGGATGTCGGGCGCCCTGTGGGCGTGGTTTTGTCTGTCGAACTCGCCCGAAGGATACCATCCGGCGGCCCACTCCACAGGCTCTGTTTTAATATTTGTATGCGTTTATACGACTTAAATCCTTGTCGCGCCAGTACCCTATCCATACTAAACCGCAACAAACTAACGAACGGGGTCAACCTTCTGCTGGCGCAACGGTATCATTCAGGCTAACCAAGATTGGCAAACGCCCCATACGGTCGCTTTACCAGCCGACCTTAGCAGTCCGCAGTACCGCCGACTTTACCGGGCTCAATTTGCCAATCATGCAGCCACAAATTAAACACCACCGAACACAGCACAACGGTGCTACGCCACTTTGGCGACAACCCCTAAACACAGGCTCAGGCAGGCACACCATGATCCACAGCATGACCGGCTTTGCCGCTGGCAGCAGAAATATCGGCAACCACACCCTGAATCTTGAAATTCGTAGCGTAAATTCGCGCTACCTCGACCTTGTGTTTCGCATGCCCGACGAAGTGCGCAGCATCGAGCCGCTGCTGCGCGAGGCCATTGCGGCACGCCTGAGTCGCGGCAAAGTGGAATGCCGCGTCAATCTGCAAGCCACGCAAGCCATCAACCAAGACCGCACGCCCAACCTCAATGCCGCGCTGCTAGAACAACTCACCGCCCTGCAACAACAGGTTTTGGCGCAACAACCCCAAGCCGCGCGCCTAAGCGTGGCCGAATTGCTGCGCTGGCCCGGCATGCTGGGCGATGACAGCATCGACAACGAACGCCTACACGCCGAAGCCCTTGTCCTCATTAACGCCGCGCTGGATGAACTGGTGGCCAGCCGTGCCCGCGAAGGCGCCAAGCTGGCGGGTTTGCTGCGCGACCGCCTAGCCAGCATGCGTGAGCACGTGGCCGCCGTGCGCCCGCGTGTGCCGCAGGTGATTGAAGAGTACCGCGAGCGCATGTCGCAGCGTTTGCGTGAAGCCGTGGCCAGCCTAGACGAAGAGCGCATTCGACAAGAAGCGGGCGTATTTGCCACGCGTATTGATGTTGAAGAAGAATTAGGCCGACTCGGCACCCATATTGAAGAAGTGGAGCGCATTCTTGCCAAAGGTGGTGCCGCCGGTAAGCGCCTCGACTTTTTAATGCAAGAGCTAAACCGCGAAGCCAATACGCTGGCTTCAAAGTCCGTATCGAGCGACATTACAGCCCATGCACTCGACCTGAAATTACTGATTGAACAAATGCGCGAGCAAGTACAAAACCTGGAATAAACATGAGCGGATTGTTATTTATTGTTTCGGCCCCGTCCGGCGCAGGCAAAACCACCTTAGTGCGCGCCTTGTTGGCGCACGACAAGTCGGTCGGCTTGTCCGTGTCTTACACCACCCGCGCCGCGCGCGAGGGTGAGCAAAACGGCGTGGCCTACCACTTTATTGATCAGGCCGAATTTGCCCGCATGCGCGAAGCCGGCGAGTTTTTAGAATGGGCCGAGGTGCACGGCAATTTTTATGGCACTTCCGCACGTTGGATTCGCGAACAACTGGCCGCCGGGCACGATGTGCTGCTGGAAATTGATTGGCAAGGCGCGCAGCAAGTACGCCTCTTGTTTGCAGACGCAATTGGCATTTTTATTCTGCCGCCTTCGCTTGCCGTGCTGGAACAACGCCTGCGTGGCCGCGCC
>SBBQ01000004.1 GCA_005239635.1 Uliginosibacterium gangwonense
CAGCAGCCTTCTTCGCTACCGGCTTCTTGGCAGCGGGCTTCTTCGCGGCAGCAGCCTTCTTCGCTACCGGCTTCTTGGCAGCGGGCTTCTTCGCAACAGCAGCCTTCTTCGCTACCGGCTTCTTGGCAGCGGGCTTCTTCGCGGCAGCAGCCTTCTTCGCTACCGGCTTCTTGGCAGCAGCTTTTTTAGCTGCAGGTTTTGCAGCAGCCTTTTTAGGCGCTGCTTTTTTTGCCGCTGGCTTTGCGGCCTTCTTTACATCGGTGTCAGCCATGTCAAACCTCCTTCACAGGTAACAGGATAAGAAACACCAGGTACTGCAACCCGTCTGAACAAGCACGGACGTTCAACCCACGTTCACACACCATGTGCGAACCTAGATCAGAACTCTTCACGACTCATCCGTTCTGTCTTCATGCGAAAACAGAATCAGGGTGCAGGGCATGCTCCTTATCTGCCCTGCGCTTTTCCAGCCAATGGCTGGTGGTCGAACCGGTTCGGCTTCTGGCTATCCATTACGCCCTCGCGCACATGGCCGCCACCGTATTCGGATCAATCCCAGGAGAGCGCGCCTCCGGTTTGATACTCAATCACACGTGTCTCAAAGAAGTTACGTTCCTTCTTCAAGTCGATCATCTCACTCATCCACGGGAACGGATTCTCCGCTCCTTGGAACATCACGTCCAGACCAATTTGCTGCGCGCGACGATTGGCAATAAAACGCAAATATTCTTTGAACATTCCTGAGTTGAGGCCGAGGATACCACGAGGCATTGTATCTTCAGCATAACGATACTCAAGCTCTACGGCTTGCTTGAACAAAGACTTGAGCTCTTCTCGAAATTCAGCAGTCCACAAATGCGGATTTTCGAGTTTGATTTGGTTGATCATGTCGATGCCAAAATTGCAGTGCATCGACTCATCACGCAGGATGTATTGGTATTGCTCAGCAGCACCGGTCATCTTGTTCTGACGGCCCAGCGCAAGGATTTGCACGAAACCAACATAGAAGAACAAGCCTTCCATTAGGCACGCAAACACGATCAAACTCTTGAGCAACTTCTGATCGTTTTCCGGCGTACCAGTGCGGAACTCGGGGTTAGTGAGCGTATCAATGAAGGGCACCAAAAATTCATCCTTCGCACGAATCGAAGAGACTTCGTGATAGGCATTGAACACTTCGGACTCATCAAGCCCCAACGACTCAACAATGTACTGATATGCGTGGGTATGAATCGCCTCTTCAAATGCTTGGCGGAGTAAATATTGACGGCACTCCGGCGCAGTAATTTGGCGGTAGGTGCCCAGCACGATATTGTTGGCCGCCAGCGAATCAGCCGTAACGAAGAAACCCAAGTTACGCTTGATCACCCGGCGCTCATCTTCGGTTAGGCCATTGGGCGACTTCCACAGCTCGATATCGCGCTGCATGTTGATTTCTTGCGGCATCCAGTGGTTGGCACAACCTGCCAAATATTTCTCCCACGCCCATTTGTACTTGAACGGTACGAGCTGGTTCACATCGGTCTGGCCATTGATGATGCGCTTATCAGCCGCATTGATACGGCGATTTTTTGCGTCAGCCGGCGCTTCAGCTTCAACTGCTGCAGGCGCGCTCGGCACAAAACTGCTGGGCGATACACGCAATGCGCTACCAGACAGATCTTCTTCAAAATTCAGCATAGTGCTTACTCCTTATTTTTCTAGCTTCAACTGCAAATGAAGCAAACGCAGCAGATGCAATTCGATTACTGGCAGGCTTCGCAGTCAGGATTGTCGATGGAGCAGAATTTAGCGCCCTCACCCATCCCTGCATCCGTAGGCACTGCGTTCAATTCGCCGCCACGACCGGTCGACTTCTCTGCATGCGTTGCGCCCATTGCGCGCAGATAGTACGTTGTTTTGAGGCCGCGCAACCATGCCAACTTGTAAGTCTCGTCAAGTTTTTTACCTGACGCACCGGCCATATAAATGTTGAGCGACTGCGCTTGGTCAATCCATTTTTGGCGACGTGACGCACACTCAACCAGCCACTTCGGTTCAATTTCAAAAGCCGTGGCATAGAGGTTACGGATATCAGCCGGTACGCGATCAATGCGTGACAGCGAACCATCGAAATATTTTAGGTCAGCCACCATCACTTCATCCCACAAGCCAATGCGCTTGAGGTCGCGCACCAAATGCTCATTCACAACCGTGAACTCGCCGGACAGGTTCGACTTAACGAACAAGTTTTGGTAGGTCGGCTCGATACTGGCATCAACCCCAATAATGTTGGAAATGGTTGCCGTCGGGGCAATTGCCAAACAATTGGAGTTACGCATGCCGTGCTCTGCAACACGCTTACGCAGCGCGTCCCAATCCATCGTAACGCTGCGATCGACTTCCAAGTAACCGCCGCGAGCCTGCGCCAACAGGTCGAGGGAGTCATGCGGAAGAATGCCGCGATCCCACAAGGAACCTTGATAGCTAGAGTAGCGGCCACGCTCTTGCGCCAACTCGGTAGAGGCCCAGTATGCGTAATAGGCCACGGATTCCATCGAGCGATCAGCAAACTCCACCGCGCCCTCAGACGCGTAAGGCACGCGCAGTTCATGCAGGCACTCTTGGAAGCCCATGATGCCCATACCTACCGGGCGGTGCTTCAAGTTTGAATTGCGCGCCTTGGGCACAGCGTAATAGTTGATGTCGATCACGTTATCGAGCATGCGCATGGCGGTGCGAATCGTACGCTGCAGCTTCTCTTGATCGAGCATCTTGCCGCCCTTACCGTCATCCTTGAGATGGGCCACAAGATTGACCGAACCCAAATTACACACCGCAATTTCAGTGTCTGAGGTATTGAGGGTAATTTCGGTACAAAGGTTAGAACTGTGCACCACGCCTGCGTGCTGCTGCGGGCTACGCACGTTACACGGGTCCTTAAACGTAATCCAAGGATGGCCAGTCTCGAACAACATCGTCAGCATCTTGCGCCACAAAGAAAGCGCAGGAACGGTTTTGAACAGCTTGATTTCGCCACGTGCCGCAGCCGCCTCGTAGCCGGTGTAGGCCTGTTCAAAAGCGGAACCAAATTTTTCATGCAAATCCGGGCAATCGGCGGGAGAGAACAAAGTCCACTCTGCGCCTTCCATCACGCGCTTCATGAACAGATCAGGAATCCAGTTTGAGGTGTTCATGTCGTGGGTACGACGGCGGTCATCACCCGTGTTCTTGCGCAACTCCAGAAACTCTTCGATATCCAAGTGCCAGGTTTCGAGGTAGGAACACACCGCACCTTTACGCTTACCGCCTTGGTTCACAGCAACCGCAGTGTCGTTCACCACTTTCAGGAATGGGACCACACCTTGGCTTTTGCCATTTGTACCTTTGATATGGCTGCCCAGCGCACGAACCGGCGTCCAGTCATTACCCAAGCCACCTGCAAATTTTGCCAACAGCGCATTTTCTTTAATGGCTTCGAAAATGCCATCTAAGTCATCCGCCACGGTCGTCAGATAGCAGCTAGATAGCTGCGAACGGCAGGTGCCCGAATTAAACAAAGTCGGGGTGGAGCTCATGAAGTCAAAACTGGACAACAGATTGTAGAACTCAATGGCGCGCGCTTCGCGATCAACTTCATTGAGCGACAAACCCATTGCCACACGCATAAAGAACGCTTGCGGCAATTCAATGCGGCGATCACTAATATGCAAGAAATAGCGGTCGTACAGCGTTTGCAAGCCCAAGTAGTTGAACTTCAGATCACGCTTCGCATCGAGCGCTGCAGACAGTCGAGCCAAATCAAACTCGCCCAACTTGGCATCCAGCAAGCCAGCCTCAATACCTTTGGCAATAAAGCGCGGGAAATATTCGGCATAGCGGGTGGCCATATCACCTTGGCTAACTTCTACACCCAGCACTTCAGCGCGAATCGTATGCAACAGCAAGCGTGCGGTGACATAAGCGTAAGCCGGGTCTTTTTCGATCAACGAACGTGCAGACAAAATCAGCGACTTGTTAACCTCTTCCGCCGGCACACCGTCATACAGGTTGCGCAGGGAGGCATCAATAATCAGTTGCGGCGACGCATACTGCTCCAAACCTTCGCAGGCAGCCGAAACGCGGGCATTCAAGCCAGGCATATCCAACGGGCGGGACACACCACCCGAAACAACATTAATCGCAACTGCCGGCGCCTCAACTGCAGCCGCCTTGGCTGCACGTTCTGCCGCACGACGCTCACGGTACAGAACATAGGCGCGCGCAACATCATGCTCGCCCGAGCGCATCAAGGACAGCTCGACCTGATCTTGAACGTCTTCAATATGGAACGTACCGCCATTCGGCTGGCGACGCACCAGCGCATGCACAACCGCTTCGGTCAACTGCGCAACGACATCGCGCACGCGTGCGGAAGCTGCACCTTGACCACCCGTCACCGCCAAGAACGCCTTGGTCATGGCAACAGAAATCTTAGACGGCTCAAACAAAACAACCGCGCCATTACGGCGGATCACTTTGTATTCAGACTGATTGGAAATTGAAGCTGAGAGACCTTGAGGGGCGAACTCTGGAGGAATACCTTGAACCGATGAAACTTCTGATGCGACGAGCATGCAACCCCTCCTGACCTAACCTGTTTTTAGCCTCGCACACGCTGTGCGTGCACACTTTTGGTATGGCGCCTACTTTATTCTTTACGCGTTTGCGTCTATCTAGCGAGCAGGCTTAGCACCCAGATGGCCGCCGAACCTTGCTTAAACAACACAACCTACTAGATATAGTGTTTTTTGTAAGCAACGAACCTAATTCTAGTGATGCCGCAATTCGAGTGCAAGTGAAATTTCATGGCAAATCACAAACACGGCGCAAACAAAAATTGTGCATCCGCACATGCGCGGCGAGATTAAAAACGCAGATGAATTGGAATCGCTTTTGTAGCGCGGCCTTCGCGCAAATAGCACCGCAAAATATCAGCGCGGCGCGAGCAACTTATTGAGCTGTTGCCAATTGAAATGCGGCCCCGGATCGGTCTTACGACCGGGCGCGATGTCGCTGTGGCCCGCAACCTGAATATGAGGGTAGCGCGCTTTCACACGTCGAATAAGGGCAGCCAATCTGCGGTATTGCACCGCTTCAAAAGCCTGATGGTCAGAACCCTCTAGTTCGATGCCAATTGAGAAATCATTGCATCGTTCTCGCCCATGCCATTGCGAAACACCGGCGTGCCAAGCACGGTCCAGACAGGACACAAATTGCAAAATCTCACCGTCTCGACGAATAAAGAAATGCGCGGAAACACGCAAATGCGCAATCTGCTCGAAATAGGGGTGCGCTTCAGACGGCAAGGTATTGGCAAACAGGCGTTCAACCCAAGGCCCACCAAATTGTTCAGGCGGCAGGCTGATGGCATGCACCACCACAAGATCAACCGGCATGCCCGCAGGGCGTGCATCAAAGTTTGGCGAAGGCACCTTGCGCGCACCAGACAACCAGCCCGCCTGATTGATGGTACGCAAACGCTGTCCAATTGCGGGGCGTGCCTTAGTCATTCAGACCGAGTCGCTCCATTCGATAACGCAAAGACCGGAACGTCACGCCCAGCAGTTTTGCCGCAGCCGTGCGATTAAAACGGGTCTTCTGCAAAGCCTCTTCAATGGCTTTGCGCTCTACCGCATCAAGATAGTCTTGCAACGCCTGCCCATTGCCAATTGAGCCATCCTCTAGCGCGAAGCCCGCCGCATCACCTTCGCCAACCACCTCGTCTTGGTCTGCAGGTACCAGCATCAAATCATTTTGCGTAATCAGGCCGCCGCCCGACAAAGCGAGCGCACGCTCAAGGGTGTTTTCGAGTTCGCGCACATTCCCAGGAAAAGGGTAGTTTTGCAGCATGGTCATCACGCCGGGTGCCAACTCAGGTTGCGCCAGCCCCTGTTCGCGCGCCAAGCGTTGCAAAACATGCTGAACCAAGCCCGGAATATCTTCTCGACATTCGCGCAGGCTGGGCATATGCAGCTGAATCACATTGAGGCGGTAATACAAATCCTGTCGAAACTGACCGGCTTCGACCAATTGCTTCAGGTCGCGATGGGTTGCACAGATCAGCCGCACATCAACGGCGTCCTCTTGCGTTGCACCAACCTTGCGTACTTTCTT
The DNA here is from genome assembly GCA_005239635.1 of Uliginosibacterium gangwonense. Lineage (GTDB taxonomy): Bacteria > Pseudomonadota > Gammaproteobacteria > Burkholderiales > Rhodocyclaceae > Uliginosibacterium_A > Uliginosibacterium_A gangwonense_A. The sequence continues at coordinate 6,136 of SBBQ01000004.1, forward strand.
TTCTTGAATCGCACGCAGCAATTTAACTTGCATGGAAAGCGGCAGGTCGCCCACTTCATCTAAAAACAAGGTACCGCCATTCGCCGCATGAAAGAACCCGTCACGGTCTGCATCGGCCCCCGTAAAAGCGCCTTTGCGATACCCAAAAAACTCGCTCTCCATCAGTGCCTCGGGCAAAGCGCCGCAGTTCACAGCAACAAAAGCTTGTTGCGTGCGTGCCCCGCCGGCATGAATCAAACGCGCCGCACGCTCTTTACCGCTCCCTGACTCGCCCGAGATATAAACAGGCGCCAAGCTCCGCGCCAATTTGCCAATAAGTTCGCGGGCCTGCCGAATGGGCGCCGACTCGCCCACCAACATGCCGCGTTCCGGCACGGCATCCTCTTGCGACTGCTCCGGAACACGTAACGCAGAGCGAATTAATGCGCGCAGTTGTTCAATCGAAACAGGTTTAGCTAGGTAATCAAACGCACCCGCCTTCAACGCCGTTACCGCGTTGTCCATGCTGCCATAGGCCGTAATAACAGCAACCGGCAGATCGAGCCCACGCGCCGCGATGTGCTGCACGAGTTCAAGGCCCTCGCCATCCGGCAAACGCATATCGGTCAAACATAGCTGATAGCCATTCGATTGTAGATGGTCGCGCGCCTCCGCCAGCGTACCCACACAGTCTGCGTGCAAGCCCATACGCACGAGCGTCATTGCCAATAGCTCGCGCAAATCTTCTTCGTCATCCACAACCAGCACACTGGCTTGTGCGCTTCGCGTCCGGCGTTCAGCACTCATCTAGTGTTCTCTCTAACGGCATCGTTCTAAAAATTAAGCTCGACCTCGAATGCGAAAGTGGGCCCCGGGAGAATTATCCACAAAGTCGAGCGTCGCACCATTCGCTTCAGACAGTTCACGAGCAATGTATAACCCTAACCCTGTGCCGCGTGAGTGCGTCGTAAAAAATGGTTCAAACAAACGCGCAGCCGTCGTCGCATCAATCCCCGGTCCATTGTCGCCAACATGGATCTCCGTTCGCTCGCCGCTCGTGAAGGCCATCACTTTTACCGCGCCCGTCTCAGGTCCTGCGTAACGCAGCGCATTGGTCACGAGATTCCATAACACTTGATTCAGATGACCTCGATCAAACCAAATATCTGGCTCACCCACGATTTCCCACTGCACGCGCTCACTATCAGATTGCAGCGATAGTTCTTGCTGCATGACGTGGAAATAGGCCCGCAGCCCGATTTTTTCCGGCTCAGCTCGATCGCGCCGGCCTAAGTCGAGCACATCACGCACCATGCGCTCCATGCGCTGCGCATTGTCGTTAATAATGCGCGTCAGCTTTTCCTGAATCTCGCCACGACGCTCTTCGCGCAGTAATTCCGCTGCCTGGCTAATGGCGGTGAGCGGATTACGAATCTCGTGCGCAATACCTGCCGTTAAACGGCCCAATGCCGCCAGCTTAATTTGCTGCAAGCGCTCTTCTTGGCGCGCCAGATCTTCCAGAAAAATTAAGGTGTCGCCGCCTTCGCCCGCGGGCACAAAACGCGCATTCACGGCGTGACCATCACCTAGGCCCACGCGCTGCTCAGTTTCTTCAAGTCCATTCCACGCCAAAAACTGCGAAGCTAATTCAGCCGAAAAGTTGCCCAACCCAGCCTCGGCAGGCACTTTAACGCGCAGCAATTGCTCGGCCTGCGGGTTGTACAGTCGTACCAGGCCTTCGCGATTGCTCACAATCACGCCGTGCTCCATATCGCTAATCACGCGCTGATTAATGCGCAGCACATTGCGCAAATCAACACCACGCTTGTGAGCAAGGCGCTGATTGGCAATCACGCGCTTTGCCAACATACGCATCACGATGGCTGTGGCAAAGAAACCGATCGCGGTAAGCGCCGCCTGTAAATACCCCCCTGTATCACCAGACAGCCAGAATGAACGAACCGATTGTTCACCCAAAATAGCTAGGCTGGCGATCGCCGCGTACAACAAGCTTAGGCGGCCTTGGCCAACGAGCGCAGCCCCCGCCAGCGAAACCATCAACATGAACGATAAGCCGCTACGCGTACCGCCGCTGGCGGACATCATGAGCGTTATGGCAGCAATATCAACCAACACCTGCAGCGTCAGTTCAACATCTTCATGCCAATCTAAACGTGGCACCCAAAGCAACAACAACGCTGACGCAAGCCAATAGGCCCAAGCAACAACCGAAAACAATGCGACCGACTCTTGGCCGAAGTTGAGCCAATTGTCGAACAACAAAAATGCGACGAGAAAAATGGTTGCGACAAGCAACCGATATAAATTGAAATAGTGGCGCGAGACAGCCAGCGCATCCTGCTCCAAGGCCAACGTTGCGCCTTGATCAGCATTGCCCGAAACAGGAAGACGAACGTCTTGCAAAGGAATTAGGCACCGAGACGTCGGTGCTCGTCAGAACAAAAGAATCGACCGCCCGCATGCACACCTTCGCTTTCGGGTAGGTGAACACCACAGTGCGCGCACGCAATAATGCGCTCAGGATCATTGCTGCGTTGCCGGGTTTGGCGTGAGCGCGGTGACGCATTGCCAGAATTAACCTTCTTGTACAGCAAATAGCAGACAAGACCGAGAATTAAAAATGTGAATAGCTTGCTCATCCGTCTAGCCTACCACACGACACATAGCGTGCGCAGCCATGCCGCATTTCACCAGCGCAATCCAACGAAAAGGTACGGTGAAGGTCGGCGATAAAAAAGCAATCAAGGCCGACGAAGAAAAACAGACGATGGAGGCCACACATACCCCGGGCAGATAAGTTGGCACTTCCACAGATGATTGGTCGGGGTGAGAGGATTCGAACCTCCGACTCCTGCGTCCCGAACGCAGTACTCTACCAGGCTGAGCTACACCCCGGACTGACACGACATGCTGAACCTGCATATCGCGATTGAGCTTTCGCTGGTCGTGCATCAAACCAACTCATACACGGCGCAACTGAAAGATCATCGTCCTGAGCAGTTAATGCAGCCACCCACCGTTTTGCTTTTGGCAAAGGGCTAGTGATCTCGATCAACTGCAAAGTCTGACAATGTTATCAGAACATCTTTGTATTGGCTAGATGGAAGTTGCGCTAATGCAGCTTGCGCCAAGCGCACTTCTTCACGTGCTGCTGCACGCGCTACGTCGAGCGCGCCGGTCTCACGAATAGCTTGCACCACCGCATCCATATCTGCGCGACCACCTTCTTCAATGGCGTGCCGCACCAGGGCAGACTGCGCTGGCGATCCATGCTGCATCACATGAATCAACGGCAAAGTCGGCTTGCCTTCAGCCAAATCATCACCCAGATTTTTGCCGGTAGCAGATTCATCGCCGGAATAATCGAGGATGTCATCAACAAGCTGGAAGGCCGTGCCTAAATGCATGCCATAGCGCGCCATGCCGTCCTCAACGCCCGCACTCGCGTGGTTAATGATGGCGCCTAAACGCATCGCCGCCTCAAACAACTTAGCGGTCTTAAAGCGAATCACGCGTAAATAATCTTCAACTTCTACGTCTGCATTGTTGCAGTTAAGCAGTTGCAGCACTTCGCCTTCAGCAATCACATTCGTCGCGTCGGCCAGCACTTCTTGCACACGCATGCTGCCTACCGACACCATCATCTGGAACGCGCGCGAGTACAAAAAATCGCCGACCAACACGGCCGCCGCATTGCCAAACATAGCATTGGCCGTATCACGACCACGACGCAACTCAGACTCATCAACCACGTCGTCATGCAACAAGGTGGCGGTATGAATAAACTCAACCACCGCCGCCAATTGATGGTGATGCGTTTGCCCCCCTTGCTTTCCATAGCCTAGCGCGCCTGCTGACAGCAACACCAACGCGGGGCGCAAACGTTTGCCACCGGCATTAATGATGTACTCCGACACTTGGCGCACCAGCACCACATCGGAATACAAGCGCTCACGGATGACAGCGTCCACGGCGCGCATATCGTCGGCGATGAGCGAATAAAGCGGGGCTAGGGATGAAGAAAGGGCCACAACATAACTTTCGCGGGAAAGCGCGGATGGTAGGTTCGCCCCAGCGTAGCGTCAAGTGAATCGGCCGCGCCTTGGGTGAGCAAGTCCAAATTTCAACCAAACAGCTCACCAAATATTCTGCGCCCAAGCTGATTCGCGCGCGCCCTCTTACCGTGCGGCAAACTCAGCCAATACACCGCCAGGTAAGCAAAAAAGTCTTCTTCTTTTGCCAAGCAACAATACGACACCTGCAGCAAAGCCACACAGCAAATCCAAACTCGCAGCCAACTTAGCGCAGACCCCGCGCCACTTTACACCCGCCCACCAGCCAAACAGTCGCCGGAATTGACTTTGCCATTGATTTTGTGTATATTTTCGGGCTCTCTGTCCTTTTTGGAACAGGGACTGTTGTTGGGTGTCGTCTCTTTGACGTCGCAGCCTCGGCGTAACAGCAAAAGCAATTTCATTGCGCAGCTGCTCAAGCCTTGCTTGCACTTAATCCAACCACTGCTTTTAGATATTCAAATTTGGAGTTTAACCATGTACGCGGTCATAAAAACCGGTGGCAAGCAGTATCGCGTTGCCGCTGGCGAAAAACTTAAAGTAGAACAGATACCGGCAGACGTGGGCACCGAAATCACGATCGACCAAGTTTTAATGGTCGGCGCAGGCGAGTCCGTTAAAGTGGGCGCGCCGCTGGTTGCTGGAGCCTCGGTACGTGCAACTGTTGTTGCACAAGGCCGTCATGCCAAGGTGAAGATTTTCAAGATGCGTCGTCGTAAGCATTACCAAAAGCATCAAGGACATCGTCAAAACTACACCGAACTGCGCATTGAAGCGATCAACGCGTAAGCCACGGTAGACAGGAGTAGAAAATGGCACACAAAAAAGGCGGCGGCAGTACACGCAACGGACGCGACTCAGAATCCAAACGACTGGGCGTAAAGCGCTACGGCGGCCAAATCATTCCGGCAGGTAACATCATCGTGCGTCAACGTGGCACGCAGTTCCACGCTGGCGAAAACGTTGGCATGGGCAAGGATCACACCCTGTTCGCCAAGGTTGATGGCACCGTGCAGTTTGAAATTAAGGGCGCTGAAAAGCGTCGCTACGTTCGCGTTGTTCCGCTTGCACAGTAATTTCAGCAAGTAAAACTCGTGATACGGGCGCAAGCCCTCACAAACAGCCCTGCCTCGCGGCGGGGCTTTTTGTTTAAAGCAGCACAGCGGTTGAAAACAACCGCACAGTAGCACCTGCGCAATGTGCACATGCATAACCAGATCGAATGACTGGATCTTGCTTTACCGAATACCTCATTGCCAATGACGTTGCGTACAGAACAGAAACTCAACGTCTCAACACCATTGGCAAAATAAACGATTGATAGGCCCACCGCGGGAAACAACATGAAATTTTTCGACGAAGCACGCATTGAAGTCTCTGCCGGCGATGGCGGCAATGGCGTGGCCTCATTTCGCCGCGAGAAATTTATTCCCATGGGCGGGCCAGATGGTGGCGACGGCGGCCGCGGCGGTAGCATCTACGCCACCGCAGATCGCAACCTCAACACACTGATCGACTTTCGCTATACCCGTCATTTTCGTGCGCAGCGCGGTGAAAATGGTCGCGGCTCAGATTGCTATGGCAAAGGCGGTGAAGATCTCGAATTGCTGGTGCCTGTGGGCACGGTGATTACCGACATTAACACCGGCGAACAACTGGCCGACCTTGCCGTCGATGGCGCACGCGCACTCATCGCGCAAGGCGGCAGAGGCGGCTTAGGCAACCTGCACTTCAAATCAAGCACCAATCGCGCACCCCGCCAATGCACGCAGGGTACGCCTGGCGAAAAGCGCGAGTTGCG
>SBBQ01000019.1 GCA_005239635.1 Uliginosibacterium gangwonense
ATCACTTGGCTGTCACTGAATTTCGACTTCTTCATGCAGAACTCCCTCTAACGAGAAAATTCTACTTCTGATCGCGATGGTTTTACGGGGGGATTACCGCGCGATCAGCTACTTCCTCGTGCTCGACGCTGACCGCAGCTTACTTCAACAGCAACGTGCTGCGGTAACGCTTGATGGAGAGCGCGCCAGAGCGACAGTCAGCCTGATCCGCGCTATTGGAGGAGGCTGGTCTACAAATCCGGATGCATCCCCCGTGTCACCTCAAGCAACATCGCTTGAGAATTCCGCTCAGGTCACAGCTAGCCGATAAAAGGAGTCTGCGTGGTCAGTAGCGACGGTCGTGTTTGTCACGGGGCGTAATCGCGGCCTACGTAGGTTAATGAATCGCCTTACTAAAACGCCCCGAATTTTCGGGGCTTTTTTTATCCCAACCACTTCGCCACGATGGGCAAAAGCAGTGCGGTGAGTGCGCCATTCAGCCCCATTGCCAATGCTGAAAATGCACCTGCTTGGTCGCTCACCTGAAAAGCGCGCGCGGTGCCAATGCCGTGCGATGCCGTGCCCATGGCAAAGCCACGCACGGCGTGGTCTTTTACGCGTAGTGCATCAAACACAAAGCGTCCTAATACCGCGCCGATCACACCCGTCATGATGACAAGCACAGCGGTGAGCGAGGGTATGCCGCCAATACGCTCTGCAATGCCCATGGCAATGGGCGTGGTTACGGATTTGGGTGCGAGCGAGAGTTGTGTGGCGGTGCTGGCGCCGAGCATGCGCGCAATGACCACGGCAGAAATACAGGCGGTCATGCTACCGGCCAACAAGCTTGCGCAAATGGGGAACATGAGTTCGCGCACGCGACGAACTTGTTGATACAGCGGCACGGCAAGCGCAACGGTGGCGGGGCCGAGTAAGAAGTGCACGAATTGCGCACCGGCGAAATAGGTTTCATAAGCGGTGTGCGTTAAGGTGAGCAGAAGCACCAATACCGAGACGGCGATCAACACTGGGTTGAGTAGTGGGTTGAACTTGCTTCGGCGGTAAACAATGTAAGCAAGTTCATACACCACCAAAGTGACCGTGAGGCCGAGCAGGGGCGAGGTGGAGAGGTATACCCACAGTTCGGTAATGCGCGGGGCAATGTGGTCGCCCATTACCGCGTTGCTCAAAACTTGGTTGCTCATGCGCTTTTCCTTTGCAGGCGTTTGCAAAAACACATCACCAACGCGGTGACGCCAAGTGTGAGCAGTGTGCTCACTAAGAGTGAAGCCAATAGCGGTAACCATTCATTGCCCACACGGGTTAAATGAACCATCACGCCCGTGCCCGCCGGCACAAACAGCAAAGACAAATGCTGCAAGATACCGTGACTGGTTTCTTGCATGTCGTCATTGGGGCCACCACGCAGTACAAGCGCGCAGAACAGCAGAATCATGCCGATCACGGGGCCGGGAACGGGCAGATCAAAGCTGCGGGAGATGATTTCGCCGGTGAGCTGAAATACCAACAGTAGGGTGAGAGAGGGCAACATGGCAGGCTCCAGGATGGCGTGAGTTTACTCATTCTGTCGCCGAGAAAAAATGCCCCCGTGCGAAAAGCTTTGTTACGCAGTGTTGCTACGCGATGCCTTGTAGTTTGCTGCGCGTAAACGTTTGATTGGCAAAGGTGCGGTACAGACTTGGTTTGCTAGGTTCGATTTCTGGGTAACGACGTTGTAATCGATCAGCTCAACGCCGAGCCACTTAGCCATGTTGCGAGCCCCCGAGCGCATCACAACATGATGGTTCCAGGAAAAAATCGGCGCGAGCAATGGCGCCAGCCAGCGCATCCACGATTTTTCTAGTTCAACTTGCCAGATATAACGCACACGCGTGCCAACTGGAATGGGGGCGATTTGCCATTCACCCCGGCCGCATAAATCTCCATTTGCTTGTGCGACTAGGTGCGTTGGTGCAGTGCTGGCGGTGGTGGTGATGTTGAGTTTAAGGCCATAGGGCAGCGCGCTGGCCCAACTAAATTGGCGGATATCACCTAGGCCATCTGCATCGCCATGCTTCACTAGGACTACATTTCTTACGTAGGGCCACCAACGTGGCCAATCTTCAGGGTGGGCAAGCACTGCCCATACTTGTTCGGGGCTGGCGGCGAGGTGCCATTCGCTAATGAGTTCAAAGCGTCGTGGATTCATGATGTGCTGATTGGCAAAGGGTTGATGCATTTACGAGCAGCGTGCCCGATTAGATGCAGAGGCTTGCGGTGGGCGGCAAGGCGGGGTGCATCCAAATTTTATTCGGCTACGTATAGGGGTGTAGGCGTATAGATGTATTGGCTAAGCGATGTCAGTGATGAATTTAAGTGATTTGTGGGCTGAGGCTGGTTACAACAATTGTTGAGGGGATGGCATGAACCCACCCATCGGGCGATATGAGCATGAAGCTATACTGCGTGGTATGAGTACGCATACAAAACGTTCTGAAGATCAGGAACAGGTACGTCTATCAGCGCTGATTGCACGCATGTGCAAGGGCGATGAGGCGGCGTTGAGTTTGTTCTACGAGCTGACCTTGTCGCGTGTGTATGGTTTAGCGCTAAAGGTTGTGCGCCGCCATGATTTAGCAGAAGAAGTGTGCGTCGAAACTTTTTGGCAAGCATGGCGCGAAGCTGCCCGATTTGATGTTCAGCGCGGCCAGCCTTTGGCTTGGCTGATGATGATGACGCGCAGTCGCGCCCTCGATATTTTGCGTCGCCAAGACCCTGCCCAGTCCTGTGCAGATACAGAAATTTTGCAAGAAGCGGTGCAAGCCGCCAGTGATGCGACTGAGTATTCTGCGCTGGATTTGTTGTTATGTGCTGAGCGAGATGCCGGATTGGCAAGTGCACTTCAACAGCTCACCCCCATTCAACGACAGATGGTTGCTTTGGCGTACTACAAAGATTTGTCGCATCAAGAAATTAGTGACCATACCGGTTTGCCTTTAGGTACGGTCAAGTCTCATCTCAAACGTGCACAAGATGGTTTGCGTGCCGTGTTGTGTGTGAGCTGATCGAGTGCAAACAGGAAGGATGATGAGATGAAAAAGCAAGCAGAGCCAGTATTGGATGAAACGCTGATCGAGGTGTTATCAAGTCGCGCGCTTCCAGTGCAACCAGATGAGGCTGCGACCCGTCGTATGCGTGAGCAGCTGTTTCAGAAAGTGCATGCACAGGCTGATCACGGCGTGGCAGACTTTTTGTTTGTATTGGCAAGCGAAGGAACGTGGACCACGCTCTTGCAAGGGGTAGAGTGCAAGCTGCTACGGCAAGATGCGGTGAGCCGCTCGTTTTTGTTGCGTATGGCGCCCGGAGCACGCGTGCCGCCGCATGAGCATACACTCGAAGAAGAGTGCATTATGTTGGAAGGGGATGCCACGATACATGGCGTACGCTGCGTGGCGGGTGATTACCATGTAGCCCCAGCGGGTTCTGGTCACGATTGTCTTACTACCGAGGGTGGGTGCTTGTTGTTCGTTCGAGGCGCGACATCTAGCGTTGGGGCGGCTGCGAGCGCTGCTAGATGAATTGGAAATTTTGCCAATCAGCCCGACGTAGGCTGGTATCGGGTATCTGTAGCGTATTGATGGGAATGTTGTGTATGGCAAATGGTCATGCGGAGAGTGGCGAGACACATACAGATGTGGCGCTTCCGGTACGCGAAGGGCCTGCATCGCAACAGGGTTTCGTATCGCTCACCTTGGAGGGGCCGTTGAATCACGGTGTGGTTCAGGACAGCACCGCTTCAAATACGGGTGACTACCAAGCGCCGTTCTGGTTGCCCGGCGGAAATGTGCAAACGCTTTATACCGCAGCGTTTTTGCACGGCCCTGAGATAGCCTATCGACGCGAGCGCTGGGAATGGCCGGATGGTGACTTTGTCGATGCCGATTGGCTAGATGTGGAAGATGAAGCAGCGCCCATCGTGGTGTTATTTCATGGCTTAGAGGGCAGCTCGCAAAGCTTCTATGCACGCCAATTAATGTTTGCAACGCATGAACGCGGTTGGCGTGGGGTGGTGCCGCATTTTCGCGGCTGCTCGGGCGTGCCGAACCGTTTGCCGCGTGCTTACTTTGCCGGTGATGCGGCAGAGATCGAAGCTATGCTCAATCGCGTGCGCTCTACTTTCCCACAAGCACCGATTTATGCCGTGGGTGTGTCGCTCGGCGGCAATGCCTTGCTTAAATGGCTTGGTGATGCAGGTGAGCGTGCAAACAATTTGGTGCGTGCAGCAGTTGGTGTGTCTGCCCCGGTTGATATGAATGCCGCGGGCAATGCGCTCGATGCGGGCTTTAATCGCTTGGTGTATACCGGCCACTTTTTGACCACACTCAAACAAAAAGCATTGCACAAAGCTGAGTCATTTCCAGGCTCGCTAGACGCTGAGGCGATTCGTGCAGCCACCACGTTTAAAGAATACGACACGCTGGTGACAGCGCGTTTGCACGGTTACAAAGATGCCGAGGATTATTGGATGCGTACTTCTAGTAAGTCCGGTTTGCGAAATATCACGGTGCCAACGTTGGTGCTGAATGCAAAGAATGATCCGTTCTTGCCAGCAGAGGCTTTGCCTTCGCCGAAGGATGTTTCACCGAGGGTGACGTTAGAACAACCTGAGGCGGGTGGTCACGTAGCCTTCCCTAGCAGGCCGTTTCCTGGTGAGCTTACTTGGTTAAGCGAACGTATTCTGCGCCACTTGGCTGCGCGCCACGACTAAGTCGTTGGCTTACAAGCAGTCGCTAAGCGACTTGCTTCGGTGGCGTATCTTGGCCTTCGACAACGCGCTTAAAGGCGACTAGGGTTTTGGCGGCTTGTGCGTAGTCAAAGCGTTGAATCGAAAAATCGAGATCTTCGGTAAGTTGCGGTTCGATGCGCTCGAGCTGCGAGAGATTTGCGAGCACGAGGTGGCGCGCGCGCGTATCGTCATTGGCAACCAATTGTTCGAGTTCGGTGAGAACCGCTAACAATTCGTTTTTGCTTAAAGCAGATGTGGTTGCGCTGGCGGGTGCATTGGGGAGCTGGTGAATTGCATCCAGCAATAGATTCAACGCATTAAATGTTGCCTGCGCAAGTTGCTCAATAGTCTTGCTGCTCTGTTGGTCACGGATGGCCATTTCCAGCCGGCTGGCCTGTTCAAAAATATCTTGCGCACCAATAAAGCCCGCCGCACCTTTGAGTGAATGTGCTAAGCGCTGTGCTTCGCTATATCGCCCAGTTTTGTAAATGTTCAATATTTGTAGCGCTTCTTGACCGGTGCTATTGGCAAATTTATGCAACAGGTTAACGTACTTCTCGGGTTTGCCGCGAGAAAACAGTAGGCCCCGTTGCAGGTCAATGCCGGGTAAATGTTCTAACGTAACAGGGTAGTCTGCGGTCGTCGTATTCATTGAATGTTGTGTAGGTTCAATGAGATCAGGTTTCGCGGCATGCAAATGTGCAGCATGCGGCGGTGGTAGTAGTGCAATGGGCGCTTCTTGTACGATTCTGTTTGCCGGTAGCCAGGTACGTAATCTTGCATACAAGGCAAACGGCGACACAGGCTTGCTTAAGTGATCATTCATCCCCGCTGCTGTACAGGCCGCCTGACTATCATCATAGGCGTTTGCGGTCAGCGCGATAATCGGAATATGCGACCATCCGGGCAGCTTTCTAATCAATCGCGTGGCCTGTAAGCCATCCATTACAGGCATTTGCATGTCCATCAGCACCAAGTCATAAGTGCGTTGCTTCGCCTTGCTGACGGCTTCTTGACCGTTGTTGGCAATATCAACCTTAAGGCCGACGTCATTTAACAGGCCCAATGCAACCTCTTGATTAAGGTGGTTGTCCTCACACAATAAGAGATGGCAGTTCTGAAATTTTATTTGTAAGGAATCGTATTCGGAGGAATCCGCTTCAAGAGGGATGGGTGGCGTGGCGTGAATCGCCTGATCAATTTTTTGACAGGTTTCGGCGGGTAGTAAAGGCTCGTTCAGGCTAATAACGCGTTCTGAATATTGTGCAGGCTGAATACCTAGACTTTCTTCTAGCTGTGTTGAAAGGCAGATATGGTGTGGCCATGTAAAATTGCAGTGCGCAAGCTGGTCTGTGAGTTCGCTGAGTGCGAAATCAGCCATACGCGCTTCAAGAATAATAAATAGATTTAAATCACTATCATGCCGACGACGTTCGAGGTGCGAAAGTGCGCTGCTGACCGAGTCTGAGGTGAGGCAATTAAGGCCGCATCGAGATAGCATGCGGCGCGTGAGGCCTTGCTGATACGAGTTGTCTCCGATCAACACGATCAGTACTTTGCCGAAGTTTTGCTGGGCATGTTCAAGCCAACTCGGCACAACATTCTCGGTGTGCTCTAACTGTGCGGTAAACCAGAAGTGGCTGCCAACACCTAATACACTGGTGACGCCTGTCTCCCCGCCCATGAGCTCAGCAAGTTTGCGGTTAATGGCAAGACCAAGACCCGTGCCGCCATACTTACGGGTAATGGACCCATCTGCCTGTTCAAAGGCGCTGAATAGTCGTTGGCGCTGCTCTTCGCTAATGCCAATACCGTTGTCACAGACTGAGAAGCGAACCAGTGTTTTATTACCTTGCGTGCGGATAGGATAGGCACGAACAGTAATGGTGCCCTGCTCGGTAAATTTCACTGCATTACCTAGGTAGTTCAACAGCAATTGTTTGAGTCGTGTTGGGTCGCCGATAAGCGTGCCCCACAGTTCGGGTGCGATATCGCAGGCGAGCCTAAGTTTCTTTTCATGTACTTTTTCAGCAACGAGCATGACCACGCTGCGCATGACGTCTTCTAGCTCGAAGCGTACGGGTTCGAGCACCAGCTTGCCGGCCTCGATTTTGGATAGATCAAGAATGTCATTGATAAGGCTCAGTAGATGCTGTGCAGAATCAGAAATCTTGCCTAGCTTATCGAGCTGCGTTGGGTCGCTGTTGCCTCGTTGAAGGAGGTGCGTGAAGCCAATTATGGCATTCATCGGGGTGCGAATTTCGTGGCTCATGTTTGCCAAGAAGGCGCTCTTGGCAAGGTTTGCGCTCTCTGCTTCCTCTGCACGTTTTGATAGCTCTTGATTGAGCCGTTCAATTTGACGTTGTCGTGATTGCCGCTCTGTCATGTCGGCTAAGGTTGCTTGGCAAAGCAATTCACCATTGGGGTTGCGGCGCAGGAGTGCGTGCAGCATAACCGGCAGTGAAGCACCTTGCTTAGTGCGGCAGATTAGCTCTCCAGAATAGGGCTGCCCCGTGACAATGAGCTGATTAAATCCACGTCTAAATTCATCAACACAGTCGGGGCTTAATAGACTTTCGAAGCGCAGCTTGCCCATCACTTCCGCGCGAGAGTACCCCAGCATATTCAGTTCAGTGTCATTCACCGCCACGATGGTTCCGCTGTCATCAAGCGTGTGATACCCGCAGGGCGCATTGTTGTATAAGTCAGAAACCTCAGTGGTGCGGTCTTGAACCAAACGTTCAAGGTGGGTGCGATACATGTCGAGCTCAGAGGCAGCATGAATCTCATCCGTGAGGTCGTGCCACGTTGCAGCAAGACATTGCAAGTTGCCCATGGTGATGACCCGACCGCTAATGCGCATACTTCGCGGGCTTCCGTTGGCATGTCGATAACACACGACTAAACGCTGAGCTTGCTTCTCTTGGAACTGCTCATGAATCCATTGTCGTAATTGAACAAGATCGTGCTGATAATGGTCGATCTGCGCGAGTGATAGTTTGGCAAATTCTTGGCGTGAGTAGCCTAACAATCCGCACGCAGCATCATTAAATTGAATGAATTGCAGCGTTTCGCAGTCGATGAGTACGATCCCATCCAGCGCCTGGGTAATGATGGTGCTGTAAATTTCCTCTTGATGTTGTAGAGCTTCACGCGTGCGGGCGTGGTCGCTAATGTCTTTGCATAGGCAATACACTAAACGCCGCCCATTTTGTTCCGCGCTGTGTGAGGTAATGGCAACGTCAAAATAACTACCGTCTTTGCGACGGTGACGGCTTTCAAACGTTTTGCGCTCAGATGTGGCCGTGGCGATGCTATCGAGCACCATGGAGCGAGACCAGTTTGGATCCCAGTCCCAAACTGACAGTCCGCGAATTTCATCCGGGCTATAACCTAGGTTGTTGCTGAAAGCTTGATTTGCTTCGACCACGCCGCCTTGCTGATCGAGAACAACAATGCCGTCCGGGGATTGGTCAATCAGGTAGCGGCGACGTTGCGCGGCTTCCGCAAGCTCTAATTCGATTTCTTTGCGGTGAGTAATGTCGGTAAGAAAGCCATGCCAGAGCAACGTGCCATCATCAGAAAGCTCCGGCGAGAAATTGGCTTCGACCCACTTTTCTGTTTGACCTTTTACATTGAGACGAAAATCTTGAAGCCAGGGTTGGACGGTTTTTTGTGCCCGATGGATGCGCAATAGTAGTCGCTGACGATCAGATGGATGAATGCGTTCATAGAAGGTGTTAGCGCTATGCGTGACTTGCTGCATGCTGAGCCCACTTAACCATTCGATCTCTGCGCTCACAAAGGTGAACGAAAGACCTCTGGCAGTGGAAATGCGATAGCTACACAGTACACCAGGCGCGGTGTCGGCGAAACGCTTAACTTTGTCTTGCAAGTTGAGCCGAAACTGCAGCTGTTGTTCAGCAAAGTGCCGCTGTGTTAGGTTATTGGCGTAAACCAATAGGCGCTCGTCGGGTAGTGCATGCAGTTCAAACTCAATCTCGATGGGTTCTTTGCCAGTGCCGCGCAGATTGCCAATGAACTGAGCGTGGTTTTGCGTCTTGGTCTGAGTAATGCTCGCTAAAAAATCACTCTTGTTGTCAGCTTCGAGAAACTCATGAAGTGGCCTTAAATACAACGAACCGCCAATGCGTCCGAGTAGGCTGCACGCTGCTGGGTTGGCAAATAGCATGCGGCCCTCCATGTCGATGATCCATATGCCGTCTTGAGCATGTGACATCAACTGCAGGCTCGCTTGCTGCTGGTTAAAAAGACGATTGACCCAGTTGCGGCATAGCACGTAAAGCATGCTGGCCGTTACCAACACAAAAATCCATCCCTTGATCATGCTCACGGCGACGAGCAGGGCGGGGTCGCGAATCATGTAGCCGAGCAGCTGATCGGATAACAAAATCCATAGCGTAGCTATCAGTGCGTAGATGCTCGCAATTTGTAGTGCGCCGCTATGCGCGTTGATGGGCAGTGAGCGGTGGGGCATGGTGAATTTGTTTAGGCGGTTTGTGAGCTTTGGTGTTCGGGGTCATCTCGATAACGGTTGGCAATGTCGCAGAACACATCAAACGAATCGAGAAATGCTTTGGCTACATCCGGATCAAAATGCTTGCCGGCTTCAGAGGTGATAATTTCCTTGGCTTTGCTAAAGGGGAAGGCGGGTTTATAGACGCGCTGTGAGATGAGCGCATCAAACACATCTGCGAGCGCCATCAGTCGCGCTGAAATTGGGATGGCATCTCCTACTAGATTGTCTGGGTAACCTTTGCCATCCCAACGTTCGTGATGGTGGCGCGCAATATCTTTCGCAATGCCCAAATAGGAAACCCGACCCTCGATGTCTTGCTCTGCGCGAGCGAGCGCATCACTACCAATGCCCGCATGCGTTTTCATGATTTCGAACTCTTCAGGCGTGAGCTTGCCGGGCTTGAGCAAAATGTGGTCTGGTATGCCGACTTTGCCAATGTCGTGTAACGGCGCAGATTTGGCGAGGAGGCGAATATTGTGGTCAGTCAGGAAGTGCTTAAACCGTGGGTGCGATTGGAGCGTCTGGGCTAGGGTGCGCACATATTCTTGTGTACGCAAAATATGGTTTCCGGTTTCTGGGTCGCGCGTTTCGGCTAAGCGGGCAAGTGCATGAATGGTCACGTCTTGCACGCGTTGAATTTCTTCAATTCGGCTTTGAACTTCGATCTCGAGCGCGGCGTTATGTTGAGAAATTTGGTCTCGCACGTTTTTGAGTTCGAGATGCGTGCGTACGCGCGCGAGCACGATGGAGGGGTGAAACGGTTTGGTGATGTAATCCACCGCACCTTCCTCAAGGCCTTTGATTTCATCTTCATCGGCATTCATGGCCGAGACAAAAATGACAGGTACGTGCCGTGTTTTGTTCGATTCACGTAGCCGAGCAAAAACTTGGTGGCCGTCCATGTCGGGCATCATGACGTCGAGTAAAACTAAATCAGGCGTGGGTGAGTGCTGCAATATCTGCAGGGCTCGTTCTCCAGAGGATGCAGCTCGAACGCGATAATGCGGCTCTAGAATCTCACTCAGAATCGTCAGATTGTCTGGCGTGTCATCAACCAACAACAGTGTTGCACGATCAGCTGAGTTGGCGCTTTTCGGAGGCAACTGCGGTATTGCTGCGTTCATGTCGTACAGTCCTGTTTTCGCGGCGATGCGCCTACAGTTCAGCATAGCCATTCATTCACGTTGCATGGTGGTGCATTGGGGTGAATGTGAAATGAATAACGGTATCAAAAGGCGTAGCTTCAGCGACGAAAATGCCGAGAAAACACGAAAACCTAGACTGGCTGAGGCTTAGCCGGATGGTGTGCCTAAGGACTTACTGCCTATGTCGTGGCTGAGACGCCTATCAGATCAGGCATCGGCTTGGGTGTAATGCTTACAGATTACGGATGCGTTGTAATAAGGCCGTGGTGGAGCGTTGGTGCTCAAATGGAATGGAGTGAACGCTGCCTCCCCAAGCGATGACTTCTGGTGCGCCGACGATGGACTCAGGGCGCCAGTCTCCCCCTTTTACGAGGATGTCTGGGCGGCATTGCAGAATGCGTTGGATAGGCGTGTCTTCATCAAACACTGTGACTAGGTCGACACACTGCAAGGCGGCAAGCAGGGCCATGCGGTCAGCCTCTGAGTTGATGGGGCGGTCGTCACCTTTGCCTTGTCGTTTTACGGAGGCATCACTGTTCACGGCAACGATCATGCTGGCCCCTAAAGCACGTGCTTGTGCCAAGTAGGTGACATGCCCACGATGCAAAATATCGAAACAACCGTTGGTAAACACCAATGGCTTTGGCAATCTGGCAATGGCATTTGCCAAATCTGCGGGCAGGCAGATTTTGCGCTCAAAATCTGGAGTCGGATAGGCGAGGCTTGCAGGGGTTGTTGTGTTCGACATGCCGCAAAGGATACCAGAGGCAATGTGCCTAGCGTAAATCGCTAGGCAGCACTCGCAGCATATTGTTTGCGAAAACGATTGAGGTCTGACACGGTATCAAAACGCTGTCCAAACAGGCTTGAAAGGTTGCGCAGAATGCCACCCACAACACGCGATTCACACTCTTTGTCGAAGTGAATCTGCTCGTCTAGCCAGCGCTCAAGCCAGCCTGGGTCGGGTAGTCTAGATTGCACCGTGTCGTTAGGGAAATGATCTTTGCTAACGTGCAAATTGGTCGGGTGCAACGCTTTAGCGCTACGGCTGCTCGACGCCATGAGCACACCAATTTTAGAAAAGGCAGCGCGAGCTGAATCGCCAAAACGATCAATCGCGCGCTTCATGTATTTGAGATAGGCACCGCCGTGACGGGCTTCGTCGCGTGAGATGAGATCGTAAATATGTTTGATTACCGGTTCGGTATGCCAATCCGCGGCACGACGATACCACTGCGTTAAACGAACCTCGCCGCAGAAATGCAGCATTAACGTTTCGAGTGCGGGCGCTGGGTCGAAGTTAAAACGCACAGCGTGCAATTCTTCTTCGCTCGGTTGCAACTCAGGCTTAAAGCGGCGCAAATACTCCATTAACACCAGTGCGTGTTTTTGCTCTTCATAAAACCACACGGACATGAAGGCAGAGAAGTCGGAGTCGTCTGCATTGTCACGCAAGAACATTTCGGTGGCGGGGAGTGCAGACCATTCCGTGATGGCGTTCATTTTCACGGTCATCGCCTGTTCGTCGCTCAAGAGGTCGGGCTGAAATTGGTCCCATGGCACGTCGTTGGCCATGTTCCAGCGAACAGATTCAAGCGAGCTAAACAATTCCGGGTACAGCACGTCTTTCTCCTGACGGTCCCATCAATTTGACGGTCGTGTAAACGCTCAAGGGTGAGCGCGGCAGGTAAGTTTCACTGTCTTATGTTACGCCCGGCTGACAGACATGTGTCGTTCTGAAGTGATTAGCCTGTCAGCACAGGTGTTATTGCGAGTTAGCGCGTGTTGGCGTCCGGTTGTTTGCTCTTGTCGCGCGTATCGTATTTGCGCGCTTCTTCAAAGCTAATGATTTCAAAGAGCGTCACAACTTTTTGCACGCCGCCCGTGGTACGGGCGAGTTCTGTGGCGTATTTTGCTTCTTCTTTGGTGACCAAGCCCATGAGATAAACCGTATTGGCTTCGGTTACGACCTTAACGAGATTGGCAGAGAACTGGTTGGCGTCAACAAAGCGTGCTTTGACCTTGGAGGTAAGGTAGGCGTCATTGCCGCGCGACGTCAATGAAGACGAACCTGCGACGGTTGTTTCATTGGAAACGGTGCGAACATTCTCAACGCGGCCTGCTGCACTTGCTACGGCATCGCGCGTGGCTGCGTCGGGTACCTCACCTGTGAGCAGGACTTGGCGGTTATAGCTGGTGACGTTGATATGTACGCGGTCGCCAAATTGCTGACTAATGCGATCGCTCACCTTCCATTCAATACCTTCGTCTTCAACATAAGAACCAGATGTACGGCGGTCACTGACCATCAATGCGCCAGCAGTCATACCGCCTGCCATGATGGGAAAACAACCTTGCAATGCGGGTAATGCCAGCGTTGCCAACAAGAGCGAACACAGTAGCGGGCGCCCGGCAAAGGTTTTGATCGTCATTTTCATGATTCAGCTCCCAACAAAGTGCAGTCGATTCCATCGCATAGGCAATGGAGGGTGAGTAAGTGAACTTCTTGAATGCGTGAGGTGCGATCCGCGGGGACGCATAGATTTACATCATGCGCGGATAACATGTCAGCGATATTGCCACCGCCGCGCCCGGTCATGGCGACGATGCGCATATCGCGTTCTTGCGCGGCACGAATCGCCTCAATCACGTTGCGCGAATTACCGCTGGTTGAAATGGCCAACAGCACATCGCCCGGTTGGCCGAGTGCGCGCACTTGTTTGGCGTAGACTTGATCAAACGTGTAGTCGTTTGCCAATGCACTCAAAATCGAGGTGTCTGTGGTGAGTGCCAGCGCAGCGAGTTCCGGGCGCTCGCGCTCAAAGCGGCCGACCAACTCGGCCGCAAAGTGCTGGGAGTCTGCAGCGGAGCCGCCATTGCCACAGGCGAGAATTTTGCCGCTCGACATCAAGCATTGCACCATCGCGTCTACGGCTTGTGCGATTGGCGCAGACATGGCGTCCAGCGCACGCTGCTTGGTATCAATGCTTTCTTGGAAATGCTGGCGGATGCGTTCTTCGAGTTCCATGCTGTGTTCTGTTCAGGGAATTGGCCGATTGGCTGCCGTGGGTTGTCGTTGCTGCTACATTCTATCAGGCCCAGCGCGAACTGCTTCTAAGTGCTTATTTCGCCGGATTCACCACTTTTACGCTAGCCCATATGGAAATACGGATTCTTTGCCAGGGGTCCGGGTGGCGCGTAAGCCGTAACAATCTAGCCTCAAGCCGGTATCCTTGATCTAGGACTTGGGCGGCGACCTTGTTTTCGCGCCGTGGCAAGAAACCCAGTAGATGCCCGCGCCACAGTACGCGAATGGCCTGTCCGTCATGCTGGTTTTCGGGGTCGCGTGCGAGTTCGACCAAGTCGCCTTCACGAAGTTCAGCCCAGACCTGTTCGGCTTCGTAATACTGTACGCCTGCCAGAGGAGTGTGCTGCAACAACATGCGGACTGTTTGCGCGTGCACCGTGAGTGCTGTGCTTAACAATGTAATGAGCACGACGATTTGCCAATGTCGAATACTTAGCAAGCGGTGACCTGTCAGTCTTAATGAGAGCAGTCGTTTGAGGGCGGCAAAAAGGCTAGTCTGCAGTAAAGGCATTGCGCAGCCATTCCGGCGGGTGAGCCGACGAATCGGTTGTACGACTAAACAAAATGCAGTCGAAGCGGCACGGCCGGTTTGCGTGCTGAGTGTGTTGCTGCAAATACTGTTGAGCCGCCACGATGACGCGCTGCTGTTTGCCCATGTTGATGCTGGCTGCGGCGTCACCAAACTGCGAATTGCTGCGTAGGCGGACTTCTACGAATACTAGAGTTTGCTGCTCCAAACAAACAAGGTCGAGCTCGCCACCCCGATAGCGCACATTGCGCGCAATCACTTGCAGGCCTTGTTGTTGCAAATACTCAGCGGCGGTCGCCTCGGCGTCTTGCCCCCGTTTTTGTCGTGTTTGCCAGGGAAGTCTCATGTTTTGGGTCTGGTGGTGTTTGCAACCCGTCCGCACAGTCTAGTCGTCGCACGGTTTGCCAAATTGACTTGTTCGATATTCGAGTAAGACGCAAAATCCGGCATTCATGGCACTTTTGCCAATCAGCATGTTGCTAACCGGCCCAAACGCTGTGGTGCATTGTTGAGTTTGTTTGGGTCCAACATTGAGTCGTATGAACACATCAAACATGGTTGCGGATGCACTTGCGTCATCTACTCAAAAAATTACACCGGCATTGTATGTGGTCGCCACCCCAATTGGAAACTTGGGGGATATCACGATGCGTGCCATGTCGGTGCTGCGTGCGGCAGACATCATTGCCTGTGAAGACACGCGCCACACAGCCCGGCTGGCGTCGCATTTTGGCTTGGCCGCACAAATGGTGGCGGTACATCAGCATAATGAACGTGAGTCGGCACAACGCCTGATTGACGCTGTGTCAGCTGGCAAGGTTGTAGCCTTGGTATCGGATGCGGGTACGCCTGCCGTGTCAGACCCGGGGGCGCGAGTCGTGCGTGTTTGCCAAGAGGCGGGGTGTGCCGTGGTGCCCTTGCCTGGGCCGAGTGCAGTGGTGACTGCGCTATCAGCATCTGGTTTGTTGGACGATCATTTTGTCTTCGTGGGTTTTTTGCCAAACAAGCAGGCAGCCCGCCGCGCAGCAATTCGAGCATGGGCAAACGTGCCCGCAGCGCTGGTGTTTTATGAATCTCCCCATCGCATTGTTGATGCTGTTGCAGACTTGGCGGTAGAGTTGGAGCCAACGCGTGAATTGGTGATTGCACGCGAAATCACCAAAACTTTTGAGCAGATTGTTCGTTTGCCATTGGCACAAGCGGCTGACTGGTTGGCCGCGGACGATAATCGTCAGCGAGGTGAATTCGTTTTGTTGGTGTCCGCGCCACCTGAGCGAGCAGCGGATGATTTAGATGCGCATGCAGAAAAAGTGCTGGGCTTGTTGTTGTCTGAGTTGCCGCTTAAAAGCGCGAGTCGCCTGGCCAGTGAAATTACCGGGGCTTCTCGCAATGCGCTGTACGCGCGCGCACTGCAAATAAAGGCGACGAAACAAGATGATGAGGCTGATGAATCCTGAATATTCGGCCGACTAATGCTGCGGCATGTTGGACACGCTACTCGCTCTGGGCTCTGCTTTCCGCGATAATGTCGACATGAGTTCACAAAATTTAACGATTGTTCGGCCAGATGATTGGCATTTGCATCTGCGCGATGGCGATGCCATGCAGGCCGTGCTGCTCGATACGGCTCGGCGTTTTGGTCGCGCTATTGTGATGCCAAATCTGCGCCCACCGGTTACAACTGTTGAGTTGGCATCGGCATATCGAGCGCGCATTCTGGCGGCATTGGCAAACGTGGCGGATACCGTCCAGGCAAAGCGGTTTGACCCGCTCATGACTTTATACCTGACGGACAATATGACGCCGGCAGAGATTGAGGCCGCCGCTGCCAGCGATTTTGTACACGGGGTGAAGCTCTATCCGGCCGGTGCAACCACCAATTCCGACTCGGGTGTGACCGATTTAATGCGCTGCGACGCTGCCATTGCGCGCATGGCTGAATTGGGTTTGCCTTTGCTCGTACATGGCGAGGTGACAAATGCTGACGTCGACGTGTTCGACCGCGAAGCGGTTTTTATTGATAGCGTCTTGCTGCCGCTATTGACGCGTCACCCCGACCTTCGCGTGGTCCTGGAGCACATTACCACCGCACAAGGCGTAGCTTTTGTTCGCGAAGGTGGTGCTAATGTAGCGGGTACATTAACCGCGCATCACCTGCTGTATAACCGCAATGCCATTTTTACCGGTGGTATTCGACCGCATTATTACTGCCTGCCCGTGCTCAAGCGTGAACAACATCGGGAAGCGCTGCTTGAGGCTGCGACCTCGGGTCATCGGCGCTTTTTCTTGGGGACCGATTCTGCGCCGCATGCGCGTCTGACAAAAGAGGCTTCGTGTGGATGTGCCGGTTGTTACACCTCGCATGCGGGGATTGAGCTGTATGCAGAGGCCTTCGAGCAGGCAGGTGCGTTGGACCAATTGGAGGCCTTTGCGAGCTTAAATGGGCCTGATTGGTACGGCTTGCCCAGAAATGACGGCACCATTACCCTACTCAAGCAGTCATGGACTGTGGCCGATACTATGAGCTATGTAAACAACGATGTGCTGGTTCCGCTTCGTGCTGGCGAGCAAGTGAAATGGCTTTTAAAACAAAATTAAATATGGGAAATTCTGCGGTCCGCTCTCTGTTTGCGCTGATGGCGGTGGTGATGCTTGCCGGCTGTGAGTCTGAGCAGGCAGCATTTTCGATGGAAGATCGCAATCACGCTATTACCATCCTGCGCGAAAAGATGTTTCCGTGGAGTAGTGAATACGATACCTACGTTGTCGTGTCACGCTTGCCGCAGTGTCAGCGTAAATATCCGCTCAAAGCCAGTAGCAAAGGTTCGCTAGAGCTATACGCAGGCTCTGGTGAGCGTCAGTTCTTTTTTAGCCAAGGTAAAAATTGGTATTTCGCAGAAACCGACTCGTGCGGTAGCGAACGCCTTGAAGAAGAACCAAAAGTGGGCGAGCCGATTGGTTCGTACCGCGATAAAGACGGTAGTTTCAAATGGGTTGCTGCTGCGCCGGCCAAAGGCGCTGACGAAAAGTAGCCGCTTTCAACGGCGCTGCGCTCGCTGAACACAATGCTTTTGCTAATGCGTAGACGCTGCCCTAAAAAGTTCATGTACAAATAAAAAGAGGCCCCGCCATGCGGGGCCTCGCCGCTTTGAGAGCTTGAGAAAAAATCAAGACATCTGCGGCTAACCGGCGTATTGCCGGAGGGAGGAACACCGCTTAACTGGAAACAGGTCGGAAAATCTCCGGTAATCGGCCCGTCTCAAATCTTGCGGTGAGTACAACACGGCTACAACAACCCAATCGATGAAGGGCGCATCGCATACCTGCCACAACCGCTGCACATCACATAGCAACTTCCTAAGCCATTTCCTAAACCTGCTTCTACGCCACATCGTAAAAAGGTTTAACCCAAACACAAGCTGCTCGTGCAGATCTGCTAAATACATCCCTATGTGATCATGGGGCTAGGCGACACCGGCCCTAATCCATGAAGCCACGATCCTTTTTAGGCCGCGCATTCGCGCATTGCAAGGATAAAAATTGCTTGGGTGCAAAGGGATTTTGTTTGTCAGTTTTCTGCTTATTTAAATCAATCATTTAAATGAGCTATCCCGATTAAGCTGACGCTGTTTTACTGGTCGGTGGCTTGCGGCAGTGGGGGTGAGCTAAAGAGGAACTTTGAAAACGGCGTGGTGAATACAAATTGCCCAGACACGGAAGCTTGAGGAATGGGATAATTCGCCTTGGAAAGTCTGCTAGGCAGCCGCTGCACGCATGCGTGTGGAGGAAAGTCCGGGCCCCGTAGAGCAGAATGCCGGCTAACAGCCGGGCGCAGCAAGGTGCATTTCGGTGTGCCCCAAGGCGACGGACAGTGCAACAGAGAACAGACCGCCGATGGCTCCTTGTGAGATCAGGTAAGGGTGAAACGGTGGGGTAAGAGCCCACCGCGGACACAGCGATGTGGACGGCACGGCAAACCCCATTCGGGGCAAGGCCAAATAGGGGGGTGTTGATGCGGCTCGCTGAGCCCCCGGGTAGGCTGCTAGAGCCGGTCAGTAATGGCCGGCCCAGATGAATGGTTGCCCACGACAGAACCCGGCTTATCGGCAGGCTTTCCATCCTTCATTTTTTTATGCCAATTTCGCCGAGCATGGCGATTTATGTGTGGCTGTCTTCTCCGGTTTTTCGCAGCGCCTTGGCTCCAGTGGCGAACATGCCAAGCCTGGGCAGCTTCTTAACGTGCCCCCATTTGTTCTGTACTAGCAGGGCTTCGCCCTGAGCGCGGCCATATTTTCTGGTTTTGTATGCTTTAGATGAATTTGGCTACACGTTGCCTTCGTTTTGCATGTGTATCGATGAATTTAGTGATTCTTTCATGTTTTGTGCAAAGCGCGGCAAGATTTTGTTGGTACAGACCAAGGGTTTTGAGAGGGTGGTTTTGGGTTGTGTGTGGAGTGGGTCTGAGTAACTTCTCTTTGGATGTGGACAACTCCTAAGTCTCCGCTTTCATTAAGCGATGCATCCCCTTTTTTTATAAGGACTTTTTTGTAAACGACTGTGTAAGTTTTCAGTTCTAAGTTGTTGTCTGTAAAAGAAAAAACCTGTTTTCTGGCCTTGACTTGATGTGTCGTGGGGAGTAAATTGGGTGGAAATGGTTGGTTGTGGATTATTTTGGGGGTAAAAGTGGTGCCCTTGAATGATCTTGGCCAATAAACAAGCTCGGCTTGCCGGGCATTCACACCACGAGGCGACGCATTCATGTTCTTTGGAACCACCCGGCTGGCTATGGACGATAAGGGTCGTCTCGTCATGCCTGCGCGCTATCGCGACAAGCTGAAAAAGCTATGCGATGGCGAGCTGGTGGTTGCTGCGCACAAGCGTCGCTTTCTGCTGCTGTACCCCCTCCCAGAATTTGAATCCCTGCTGGATCGCCTGCGCGCGATGCCCGACCTCGATGGCTTTTGGGAAGACTTTAAGCGCGACCTGACTGCCAATGCCGAGTCTGAGGCGTTGGATGCGGCGGGTCGTTTGCGTGTGCCCAACGAGTTGCGTGCCAAGGCTGGACTCAATCGTGGCTTGGTGTTGGTTGGTCGAGAAAACCGTTTTGAGCTGTGGGACGAGGCTGCGTGGGACGAGGAGTCCGCAGCGCGCGAAGCACGCCAACGCGAAGTGCCGCCGCCGACGGGTTTTGAAAGTTTCCGTTTCTAAGCGCTGTGGCATTCGAGCATGTAACAGTCATGCTGCAGCCGGCGGTCGATGCGCTGGCTGTGCGTGCGGACGGCACTTATGTCGACTGCACCTTTGGTCGTGGCGGACATAGTCGCGAGATTCTGTCGCGCTTGGGGCCGCATGGGCGTCTGATCGCATTTGATCGCGATCCAATGGCGATTGAGTCAGCGCACGCAATTGATGATGCGCGTTTTGAAATTGTGCACGAACCCTTTTCGGCATTGGCAAAGGTGCTGACAGCACGCTTGGGTGCTGAAGGCGTGTTGGACGGTGTGCTGATGGATCTGGGGGTGTCGTCGCCGCAGTTAGACGATGCTTCTCGCGGCATGAGCTTTATGCGTGATGCGCCGCTGGATATGCGCATGGATACAACGCGTGGTGAAACGGCAGCCGAGTGGCTGGCACACGCAGAGGTTTCAGAAATTACGGAGGTGTTGCGTGACTACGGCGAAGAACGGTTTGCTCATGCGATTGCAAAGGCGATTACAACTGCTCGGACAGGGCAGCCTGTCGCAACCACTCGACAACTTGCCGAGATCGTGGCGGGCGCGGTCCGCACGCGGGAACCGGGCCAGCATCCGGCGACGCGCAGTTTTCAGGCTATACGGATTTTCATCAATCGGGAGCTTGAAGAGCTCAAGAGCGTCCTTCCGCAATGTTTAACCCTGCTTAAACCACAAGGTCGTCTCGCGGTGATCGCCTTTCATTCATTGGAAGATCGCATCGTTAAGCATTTCATGCGTGACGCCAGCACGCCTGTGCAGCCGCCCAAGGGTGTGCCGGTGCGGGCTGCTGATTTGCCGCCGCCGCTCATGCAAGTGATTGGCAAAACCATTCGTGCCACCGCAGATGAAGTGGCCGCCAATCCCCGCGCACGTAGCGCCATTCTCCGTGTGGGAGAAAAGCGCTGATGCTGCGCCTCAATATCCTCCTTCTTGTTGTGTTGGTTACTGTCGCGATGGGGGTCGTGTCGGTTCAGCATAAATCGCGTCGTGTGCATGCCGAGCTTGAGCGCCAACAAGATAAAGAGCGTGCGCTTGAAGTTGAGTACAGCCGCCTTCAGCTAGAGCAAAGTACGCTTGGTGCGCATGCGCGTGTGGATGAGTTGGCGCGTCAAAAGCTTGCAATGCAAGCGCCTTCTGAAAATTTTGTGATCACAGTTGATCAGGGACGGCAGCCATGAAAGCTAAGCCGCTGATCCCGCATAAGCTGCCGGTATTCCGCGCCCGTTTGGTGTTGGGTATGTTGCTGCTGGGCTTTGGCGCACTGCTGGGCCGTGCTGCATGGTTGCAGACAATTGATAAAGAATTTCTGCTGAACCAAGGCCGAGTCCGCTACGAGCGTGTGGTGAGTATTCCGGCGTATCGAGGTCGAATTCTTGATCGCCACGGCGAAGTTTTGGCTGTGAGCATGCCGGTTAAAGGCATTGTGGCCGACCCGAATGAAGCGGATCTCGCTCCCGGGCAGGTGCGTATGTTGGCTCGACTGCTGGACATGAGTGTGGACGAGCTGGCGGATAAGCTCGATAGCGAACGGGATTATGTGTCGCTCAAACGCTATGTGCCTAAAGAAAAAGTTGAGCAGATTGTGGCGATGAAGTTGCCGGGCATTCGCACCGAAAATAATTACCGTCGCTTTTATCCGGATGGCGAAGTGGCGGCCCATGTGTTGGGCTTTACCGGCCTAGAGGACAATGGCTTGGAAGGCGTGGAGCTTGCCTTTGAAGAGCAGCTAGCGGGTCGTCCAGGGCAGCGCCGTGTTATCAAAGACAATCGCCGACAGATTGTTGAAGATATTGGCGGGCTTGTGCCACCACGCGAAGGTCGAGACGTTACGTTGTCGATTGATAGCAAGATTCAATTTCTTGCTTTTAGCGCACTCAAGCAGGCGGTGACGGACCACAAGGCTAAGGGCGGCAGCATTGTTGTGTTGGATGCGCAAACTGGCGAAGTGCTGGGCTTGGCTAGTTACCCATCATACAACCCAAACGATCGTAGCCGTTTGCAGCCCAGCCAAGTTCGAAATCGTGCGCTGACCGACGCATTCGAACCGGGTTCTACGATGAAGCCTTTTTCGGTGTCGATGGCGTTGGATCGGCATCAAGTTCGACCCGATACGGCGATTGATACGGCGCCCGGCTGTATTGTGATTGGCCGCGCGCGCATTTGCGATTCGCATGCCCATGGAGTGTTGTCTGTAGCGCAGGTGATTCAAAAATCATCCAACGTTGGCACGGTGAAGATGGCACTTAATCTTCCACCGGAAAAGATGTGGGCTTCGCTTGATGATCTGGGTTTCGGTAGTCAAACGCGGTTGGGCTTTCCGGGTGAAACGGCAGGTGTGTTGCGCCCTTATAAAAATTGGCGTGAAGTGAATCAAGCTACCATGTCGTATGGACATGGCATCTCGGTCAGTTTGATGCAGTTGGCACATGCCTATCTGGCATTTTCAAAAGACGGCGAGATTATTCCAGTATCGCTGACGCCTCTTGATCGCGCCCCTGAGAGTGGCCGTCGCGTGTTTGCGGTGGAGACAGCCCGAAACATGCGAAACATGATGGCGACTGTTGTTGAAGAAGGTGGAACAGCGCCATTGGGTCGCGTGTCAGGGTATCGCGTGGGCGGTAAAACTGGCACCGCTCACAAGCTTGAACATGGTCAATATGTTGATAAATATGTCGCCAGTTTTGTGGGCTTAGCCCCCATTGCCAATCCACGCTTAATTGTTGCTGTCATGGTGGATGAGCCGGGTACCAAGGCGTATTACGGCGGTGAAGTTGCTGCGCCCGTATTCTCTAAAGTGATGGCCGGTAGCCTGCGTGCAATGGGCGTGCAGCAAGATATGCCGCTGACACGCATGCAAATGGTATCGCTTGAAAAGCAAAGCGGCCTACTGCCTATAGCGTATGAGGAGGCGCAATGAGCACCTCGTGCACGGCCGCAAACATACGTCAGTCGTCGTTGGCGATTCACCATCAGCGCGCGCGCGCGCAGGCTGCGCAAGTGCTGGCACAATTGCGCGCACAAGGTGTTAGCGCCAAATCGGTTCAATCGGATTCGCGCTTAGTTGAGGCGGGAGACCTATTTGTAGCAATCCCCGGGCGGCATTATGACCCTCGTAAAGATTTAGCCAGCATCGTACAAAAAGGCGCAGCCGCTATTGTGTATGAGGCGGGTGAAATCGCATTGCCAAATGTTCCCGCGGTGCCTGTTGAGAATCTGCATGCTGTCAGCGGCTTTATTGCGGATGAAGTGTACCAACATCCATCTGCACACATGTTCACCGCAGGCATTACCGGCACTAATGGTAAGACTTCAGTGAGTCAGTGGATTGCTCAGGCGATGGGTGTATTGGAGCGTCGCTGTGCAGTCGTGGGTACCTTGGGTAGTGGATTGCTCGACAACCTGCGGCCAACCCAAAACACCACACCTGAGGCCATTGCGCTTCAACGCGAATTAGCGCGATGTGTTGAAGAGGGTGCGCACGTTGCTGCGCTCGAAGTCAGTTCAATTGGCTTAGATCAGCAACGTCTAAATGGCATGCACTTTGATGTTGCAGTGCTCACCAATTTGTCGCGAGATCATCTCGACTATCACGGTGATATGACGGACTACGCCGAAGCCAAATCGCAGCTATTTGATTGGCCTCACCTTAAAGCGGCGGTGTTAAACCTGAATGATGAATTCGGTTGCCAATTGGCAAAAAGGCTTGAGGGGCGCGGCATCACTCGCATTGGTTACTGCATTGAGCAGCCGGATGCCGATGCCCATGTGGATGTATTGCTCATTGCTAAAGAATTAGATGCCGCTAATCGTATGCACTTTAGTATCGAGATGGATGGCGTGCATATGCCGGTGCAGGCTGCTACCGTCGGTCGATTTAACGTTGCCAATTTAATGGCGGTGTGTGGCGTTATGTTGGCTGCAGATGTGCCATTTTTAGACGCTGCAGCTGTGCTATCGCGCTTGCAGCCGCCGCCGGGCCGCATGCAAATGCTGGGAGGCTTTGCAGAACCCTTAGTGTTGGTGGATTACGCACACACGCCGGATGCATTGGCAAAAGTGTTGGAAACTTTGCACGATAGTGCGGCGGCACGAGAAGGTAAAGTGTGGGTCGTGGTTGGTTGCGGTGGCGACCGTGATAAAGGTAAGCGTCCGCAAATGGCTTCAGTTGCGGCGACTTGGGCAGACCATGTGGTGCTGACGAGCGATAACCCGCGGAGTGAATCGCCAGAAGATATTCTGGCGCAAATGCAGGTGGGTGCGCCAAATGCACTGGTGATAGTCGATCGTGCACAAGCCATTCAATATGCCGTAACACATGCAAATGATGCAGACGTGGTGTTAATTGCAGGGAAAGGGCATGAGGCTTACCAAGAAATTAAGGGTGAGCGTTTTGCCTTTTCCGATGTGCATGAAGCGCATTCGGCGTTGGAGATGCGTGTATGAATTCGATACATGCCGCTAACAGCCACGCCATGAATTGGCCACTCCAAGAGATCGCGCTTGCCTGTGAAGGGGCGTTGCATGGCGTCGATCAGTCGAGTGAGGTGGTGTGTGCAGACATCGGCACGGATTCACGTAATGTGCCGACGGGCAGCTTGTTTGTCGCATTGCGTGGTGAGCGATTTGATGCGCATGACTTTGTGCGTGACGTTGCGCAGTCGGGTGCGATAGCGGCAGTCGTCGACCAAAGCTGGTTTGACGCACAAGAGCTGCCGATTACGATGCCGCTGATCGTCGTAGGCGATACACGACGTGCGCTCGGTCTATTGGCAAAGGCATGGCGAGCTCGCTTTGCGCTGCCCTTAATCGGCGTGGCCGGTAGCAATGGCAAAACGACGGTAAAGGAAATGATTGGCAGCATCCTGCGCCAGCAAGCTGAGCAAGAGGGCTTGGTCGCAGAGCAAGCCGTGCTGATCACACGTGGCAATCTGAATAACGATATTGGCGTGCCACTCACGCTGTTTCGCTTACGCGCTCAGCACCGCTTCGCCGTGGTTGAGATGGGCATGAACCACCCGGGTGAAATTGACTGGCTGGCAGAAATGGCAGCGCCCACGGTTGCGCTCGTCAATAACGCGCAGCGCGAGCACCTTGAGTTTATGCATAGCGTGGCAGATGTGGCGCGTGAAAACGGCTGTGTCTATGCACACATCCAAGCGGGCGGCGTTGCAGTTGTTAATGCAGATGATGAGTTTGCCAATTACTGGACTTCACTGAATCCGGGCCGCCATATCACGCGATTTGGTATGCAACAGACGGCAGACGTTTCTACGCAATGCGTTGCAGAAGGCTTGTCTTATCGACTTGCGTTGACATCGCCCAGTGGTTCAACAGACATTCTGCTGAAAGTGCCCGGCCGTCACAATGTGAGCAATGCGCTGTGTGCGGCTGCGGCCTGTTTGTCTGCGGGTTGTTCTTTGCAATCAGTAAAACAAGGCTTGGAAAACTTTGGCGGAGTTAAGGGGCGCCAGCAAATTCGCCGAGGCTTGAATGGCTGTACGCTCATCGACGATACCTACAACGCGAATCCTGATTCCGTGCGCGCTGCCATCGATGTGTTGGCCATGACCCCCGGACGCAAAATTTTAGTGCTGGGCGACATGGGTGAAGTGGGCGAGCGCGCCGGCGAATTTCACTCTGAGGTGGGTGGCTTTGCCAAAAGCGATGGGATTGATGCGCTGTACACGCTGGGCGAACACAGCGCACTCGCCGTGCACGATTTCGGTGAAGGCGCTGTGCACTTCACCTCAGTTGAGTCGCTGATTGAAACGCTCAAACAACAACTATCACCTACAACGACCGTATTGGTAAAAGGCTCGCGCTTCATGAAGATGGAGCGGGTGTCTAACGCCATTACAGAACCGGAGAACTCAATCCATGCTGCTTGAATTGGCGCACTGGTTGGCGCAAGACATTCGCGCCTTCAATGTATTTAACTACATCACCTTCCGCGCCGTGGTGGCCATGATGACAGCGTTGGCCATTTGCTGGGTGTTTGGTCCAATGGTGATTCGCAAGCTGACGCAATACAAAATTGGTCAGGCCGTGCGTGATGATGGCCCAAAGTCACACCTCACCAAGGCAGGTACGCCAACCATGGGTGGTGCGCTCATTCTGATTGCTGTTGGCATCACCACCTTGTTGTGGGCGGATCTGCGTAATCGTTATGTGTGGGTGGTGTTGCTGGTGACGCTGGGGTTTGGCGCAGTCGGTTGGGTAGATGACTGGCGCAAAGTGGTGTATCGCGACCCACGTGGATTGGCTAGCCGTTGGAAATATTTGTGGACCTCTCTCATTGCTTTGGCTGCAGCAGTTTATTTGGGGTTGACGGCCTCTGTGCCTGCTCAGCTCGAACTTATTGTTCCCTTCTTTAAGTCGGTTGCCTATCCGCTTGGTGTGGCGGGCTTTGTGGTGCTGACCTATTTCGTGATTACCGGCACAAGTCACGCGGTGAATTTAACCGATGGGTTAGATGGCCTCGCCATCATGCCTGCGGTGATGGTGAGCGGTGCATTGGGTATCTTTGCTTATGCTGCGGGCCACGCTGTGTTTTCTAAGTACCTTGGCGTGCCGTATGTGCAAGGTGCGGGCGAGTTGGCAGTGTTTTGCGGCGCACTGTGCGGTGCCGGTTTGGGCTTTTTGTGGTTCAACGCTTACCCGGCTGAAGTGTTTATGGGTGATGTTGGCGCATTGGCTATTGGTGCCGCGCTCGGTACGGTGGCGGTTGTGGTGCGGCAAGAAATTGTGCTGTTCATCATGGGTGGTTTGTTTGTAGCAGAAACGCTGTCAGTCATGGTGCAGGTGCTTTACTTTAAATACTCCGGCGGTAAACGTATTTTTCGCATGGCGCCGTTGCACCATCACTATGAACTGAGTGGCTGGAAAGAAACACAAGTGGTCGTTCGCTTCTGGATTATCACCATGATGTTGGTGCTATTTGGTTTATCTACGCTCAAGCTGAGATGAGATGCTGAATCTTCAGAACAAACATGTTCTCGTCATGGGCCTGGGTGAGTCTGGGCTTGCGATGGCACAGTGGTGCGTGCGCCAGGGTGCGCGTGTGCGCGCCGCCGATTCGCGCAGTAGTCCACCGGGCGCAGCACAGCTCGCGGACGTGGCCAATGTTGAAGTGGTGTGTGGTCCATTTTCTCCTGCGCTATTGGAAGGCATCGAACTCACGGCGCTGTCGCCTGGCTTGGCGATGTATGAGCCAGTGGTGATGCAAGGTATGCGCCAAGGTATACCTGTGGTGGGCGAAATCGAGTTGTTCGCGCAGGGCTTGCAAGCTATTGGTTGGCGCGATCGCTGCAAGATTATTGCGCTCACAGGTACCAATGGTAAAACCACCACGACCTCGATGGCGGGTGCAATTTGCCGTGCTGCGGGTTTGGATACTGAAGTGGCTGGGAATATTTCTCCTGCAGCCTTAACGGTGTTGATACGACGGCTCGAACAAAACAAATGTCCCGACGTGTGGGTACTTGAGTTGTCTAGCTTTCAACTCGAAACCACACAGTCGCTGCAACCACAAGCTGCAGCGGTGCTGAATGTGAGTGACGATCATCTCGATCGCTATGACGACCTAAATGATTATGCGCAAGCCAAAATGCGCATTTTCTTGGGCGCAGAAACACAAGTGCTAAACCAAGCGGATTCATTGGTAATGGCCATGCGCGATTCACGCATTCCGCAACGCCTGTTCAGTATCGAAACGCCAGAAGATGACACCTGCTATGGCGTGCGCATCGTAGAGGGTAAGCCTTGGTTGGCGCGAGGCGTTACGCCGCTGCTGGAGATTGAATCTATGCAGGTTGCCGGCTTGCACAATGTGGAGAATGCGCTCGCCGCGGCTGCGATGTGTCAAGCCATTGGCGTGAGCGATGAGCATGTAGCCAAAGCATTGCAATCGTTTAAAGGTTTGCCACACCGCGTTGAGAAAGTTGGGCACATCAAAGGTGTGGATGTCTATGACGATTCCAAAGGCACTAATGTTGGCGCAACGGTTGCGGCATTGAACGGTTTACGACGTCAGGTTGTGCTCATCGCCGGTGGTGATGGCAAGGGACAGGATTTCACGCCCTTGTTAGAACCCGTGGCGCGGTACGCGCGTTATGTTGCACTGATTGGGCGCGATGCCGAGTTGATTGAGTCAGTCATTAAAGACTGTCGTGTGCCACTAGAAAAATTCGATACGCTTGAAGCGGCAACGCGCGCGGCCTTTGCGCGTGCGCGTGCGGGCGATGCCATTTTGTTATCGCCCGCCTGTGCCAGTCTCGATATGTTCAAAAACTACGCACATCGCGCCGAGGTGTTTGTTGCCGAGATGCGTGTGATTGCTGCTGAGCAAGGGGTTGAGCTGTGAGCAGTAGCGTCGGCATCGGAACCTATCGGCGATATCGCGCACAGTCAGCGCAGGTGAATGAGCTTGATCCTTTGCTCATTTGGCCAGCAGTGTTGCTGCTGCTGATTAGTTTGGTAATGGTGTTTTCAGCCTCCATCGCGGTGGCGGAAGCCGGTAAATACTCCGCGTATGACCCGTATTTCTTTGTACGTCGGCAAGCCATGTTTTTGGGCGCTGGCGTGGTCGTCAGCGCCATTCTGTTCCAAGTTGAAATGGAAACTTGGCAGCGAATATCGCACTGGTTGTTTGTGCTGGGGGTCGTTTTGCTGATTGCAGTGTTAATTCCACATGTCGGGCGCGAAGTAAATGGTGCGCGACGTTGGATTCCCATGCCCTTTGCCAATCTGCAACCCTCAGAGCTGATGAAGTTGTTTGTTGTGCTGTATGGCGCAGCGTATGCGGTGCGCAAGTTGGCTTACATGGAATCGTTCAGGCATGCGTTTTTGCCCATGGCAGGGGTGATCGCGGTTGTCGGTTCATTGCTTTTGTTAGAGCCGGACTTCGGCGCCTTTGTTGTGATTGTGGCAATTGGGTTTGGTATTCTATTTTTGGGCGGTATTAACGGGCGTTTGTTCTTCTCGCTCGGGGGCGTATTGATTGGTGCGTTCGCACTCATCATCTGGTTGTCGCCCTATCGCCGCGCCCGCATCTTGGCTTACTTAGACCCTTGGCAAGACCCGCTTGGCAAAGGCTATCAATTATCACATTCACTGATTGCATTTGGTCGAGGCGAACTCTTTGGCACGGGCTTAGGCACCAGCGTAGAGAAAC
The DNA here is from genome assembly GCA_005239635.1 of Uliginosibacterium gangwonense. Classification (GTDB taxonomy): domain Bacteria; phylum Pseudomonadota; class Gammaproteobacteria; order Burkholderiales; family Rhodocyclaceae; genus Uliginosibacterium_A; species Uliginosibacterium_A gangwonense_A. The sequence goes on from SBBQ01000019.1 coordinate 28,474, forward strand.
TCCATTATTTGCCAGAGGCGCACACAGACTTTTTACTTGCCGTGATTGGTGAAGAGCTGGGCTTGATGGGTGTGGCGGTGGTTATTGGTTTGTTTGCACTCATCGTGCATCGTGCTTTTGTGATTGGCAAACAAGCGATGCTGCTAGATCGTCTTTATGCGTCGTTGGTAGCACAAGGTATTGGTATCTGGATTGGCTTTCAAGCGTTTATCAATATGGGTGTTAATGTCGGCTTGCTGCCCACAAAGGGGCTGACATTGCCGCTCATGAGTTTTGGCGGTTCTGGCATTTTGGCGAACTGCATTGCGCTTGCCATTTTGTTGCGAGTGGATTGGGAAAATCGCCAACTGATGCGAGGTCAGTCATGAATCGCACTGCGCTCATCATGGCGGGCGGTACCGGTGGGCATATTTACCCGGGCCTTGCCGTTGCCGAATGCCTGCGTAGCCGTGGCTGGGATGTGGTGTGGCTCGGTAACGCATCGGGCATGGAAGCGCGCATTGTTCCACAACAGGGTTACCCCTGTGAGTGGATTCAGTTCGGCGCATTGCGTGGCAAAGGTGTGCTGACCAAGTTGTTACTGCCCTTCAGTTTGCTAAAGGGTTTTGCACAAGCATGGCGAGTGTTGCGCCGGGTGAAGCCCGATGTGGTACTTGGCTTGGGCGGATACGTCACATTCCCCGGTGGCATGATGGCTGTGCTGCAAGGCGTGCCGCTTGTGTTGCACGAACAAAACTCCGTCGCGGGTTTGGCCAATCGTGTATTGGCAAAAGTGGCAGACAAAGTGCTGGGAGGTTTCCCCAATGCATTGCCAAATGCGGAGTGGGTGGGTAACCCGGTGCGCGAAGAAATTGCGGCGCTACCGGTGCCCGAACAAAGGTTTGCAGCGCGCACAGGCCCATTAAATGTGTTGGTGGTGGGTGGCTCACTTGGTGCCGCTGCGCTCAATGATGTCATGCCGAAGGCGCTCGCCGCTTTGCCGCGTGATGAGCGGCCAAAGGTTGTGCATCAGGCTGGGCGCGACAAAATTGTTGCCCTGCAAGCAGCTTATCGTGTGGCGGGGGTTGATGCAGAAACACTGCCCTTTATCGACAATATGGCGCAGCGATATGCCGAAGCAGATTTGGTGATCTGCCGTGCGGGGGCGCTCACTGTGGCTGAACTCGCTTGTGCCGGTGTCGCTAGCATTTTGGTGCCTTACCCGTACGCCGTGGATGATCACCAAACGGGTAATGCCCACTTTTTGTCTACCTCGGGTGCTGCGATGTTGTTGCCGCAGCATCAACTTACGCCTGAGTATTTGCAGGGCGTGCTACGTCAGTTGCAGCGAGATCAATTAATGTGGATGGCACAGCGTGCGCGCGAAGTGGCGCAGCCTGCAGCGGCTAATAAAGTTGCTGATGTGTGTGAGGCAGTAAGCAAGGTAGTGAGTAGAGCGGCGTCGCGCACGGAGAAAACATGAAGCACAAGATTAAACATATCCATTTCATCGGAATCGGCGGTTCCGGCATGAGCGGCATTGCAGAGGTGTTGCTCAATCAGGGTTACCGAATTACCGGTTCGGACTTGGGCGAGAGTGCAGTGACACGACGTTTGCAGCAATTGGGTGCAGGTGTATCGCTCGGCCATTCGGCTGAGAACATTCGTGGTGCTGATGCAATTGTGGTGTCGACTGCGGTGAAAGAAGATAACCCGGAAGTGGTTGCCGCACGTGAAGCCAGCATTCCTATTGTGCCGCGCGCGATGATGTTGGCTGAGTTGATGCGCTTGAAGCAGGGTATTGCCATTGCCGGTACGCATGGCAAAACCACAACTACGTCGCTCATCGCGAGCTGTCTGGCAGAAGGTGGGTTAGATCCTACCTTTGTGATTGGTGGGCGATTAAACGCAGCTGGTGCGAATGCCAAGCTGGGTCAAGGTGAGTTTTTGGTTGCAGAGGCAGATGAGTCTGACGCTTCGTTTCTGTATTTATCTCCGGTCGTTTCTGTGGTGACCAATATTGATGCGGACCACATGGAAACCTATGGGCATGACTTCGGCCGCCTCAAACAAGCCTTTGTCGACTTTCTAAATCGCTTGCCCTTCTATGGGGTGGCGGTGTTGTGTGTGGATGACCCCAATGTGCGTGAGATTTTGCCCATGGTGTCACGTCAAATTATTCGCTACGGCTTGTCGGAAGAAGCCTCAGTACGTGCTGAAAATGTACGAGCTGAAGGTGCGCAGATGAAGTTTGACTGTGTACGCGTGAATGGCAAAACAGATCGCTTCCCCGTTACGCTCAATACCCCGGGGATGCACAATGTTCTGAATGCGCTAGCCACCATTGCAGTGGCAACCGAGGTTGGTGTGCCCGATGCCGCAATTTGCCGCGCGCTAGAAAATTTCCGTGGTGTGGGGCGCCGATTCCAGCGCTATGGCGAAGTGTCATTGCCAAATGGTGGGCAGTTCACCTTGGTGGATGACTACGGCCATCACCCGGTTGAAATGGCGGCAACTTTGTCTGCTGCACGTGGCGCATTCCCGGGGCGTCGTTTGGTGTTGGCCTTCCAACCGCATCGCTATACCCGCACACGCGATTGCTTTGAAGATTTTGTCAAAGTGTTGTCCGGTGTGGACGGTTTGCTGTTGGCTGAAGTTTATGCGGCAGGCGAGCAACCCATCGTGGCGGCAGATGCACGTTCATTGGCGCGTGCGGTACGCGTAGCGGGCAAGGTAGAGCCCGTGTTTGTGGAAGATATTGCCAATATGCCGCAAAGCATTTTGGATTTTGCGCAGGATGGTGACGTGGTGGTCACCATGGGGGCTGGTTCAATTGGCGCGGTCCCCGGCAAATTGGTAACAACGCATTAATTGCTGAAACATGTTCAGCAGCAAGGTTTAAGGCGAACAGGCAATGAGTAATTTTGGAAAAGTCGCGGTGCTCATGGGCGGCAACTCTGCCGAGCGAGATATTTCGCTTATGAGTGGGAATGCAGTGCTTGAAGCACTCAAAAGCCAAGGCGTTGATGCCCATGCATTCGACCCGGCCGCGCGGCCCTTGCAGCGGTTGGTGGACGAAGGCTTTGAGCGTTGCTTTATTGCGATGCACGGCCGCGGTGGTGAAGACGGCACGTTGCAAGGCGCACTCAATATGTTGGGCTTGCCTTACACCGGGAGCGGCGTAATGGCATCGGCAATTGGAATGGATAAATGGCGTACCAAGATGGTGTGGCTGTCTGTTGGCCTGTCGACGCCGAAGTACAAAATTTTGGATGCGCAAACAGATTGGGATGCGGTTGTTGCGGATTTGGGTCTACCCATTTTTGTGAAGCCAGCACGCGAAGGGTCGAGCGTGGGCGCGCACAAGGTGCAGTCGGCGCCTGAGCTGAAAGCTGCATTTGAAGACGCAGTGAAGCACGACGCTTTGGTGTTGGCCGAGCAATTTATTGATGGTCAAGAAATGACCGTTCCGTTTTTAGGCGATCAGGTTTTGCCAATCGTGCGTATTCAAGCGCCGGGCGGCAACTATGACTACCAGAACAAATACTTTACCGATACGGTGCAGTACCACTGCCCAAGCGGCTTGCCAGAACAACAAGAAGAACAAATTCGACAGTTAGTATGGCGAGCCGCTGAACTGCTGGGCTGCCGAGGTTGGGGTCGTGCTGATTTGATGTTGGATAGTAAAGGTACGGCGTGGTTGTTAGAAATGAATACCTCGCCAGGCATGACGGGACATTCCTTGGTGCCCATGGCTGCGCGTACTGCAGGGATTTCGTTTGAACAGTTGTGCCTTCGCATTTTGTCGATGGCACAAACAGATAACGGTTAAGTAACGATGGCACGTGCAAGTAAGCCGACACGTAATGCTCACCAAGGCGCAGTTCGCGGCTTGTGGGACAAGCCTGACATGCTGAACTTGATTGCAGATGTGTTGCTTATATTAGGTGCGGCAGGTTTGGCGTGGGCTGCGATTGTGGTGGCGGCACGCCAGCCGTATTTCACGGTGAAGCATTTGGTATTGGCAACGCCTTTGCAACAAACCTCGCAAGAGCAAGTGCAGTACATGGCGCGTAAATTGTTGAAGGGCAACTTCTTTACCTTGTCTGTCGATGATATGCGACAAGGGTTTGAAAAGCTGCCCTGGGTTGAGCGTGCAGAAGTACGCCGGCGTTGGCCATTTGTGGTTGAGGTGAGTTTGTATGAGCGCACACCGGTGGCTCGCTGGCGTGAAGAGCAGCAAAGTGATGTGCGTTTGGTAAGTACTCGCGGCGAGGTATTTGCTGCAAGTGGCTTTGATCAGCTTCCGCTGTTAAGTGGACCTGAAGGCGCATCGGCTGAGATGTTGCAGCGCTATACCGAGTTCTCAAAATTGGCTAGTGGCGTTGATCGTCGTGTTGTTGCGCTATCGCTCAATTCATTGCAAGCCTGGCATGTGCGTTTAGATGACGGCCTAGAGATTGAATTGGGCCGGGACCAGCTGAAGTCGCCAGTCTATGAGCGTTTGAGCAGATTTTTGGCGGCGCGCGCAGCAACTGAAGCGCAGTTAGGACATGCCCTGTTGTCGGTGGATGTGAGATATCCATCTGGATTTGCAGTGAAGAGTTTACGTCGCACGCAAATTCAGCAGGGTTGAGGCAAGAAAAATATTGAGTGGATACGTGACGGCGTATCGCTAAGAAAAAAATCAGTCGATTTCGGTGTGGGAAGGATGGGTGTATGAGTCGGGATGGTAAAGATCTAATTGTCGCGCTGGATATTGGCACCTCTAAAGTGGTGGCAGCAGCTGCCCAAGTGCTGCCAGATGGGCAGATCGATGTGGTGGGCATTTCGTCTCAAGACTCGAGCGGTCTGAAAAAAGGTGTTGTGGTCAATATTGAGGCCACCGTTGATGCGATCTCCAAGGCCGTACAAGAAGTTGAGTTAATGGCCAACTTCAAAGCCGGCAACGTGTATGCAGGGATTGCAGGTAGCCATATTCGCAGCTTCAACAGCAACGGTATGGTGGCGATCAAGAACAAGGAAGTCACCGAGCAAGACGTCGATCGTGTGATTGAAACTGCGCGTGCTATTCCCATCCCAAATGACCAGCAGATTCTGCATACGCTGACACAAGAATTTATTATCGACGGACAGGATGGGGTGCGTGATCCGGTCGGTATGAGTGGCGTGCGTTTAGAGGTTAAGGTGCACATCATCACCGGTGCAGAAAGTGCGGCGCAAAACATTAGCAAGTGTGTTCGTCGCTGCGGGTTGGAAGTGGTGGAGCTCATGCTGCAGCCGCTGGCCTCAAGTTATGCCGTGTTGTCTGAAGACGAAAAGGATTTGGGTGTGTGTTTGGTTGATATCGGTGGTGGTACAACCGATCTCACCATCTTCACCCAAGGTGCGCTTCGTCATACCGCCGTGATTCCTATTGCGGGTGACCAAATCACCAACGATATCGCAGTTGCGCTGCGCACCCCTACTGCAGATGCAGAACACATCAAGCTGCGCTATGGCGTGGCCCTATCTACGATGGCAGATTCTTCTGAGCTGATTGACGTGCCAGGAATTGGTGATCGAGGCAGCCGAAAGTTGTCGCGCCATGCCTTGGCTGACGTGATTGAGCCGCGTGTGGCCGAGTTGTATGAGCTCGTACAGGCTGAATTGCGCCGCAGTGGCTATGAAGAGTTGTTATCTGCCGGATTGGTCCTTACGGGTGGTGCGTCTGAAATGGAAGGTATGGTTGAGCTGGGTGAAGAGGTGTTCCATATGCCGGTTCGTCTTGGTGTGCCACGCGTGGGCGGTCAATTAGCGGGCATGGTCGGACACCCTAAATACGCGGCTGTTTGCGGCCTCTTGATGGACTCGGCAGACCAGGTGCGCAAAGGTGGTGTGGTGCGCGAAAACCCCAATGTGAAGCAAATGTTTAGTCGCATGAAGTCGTGGTTCGAAAAGAATTTTTGAGCGCTTTTGTAATTTTGGGTGGTTGGGGTGAACGCAGATGCAGTGATGGTTTTGCTAAGCCGCTTGTGGAGCGGCTTAGCGTAGAAATGTGCCAAGAAGTGTGCGAGCAAAAAAATACAAAAAAATTTAATAAAGTGCGTGCACAAATGGTTATTTAGTTTTAGAATTCTGCAGCGCTACTAGATCTAGTATGCGTTGCGGAAATTCAGTCTGTGCGCGGCATCGGGCGTGTGCAGCGTGACGCTAGGTCGGTAGTCAACCAGGAGGCAAGCATGATCGAGATTGTGGATAAAGAGCCTGTAGGCGCAATCATTAAGGTGATCGGCGTAGGTGGTGCAGGTGGCAATGCTGTCGATCATATGATTCGAGAAGGTGTTCATGGCGTTGAATTCATCGCTGTGAATACGGACGGGATGGCGCTCAATCGCAATCTCTCTCAAATTAAGATGCAACTGGGTAAAAGCGGCCGCGGCGCAGGCGCCAAGCCTGAAATCGGCCGTAGCGCTGCACTGGAGCATCGCGATCAAATCGCGGATCTGCTGCGCGGCTCCGAAATGGTTTTCATCACGGCAGGCATGGGTGGTGGCACGGGAACCGGTGCGGCGCCTGTGGTTGCTGAAATTGCACGTGAAATGGGTATTCTCACGGTTGCAGTGGTCACCAAGCCTTTCGATTACGAAAACCGTATGTCGCAAGCCGAAGGTGGTGTAGGCGAGCTGGCGCGCAATGTCGATTCTCTAATTGTGGTGTTGAACGAAAAACTCATGGAAGTGCTGGGCGACGATGCCAGCCTTGAAGAGGGCTTCCGCGCAGCAGACAACGTGCTGCGCAATGCAGTCGGCGGTATCGCTGAAATCATTAATATTCCCGGTTTGGTTAACGTCGACTTCCAAGACGTACGCACCGTGATGAGCGAAATGGGTCGCGCCATGATGGGTTCGGCCGAAGCATCTGGTATGGATCGCGCACGCATCGCGGCTGAACAGGCGGTCGCCTCTCCGCTCCTAGAAGGTGTTGAACTTTCTGGTGCTAAGGGTGTGTTGGTGAATATTGCCGCCAGCCGTTCGCTCAAGATGAAGGAAGTTAAAGAGGCGATGGAGACGGTTAAGGCCTTTGCTGCGCCTGATGCCCATGTTATTTTTGGCACAGTGTTCGACGACGAAATGGAAGATCGTCTGCGCGTGACTGTTGTGGCTACGGGCTTGGGTTCTTCCGCGCGCGTTCAACAGAAGCCTGCAATGACCGTCATTGAAACCCGCCGTACTGGCACGGACGATATGCCGGCAACGATGGATGTGCAGCAAGCAGCCCCCAATTTTGCTGACTTAAGTGCGCGTCCTGCAGTGTTCCGAGGGCGTGGTGCAGCGAGCAGTCAAGTTGAAGCCATGCGCTCTAGCGGCGTAGACATGCTCGACATTCCGGCTTTTTTGCGTAAGCAAGCTGACTAATCTTTATCTTGGCAGTTGAAGTGCACGCTGTCGCGTTGCATTGCCAAAAATTTGAGCCATAAGTTGTTGCGGTACGGTTCGCAAACTTAGAGTCAACACATCAGGCGGTCGTCGAAAGGCGAGCCGCCTGAATGTTTTTTGGGCGATGGTTTTTGCAGTGTGTCATGACAAAAGTGTTACCATTTCACCATGTTACGTCAGCGCACCCTCAAATCATTGATCAGTGCAACAGGAGTGGGTCTCCACTCTGGTCGCAAAGTTAATCTCGTGCTCAGGCCCGCCGCGCCTGATACCGGCGTGGTGTTTCGTCGCGTCGATTTGATGCCGCCAGTCGATATGCGTGCTAGCGCTGATCTGGTGGGAGATACCCGTATGGCGTCATGTTTAGAAATGAATGGCGCCAAGATCGGCACGATTGAGCATCTGATGTCCGCCCTGGCCGGTTTGGGTGTGGATAACGTGTTTGTTGATGTCGATGCGCCTGAAATTCCCATCATGGATGGGAGTGCATCGACCTTCGTGTTTCTGTTGCAGTCAGCTGGCATTGAAGAGCAGGCTGCGCCGAAGCGCTTCCTTAAAGTGCTCAAGCCCATTGAGGTAAAAGATGGCGATAAATGGGCTCGGTTAGAGCCGTATGACGGATTCCGCCTCGATTTCTCCATCGTATTTAATCACCCTGCAGTTGATCGTACCGGCACGCGTGTTAGTGTTGATTTTGCTAAGCATTCGTATGTAAAAGATGTAGCGCGTGCGCGTACCTTTGGCTTTATGCAAGAAGTCGAAATGCTGCATCAACACGGGCTGGCGCAGGGTGGTAGTCTCGACAACGCAATCGTGATGGATGAGTACCGTGTGCTCAATGCCGACGGTTTACGTTACGCAGATGAGTTTGTGAAGCACAAAGTGCTAGATGCGATTGGGGATTTGTATGTGGTGGGACACCCGTTGCTGGCAGCCTTTGTGGCGCATAAATCTGGGCATGCATTGAATAACGCCCTGCTGCGCGCACTACTTGCCGATCAAACGGCTTGGGCCATGGTGACGTTTGAACAGCCGGGTGTGGTGCCGCAAGGGATCGCAGGGCTATCTTTGCAGGCGGTATAACGTGGTGGTGATACGTATATTGGCTTTAGTCGGTGTTTTCTTTTTGGCCGGCTGTACCTTGATGTATATGTTCACGCGTGATCGGCGTTATCTCAAATTGGTTGATAAGGCCGCACGCGTCTTCTTGGTGATTGCGCTGTTTGTATTGGCGCTCTTCTTTCTCGAAAGACTCCTGTAAATCAGTCTATTTAGCGCAATAATCTCAGAGTGATTATTGCTTTTGTTTGCTATTAGACTGTTTGAAAACAAGAAATAAGCCTAATTTGTTGCTTTGCTAGGCTAAAGTTTCTGTCGTTTTGCCCGTACCATAAAGGTGTCTAGCGCCTGTCTGAGCGGGGAATCCGGCGGGAGCGAGTTTGACAAATGGGTAATTGAGGCTTCGGTTTGCGCGCTGATCGAAGGGCAATCTGCTTTTGTTTCAGTGCGTTGCAACATTTGTGGGTCGGGTTGCACCTGAATCTCGAGTTCCGTAGAATCGACCCCCTGCTTGCGCAGGTATGCAAGTAGTGATGGTCCTAGCTGACGTAGCCTGACAGCAACCGCACCGCTGTCGGCACGGAGTAACACTTTCCCTGATTTGATGTTGAGCACGCCACTGCACCGAGCCAAGCCGCCGGGGGCGAATTCAATAAAGGCCTTTTGTGCGCGAGCGACAAGCTCCGCCTGCGAAGCGTAGTGCAGTAGCACCTCTGTGGTGCCCAAGATTCGTTGCAGGCGTTGCATGAAGGGTATGGAAAAAGGAGTGTGAAGTGCAGATTATTCTGGTTTCTGACCGATTGGCAAGCACGCGTACGCTAACGATTAGTCGTTGGCACGTTGTGGTGGCCAGTTTCGGCCTATTGCTGCTGGTGTTGGGCTTATCCACGCTGTTTTCATTTGTGACGCTCAAGCACGCGGTCGACATGAAGTTGCCCATTGTGCAGGATATTTTGGCTGTCCAGCGTGCTGAAGAATCGGCCAAAGCTCAGCAGGTAGTTCGCGACAATATTAACGCGATGGCAGTTCGTTTGGGCCAAATGCAAGCACAGCTGATTCAGCTTGATATGTTGGGTACGCGAGTGGCAGGCATGGCGGGCCTCAAGTTGCCCTCAGCAAAGTCGCAAAGCAATCCTGGGCAGGGCGGTCCGCAAGTAGAGCCTACTCGGCAGATTTCACCCGACGAAATGATGCGGATGCTGGATGCGTTGTCTGAGCAAGTTGATGCGAAGTCAGACATTCTGGGCTTGATGGAATCTGACCTGATTGAAGAAAAGGCGCGTTTGCGTTTACTGCCATCGTCTTTACCTCTGACTTCGGATTGGAATGCTTCAACTTTTGGTTGGCGCATTGACCCATTTAGTGGGCACAAGGCCTTCCACGAAGGCGTCGATTTTGTAGCGGATACCGGCGCGCCGGTCATGTCTGCCGCTGCAGGTGTCGTCATTTTTGCGGGCGTTCATCCCACTTATGGCAACTTAGTCGAAGTGGATCATGGAAATGGCATCACTACCCGTTATGCGCATACTTCGCGCATGATGGTTTCGGTAGGGGCCGTCGTAAAGCGCGGACAGAAAATTGCGGAAGTTGGCTCGACCGGACGTTCCACTGGGCCGCATTTGCACTTTGAAGTGCGCTATCAAGGTGTTGCGCAAAATCCAAATCGATTCTTGTTACGTGCACGCGATGCTCAGTTAGCGCTATCTCGTTAAACCGGCGCGAACAGATAAATTACACAAACCGCCGTTCCCGGCGGTTTGTCATTTTTGGCGTGGTAAAATCACGCCTTTGTTTCGGCCACCACACGTTTTGCCAATCAGGCAGCAGCCGAAACTGATTGCACAGATACAGTCCAATGATCGCCAACCTGCTGAAGAAAGTTTTTGGTAGCCGCAATGACCGGCTGCTTAAACAGTATCGCGCTGTTGTCGCGCGCATCAATGCTTTAGAACCGAATCTTGCCGCTTTGTCTGATGACGCACTCCAAGGCAAAACGGCAGAGTTTCGTTCGCGGGTTGAGAAAGGTGAATCGCTTGAGGCGCTATTGCCCGAAGCGTTTGCTGTTGTGCGCGAGGCATCTCGTCGCGTAATGGGCATGCGTCATTTCGATGTGCAGTTACTAGGCGGCATGGTGTTACATGACGGCAAGATCGCTGAAATGCGCACCGGTGAAGGCAAGACATTGACCGCGACCTTGGCAGTTTATCTCAATGCGCTGTCTGGTAAAGGTGTGCACGTGGTGACGGTGAATGATTACCTCGCCAGCCGTGACGCCGAAGAAATGGGCAAGCTGTATAGCTTCTTGGGCTTGTCTGTTGGCGTGAATCTGTCTCAAATGGCGCACGAAGGTAAGCAGCAAGCTTACGCAGCAGATATTACCTACGGCACCAACAACGAATTCGGTTTCGATTATTTGCGAGACAACATGGTGTATGAGTCAGGCGAGCGCGTACAGCGCGGCCTGAATTTTGCCATTGTCGATGAGGTCGATTCCATCCTGATTGATGAGGCGCGCACGCCGCTGATTATTTCGGGTCAAGCCGAACAGCACACCGATCTGTACAAGGCGATCAATCAAGTTCCGCCACTTTTGACGCGTTGCGAACTCGAAGAGGGGCCGGGGGATTACTGGGTTGATGAAAAGGGCCATCAAGTTCATTTAACTGAACAAGGGCACGAACAAGCAGAAGAAATTTTGGTGCGTCTCGGCATGCTGACCGAAGGACGCAGCCTGTATGAACCCGCAAATATTTCTTTGCTACATCATCTGAACTCAGCCTTGCGCGCAGCCACGCTGTTCCAGCGCGACCAGCACTATGTGGTGCAAAACGGCGAAGTCATTATTGTGGATGAATTTACCGGCCGACTCATGCCGGGGCGCCGCTGGTCAGATGGCTTGCATCAGGCGGTTGAAGCCAAGGAAGGCGTGGAGATCCGCGCCGAAAACCAAACGTTGGCGTCGATTACCTTCCAGAACTATTTCCGTATGTACGGCAAGCTAGCCGGCATGACGGGTACAGCAGACACCGAAGCCTACGAATTCCAGCAGATTTATGGCCTAGAAACGGTTGTGTTGCCAACCAATCGCCCGATGGTGCGTGATGACCAAAATGATTTGGTCTACAAATCAGCAGGCGAAAAATACAACGCGATTATTGATGACATTAAAGAGTGTTATGAGCGTGGCCAACCTGTTTTAGTTGGCACGGCATCTATTGAAACTTCTGAGTTGCTGTCCGGTTTGCTGAATAAGCAAAAGCTACCGCATCAAGTGCTGAACGCAAAGCAGCACGAACGTGAGGCGAGCATCGTGGCCGAAGCGGGTCGCCCCGGCGTGATTACCATCGCCACTAATATGGCGGGTCGTGGTACCGACATTGTGTTGGGCGGCAACGTTGGCAAGCAAATTCAGTTGCTCAATGCTGATGCTGCGCTGGACGATGCACAAAAACAAAGCAAGGCAGATCAACTACGCGCCGAATGGCAAAGCTTGCACGACCAAGTAAAGGCTGCGGGTGGTTTGCGCATTATCGGCTCGGAGCGACACGAGTCACGCCGGATTGATAACCAGTTGCGGGGTCGTGCTGGGCGTCAAGGTGATCCGGGCTCATCGCGTTTTTACCTGTCGGGCGATGATCCGTTGCTACGCATTTTTGCGGGCGACCGTTTCAAGAAGATCATGGAATGGGCCAAGGTGCCGGAAGGAGAGGCAATTGAAGCCAAAATCCTTTCCAACCAAATTGAAAATGCGCAGCGCAAGGTGGAGCAACGCAACTTCGATATTCGCAAACAGCTGTTGGAATACGACGACGTTGCCAATGACCAACGTAAGGTGATCTACCTGCAACGTAATGAACTGCTCGATAGCGCAGAAATTTCTGAGACGATCAATGCGATGCGTCATGGCGTGCTGACCGACCTGTTCCGCGAACATGTGCCGACCGAAAGCGTTGAAGAGCAGTGGGATATGCCGGCGCTTGAGCGCGCACTGGAGTCTGAATTTAAATTGAATTTGCCCGTCTCGGATTGGGTGCAAGCGGAGCCCACGCTGAACGATGATGAAATTCTGACGCGTGTGTTGGCAGCTGCTGATGCGGCATATCAAGCCAAAGTCGAGATGGTTAACCTGCAAGCTTGGCAGCAGTTTGAGCGCAATGTCATGCTGCAAAGTTTGGATCAGCATTGGCGCGAACATCTGGCAGCGCTAGACCATTTGCGCCAAGGGATTCATCTGCGCGGCTACGCGCAAAAGAACCCGAAGCAAGAATATAAACGCGAGGCATTTGAACTGTTTGAAGGGTTGCTCAATACCGTGCGTAGCGAAGTGACGCGCTTGTTGAGCACAGTTGAAATTCGCTCTACTGAACAAGTTGAAGAAGCGGTGTCGGAGTCGATGCCACACAGCGACGTTCAAAACGTGCAATACACGCATGCTGAATTTGAAGGCGAAGCGGGTGAGGCGGCAGACCCGATGGCGCCTCCGGCAAGTGCCGAACCTGCTAAGCAACAGCCCCACACCCGTAGTGCAGCACAAGTCGGGCGTAATGAGCCTTGCCCCTGTGGTTCTGGTAAAAAGTATAAGCATTGTCACGGCAAGCTGGCCTAATACAAGCACTTAAGCTGGACGTTGATTAAGCCGTTAGTTTCATGATTGGAACTAACGGCTTTTTTCATGAATGCACCACTTGCTAAAGCAAATCTCGCATCTGATACCACCGGCCTAAATGGCTGGATGGTTCGCTTGCGTGATCAAGAAATGCCCGTGTTCGGCGCCATTGCCTCTGCCATTGGCGCCATTGCGGATAGCGATCGTACTGCTGCGAGTGCGTTAGGCCGCGTTGTTCTGCAAGACGTGGGTATGACCACACGCGTACTCAAGCTTGCCAATTCCAGTTTTTTTAATCCCCGCGGCGCGCGTGTTTCAACGGTGTCTCGCGCCATTATCTTGTTGGGCTTTGATACCGTTCGAAGCGTAGCGCTATCGGTCGCTCTCATTGAAAGCCTCACCAGCAATGGCTGCAAACAACGCGTTGCGGAATTGATGGCGCGTAGTTTGCACGCTGCCGTACAAGCTAAACATATTGTTCGAACACATGGCGAAACGGCGGGGGAAGAGGCTTTTATAGCAGCGCTACTCGCCAATCTGGGCGAAATGGCGTTTTGGTGCTTTTCCGGTGAAACGGGCGAACAGGTTCAGTTGTTAGAACAGCAAGGCCACACGGCAGATGATGCTGAAATGACGGTGCTCGGTTTCAAGCTCAAGCAGCTCACCATGAGCTTGGCGCGTGAGTGGAAGCTTTCTCCGATCATTAGCAACTTGGCGCAAGGCAATGTTGAAAAAGGCTCGCGCGAACATGGCGTGCAACTTGCGCAACGATTGGCAAAAGAAGTAGAGCGAGGCTGGGAGACGCCAGCAGCACGAGCGCTGCTAAAAGAAATGGCAAGTTACACCGGCGCGACGTCTACACAGTTGCAAGATCAGCTCCATGAAAATGCAGCAGAAGCGGCGCGTGTCGCACGTTTCTACGGTGCCCCAGAAGCGGCAAAGCTCATTCCTGTGCCCAGCACGCAATCGGGAAATGCAGATGAAGAGTTGGATGCGGTTGAGCAACGCGTTCCTGATGTAAATCTGCAACTCGAAGTGTCGCGTGAAATGACGATGCATATCGCGCAAGGTCCGCAGTTGAACACCCTGCTGGATATGGCGATGGAAGGCATATATCGTGGGCTGGCTGCTGACCGCGTGGTATTTGCGTTGGTTACGCCGAACCGCCAACAAGTGATTGGCAAAGTGGTGCTGGGTGAGCACACCGCTGGCCTACAACAACGCTTCCAGTTTTTGTTGAGCGGTGTGTCGCGCGATGTGATTGTCGAAGTGATGGAGCGACATCAATCCTTTTGGGTGGCGCCAGGCCAAACAGACTTGCCGCCCTTGGGGCGTTTGGTTAATGCCGTGGGGGATGTCCCCTGTATGCTGGCGCCTGTTGGTGGGGCGAGCAGCCCGTTGGGTTTGCTTTATGCAGATCGTGCAAGCGGCTTAAGCAGTGGTGATTTTGACGGCTTTACGTACTTCGCGCGCTTGGTCAGTTTAGGCGTAGAAACACTCGCCGCTCGCGCGCAAGCGCATAAACGTTAAACACACGTGCCCTAACACTGATCTTGGCTAGACCAAGCGGCGCTATTCGTGCCACTTCATGGCCGCTTGACCTCCAAATTTTGTTAGCACTTGTTGCTCAAGCAACATTGATGGTGTGTCTGGGCTAAAATCACCCGCATGACTTGGCTGGCGTGGTTTGGCACCTGTTGGCCGCCCGCCAACTTGTCCACCCACTAACCTGACCGAATTCAAGCTGACCATGCCCGTCAATTATCAAACCCCCGCAGCAGAACAACTCAAACTCGTACCCGGTGTGCAACTCGGTGTAACAGAAGCCGGAATCCGCAAAGCAAATCGCCGTGACTTAACCTTAATTACCTTGGCGCCGGGCGCTCAGGTTGCGGGGGTGTTTACGACGAACCGATTCTGCGCAGCGCCTGTTCAAGTGTGTCGCGAACATTTGGTAAGTGGTGATATTCGTGCGCTGGTCATTAATACTGGCATTGCCAATGCAGGCACCGGTGAGCAGGGCATGCAGACGGCACGCGCGAGTTGTGAAGCGGTTGCGCGTGCACTGAATGTGAATGCGGCACAGGTGTTGCCATTCTCAACGGGCGTGATTATGGAACCGTTGCCGGTTAATCGCTTAGAGCGCGGCTTGCCGGGTGCCATTGCCAATCTAGCAGAGAACAACTGGCATGCTGCTGCACACGCCATCATGACAACAGACACGGTGGCTAAGGCGGCATCACGTCAGCTGGTGCTGTCGGGCAAAACGATCACCGTTACGGGTATTAGCAAAGGTGCTGGGATGATTAAACCTAACGTGGCGACCATGTTAGGGTTTGTCGCAACCGATGCTGCAGTGACGCAAGACGTATTGGCAAAGATGGTGAAATCCGCCGCTGATGTCAGCTTTAATTGCGTGACAGTGGATGGCGATACTTCAACCAATGATTCATTTGTATTGATGGCGAGCGGCGCAGCAGGCAATGCACCGATTAATAACCTGCAAAGTGCTGATGCTCAGGCGTTGCTAGGTGCAGTGACTGAAGTGGCAATGGAATTAAGCCAAGCCATTGTGCGTGATGGTGAAGGTGCAACTAAATTCATTACAGTCGCCATCAAAGGTGGCAAAACGCACGAAGAGTGTAAGGCCGTGGGTTATTGGATTGCCCATTCACCGCTGGTTAAAACCGCCTTTTTTGCAAGCGATCCTAATCTGGGCCGTATCTTGGCTGCGATTGGTAATGCGGGCGCACAAAGCATTCCGGATCTTGATACTAGCAAAGTAAAGTTGTGGATTGGTGATGTACTGGTTTCGCTCAACGGTGGGCGCAACCCAGATTACCGCGAAG
Organism: Uliginosibacterium gangwonense; assembly: GCA_005239635.1. GTDB lineage: Bacteria > Pseudomonadota > Gammaproteobacteria > Burkholderiales > Rhodocyclaceae > Uliginosibacterium_A > Uliginosibacterium_A gangwonense_A. The sequence continues at coordinate 44,385 of SBBQ01000019.1, forward strand.
AACAAGGCGCGGCAGTCATGCAGCCGGCTGAAATTACGATCACAGTTGATTTAGGCCGTGGCGACGTTGCTGCCACATTGTGGACCTGTGATTTCAGCTACGACTACGTCAAAATCAACGCAGATTACCGTAGCTGAGTTCGTCGTTAAAACTTAGTCTGGCCACACTGCTAGCGATTTAACCGATCCTGCTGTCACGATTGCGGCCTGAGGTGGCGTAACTTTTTTTGCTGGTGCCGCAGCCGATTTGACATTCGTCGATGCGGTTGACGGTGCAGAGGCTATGACTGCTGGTGAAGTCGGTGCGACAGGGAGCTTGGTGGTTGCTGGTGATGTTGAGGGCTTCACCTTGCGTACCCCTTGTACTAATTTGTTAGCTGAGTTTTTCATGTTGCAGTATCTCCTGAACGATGGCGTCGATTTCTTGCGCTGCTTGCGCGCCTCGTTTGCCGAGGCCATAAACACTACAGCCTTCAACAGCAGCGGTTCGGTAGGCCGCCCTGCGCCGTATGCCATGCTCGAACAGGGGTATGTTCAATTCACTCATGGCTTCGCTCATGGCGAGGCTCAGCGTGTTCTTTGCATCTAGTTGGTTAAGCACCACAAACGCCTTAATTTTTTTGGCGCCTGCGTTTAAATCCAAAGCTTGAAACGTACTAATCGTCGCCCACAAATCGAGTGGTGAAGGTTGCGTGGGAATGAGCACGTAATCGCACGCAGTAAGCAATGTTCCCATATTGGCAAAGCGTAAATTCGGTGCGGTATCAATCACCACCGTTTCATACTGCTGCTTGCACGACGCTACGAGACCACGCAAATCTTCGTCTAGCGGCGTGCACAACGCCGGCAAATCATCGGCATCGGCAAGTCGATGCCACTCTGTGCTAGATTGCTGTGGGTCGGCATCAAGCAGACAAGTGCTTGATACACGCTTAAACCCCGCCGCTAAATTGAGGGCGAACGTTGTTTTGCCCGTGCCGCCTTTAGCGTTAGTGACAAGAATGCAACGGCGCGACATTTTGTGTCTCGGAGGTTGCGCCTAACTTGTCAATTTCCTGTGCAAACAACACGACGCCATCGTCGAGCGGTTCGCCATGAGCATCAATGGTGATGCTCACATAATTCTTGCCGAAGCTCAGGTTCGGATAGCGGCTGGCTTCTGCTGAGAGCTTTGCCAAGTCGTCGAGAAAACGGCGTGTGGTCCGATAGCTATCGAACTCAAACTTTTTTCCCAAAGACGGCGGAAGATCAGAACATTCCCAGGTCGGCAGTGCAGTGTTGAAGTCGCGCATTTAATCCTCCGTGCTACGCAAGAATTGTGTTTGAGAATCGAGTTGCTCAAGGTGCGAAGTCTCATCGTTCAGAATGTTTGCAAACAAACTTTCGTGAGTCTCATCACCTCGTCTAATGCAATACTGCAATGCATCTTCGTAATGTTGAATAACACGTGACTCGAGTTCAGCGTTGGTGTACATCATTTGCCGCACGGTTTGACACAGCCGAACACTGGGTAAACCAGGTACGGCCGGCGATACACCTAATTTGACGAGTGCATCGACCAATAAGGCAATGTGTTCCAACTCGTGCTGAACACTTTCTCTGAACTGCTTTGCGTAACTATGGCTTTGCCATTGCGAACATTGCTGGGCATCCACCATGTATTGCAAAACCGAGCCAACTTCATACGACAGCGATCTTGTCAGGTAGCCTAAGAGTCGTGGATCAGCGCGCATACGTTGCTCCGAATCAAAAGAACATTCTGTTGAGGTGCGTACAGCTTTGAGCTTGTGGCTGCATATTTGTACGTTCCTTTTTGAATGTTGATCGAATCAAGACTCCGGTTAATTACAAACTGACGTAATCGTTAAACATCATGGTCTATCAGTTAGGGGTACCCCGTTGCTGAGATCGCCGCAGTCCTGCACAAGCAGGGGGCTACTCGGCAAACGGAGACACCCTTACTGACAGGCTTGCTTAGGATGCATTGACTGCAGCCGTCGGCAGGATGCCTTCAACTTCACTGTGAACACGAGCGATGATGTGTGCAGCAACCAAACCATCACCAACACGCTCACAAGCATCGGCACCGGCACGAACTGCAGCATTCACCGCACCCGTTTCACCACGCACCAACACTGTCACATAGCCACCACCGACGAATTGACGACCAATCAGGCGAACTTCGGCAGCCTTCGTCATCGCATCAGCTGCTTCAATAGCCGGCACTAAGCCGCGTGTCTCGATCATGCCGAGGGCAATACCAGTTGTACCGTTTGACATTTCAGTTCCTTTCAAGAGGGAGGTTTAAAACAATTAGTTTGTTGAAGAAGGAGTTGCCGGCAGAATGCCTTCAACTTCGTTGTGAACCCGAGCAATGATGTGTGCAGCAACCAGGCCGTCACCAACACGCTCGCATGCGTCTGCGCCGGCACGAACTGCAGCATTCACTGCACCCGTTTCACCACGCACCAACACGGTTACGTAACCACCGCCGACAAATTGGCGACCAATCAGTCGAACTTCTGCGGCTTTGGTCATGGCGTCTGCTGCTTCAATCGCAGGTACCAGGCCACGTGTTTCGATCATTCCCAGTGCAATACCCGTCATCGTGTTAGCCATGTTGTTTCTCCTTTGGTTAAAAATTGCCAAGCCTGATTGCTTTGCGGAATCAATCCGCATTCCACTGATCTACGATTCCAAGAATCGTTAAATCGGTGAGAACCTTGTAGTTGCCTGTCCCATAGCGCGCTGCAGAACCGCCTGCTGTGAACACCCATTTGCCGGGTGGTGCGCCTACTGGATCAGTTGCAACAGATAACTTTCCTGATTGATCTGCCAACACGCGCAATGACATGTCGTACAGATCACCAATGCGGCGGGTGCAGACCAAATCAGAGACGACTCGCATGATTTCCATCTCATTGCTCCTGCCAGTGATCAATGATCCCGATAATCGTCAGGTCACTCGGAAAATCCTTTGCACCTGCCGCTTCACGGGCCGCTGAACTGCCTACACACAACACCCAGTCGCCGGCGATACAACCCACTGCATCGACTGCAACTTGGCGTGCGCCGCCTGTCTTTTCACGAACCACCAACAGCGGTCTGTGACCCATTTCTTTTACTCTGTTCGTTGAAACCAGAGTTTTCTCGACTTGCATGATCTTCATGGTCAGACCTCAATGTGCAAGTGATGCGTTGGGTGATTCAATGCGTTCAATCACGCTACCGGGCTGCTTTCCCTGCACGCTCATGCCACACCACAACAGCCCTTGTTCCGTTAGTTCGGGATAGCGATCGTGGATCGCTTTGCGAACCCGTAAGCAGCGTTCAACACTGCGCTCACGCGAACCCGGTACGCGCTCGTCGTATCTAAAATGCACCGAGATCGGAACGGGCAAGCCCTTCGAAATATTCAGTGCGTTAAAGATGCGAATCCCAACATCTAAATCCAGTGCGCCTTCTTCAACGGTGTGCATGTAGCCAAAGTAAGCAATGTTTCTGATCTGCACTTCTTCATAACCATCACCTAAGCTGATGAAGCGTTCTGCGTGTCCCACATCTTGGTACTGACCGTTGTGGTACTGCTGAACGTAGTCAACTTGTGACAGGTTCTTAATCAGTAACGCTTCCACCAACTTCAACATGCCGTTGTCTGCGCCCACATCCATTTGTTGAACTGCTGCACCAATTCGATTGGCAATGTATGCAACCGCTTCACGTGCTGATAAACCAAGCGTTTCGCGATACAGATCCAAGCTGTCGATATAGTCACCAATCGACATTTGTCCCTTCGCATTCGGAATGTGAATGCGGATGCTGTCGTTGTCGGTGTCTACACCAATCATCAAAATCGAAACCGAGGCACCACAACAAAAACCATTTTCAATTGCCGTCTTAAAGGCATACAGGCGGTCTAAAGCTGCTTGTGCAGCACGCTTGCAATCACTTGCATGAGCAGCACAACCTTCGTGGGTCGGGGCTGAACTGCTACGGTGATACACCGCAATCTTCAAATACTGTGTCGGATCTAAACCACACGCCACAATGCCTTCGCGATGACGATTCAGTTCAATCTTGATCCACTCATGCACGCTACCTTCAACATCAAACAATGCACCGGCGTAAGACTGGTTCCGGTGAATAGCCTGGGGTGACAGTCTCAAGATGTAGCGCAGCAAACCCTTAAGACGACCATCTGCACAAGCACTCACATCTGCAGCATGAAACCCGCACTCTGTAAGCAATTGCTTTGTTGCTTCTGCTTCGTTTGCAGTTTCTGCAATAAAAGCGTTTTCATGATTTGCCAATAACCGAAAGGTCTCGAGCAGCGTGTGTGTGTACAGCTGGCGCATGTCCAGTGTGGTCACCCATGCCTTATCGAGTGTTGCTGCCGGCAATGGAAAGCCAAACTCTTCAACTGCAATCTTTTGCGCACGTGCTTCAAAATCAGGCTCATGTTGTAGTGATGCAAGATGACGCAGCACGGGCACAATCTTGTTAAAACGTGAGCGAACAGCTTCTTCGTATTGAGCCAAACGTTGGTTAAGCGCATAGTCAGCCAAGGGGTGTGATGCTGGACCTTGGTAGGCTTGAGCATGCGCAGCTTCCATCTGGTTGGACCAGATGTTTCGGTGAGCCAGCCCAAAGGGTGCGACCCCGGGCGTGCGCCGAATTGATTGCGAATGCCGTTGCGTGTTCATTGCCTGATCGCCTAGTTCTTAACCGCGTGCACCACCGGACAACGTTACCGTTGCGCCTTTTTGACTATTGCCGCTACTACCCGTTACACGACTACTTGCATCTGGCTTTGCTCCGCTGTCGGCAGGTGCTTCCGGCTTGTTTCGCGCCATGCCGGGAGCACCTCGCATCGTCGGGTTACGGCGTGAAGCGGAATTGCCCTCGGTCCCGGTGATTCGATCACCGCGATCCCACGCATCACCTGTAATCGTCCGCTCGCGGCCTTCGCCGGTGATGCGGTCGCTACTGGCTGGTGCGCTGATTGCTGGTGGAATTTCCGGGCGACTCTCGCCGTAACGAAAGTCGGGTGTGCCAGATACCAATCCAGTTGCTCTTGCCAATGGGCCGGTAACAAAAATACCTTGGTCGTACGCGTTGCCCGTAATCTTTGATGCATTCTCCGCACGTGATGCCATCGCTGGGCGAGGATTCGACGGGTTGGATTTACTCAAGTTGCGCGCACCCTGGAAGGCATCAATGCCAGAATCCGTAAAGGTGCGAGATACATGCTCAGATTCATTCCGATAATGCATCGCCATGGCTGAACTACCGCAACTTGCCGTGTAATCACCACCTAAGCTGGCCTTCGGCGGCATGGGCTTGCGAGTCTCTGTTGTACGACTTGCACAAAATTCCGCAAATTGCTCCGTGCCAATGTAAGACGAGCCGGTCACTTGTTTGCATGCGCCATGTTCATCACCCGTTACCTTGGACGAGCGTCCAACTTGCGTGCCTGATACGTCTTGACCGCCGGGTGTGATCGAGCTTTGCTTCTTGGCCGGTGACTCAAACGGTGCTTCGCGACTAAACGAAACAAAGTTATCGATCTTCAAGTAGTCCGAGCCTGTTACCCGCTGGCTGGCGCCACGATCTGAGCCCGTCAGTTTTTCGCCCGTGTTTTCTTTTGCCGTTGTCGGCTTAATTGAGAAACCGGTACGGGTAGTAGATTTCGCGCTATCAGTCGTGCCGCAGCTAGCTGCATGCTCTGCTGCCAAGTATTCAGTGCCCGTCACCTTGCTGCACAGGCCTTGTTCTTCGCCCGTTACCTTTGCGCTTTGTCCAATTTCTGTGCCGGTTACACGCTGGCCGCGCGTGGTGCTGGTTGTCTGTACCTTGGCGGCAGACGGTGCAGGAATGGTCTTGCACAGTTGGTCGTATTGCTGAACGCCAATGTATTCAGTCCCTGTCACTGCAACGCAGGTCCCCGCTTCGTTACCCGTCACCTTGTTGGTGCGCTCTACTTGGTTGCCCGTCACCGTGTTGCCGGTCAAGGTGGTGCCAATTTCAACCTTGGGCGGTGCCGGACGTGTGCGACCCGTGGGGCGTGACGGTGCTGAATCGCCGCGTCCCTTAAGCGATTGTTCAATACGACGCTTTTGTGCGGCAGACGGTGCAATCGGCGTAAGCGGTGCGGATGGCTTGCTCGTCGTGGCTGTTTGCTTCTTGCTATCGCATGCGCAAGCGTCCGTCGCGCCGAGACAATCACACGCGCTATGTGCTGCGCTGCTGCTTGTGGCGTTGCTTGTGCTGCCGCTCGTCGGAGCCTTAGCGGGTGTGTTTGTGCTTTGGCTGCTACTTGCTGAGCTGCTCGTAGTCTTAGCTGACGTTGTCGTCGATGCATACGAACTAGTCGTTGTGGTGCCTGAGCTAGTAGTTGCAGCGGGCGCGCCAGTCTTACCATGCTTAGACAAAGCTTGACGTCGTGCAAGCGCTGCTTCACGTCCCGAGAGCGGCTTGGTGGTGCCGGTCGATGCACTGCCTGTGTTCATGCTTGTCTCCTTTGGTTCGATTTGGTGCGTGGTGCAGCTCGTTTGTTGTGCGTGCATCCCATGGGTGCAAATATACGGAAAATAATCATCATTAAAAATGAATAATATTTATAATCACCATCTACTAAAGTTAATGGTAAGGAGGCGGATATGAACGTGACGTTCAGGCAGCTGCGTTTGCTAGAGGCTGTGGCGCGCAATTCCAGCTTTACGCGCGCGGCTGAAGAGCTGTTTTTGACGCAGCCAGCAGTGTCTACACAGATCAAGCAGCTTGAGGAAGAGGTAGGGATGCCGCTGTTTGAGCAGATTGGCAAAAAGATTTTTCTGACTCAGGCGGGCAAAGAAGTCTTTGCCTTCAGCAAAAATATTGCGCAGCAGTTCAAAGAAGTTGAAACAGTTTTAGATGATTTGAAGGGAGTGAGGCGGGGTAGCCTTACTCTCACCGTGACCAGTACAGGCAAATACTTCGCACCTTACTTGCTGGCGGAGTTTCTCAAGCACCACCCGGGCATTGATGTGCATCTTGAGGTGACTAATCGTGAAGAGATTGTCGCTGCGCTGCAAGAAAATCTGCCGGATTTGGCGATTATGGGTACGCCACCCGCGAATGTGGATTTGAAGTCGCAGGCGTTTATGCAAAACCCTCTGGTGATTACAGCTCGGCCGGATCACCCCTTGGTTGGTGTGGGACGCATTCCGCTTGGGCGTTTGGCTGAAGAGCACTTTATTATGCGAGAGCTGGGGTCTGGCACGCGTACGGCGGCCGAGAAGTTCTTTGCGCAGCGAGGTGTGCAGCTCAATACGACCATGGAAATGAGCCGTAACGAGGCGATTAAGCACGCTGTGATGGCCGGTTTGGGCTTGGGTATTGTGTCGCTGCACACGCTTGAGTTTGAACTGCAACTCAACCGCATTGCGATCCTAAGTGTGGAGGGATTCCCGATTATGAAGGAGTGGTACTTGGTACATCGGGACGGCAAACGAATGTCGCCGGTGGTGCAGGAGTTTCACAAATTTGTGCTGGAAGAGGCGGGCAACCTAGTCGTGTTGCCTCAACCGCTAACGCAACCGCGCAAGCGCGCGGTGCGTTCGTGACGGTTGTTACCCTTCGTGGATCACCCACTGGGCATCTGAAACCAAGCAGATGCCCCCGTAGCGACGCAGAATCGTGCGGATGGCCTCAATGACTTGTTGCGATTGTTTTTCATCACAGGCAATCACCAAATAGACATTACCCATGCCTAAGTTGTTGTCTTGACGCATGCCGTGCGTGCCATAGCCCCAGGCTCTTGGCACGACGGTATAGCCGGCCACGCCGATGCGATGGAGTTCGTCGGTGACATTTTCGAGCTCGATTTCTTCAATGATGATTTCGATTCTTTTGACAGCTCTCATTTTGTTCTCCATTTACTGGGTAATCCAATGTGCTGCACTGTAATAGAGAGGAATGCCGAGCGCCACATTAAACGGAAAAGTAACGCCAAGCGAAAGCGTTAAAAACAAGGCTGGGCTTGCTTCCGGGATGGCTAAACGCATGGCTGGCGGGACCGCGATATACGAAGCGCTGGCGGCTAGAGTGGCGAGCAACGTAATGCCGCCCACGCCAAAGCCAAGTATGTTGTGCCCAATGACGATACCAACGGCTGCGCCAATGAGTGGCATGGCGATGCCAAATACCAGCAGGGATGGGCCAACCTTTTTAAAGTCGCCAATCCGACGAGAGGCTTCCATGCCCATGTCGAGCAAGAACAAAGAAAGTGCGCCCGAAAACATGGTGCTGAAGAATGGGGTGATTTTCTCAAGCGCCGCAGGCTGCGCGGTTGCCCCAATCAACATGCTGCCAAGCAGGAGCATCACGCTGCCATTGGTAAAGGCGTCGTGAACCAACTCGCGGCTAACCCGCTGCTGATGGCCGTTTCCACTGTTGTTGCGCGCTAGATTTGCGAGTACCAGGCCAATGATAATGGCTGGCGATTCCATAATCGCCAGCATGATCACCGGTTGGCTTTCGTAGACAATTTTTTGCGCATCTAAAAATGCGACAGCGGTTAAAAATGTGCCGGCGCTCACAGAGCCGTAGTGCGCCGCTATGGCTGCGGCGTTCAGTTTGTCGACGCGTACGATCTTGCAAAGCAAGGCGTAAGCGATCACCGGCAAGCCAAAACCGAGCCCGAGGGCGACCAAAATTGCGCCCATGGCACTGGTGGCGTCTACCTTGGCGATCTCGGTGCCGCCGTGTATGCCAATGCCGATCAGAAGGTAAATCGAGAGGGATTTTGTGAGTTCCGGCGGGAATTTAAGGTCTGAGCGGACTAGCTGGGCTAGAAAACCAAGACCAAAAAACATGATTGCCGGAATCAGCATGCTTGAAAGGCTGAACATGGGCTCCTCCAGGGTGGGTTGATTCTTCTAAGTTGCGCCCATCCTAGAATTCGCTCATCAATAATAATAATCTTTAAAAATAATGATATTCATCAACATAAGTTTATGGTTTTGTTTGGGAGTGGTTTTGGTGCAGCTGCAGCAATTGCGAAGTGGTTTTGGTGTGGCAGGCGGATTAATGCACCAATGTGGCGTTTTGCTGGTTGTGTGGCGTATGCCAGAGGCTACATAGATGACAGAGACGAGATGAAATAGGCGGTGTAGGGCTGCGTATTGGTGCGTCGCACAATATTGGATTGCTTGCAAATAGGTACGAATGTTTTGCAAAGCCAGTACATAGGCTTTGCAGCGGCAGAGGCGAAATTGAAAAGATGGGGGTGCGCAGAGCGTGAGCGAATGGCGCCTAGTTGAAGTGGCGCAGAAAGCTCAATAGAAAAACGGTGACTGTTTAGTGCAGCACGCGCGGCATGGCGAGGGTGAACTCTTTGACTTCAGCTTCAAAGTGCGTGCCGTCCTCCGCCACCATTTGGTAGCTGCCACGCATGGTGCCGACGGGCGTGGCGATGGCGCAGCCGCTCGAATATTCAAATTTTTCGCCAGGCTTAAGCATCGGTTGTTGGCCTACAACGCCAAGTCCCCGCACATCTTGCACCTTACCTTCAGCGTCAATAATGACCCAGTGGCGCGACACTAACTGCGCGGTCTCCGTGCCGGTATTGGCGATGGTGATGGTGTAGGCAAAAACAAATCGACCTTGGTCGGGACTGGATTGGTCCTCAAGGTATTGGTTTTGCGTGGTGACAGTTATGTCGTATTTGCGCGAATCAGCCATACCGCCATTTGAACGGAAAAATGCATTTGTGGCAATGCGTTTTGCCAATCTAAAAGTAGATCGACAAAACAATGATACGAGTAGGGTGTGTAGCGCGATACTAAACGAGATGCGGTGTGCGCTATTCCAATTCGCCCATGAGCTTGGCATTGCCGCCCGATGCAGCGGTGTTAATGCACAGGCAACGCTCGGTAATTAAACGTGTGGTGTCGTAGTCGGGCGAGCGGTGCAACATGGGGATGAGTGGTTGCGCCACTGAAGGATTGGAAGCGAGCATTTCACGTAATGCTTGTGAGTCTTTTGGCGCACCGTCAAACAGAATGGCAGCGGGGTGTGCGGACATCGGGTCTGTCGCTAAATCAATACGACCACGCACATCACTGGGCAATGCTTGCACAAATGCACGTGTCGATTCGCTATCGGTCATGAGCACGCGGTTGCCCGTTGCGAGCGCGCAGCCTAGCTGCGCACAACGTTCTAACTCAGAGGCGGCAATGAGCCACACGTTGCCACGCGGATGAAATTCGAGCCAGTTGCTTTCGCCGATAGGTCCATTCAGCATCATGCTACGCCCGTTGAGTGACTGCGCGCGAAACTGGGCGATACGCGCCAACAAACCGGTGCTTGCTGCGGCGGGCATGTTGGTTTCGAGCCACTCTAAGAAGCGGTCAAATACCGGTAGTTCAGGCGGAATACGCGCCGGTACGGCAAGCACTTGGCCGCGACGCAAGCGCGCCAACATTAGCGGGCCACCGCACTTCGGCCCGGTGCCGGACAAACCCTCACCACCAAAAGGCTGCACACCTACAACCGCACCAATTTGGTTGCGATTTACGTAGAGATTGCCAACGCGCGCGCGCTCATGCACGAAGTTGATAGTTTCATCAATGCGCGAATGTACGCCTAGCGTGAGCCCATAACCGGTGGCTTGTAGCCCTTCCATGATTTGTCCGAGCTCGTGTCGCGCAAAACGAATAACGTGCAACACAGGGCCAAAAACTTCCTGCTGCAAATCTTCCAGCTTGTTTAAACGGATGATGGTAGGTGCGATGTAATAACCCTGACGCGCCCACTGTGGCGGCACGGGCAATTGATACAGCACACGGCCTTGCTCGCTGGCACTCTGTATATGCCGCTGTACGGCGTCGAGCGCGGCATGATCAATCAGAGGGCCAATGTCTGTTGAAAGATCGGTGGGGTCGCCAATGCGCCACTCCGCTAAGGCCCCGTACAAGCGCGGCAACAATGTGTCGGCAATTTCATTTTGCACACACAGCACACGCAGGCTTGAACAACGCTGACCGCTACTATCGAATGCAGATTGCAGAATGTCGAGTATGGCTTGTTCTGGCAGCGCCGTGGAATCGACAATCATGGCGTTTTGTCCGCCCGTTTCGGCAATCAGGGGCACATCGTCTGCGCGCTTTGCCAATTGCTGGGCAATGCGTTGCGCCACTTGGGTGGAGCCGGTGAACAACACACCTTGCGCGCGCGTGTCATTCACCAGCCATTGGCCTGTACGTTCGCCCATGCCAGGCAGCAGTTGCAAAGCAGCTGCGGGTACGCCTGCGTCGTGCAGCATTTGCGTGGCGTAGTGTGCGGTGAGTGTGGTTTGCTCGGCTGGCTTTGCCAATACCGGGTTACCTGCGGCAAGTGCGGCGGCAATTTGCCCAACAAAAATGGCGAGCGGAAAATTCCACGGGCTGATGCAAACAACGGGGCCCAGTGCTTCACCCGGAATGTCGTTTAAAGGCGTGCCGTGTCGATCATTTAGGCCGGGCCAGCCGCGCAGTTGCGCAGCATAGTATCGACAAAAATCGATTGCTTCGCGCACCTCTGCATACGCATTTTGCGGCGTGCGGCCCGCTTCGCGCACAATTAGCGCAGCTAAAACATCTCGCTCAACTTCCAGCACATCCGCTGCATCGTCGAGCACCTTGGCGCGGCGCCCGCTGCCCGTGTTGGACCACTGCCGGCCGTGTGTGAGGGCGCGCTCAAAGGCGAGGTTGACTGTGTCACGGCTGGCATCTTGAACGGTGCCGACGATGTCACTCACGCGTGCGGGATTGGCAACAGCACGTGCGGCGGTTGCAAAGTTGTGCGGGTCGGCAATCAGCGGCGTGGCAGTATGCGGTTTGAGTCGCCAGTGTGAGAGTGCATCGCGTAACGTATTGCGCGACTCAGGTAGGGCGAGGTCTGTGCCGAGCGAGTTGGGACGATCAGCGAAGAGTTGCAGTGGTGTGCCAATGCGCGGGTGCGGTGCTAAACCGTGACGTTGCACTTCTTGCGCGGGGTCTGCCAGCAATACGTCGTCACTAATGTCTGGGTTAACCAGTCGATGCACAAAGCTCGTGTTGGCGCCGTTTTCCAGCAGACGGCGTACAAGATAGCCCAACAGCTCGGCGTGGTTACCTACGGGGGCATAAATGCGACAAGGACGTTGTGGCAGATCAGATGCCGTGTTGCTTGCGGTAACTTCGTTATTTGCCAATGTGCCGTTCAATAGCTGCGAATAAAGCGCTTCGCCCATGCCGTGCAGGCATTGAAACTCAAAATCGCCGACGCGCCAACTTCCTGCCATTTCGACCACTTGCGCCGTGGTGAGCGCATTGTGCGTGGCAAATTGCGGGTAGAGTAAATCGCGCGCATCAAGTAGTTGTCGTGCGCAGGCAAGGTAGCTCACATCGGTGTGCGTTTTGCGTGTCCATACGGGGTATTCTGCGTCGCCGCGCTGCTGCGCCCATTTGATTTCGCTATCCCAATACGCGCCCTTAACCAATCGCACCATCAAGCGATGGTCGCTCATGCGCGCTAACTGCGCCAACCAGTCGACCACTGCCATGGCACGTTTTTGATAGGCCTGCACCACAAAGCCCAGGCCATGCCAGTCTCGCAGGCTACTTTCACGTGTTAAACGTTCGAGCAGATCAAGCGATAGTTCGAGACGGTCACATTCTTCTGCATCAATATTGAGACCGAGGTTGTGGCTGCGTGCAAGTTGCGCCAAATGCAGTAAGCGTGGGTACAGTTCGTCAAACACACGGCCCGATTGGGTGTGTGTGTAGCGTGGATGCAGCGCAGAAAGTTTGATCGAAACGCCATCACGCGTGATCGGTGTGAGTCCGACCCGCTGCATATTGCCAATGTGCTGAATGGCCTGTACATACACACCAACAAAGTGCTGAGCGTCTGCGTCAGTCAGCGCGGCTTCGCCCAGCATATCGAACGAGTGCAAAAACCCCTGTTCTGCGGTTTTGCGCGTGTTATGCCAGGCCTGATCCATATCTTCGCCGGCCACAAACTGGCGGCCTAACAGGCGCACAGCATGGTCCATGCCTTTGCGAATAAGCGGCTCACCGCCACGCGCAAGTAGTTGGCTTAGCGAATCGCCCAGTCCTGCATGTTGTGTTGGCGTGAGCAGTTCGCCGGTGAGCATTAAGCCCCACGTTGCGGCATTCACAAATAACGAGGGACTGTGACCTAAATGACCGCGCCAATCGATATGGGCGAGCTTATCGCGCAGCAGGCGCGTTACATTGTCGGCGTCGGGTACGCGCAGCAAGGTTTCGGCTAAGCACATGAGGGCTACGCCTTCAGGTGCAGAGAGCGGAAACTCTTGCATGAGTGCATCTATCCCACCCGCTGTGCGACGCTGCTCGCGCAAACCATCCACCAGCGTTTGGGCCAGCGCTTGTGCGCGTGAATACTCAGGGTCGTGCAGAGTGGCGCGGTCCAGTAGGGGCGCGAGCGCTTCGGCTTCGGGCAAGCGGTAGTGTTGGGTAATACGCGCACGTGCTGCGCGCAAAAAGGCGGGGCCTTCTTGTGCGTTATACGAAGTATGCGGGTTCGGTGCGTCCTGATTCATCTCAGGCCAGACCAGTCGTTACTAAGAGCATTGTGCGTGTCGAAAGTGTGCAATAAAACGTTGAGTGTGTGATCAATTTGCACAGCAGGCGCTGCCGAATCGGGTCTGACTGCAAATACCGGCTAAAATTGCGAAAAATGTAGCAAAGATGTCGTTGGCACGCAGCAGTGGAATGTCAGCAGGTAACGGTTTCATTGTACCCCTTAGCGTGTGTGCAATTGTGTACGGTTGATCGCAAGTTGTCCGACTCGCCCATGTGATGAGGGGGTGCGATGAAAGCGTACAACGTGGATGTGCGTAAGAAAACTGAACCTATTGCGGTTTGATGTGACCCATATTGGGTGTCACACGCAACGGAAACAAAAAATTGCGAAGTGCTGATTGGGACATTGGCAAAATGATGCTGGCCCGGCAGCAGATTGATTGCGGTAGCAGATATAAAAAATTATGCGGATTATCGTACTAGGTGCAGGGTTGGCGGGTGTTTCCACTGCGTGGTATTTATGCGCGGCAGGGCATGAAGTCACAGTGGTAGACCGCTGTGACGGCCCCGCTATGGAAACCAGTTTTGCCAATGGTGGCCAGATTTCGGTGAGCCACCCTGAGCCTTGGTCTAATCCGCGTACGCCCGGCTTAGTGATGAAGTGGTTGGGCAAGTCCGATGCGCCTTTGCTGTTCCGTTTTCGCGCAGACCGTCGTCAGTGGATGTGGGGCATGGCCTTCTTGCGCGAATGCTCGCCTTGGCGCTCACACACCAACACGCTTCACATTGCGCGATTGGCAAAATTTAGCCGCGACGAATTAGTTAAGTTGCGGCAACAGCTTAATCTGCAATATGACCAACAAACGCGCGGCATTTTGCACACCTTTTTTACCGAGCAGGATTATGCGCAAGCCGAGCCGCACGCCAATTTACTGGCGGAATTAGGCATACGATCTGAAGTGGCCACCGCCGAGCAATGCCGACAAATTGAACCGGCCTTGCACGGAAGTCGCGCCACGCTCATGGGCGGCTTGTTTGCACCAGAAGACGAAACAGGCGATGCACATTTGTTTACACAGCAATTGGCAACGGCGTGTGCAGAGGCTGGAGTCACATTTCGCTATGGCACGCAGATTGATCGTTTCGATGCACGCCAAGGTCGTTTGCTCGGCGTGAGCATTACTGACGCAAGCGGCACCCGTGGCGCGTTAGTGGCGGACGCATATGTGGTGACACTGGGTAGTTATAGCCGTGCGCTGGTGCGCCCATTGGGCGAACGTTTGCCCATTTATCCCGTCAAAGGTTACTCCGTCACCCTGCCGGCGGGGGCGGGTGCGCCTCGCGTGAGCATTACGGACGAATCGCGTCGCATCGTTGTGTCGCGTATGGGTGACCGTGTGCGTATAGCAGGCACGGCAGAACTCAATGGCTACGATTTATCGATCCCGCGCGAACGCACCATGCCTTTGCTTAATCGTGCGCTTGAACTCTTTCCAGAATTGGGCGAAGTTGCCTTGGCACAATCTTGGGCAGGCCTGCGCCCGATGACGCCATCCAATGTGCCTATTATTGGCGCGGGTCACCTGCAAGGTTTGTACTACAACACCGGTCACGGCTCACTCGGTTGGACGATGGCCTGCGGCTCTGCACGTGTACTGGCCGATGTGATGACTTACGGTAAGTCGCCTATTGATATTCCGTTGTGGCGCAAATAATTCGCACAGCGTGACATATGGTTGCACGCCCTATTGATCCCTTTGCTGAATACGCATGCGAGCTTTTCGCGGGGTTGGGGCCTGTTAGTGCACGACGCATGTTTGGCGGTTACGGTTTGTATGTCGACGGTTTGATGTTCGGCATCCTCGTGAGCGAAACGCTCTATCTCAAAGTCGACACTGAAACCCGCGCTACCTTTGAGCGCGAAGACTGCGTGCCGTTTGAATACGACAAACAAGGCAAGGCGGTATCGCTGTCGTATTACACCCTGCCGGCTGATGCAATGGAATCGCCTGCGTTAGCTTTGCCATGGGGGCGGCTCGCCTTTGCAGCGGCACTGCGGGGGCGTAGTGCAAAAGTGAGCAAGGCTAGCGTCAAGCCCAGCAAGTCAGTCGCACAGCGAAAGCCCACGAAACAGCCTTTGGCAAAAGCCCCCAAATCACCCTCGCGGGCAACTGCGCGCCGCGTTAAGAAATAGTCATGTGTTGGGGTGCACCCAAGCCACGTTAGGCTGCGTATACCTGCATGTACCCCCGCATCTGTTGCCGCAGATCGTGAACGCAAGCCGAAAGGGCGCGCCATGCAAACACATCAATCAAATACCCATATCTCACTGCGCCAAGGTGCAGTCAAAGCAGCGAATTTCCCTCAAACGATGCAGCGATCGGTCGCGCTGCTCACGCTTTCCATGTTGTGGACGGCGCTTGTGTTAGCCACGTTCATGGCCATGGCGTGGCCGAAGGCAGCACATGCGACTGATTTGGCGATTACGACGCACGATAAAACCACGAACGACAAACAAAGTATCGATTGGCAAAGCGCGAGCGCACAAACCTTTGCGCGTGCACGTGCTGAAAACAAACTCATGCTGTTGGATTTAGAAGCCGTGTGGTGCCACTGGTGCCATGTGATGGATGAGCAAACCTACGCCGACCCGCAAGTCGCCGCACTATTGGCAAAGCACTACATCGCCATCAAAGCAGACCACGACGCACGACCGGATTTGGCCGAGCGTTACCGCGACTACGGTTGGCCGGCCACGATTATCTTCACGCCCGATGGGCGAGAAATCGTTAAGCGCGCTGGCTACATCGCGCCGGATGCAATGCGCCAACTTTTGCTGGCTGTGGTGAAAGACCCCACGCCAGAAGCGGCTGCACAAACCGAACTCCCCAAACAATTTGCTAATTCACCGCTGCTGGATGCAGCTACTCGGCAACAGCTTGAACGTGCGTTTGTTAATACACATGACTACAAACTGGGCGGTTTAAAACTTGGGCAAAAATTTGTTGATCGCGACACCGTGGAATACGCGCTCCTGCGCGCGCATGAAGGTGACGCTACCGCTGCGCGCATTGCGCAGCAAGATTTAGATGGCGGCTTAAAGTTGCTCGACCCCGCATGGGGTGGTGTGTATCAATATTCAACCCATGGCGATTGGCAACACCTGCATTACGAAAAACTCGCCTTCATACAGGCCGAATATTTGCGCGTGTACGCTTTGGCTTACGCACAGTTCCAACAGCCGCGATACGCACAGGCTATGCGCGAAATTCATCGTTATGTGCGTGGCTTTTTGCAAGCGCCGGACGGTGCGTTTTATGTGAGCCAAGATGCAGACTTGGTGCAAGGCCAGCATTCAGACGCCTATTTCAAGTTGGGCGATGCGGCGCGTCGCAAGCAAGGTATTCCGCGGGTTGATAAGCATATTTATGCACGCGAAAACGGTTTGCTCATCGCTGCCTTGGCAACGGCCTACGCCGCCACAGGCGAAGTCGACTACTTGCAAGACGCACAACGCGCAGCCAACTATGTGCTGCAACACCATGCCTTGCCGCAAGGCGGTTACAGCCATGACCAACTCAGCAATGCAGTAGCGCCGAAAATTAATGGCAACCAAAATAATGCCACTGAGAGCGACCAAAACAATGCAACCCCCATGGTGTTTCTGGCTGACAACCTCGGCATGCTGCGGGGCTGGTTGGGCCTGTATATGGCAACGGGCGAGCGCACCTGGCTGGAACACGCCGTGCGCACCGCAGACTTTATTGAGGCTCACTTTAAAGCCGCAGACCACCCGGGCTATGTGGTGGCGGCCCAATCGGTTGGTGTGGCAGCCTTGCCCAATTTGGACGAAAACATGGCGCTGGCACGACAATTTAATTTGCTGCGTCATTACACCGGCCAAACCCGCTTTGCCAATATGGCCGAGCACGCCATGCGCTACGTGGTTACGCCTGAAGTTGCCCTGTCGCGCGTGACCGAAGCCGGAGTATTGTTGGCGGCGCGCGAATTGGGCGGGGAACCCACGCACTTAACTGTGGTCGGAGCCAAAGATGACCCGCAGGCGCAAGCATTGTTTCAAGCCGCGTTGGCCTACCCGGCGGTGTATCGTCGCGTAGAGTGGTGGGATGTGCGAGAAGGCCCCATGCCCAATGCCGACGTGCAGTATCCGCCGCAAAACCGTGCAGCCGCCTACGTGTGTTCAGACAGCCGTTGTTCGCGCCCCGTGTTTAAACCGGCGCAACTCGCGCCCTTGGCAGATCAAGTGAGCGGCATTGCTAAACCGTGAGTGCGTTTATGAGTACAGCTCGATACGCACGCATTAGAAAGGAAAAACCATGAGCGTGATTGGCAAAACCCGCACAGCAAAAACAAACAGCACACAGACCCGTGCCAATCGCAGTAGTGGCGTAAAACGCCACATGACCGAGTTTGCACTGGCGCTCACCCTGTTGGGCGTAAGCGCGCCGCCTGCGCTCGCGGGCCTGCGTCCGGTTGAAACTCGCGTTGCCAGTAGTTTGCGGCTAGCAGACCGCAGTGGCAGTGTGGTGGATTTGCAATCACTCAAAGGGCAGGTGGTGTTGGTTAATTTTTGGGCAACCTACTGCCGCCCCTGCCGCGAAGAAATGCCGTCGATGGAAAAACTCAAAGCCCGCATGAAAGGCAAAGCGTTTTCAGTTTTGGCGGTAGACGTAGAAGAAGATGAAGCCGATGTGTCGCGGTTTCTCAAACAAGTGCCGGTTACCTTCCCGATTTTGTTTGACCGCGACGGCGCCACCATGGACGCGTGGAAAGGCTTTGCCCTGCCCACCACCTACCTCATCGATAAACAAGGCCGAGCGCGTTATGTGGCCGTCGGTGGCTTAGACTGGAATGGTGACGCAGCGGTGAAATTGGTGGAGCAGTTGTTGAAGGAATGACTTGGCTTAATTGTCGCTGCCAACGCTGGAAAAAATTATGGAGACAGCGCCCGAGTTTTTATTTAGGTCATATCTTGTAAACCCGCTTGCGCCATTGTAAAGCCAGGCTTCTAGATACTGTAGAGGCTGGTGTTCGATATCGAGAATTTGAGAGATTGCATTTCGTACATAACCTTTTGGCGCTGGGTCGGGGAGACTGGAAACAATTTTTTCTTGCTGTATTTTTCGTGTTTCTATCTCTGTGAAGTCTGGGTACCCCTGAAAAGTTTTTGCTGGCCGTCCTCTTTGTTGTAGTAACTTTTCCTTACTGTCCCCTATGGCGATGCCTCCGAATTTACCCATAAAGGGTGGGTCGAATCTTAGGCTTTTGACTGTCTTTGATGAGTCAAAGAAAATGTACACGCCAAATTGTTTGAAGTGGTACATGTAGCTTAACTGCGGAACGGTTTCTTGCTTGGGTTCGTCTTCTACCTTATAAAAAGCCTTAACTTTATCAAGCGAGTCACCTACATTAATGGGGCATGAAGTTGAAGGGTCGGCCGCCATTGAGACTTCTGCTCCCAATAAAGCCAAAAACAAGAACAAACGAACGAGACTGTTGTAGAAACTTCTTTTTACATTCATATTTATTCCCTGTATTGCCTTGCTAGGTACCGCCCATTTTTCTTTATGCAGATTCGTGCGGGTTTACTTTTTGCCCCAAGAATCTTTGAGCGTGACGGTGCGGTTAAACACGGGTGCGCCGGCTTTGCTGTCAACGCGGTCGGCCACAAAGTAGCCGTGGCGTTCAAACTGAAAACGCTGTTCGGGTGTGGCGTCTTTAAGCGACGGCTCTAACTGCGCGGTGATACTGCGCATGCTGTTGGGGTTGATGTCGTCGAGGTAGTTGCGCTCCAGCTCGGGGGCATCGCCTTCGCGTCGTGCGCCGGGGTTGGGTACGGCAAACAGTCGGTCGTACAGGCGCACGTCTGCGGCGTAGGCGTGTTCGGCAGACACCCAGTGCAGGTTGCCTTTCACTTTGTAGTTGTCTGCGCCCGGTGTGCCGGATTTTGAGTCGGGCATCATTTCGGCATGTACGGCAATGATGTTGCCGGCGGCGTCTTTGTCGCAGCCAATGCATTTAATTACGAAGCCATAACGCAGCCGCGCCATGTTGCCGGGGTAGAGGCGGTGGTAGCCCTTGCTCGGCTCTTCCATAAAGTCTTCGCGCTCAATCCACAGCTCACGCGTAAAGGGCATGCTGCGCTTGCCTAGCTCGGGCTTGAGCGGGTGGTTGGGCGCAAAACATTCTTCACTCTGCCCGGCAGGGTAGTTGTCGATAATCAGTTTGAGTGGGTCGAGCACGGCGACGCGGCGCTCGGCAGATTCGTTGAGCACATCGCGCATGCAATCTTCCAGCACGGTGTAGTCGATGAGCGAATCGGATTTGCTCACGCCAATGCGCTCGGCAAACAAATGGAAGCCTTCTGCGGTGTAGCCACGGCGGCGTGCGCCTACAAGCGTGGGCAGGCGCGGGTCGTCCCAACCTTGCACGTGGTTTTCTTGTACGAGCTGAATTAGCTTGCGCTTAGACAGCACGACGTAGGTGAGGTTGAGTCGCGCAAATTCGTATTGGTGCGGTAGCGGCTGGCTAAAGTAATGGCCAATGTGGTTGCCAGCATCGGGCCCGCTGGTGAGTTGCGTGCTTTCGGTTAAGCGTTGCAGCAACCAATCGTAAAACGGACGCTGGTCTTCAAATTCCAACGTGCAGATGGAGTGCGTGATGTTTTCCAGCGCATCTTCAATGGGGTGCGCAAAGGTGTACATGGGGTACACGCACCAAGCATCACCTGTGCGGTGGTGAGTGGCGTGGCGAATGCGATAAATGGCCGGGTCGCGCAGGTTGATGTTGGGCGAGGCCATATCAATTTTGGCGCGCAAAATGTGCGTGCCATCGGCAAATTCGCCTTTACGCATGCGGCGGAAGAGGTCGATGTTTTCTTCTACACTGCGGTTGCGCCAGGGTGAGTTGGTGCCTGGCTCAGTGAGCGTGCCGCGCGTGGCGCGCATTTGCTCTGCATTTTGCGAGTCGACATAGGCGTGGCCTGCCAGAATTAGAAATTCGGCAAACTCATACATCCAATCGAAATAATCCGACGCAAAGTATTGGCAATTGCCCCACTCAAAGCCTAGCCATTGCACGGCTTCGAGAATGGAGTCTACGTATTCTTGCTCTTCCTTCTCTGGGTTGGTGTCATCAAAGCGCATATGACACACGCCACCGTAGTCACGCGCTAAACCAAAGTTAAGGCAAATGGATTTGGCGTGACCAATGTGCAAATAGCCGTTTGGTTCGGGCGGAAAACGCGTGCGAATTTTGGCCGGATCGTTTGGCCCGTGTTGTTGTACGAGTGCGGGGCCGGGAAGGCCGGCCCAACGACGCTGCGCAAATTTGTTGGCGGCGAGGTCGGCTTCAATAATTTGGCGCAAAAAGTTTGAGGCGGGCGCGTTGTTCTCTGCAGCCGGAGAGGCGGTATGACGGTCGTTCACAATAGTTCCTTGCACGATGGCCGCGAGTGAACCGCATGATGGGGCGCGTTCAATGCGAACACGCTAGGTCACTCGTTGGCAATACCGCTATTTTACCGGTGAAGCGGTGGTTTCAGGCGGTGAAAACACATACTTTTCGCAGGGTTATTGTTTTATTCAAGATGGATGAAACTTTGTCCGTTAGAAGTTGATCTACGGTTGTGTAAGTAGAGTTTGGATATCGTGCTTTAATCGCGCACCTTTGCAACATCATCAGGAATCGCCATGTTAGATCCCATGTTGGTCGTACTCGACCACACTGCGCTGGAGAACATTCCCGGACTGGAAGGTGGGGCGAGTAGTCCTTTGTTGGCGAGGCTGATTTCGCTTTACGAAACCGAAGGTCGTCGCCAAATTGATTTAATCAATGCGGCCGTGGGTAATGGCTCTGCGGCAGATTTGCAGCAGTCTGCTCACCGACTCAAATCGTCCTGCGGTACTTTAGGTTTGTTGTGCATGGCAGCATTGGCAAAGCACATGGAAGAAGCCGGCCGGGCGGGTCGTGTGCCGGTAGATGACGCGCTCATGCAGCAGATTGAAAGCGAATATCAACTGGCGCTGAAGGCGCTCAATCAATTACGGCAGACCAATTAGTGCGGAATTTGTGCCCAATTCGTGCCCAATTCGTGCCCAATTCGTGCCCAATTCGTGCC
>SBBQ01000037.1 GCA_005239635.1 Uliginosibacterium gangwonense
AGTGCCCGGCTCCGAATTCCAACTCAAAGCTGACTTGGTACTTCTCGCCATGGGCTTCACCAATCCCGTTGCCAGCTTGCTCGACAACTTTGGTGTAACCAAAGATGCACGTGGCAACGCACGCGCCACGACAGACGGTGAAGGTTGCTACGTTACCAGCGAAGCCAAAGTGTTTGCAGCCGGCGACGTGCGTCGCGGCCAGTCACTCATCGTTTGGGCGATCCGTGAAGGCCGCCAATGTGCACGCGAAGTCGATATCTTCTTGATGGGTAGCAGCGAACTGCCACGCTAAGCAGGATTGGCAAAGGGCAAAGCAGGGCCTTCACGGCCCGCCCACGGGGAAGAGTGAAGATGGCACTAGCGCCATGCGTGAAGGCCGCCAATGTGCACGCGAAGTCGATATCTTCTTGATGGGTAGTAGCGAACTGCCACGCTAAGCAGGATTGGCAAAGGGCAAAGCAGGACCTTCACGGCCCGCCCACAGGGAAGTGTGAAGATGGCGCGAGCGCCATGCGCGAAGGCCGCCAATGTGCACGCGAAGTCGATATCTTCTTGATGGGTAGCAGCGAACTGCCACGCTAAGCATTATTGGCAAAAAACAAAGTAAGGCCTTCACGACCTACTTGCTAGATAAAACAAAGCCGCTCATTGAGCGGCTTTGTTTTTAATCGCCTCGCTTAGCAAAGGCACTTAATCACACATCACGAGCCCGGCACCGGTCCCGGAATACATTGCGTCTCCCAGCCTGCGTAACGGCCACCACGGCTGCTCGCCAACTGCATGAGCGGATGCGTAATGCTATCGATTTGCTGGTAGCCAGGCACATCGCTACGGCGTACTTGCACGCTGTATTCGACTTGATCTTCATTTGGGTCAACTTGGCGAATCGATTTATAGCCAAGCTTCTCCGTTTCTGCAATGAATGCAGCGCGGTTTTCAGCATTGGCAAAATATGCCCAATGGTAAATGTCGCGTGCCAATGTCAGTTTGTCGCCACTGTCGCGCAGCGAGTTACACACGCGGCGATTTTCGATACTTTGATAATCAAACTCGCCCGGGAATAAAAACTGTAGGTAGGTTTCCCAGTCTGCTTCTTTGCGCGTGTCACCACCAAAGCTGTAATGCGTAAACGGCTGCATGCACTTCATCACGCGATCTCGCCAATCCGCACCTTGTTCGGTGTAGAAAATAAAGTCGCAGCGCCCTTGGGTAGCGCACCGACCAACATAACGGGTCTGACGATTTGTAATCTCGTCTTCCAGATGCGATTCAATCTGGTTGATCGTTTCCGCTTCACTCTCCGCTACCAAACCGTATTGGTCTGGATGCTTGAGTTCAACGCTCACAAAAGCCATGTGTGGCATGCTCTTGATGGGGGCCACTTCTCGCACAGCCAAATCAAGCATGATGGCTGCGGGCTGGTCATCAACACGGCAAAAATAGTAATCCCAGTCGGGTGTCAGATTCGACGTCATGTTCCTCTTCCTGTACTGCTGGCTCGGCAAACCCGAACTATGTCACAACACGTGCAATATTGAACACTTATCATGCGGTTTATATCGTAAACCATCACGCAACGCCCTGTTTAACTGGGTTTTGCTCAAGTCCTGCGTGCTAAAATCGATAAAACAAGTTGTTACCTGCCGTACGTTAGGTGGGTCTCGCGCCAAAACGTAGATTTATAGCTGGCTCAACGCATACCCCACAAGTGACGTCTCCCAAACTAGACCATGAACATGTCGAGGTTTACATGCAAGTCGTAATTCTCGCCGCCGGGCAAGGCAAGCGCATGCGCTCAGATCTGCCTAAGGTGCTTCAGCCCTTGGGTGCCAAGCCCATGCTCGGCCATGTCATCGACGTAGCCCAAGCCTTAGATGCAACACGTATTTGTGTGGTGTATGGCCATGGTGGCGAGCGCGTACGCGAAGCTTTTGCCAATCTAGATGTGCATTGGGCGCTACAACAGCCACAACTGGGCACTGGCCATGCCGTGCAGCAGGCGGTGCCATATCTATTAAACGATGGCACCGTGCTGGTGCTGTACGGGGACGTGCCGCTACTCCAAGCGCAAACCTTAAGCCGCCTTCATGCCGCCGCAGGCAACCATAGCCTCGCCATTTTGTCGGTCATGATGGACGACCCCACCGGTTACGGCCGTATTGTGCGCGATTCACACCACCGCGTTACTCACATTGTTGAGCACAAAGACGCCAGCGAAGCGGAACGCAATATTCGTGAAGTTAACACCGGCATCATGGCCGTACCCGCGCATTTTTTAAGCCGCTGGTTACACGCGCTAAAAAATGACAATGCACAAGGCGAGTATTACCTAACAGACATCGTTGCCATGGCGGTTGCCGAAGGCGTGCCGGTTGTAACTGAACAACCCGAAGCTGTCTGGGAAACATTGGGTGTGAATGACAAATTGCAGCTCGCTGCCCTAGAACGCATTCACCAACAAAACCTTGCGCAACAACTCATGACCGATGGCGTTACCTTGCGCGATCCGCAGCGTATTGATGTGCGTGGCGAATTAATTTGTGGGCGCGACGTTGAAATTGATGTGGGCTGCGTGTTTGAAGGCCGCGTGCTGTTAGGCGATGGCGTTCGCGTTGGCGCGCATAGCGTGTTACGTGACGTTGAAGTCGGCGCGGCTACACGTATTGCGCCTTATTCATGCTTAGAAGATTCGCACATTGGCAACGGCTGCCACATTGGCCCCTATGCGCGGCTACGCCCGGGCACACGCTTGGCCGAAGATGTTCATGTTGGCAATTTTGTGGAAATTAAAAACAGTCAGATTGATGCGCATTCAAAAGCGAATCATCTGGCATACGTAGGTGATGCAACGGTGGGCAAGCGCGTCAATATTGGCGCAGGCACCATCACCTGCAATTACGATGGCGCAAACAAACATCGCACCATTATTGAAGACGACGTTTTCATTGGCTCAGACACCCAATTGGTTGCGCCCGTCACAGTCGGTCGCGGCGCCACATTGGGTGCAGGCACCACGCTCACCAAGTCCGCTCCGGCAGACGAGCTCACGCTGTCGCGCAGCAAGCAACTCACGGTGCCCGGCTGGAAACGTCCGACAAAAAATTCATCTAAATAAACCCTGAGCATGTACGAGTGATTGGCAAATTTGCCAATCCACGGAGTGAGCACCATGTGTGGCATCGTCGTCGCAATCGCGCAACAAAACATCGTTCCCGTATTACTGGAAGGTCTGCGCAAACTTGAATACCGTGGCTATGACTCCGCCGGTCTCGCCGTCATTCGTACTCAAGAGGGTCCGTCGTTAGAGCGTTTGCGCTCCGTAGGTCGTGTCGCCGAATTAGCCGCACAAGCAGACGACTTACAAGCGCAACTCGGCATTGCGCACACGCGTTGGGCGACGCACGGCATTCCGAGCGAGCGCAATGCACATCCGCATATTTCTGACCAGCTCGCCGTCGTACATAACGGCATTATCGAGAACTACGAAATTCTGCGTGAGCGCTTGCAAGGCGAAGGCTACACCTTCGTTTCAGACACCGACACAGAAGCCATTGCACACCTACTGCATTCACACTTAAAGCGCGGTCAAGATTTTGTGGGCGCAGTGCGTGCCACCGTGAGTGAACTGGTTGGGGCTTACGCAATCGGCGTGATCTCCGAGCACGAGCCAGATACCGCAATCGTGGCGCGCAGTGGTTCGCCGCTCGTGGTCGGCATTTCGCCCAATGGCAATTTTGCTGCATCTGATACGTCTGCACTGCTGCAAGTCACGCGCGAAGTGATGTATCTCGAAAATGGCGACATCGCCGTGCTCACGCGCAACAACGTGCGTGTATTGCGTGCGGACGGCCAGTCGGTACAACGCCCGGTGAGCACCAGCCAACTTTCTGCCGATGCAGTTGAGCTTGGCCAGTATCGCCACTATATGCAGAAAGAAATTTTTGAGCAGCCACGTGCGCTGGGCGATACGCTCGCCATGCTGGGTGGCGCACACAGCATTTCGCCACAGCTATTTGGTGCAGACGCGCAGCGTGTATTGTCTGAGACACAACGCGTACTCATCATCGCTTGCGGCACCAGTTGGCATGCCGGCATGGTGGCGCGTTATTGGATTGAAGAAATTGCCGGCATTAGTTGTTCCGTTGAAATTGCCAGCGAATATCGCTATCGCAGATCAGTTGCCGAGCCTGGCACATTGGTGGTGGTGATCTCTCAATCCGGTGAAACAGCAGATACTTTGGCTGCGCTCAAACACGCCAAGTCACTCGGCCTGAATTTATCGCTGGCCATTTGTAACGTGCCCGAATCCGCCATCGTGCGTGAATCCGAGTTGCGTTTTATTACCCGCGCCGGCCCCGAGATTGGCGTTGCATCAACCAAGGCCTTCACCACGCAGCTCGCAGCCCTTGCATTACTTGCGCTTTCAATTGGCAAAGTGAAGGGTAAGTTGTCACCAGAGGCAGAGAAGGATGCGCTCGATTCACTGCGTCATCTACCCGTTGCCATTGCCAAAGTGCTTGAGTTAGAACCCGCCATTGCACAATGGGCGCAGGGCTTTGCGATGAAGCAACACGCGCTCTTCTTGGGTCGTGGCATGCATTACCCCATCGCGCTTGAAGGCGCGCTTAAGCTCAAAGAAATTTCGTACATCCACGCTGAAGCTTACCCCGCAGGCGAGCTTAAACATGGCCCGCTCGCGCTCGTCGACAAGGATATGCCGGTGATTGCAGTGGCACCGAACGATGCCCTACTGGAAAAGCTCAAATCAAATCTACAAGAAGTGCGCGCACGGGGCGGCGAGCTATTTGTGTTTGCTGACCAAGGCTTTGAAATCCCTGAAAGCGATGGATTGCATATTTTGCGTATGCCCGAAAATTACGGGCTGCTCTCGCCCGTCTTGCACGTTGTGCCCTTGCAGCTTTTGTCTTACCACGCAGCGCTGGTTAAGGGCACCGACGTCGACAAACCACGCAACTTGGCAAAGAGCGTAACGGTCGAATAAGAACACACTTGTCGTTGTGCAAAAGAATGTCGGTCGTGCAGTACAGTCGCTTCAAGCACTCGTACGTTGCGTACGCGGATGAAACGTCACAGGCACAGCCGTGGCGTTGATCACTGATTTACGCAGCGTGCCGACCACGTGCATTTCGCATTTCTTGCAATCGAAACGCAGCGTGAGTTTCTCTTTGCCATTCATTAGCGTCATCGGCTCAGCTTTCACAAAGCCGCGCATGTCGTAGTCTTTCAGCTCTTTCGGGCACAAATTAAAGCTGTACCGCAAACAGTGCTTGGTGATCATGAGCGAGGCCTCGTCACGTACTTCATTTGCCTCGTAAGCGGCTTCAATCGACTGCACGCCATGCTTTGCGTAGAAGCGATACGCCAAGCTGTTATACACGTTGCCTAAGTAGGTGAGCGCAGACTCTGGGTAGACGGCCGGCGGCTCCACCGGCACAGCACGCGCAGGGGGCTGGTGCGCTAGCAGGCGCGCCGCTTCTAATGCAGCGACCGCATCGCGCCGCAAACCATTGAGTGCACTCGCGGGCAAAAACCACGGCTGTTGAGTGCGATTGGCAAAACTCGGCGCGCCGAACGCGTCTGCGCCCGCATCTGTTTTTGCCGCATTTGTCTCTCTCGCCAACTCAAACCACGTATTGCCGAGTTTAGTGAGTTGCTCACGCATGGATTGCGCGGCACGCTCTGCATTATTTGCCAATGTACCGGCGTGATTAAGTGTTGCACTCGCTTGCACACCGTCTTCGTCTTGTAGCGTTAGGCGAAGGGTGTTTTGATCTGCTTCGTCTACCACCATCGTCACCGCAACACGACGTTCGGCAGAAGGCTTTTCTAAAAGCCGCTCAAAAGCTTGGTCTCGATTGCGATACAGCACCGCACCTTTACGAATGTCATCCGGCATTTCGTTGGGGAACAGGCGATTGCCTTGCACGGTATTGATGCGCAGGCCGACCAATTCTTTGTGGCTATCGAAATACGATACGCCATCACCGTTGTTAAGCTGCACACTCGCTTCGACTTCCAGATAGTCGCGCCCAACTGCGATAACACTCGCCACTTCTTCGCCCATGAAACTCGGACTATCAAACGCCTCAATGCCATGCTGCCGATCGTTCACAAAATAATCGGTTAGGCCGCGATTAAATGTTTTTTCTGGCTGCGGCTCAAAGGTCAGCACGCTGCGTCCACTTGATGCACGCACCAAGTCTGGTCGATCTATCAAAATCTCGTCGAGCAGTTGTCGATAATGCGCGGTAATGTTTTTAACGTAGCCCAGGTCTTTGAGTCGTCCTTCAATTTTGAAGGAACGAACACCGGCATCAACCAGCGCGCGCAAGTTGGCACTCTGGTCATTGTCTTTCATCGACAACAAATGCTTTTCGTGCGCCACCACGCGACCTTGTGAATCGGTCAGCGTATAGGGCAGACGGCAAGCCTGCGAACACTCACCACGGTTTGCGCTGCGACCCGTGTGCGCATGACTAATAAAGCATTGCCCGCTATACGCCACGCACAATGCACCGTGCACAAAAAATTCCAACTCGCAGTGGGTAGCCTCGGCGATGTCGCGAATTTGCTCGAGCGTTAATTCACGCGCCAGCACAATTTGCGAAAAACCCACGTCTTGCAAAAACTTGGCTTTGGCCGGCGTGCGAATATCGGTTTGCGTGCTCGCATGCAGCTGAATGGGCGGCAAGTCCATTTCCAGCAGCGCCATATCTTGCACAATCAGCGCATCAACGCCGGCATCGTAAAGCTGATGGATCAGCTTACGTGCATCTTCTGTTTCGTCGTCTTGCAAAATGGTGTTGAGCGCCACAAACACGCGTGCGTGGTAACGGTGTGCGTGTTGCACCAAACGCGCAATGTCTTGCACGCTATTGCCCGCCCCATAACGCGCGCCAAAAGAGGGGCCGCCGATGTACACCGCATCGGCACCATGCAACACGGCCTCGATACCGAAATCGGCATTTTTGGCAGGCGCCAGCAGCTCAAGATGACGGCGAGCAGTGGATGGGCAATTAGAAATGGAAGGATCAGAAACAGACGACATAGCGGAGATAAACTTCAATGCAAACAACAGGTTCGCATTATCGCCGAGGCAGCTTCTACGCGCCACCTGCAAATGCACAATTGAGCAGTGACAAGGCTATACTCCGTCGCATATTTGCCAATCAAAGCCAGCCTCCTCACTACATTTAACCGCCCAACGACTACCTCTAGCCCATGAAACCACTTGCCACTCCACTTTCACCCGTTGCGCTTCGTGTCATGTTGTTGGGTAGCGGAGAACTCGGCAAAGAAGTGTTAATCGCACTGCAGCGCCTAGGTGTAGAAACCATTGCAGTCGACCGCTACGAGAATGCACCTGGGCAGCAGGTGGCGCACCATTCTCGCACCATCACCATGAGCGATGCCGCGCAACTCGAAGCACTCATTCGCAGCGAAAAGCCCGATGTGGTGGTGCCCGAGATTGAAGCGATTGCCACCCCCGTTCTGCAAAAGCTCGAGGCAGAAGGCGTGGTACGCGTTATTCCCACCGCACGCGCGGCGCGGCTCACCATGGACCGCGAAGGCATACGTCGACTTGCGGCCGAAACACTAGGGTTGCCCACCAGCCCCTATCGCTTTTGCGATTCCTTAGCCGAACTTCAAGCCGCGATTGATGGCGGCATCGGCTACCCCTGCATTGTTAAACCGGTAATGAGCAGCAGCGGCAAAGGCCAAAGCAAAATTGATGGGCCGAGCGACGTTGCCAAAGCGTGGGATTACGCCATGGCAGGCGGGCGCGTAGGCCACGGCCGCGTGATTGTTGAAGGCTTTATCGACTTTGATTATGAAATCACACAACTCACCGTACGCGCACTCGACGAGCACGGCCAAACACAAACGTATTTTTGCGAGCCGATTGGCCACATACAAGTCAATGGTGACTACGTTGAAAGTTGGCAGCCGCAAGCTATGCACAACACAGCACGCGAACGCGCACGTGAAATTGCCAAAGCAATCACGGATGATTTAGGTGGCCTCGGATTGTTTGGAGTAGAGCTTTTCGTAAAAGGCGAATACGTTTGGTTTAGTGAAGTGAGCCCGCGCCCGCACGACACCGGCATGGTGACCATGACCACCCAATGGCAAAACGAATTTGAATTGCACGCCCGCGCCATACTCGGCTTGCCCGTGAACACCGCACTCAAAAGTCCAGGCGCAAGCGCAGTGATTTATGGCGGTGCGGATGCACAAGCCATGGTGTTTGATGGCGTGGCCGACGCACTCAGCATTGCCAATACCGACATTCGTTTATTTGGCAAACCAGAGAGCTTTGTAAAACGCCGTATGGGTGTAGCACTGGCGTTTGATCAAGATGTTGAAACGGCGCGGCGCAACGCAAAAGCCGCCGCGGCAAAAGTTAAGCCGCGCGTCGCGTAAATCAACAATTGGGGTAATTGCGGTAACTGTTACGAGGTTGCGGGAGCGAACGTAGCAGAATCGAATTTGCCAATGCGGCTGCGGTGTCGTTGCGGTACCGCGCTGCTAGGTACCCTACAAGTACGCCAAACGCCCAAGCACACCTAAGCAACTTTAAGCGCCATCTTCACCCGTGGTTTTTTTGCGGCGCGCTTTACTGGGTGCTTTTTCCGCCGTGGCGGCGGTCGCAACGCCGCTCGTTGCAGCCGCTTGTTCTTGCACTGCCGCTTGCATCATAGTCCAAGGCCACATCATGGCCTGCGCCATATCGGTGGCGGCCTGTGCCGCACCCCCTTCAGCGCCGCTTGCAGCACTGTTTGCGCCTTCACCCACCTGGTCGGTCGTCGCCGATTTGAATGTGGCGGCAGATTCTGTCGCAGCCATTTGCGCTTGCTTCAAATGCTCTGAAAACGCTTGACCCATGTGCTGCATCGACTGCAAAGTCGTGCGCTGCATTTCCAAACCTTGAATCGAGAGTTGCAGCATGTTGAGGTTCATACGCAGCCAACCCTCAACCGCTTTCAAGTCCGCAATGCGCTGATCAAGCTCGCCCACATCGAGTGTTGGCGTCACCATACCGGGCAGTGGCACACCCATGCTGCCCCACATTTTTCGCATCAGTTCGAGTGGGTCATGCGGATTGGCTGAGGACATAGCATTCTCCCGTTTGCATATTGACCATCATACCCTTGCAGGTGAGTCATGCAAGACAGCGTACACGAACAGTTCAAAAATTACTTTCTCATTCCACTCAGGCTTGCGAATGACTGCCGGCGTAGATTGACCTGACGTGACTGGAGTTCATGTTTCCAGAAATCCAGCACCTCTTTTGTGAAAGCATATAAATCGTACTGTTTGCCGTCAGAGACTTTCACAAAATAGTCCGGCATATCAACCACCTTACTTAGCAGCTGACCGTTCGATCTTTCATATATTTCCAAATACTTGCTATAGCCAGGACGAACTTGCTTTGTTTTTGGATATCTTATTTCTTTATTTCTGCATTTACGCAGTACAAAATGCTTGGCAGTGTTAGCAATCTCTTCCGCAGCCAAAATAATTGGATATTGCTTCCAACGATTGTGTAGTTGTGTTCTTTCAGAATCATCTGCGCTGACATGCTCACACCAATAATCCCTCATTGAGTGAGCAGTAATACAGAAATTTATAAAATGGTCTGCCCTATGTGTAGCCACTGCACAATGTAGTGCGCGGTATTGCTCACGCTCTAATTTTCGGTATAGCGCGGTAATATTATTGATCGTTGGTGCAAGGCTCATAGATTGGCTAATAACGCTTTGATATCCATTCAGAATACCAGCCAACCCGCCAGATTAGGGCGAATCAAATTCGGACTTAAAGCAGACGCGGCATTTAACGCCACAAAAGAAAACGGCGCAGACTAGCTGCGCCGCAAAGAGACACACGGAAACCAAAAAACCGAGAGCAGACTTACCGCACCTCAAACTCACCAGCGTTTGCATTTGGGCCTGTGCTTGGGGCCGCGCTTGTTACTGACCTGAAGCTAAGTTCAAGGTACTGCCAAAACTTGCTTAGGCAACATGCATTGCCAATATGGGTGCGATTTTGAGCGGGCTCGGACGTATTGGCAATACAGTCTCCGTCCTAATACTTTTGTATTGGATCGGGCGTGATGTATGTCACTCGCCTATGTCACTCACGTATGTCGCCCACCGACCTCACAACACATAGCGCGCCAGGTCTTCGCTCACCACAATCTCTTTTAGACGCGCATCCACATACGTAGCATCCACCAAAATTTGTGATTGTGCGTTGCTCACATCAAACGACACGTCTTCCAGCAGCTTTTCCATCACAGTGTGCAGGCGACGTGCCCCGATGTTTTCCATCGACTCGTTTACCTCAAACGCAATTTCGGCCATACGGCGAATACCGGCGGGCGCAAACTCGACGTTGACGCCATCGGTTTCAAGCAGGGCTTGATACTGGCGCGTGAGGCAGGCATCAGTTTGCGTGAGGATGCATTCAAAGTCGGCGACGGATAGTGAATCCAATTCCACACGAATTGGGAAACGGCCTTGTAATTCCGGAATCAAATCGCTCGGTTTGGAGAGATGAAACGCGCCGCTGGCGATAAACAAAATGTGGTCGGTTTTAACCATGCCGTATTTGGTCGACACCGTGGTGCCTTCAACCAAAGGTAGCAAGTCACGTTGCACACCTTGGCGCGATACGTCTGCGCCTTGAGCATCGCTACGCGAGGCAATTTTGTCCATCTCGTCGAGAAAGACAATGCCATTTTGCTCAACATTGGTCAGCGCTTCTTGTTTCACTTCTTCGTCGTTAATTAAACGCGCGGCAGCCTCGTCGGTCAGCACCTTAAGCGCTTCTTTAATTTTCATACGACGCGTTTTGCGTTGCCCACTACCCATGTTCTGAAACATGGATTGAATTTGACCCGTGAGCTCTTCCATGCCCGGTGGCGCAAAAATTTCCATGGCAGATTGCGCGGCGACTTCGATCTCAATTTCTTTGTCGTCTAGCTCGCCTTCGCGCAGCTTCTTTCTAAATTTTTGGCGCGTGGGGTTGTCTTCCGCTTCTGCCGCTTCATTGGCAAAACCGGTCGGTGCAAAGCCCACTGGGCGCGCAGGCGGGAGCAGTGCATCGAGCACTTTATCTTCTGCGTCGTCTTGCGCACGCGTTTGCACGCGCTTCATGGCGCGCTCGCGGCCTTCTTTAATGGCAACTTCAATCAGGTCGCGCACGATGGTGTCGACGTCTCGTCCGACATAGCCGACTTCGGTAAATTTGGTGGCTTCAACTTTGATGAACGGCGCGTTGGCTAATTTTGCCAATCGACGCGCAATTTCCGTTTTGCCCACACCGGTGGGGCCGATCAACAAAATATTTTTGGGGGTGATTTCACTACGCAGCGGCTCGGCCACTTGTGCGCGCCGCCAACGGTTACGTAGCGCCACAGCCACCGCGCGCTTTGCACGCTGTTGGCCGACAATGTGTTTATCGAGTTCCGAAACAATTTCGGCTGGAATCATGGACGACATAGCAGTCTCAAACTAGAACAAGTTGAATGATCGAAGTGGCGATTTTCGTTATTTCAAAACGCGATGTGGCGCTGCTTAGGCTTGCCCCAACACTTCTATGGTGTGCGATTGATTGGTGTAGATGCACAGATCACCGGCGATGGTGAGCGCCTTTTTCACAATGTCCTCTGCGGCGAGTTCAGTGTTTTCAACTAAAGCACGCGCCGCAGCTTGCGCGTAAGGGCCACCCGAGCCAATGGCGATAATGCCTTGCTCAGGTTCCAACACATCACCATTGCCGGTGATGATGAGTGAGCTGGTGTGGTCAGCCACGGCGAGCATGGCTTCAAGTCTGCGCAGCATACGGTCGGTGCGCCAGTCTTTTGCCAATTCAACCGCTGAGCGTAGAAGGTGACCTTGGTGTTTCTCTAGCTTGGCTTCAAAGCGCTCAAACAAAGTAAATGCATCGGCCGTGCCGCCGGCGAATCCGGCCAAGATTTGACCGTGATACAAGCGCCGTACTTTGCGCGCAGAGGCTTTAACCACAATGTTGCCGAGCGTGACTTGACCATCGCTACCGAGTGCCACCACGTTGCCGCGACGAACTGAAACGATGGTGGTGCCGTGATACTGTTCCATGATGAGAGTGACCGAAGTGAATCGGCTGCTATGAAATTAACAATGAGTAGGCCTAGACAAAATCAATGCGTGCCAACGCGAATACGCCGCGCCGTGACACGATAGACATAAGTGGAACCCGTGACTGAGCACATCACGACGCGCGGTCCACACTGAGCCTAATAACTAGATGGGGTCAGACTGTGCGCAATTCAAGGGTTGCCAGTTGGGGAATTCCAACCGTTTGCAAAACGGGTGCCACCAGATAGCTCAGCTTTTGCAGGCGTACAGGTTTGCCGCGTGAAGTGAGCTTGAGTAGCGCATTGAAAAGCACCGTGGCGGCAGCGAGGTCGACACGGCGCACTTGAGAAAAGTCCGCACACAGCACACCGTCACGCTCGACCAAGTAGTTTTCGAGCGAGGCCAATTCACTATTGGCGCCCAACATATCACCCTTAAGTTGCGGGCCAACGGCTTGCTGCACTTGCGGCACCACGGTTGGAAAACTGGTGGCGGGCGGCGGTTCCCATGACGGGGGAGAAACTTCAAAGGTGACGGCGTAATCAACCGCGAGCCCTTCAAAACGCTGTTCATCACCACACTGTTGTAGCAGGTCGAGGCTGAGCAGCCAGTATTCGCGTCGTTCGGCCAAGCCGGCTTGTGCGCCGACCTCTACCTGTTTGAGCAGATGGTCCGCGTGTTGAATGACCACCACGCGGCGCGCCTCACGCAAGCGCATGAGCGAGCGCACCAGCAAACTACAGCCGGCACTCTCGACCGCGTTAATGCCGCTCACGTCGAGGCACACAGGCCCCGTCATACCTTTTTCAAACACTGGCTGCAATTGTTTGCCAATGTCTGCATTGAGTACGCCGGTGAGTGCAACAACTTGCGGCTGCCCTGGCAAAACCGGCTCCACCACATCGACCGGCCACAACGGAGGCGAGCGGCCAAATTGCATGGCAAAGCCCAGTGCGGCGTCTTCAAATTCGCTGCGCTTACCTTGCTGTTGCAGCAGTTCGAAACGCATCATCCACACGGCTTCAATGGCTGCGCCCATGTCGGTGTTGGTGCAGGCTTTTTCCAGCGTAGCGATGGTGCCCGGCACATCACCGCTGACGTAGCGCATGACAGCTGCTTCGATTTGCGGATGCAGCGTTTCGCCGAAATCTTCTGTAACTTGAAGGTTGTCAATCTGGTCGCCGCTGATGACGAGGCCGTCGTCACCAAAGAAGTCTTCTTCGAGCATGGGCGCAACATGCGGACCTTGTGTGGGCACACCGCGCAAGGCTTGCTGACCTTGGTCGTTTTGAGCCACATCACCGCCGGCTGTTTTTTTGCTGAAGAAAGAAAAGGCCACGACTGTTTCGCACCCAAACCAGAATCAAGAACGTTAAAGCAAACCTTAAAACGTTATTTTGCCCATCACGCGTGCAAGCCTGCTACGCGCAACGTAAGAGGAACAGTATGTCGCAGAGCGGATGGCTCGGCAAGTGCGCCGGATGGCTCGGCCTGCATTGATGAAGCTCAAAGTCTATGACATTGCATCCAAGGCGCGAGAAAGGAGCACGCCCCATCTAAGCTTATATTGCAGCGCAGCGAACCCGCTTCTCGTTTGCTCTACCGACAATTCGCCCGCCTACCTAGCTATTTATGGGGTTTCTAGCCGAAACACCATCGGCACCATGACCCAGCTTTCAACCACATCCGTCCCGGCACGCTGCGGCCTAAATCGACATGCTGCAACCGCTTGTAGCGCAGCGCGATCTAAGCTTTGCGAACCACTACTGCGCACAATTT
Organism: Uliginosibacterium gangwonense; assembly: GCA_005239635.1. GTDB lineage: Bacteria > Pseudomonadota > Gammaproteobacteria > Burkholderiales > Rhodocyclaceae > Uliginosibacterium_A > Uliginosibacterium_A gangwonense_A. The sequence continues at coordinate 13,926 of SBBQ01000037.1, forward strand.
CAACGTCACCCGGCATGCCATTACTCAACACTTTAACTTTCAGGTTCACAGCGCCTTGTTCATTGCGTCTTTTGGCCACAAGCGGATAGGTTGGGGGCGGGCATGCATCGTAATCCGCCATGCGAATCGCACCCACCCCACTGCCTGGGGCGGTGGCGTTTGTTTGAACGCCACTCTCTGCTGAACGAGCGGTTGCGGTGGACGGCACATGATCTGCGACAGGCTGAGTCGATGTCGGCGCGCTGAGGGGCGCCACATCATGTTGAATCGCAGCATGTTCTTGCTGCGATGTAACCACATGCTTAGCAGCTTCTCGTACCTGGGGCGGCTGTAGCGCAGCGGGTGTCGAAGCAGCCTCGTGCGCATCTGCGGTATTCGACAGTGTACCTTGTATCAGCACCACCATGCGTTCTGACACCTTCTGCTGAAAAACGGCTTGGCTTGATACAAACCAAATCAGCAGCAGGTGTACGAACACACTCATGCCCAGTGCTGGAAATAGGTGCTCAACCGAGGCAACCGAAGTCTTCATTTACGTTCTGTTAAAAAGTTACGCGCAAGCCTAACTGCACGTTACGGCCAGGAAGGGGCGCAATATCTTTTAGCAAAGATACGTGGTTGCGGGCCTCTCGGTTGAACATATTGTTGAGGCGGAGAAAGCCCAAATATCGTGTTGCGCCAAATTTGGCCGTATATGACAACGAAGCATGCACCAACGAATAACGGTCTGTTGGCAATTCATTGTCTGCCACACGACCTTGAGCAGCAACGTGCTCAAACTCCACTCGAGTATTCCATTCAGCGTATTGATGTATCAATGAGGCAGCTAAACGCAATGGAGGAATGCGCGGCAGCGGTTTACCGGTATTCATATCAATTGCACGCGTCATGTCGCCTCGCAAATGTAGGTCCAGCTTGCCTTGCGTATCTGCCAGACGCGTTTTCGACTCCCATTCCAACCCACTAAACCGTGCCCGTACTGACTGATAGGCATATTCAGGAAAAATCTCTTCACCGGATCCATCTGCAACGCGATTATTATCAGCGTCAATCGGGTTCAGCTCTCCATCTGCACCACGCGTGCTCCCCGTGCGCTGTAATGCGAGATAGTTTCGATAGTTTGAATGAAACACACTCATGCTTGCCGAATCTACGCCATCGCGCCATCTTAACGCCACATCTAAAGAGCGCGCACTTTCTGGTTTTAACGTGCGATTACCCACCTCATACGCCGCAGTCGCGACATGCGGGCCATTGGCAAACAGCTCATAAAAAGTGGGGGCACGCTCTGTGTGCGAAAGATTGCCGACCACATTCCATCCGGGGCGCACGGCATACACCAAACCAATAGCACCACTGCGCGTTATAAATTTTTGTTGCTGCGCAGGGTCAAATCGAGGGTTGCCGGTTCCAGGATCAATAGGTCCACCGCCCACTGAATTCAACTGCGTCGTTTCGACTCTGGCGCCAAGGTCGAGCTTGAGGGCCCCCCATTTTTTCTCTTCGAATGCAAAAACAGCTGATTGTTTTGTGCGCGTGGTTGGCACAAACGCTTCGTCACCCAATGCGGCAAACTGCGTATCCGCCATTTGCAAACCCCACGCCCCTTGCCAACCATTGAGTACAACGTGCTTCAAATCTAGGCGGGCTTCGCGCGCCCGGTTTTTAAACGTTGTGCCCACCACACCTTGCTCCAATTCTTCATGGTGGTAGTCCGTGTGCGACGCTTTAAATTTTACCGTTTCAAACCATGCTGGCGCTCGCCATTCTCCCGCCCAATCCCACCGACGACTATGTAAATCAATACGCACATCTTGTTCCGCCACAGTGCCATACGACTGTGCGTTTTCATCACGCGATAGGCCCATCGCAAAGTTGTCAGTAGCCCAAGCTAATCCGATATTGCCGCCCTTTGCTTGCGCGCTACTATTTGGCTGACGTCCGCTCTGTCCAACGAGAAATCCGGGCGCGTTACCCGTAGACTGCAAGCGTGCAGAAACAGCCGAGCCCGGAATATTCTGATCTTCGGTGTTTCGCGTAAAGCTACTCACCTGCAAATTTAGGCCTTGTGCGCCTACCCGTAGATTGGCCGCAGCACTTCGCTCACGGGATGGTCCCAACAATTGCGTTGCCGCGCGTCCATGCACGCCGTCATCTTCGAACAGTGGCACGCGATCGTCCTGGACATTCACCACGCCACCAATTGCATTGCCACCATACATAAGCGCAGCCGGCCCGCGTACCACCTCAACACGTTGCATGAGCAAGGTTTCATTGGCAATAGCATGATCGTAAGACAATGCCGAGGCATCTGACACCGTTGCCCCATTTTGCAAAATACGCACTCTGTCCCCGTCCAAGCCTCGAATCACCGGACGACTTGCATTCGGCCCAAAACCGGTGGAATTCACGCCCGGCAGACGGTTCAGCGTCTCACCTAATGTCGACTCAGTCCGTAACGCCAACGCTTGATCACTCAACACCGAGGCTGGAGAAGCCAAATCAAATAATTCACTTCCCAGCGCACTACTCGTAACGATCACAGCCGGCAATTGCACCGGGGTCGATACCGTTGCAACGTCCCTAGGCATTTGCTTTGTTGGGCCAGACACACTCTCAGAGAGGGTTGTACCGACTGCACGTGGTTGCTCTTCTGCCACTGCAAGCTGCACCCAACTCATGAACACGAAGATACAAATAACATTGATCGCATGCCGAATGATCGGCAACGCGTGCTTGAATAAACACATGACTTACCCCTTGCGTAGGCAGAACAAGCCTACGCTTAATACCTAAATGAAATGACCACGATGTGGCCGCGTGAAATTAGGCGGGGATAAACGGAGGGTCGCGACAGGAGGTTACAAATGCATCAGCATTTGTAAGAGGAGTATCACGTGCACAAGGCCACGCACGCGGCGCGGTGGAATGGCAAAAAACGAGGTAAACAAGTAGAAATAATGCGCCTAAGGCTGCGAACGCTAAGCAGCTTAAACAAAGCACGTCGCCTTCATCACCTGACTGGGTAGAACGCGCGCGTACGTCGGCCGTCTCATCACCAACAGCAGCCGAATCCACAGTAGTATTAACAACTGTGTGCGCTGAACTAGCCGTTCCATGTGAGAAGGAATGCCACAGCCCTCCCGTCTGACTTATCAGCAAGCCGAAGGACAGTAACAACAACAGCCAGACAGAACGTAAAGAGAAACGCATCATATCGCACTCGGCCCGACCAAGCGGGCCGACGCTTCAGCCTTAATCACCGTACATCTTTTGCATACGTTCACGACGCTCTTGCGCTTCGATCGACAAGGTGGCCGTGGGACGCGCCAGCAGACGCGGAATACCAATCGGCTCGCCGGTTTCTTCGCAGAAGCCGTATTCGCCTTGGTCGATACGATGAATCGCTTGCTCGATCTTTTTCAGCAACTTGCGCTCACGATCACGCGTACGCAGTTCAAGCGCGTGCTCTTCTTCTACCGTGGCGCGGTCGGCCGGATCGGCGACGTTGTCTTGCTCGCGCATGTGCTCAACGGTTTCATCAACCTTGCGCAGAATGTCGTCACGCATGCTGCCAAGCAATGACTTGAAGTACGCCAGTTGCGCGTCATTCATGTATTCCTTGGCCGGCATTTTGGTCAGTTCTGCCTCGGTCATTCCAGCATGAACTTCACTGCTGGCAGCAGCCTTGGCAACGGTTTTGGCAGGTGCAGCCGGCTTGGCTGCGGTCTTTGCTGAAGATGCTGCTTTGCTCGTAGTCACTTTCTTTACGCCAGTCTTAGTCGTGCCTGTTTTGGCAACTGTTTTTGCATTCATGTTTCTCTTCTCCTGCCAGAGTGGATGCTGCTCGCTCCAGCACTTCCTGTCAGACTTCAGAAAAAACACGTACTCAAACTACCCCCCATGTCGGCATGGTTTGTTGTAATGACCTTACCGACAAGGGGCGCAGCATAACGCTTTCGCGTTAACTTTGCGCGTTTTTAGCATGTGCAGTGCATCAAGATTTTCACGTTTTGGCTCTTTTTCGGGCCAAAACGGCGTTTTAAGCCCCGCCCACCTGCACTAAAAGGCCCTTTAAATAATCCCCTTCTGGAATCGCCAAACCCACCGGATGGTCTGCCCCCGGGCCTAAACGCCGAAGAATTCGGGCATCTACCCCGGCGTCGCTGGCCGCACCGGCCACAATACTCTGAAAAAGCTCGTGGCCAATACCGCCCGAGCAGGAATAAGTCATCAGCAACCCGCCCGGCGCCAGCAGCCGGAAGCCCAACAGATTAATGTCTTTATAGGCCCGCGATGCTTGCCGCGCATGCGCGGCAGACGGCGCAAACTTGGGCGGGTCCAGAATAATCAGGTCAAACTGCTGGCCCGCTTTACGCAAGATACGCAGCTCATCGAACACATTGGCTTCGCGCCATTCGGTTCGGCCATCGGTTGCAGCAACCGCCATGTTTGGGTTAAGCGACACATTGCGAGCAGCTTGCGCTAGCGCCGGGCCAGAAGAATCAATCGACACAACGGACTGCGCGCCACCCGCCAAAGCGTGCAAAGAAAAGCCGCCGGTGTAACAAAAACAGTTGAGCACACGCCGACCGTTTGCCAATTGGCCGCACAGCCGACGGTTCTCGCGCTGATCTAAATAGAAACCCGTTTTATGGCCGTGCTGAATATCAACACCAATATTGATGCCGTATTCGGTGATAGTTAGTGCTTGCTCACCACCCTGAGCGGAGGCACTTTCAAGTACGCTGGACAGGCCTTCGCCTAGTAACCAGCCGGTACGCAACCCCAAACCCTCGAGCTTGCGCACATCTGAATCAGATCGTTCAAAAATTCGTGTGCATCCCGTCGCACGCTGCAAGGCAGACACAATGGCGTCTCGCCATTTGTCAGCACCAGCGCTGGTGAGCTGCACCACCACGGTGTCGCCATATTGGTCGGCAATCACACCGGGCAAGCCATCGGACTCGCCATGCAATAAACGCATGCCGTTTTGACCTTGCAACTCAGGCAGCGCACGTCGCCAAGTCACCGCGTCGGTAATGCGGCGCCGGAAAAAAACGTCGTCAATGCTTTGCTGCGGATCAAAGGTCCACATGCGGGCGCGAATCTGCGAATGCGGGCTCCACGCCGCACGGCCTAGCGCGCGGCCGTCGTGAGTGATCACTTCAACCGTGTCGCCGGTGCGCGCACGTCCCTGAAGCTGATCAACCGAGCCTTCAAAAATCCATGGGTGGCGGCGCATGACTGAACGCTCTTTGCCCGCCTTGAGTATGAGTTGTGCTGCCATATTCTTGACTAAGTTTTACGGGGTACTGCAACTAAAATCGACTGAAATACGAGGCGCTTTGACAGGGCCTCTGACGGAGCAAAGCGGCGTGGACTCGCTCACACAACCAAGCTTCTGCCCACCTTATTTTTTCCGCGCACGCGGATGTGCGGCATCGTACACCTTGGCCAAATGTTGAAAATCAAGGTGCGTATAAACCTGTGTCGTGCTGATGTTGCTATGACCCAACAGTTCTTGCACTGCACGTAAGTCACCCGACGACTGCAACACATGGCTAGCAAACCCATGGCGCAACATGTGGGGGTGCACATGCACACCCATACCTTGCTGTTTTGCCAATCGGCTAATCGCGAGCTGAATGGAACGCACAGGCATGCGCGCCCCTTTCGCCGACACAAACAATGCCGCCTCATCGGCTGCCGCAAATTGGCTGCGCACTGATAGCCAACGCTGCAAGGCGTCTCGCGCTTTACTACCGACAGGGACCGTGCGCTGCTTGGCGCGTTTGCCCAACACGGTAACTTCAGCTTCAGCGAAGTCCACCCCGCCTTGCACATTCAGTGCGGCCAATTCAGACAAACGCAAACCCGACGAGTAAAACAACTCGGCAATCGCAACATCTCGCTGCCATTGCCATAACAATTTGGCATCGCCCGCCACTTCGCTCGGCACCGCACCATCCAGCAACTGCATCATCTGATCTGGCGACAGTGCTTGTGGCAAACGCTTAGGCGCTTTGGGCGGACGCAAATCATGCGTCGGGTTATCTGCACGTTGTCCTTGCCGTTGCAGCCAACCGAAGAAACTGCGCCATGCCGACAAGCGACGTGCCAAGCTACGTGGCGACAAGCCGCCCGCGTGATGTTGCGCTAACGCACGCTTTAAATGCTGCGACGTGAGTTGCGCGACCGCTAGATTGGCAAACGGCTTCGCCAAGGCCATCACATCGTGCTGATAATGCTGCACGGTGAGTGCAGACAAACGACGCTGTGTAGACAGCCATACCAACCACTGACGCACCTCACTTGGCAAAGTCACGTCTGCATCTGACGCGTGCAGCATCGGCACAGACTGGTCATTGCGGCTTGAGGCGCTCACTGCGCGTACTCTTTTGCCAATTGGCTCAGGCACGCTCAGCCTAATTCACGCAACAGCGCGATGGATGCTAATTGCCCGATGCGCGTGAGGTACAACGTGCCCATTTCAGGATAAAACCGTTGCGGGTCTTCCGCGCCAAGCGCGAGTAAGCCAACGGTTTGCGCTTCGCGCTTAAGTGGCACCAACGCCACTGAGCGAACATGGCCGTTCTGATCACCAAACCACTGGTGCGCTTCTAAATCGCCACCGGTACCGCAATACGGATAATTGAGGCTCGCAGCAAACGCGTGCGTATCGGACGATACCGCAGAAAACTCCGCGCCACTGCGCGTGAGCACGGTGTTCCACAAACGCACGGCCACATGTGGCACAGCGAAGTCATCTTGCAGTTGCGAGTACAACACTTGCAAGGCCATTTCGTAATTATCTGCGCCCATAAGACCTAGCGAAAGACGATGCACCTTCTCGCCAATGACATCGTTTTCTTCGCCGTAGCGAATCAGGTCGGCCATTTTGTGTTCGAGGTTACGCGCCTTCTCACGCAAGGTGAGCACCTGACGCTCAGTAATCGAAATGGCGCGGCCACCATGCGGATGCGGCACATACAAATGCGCCAACAGGTCATGATAGTCATCGAAGAATTTGGGGTTGGCCTGCAGGTAGCGCGCCACATCATCCGCTGAGATCAACACCGTCTCCTTATCTTTTACGAGCTTTTCCACGTGTCTAAAACCAACGCATACAGCGTTATAAATTACAACGTTAACTCACCTTCAAAAACCGTTACCGCTGGCCCTGTCATCAGCACAGGTTGGCCTTCGCCCGCCCAACTAATTTGCAACTGACCCCCGCGTGTATCCACCTTAACCGGCGACTGCAACAAGCCGCGTTGAATGCCGGCCACCACGGCCGCGCACGCACCTGTGCCACACGCCAGCGTTTCGCCTGCGCCACGCTCATACACGCGCAAGCGAATATGATGCATATTCATCACCTGCATAAAGCCTGCATTCACACGGCGCGGAAAGCGCGCATGGCGCTCGACCAGCGGACCCACTGTTTCAACCGGCGCAGCGTCGACATCCGCCACCACTTGCACCGCATGCGGGTTGCCCATCGACACGGCTGTAATCGCGAGCGACTCGTCACGTCCATCCGCGTGCGTAATGCTAAGCGGTTGTACCACAGCATCGCTATCACTTTGAAATGGAATTGCACTCGGCTCAAACACCGGTACGCCCATATCGACCGTCACCAAGCCATCGTCTTCGAGCCGTGGCGCGATAATGCCGCATTGCGTTTCCACGCGAATCTCGCGCTTGTCGGTTAAGCCCTGGTCGTGCACAAAGCGTACGAAACAGCGCGCGCCGTTGCCGCACTGCTCAACCTCGCCGCCATCGTTGTTAAAAATGCGATAGCGAAAGTCCACCCCGGCTTGCGTGGCGGGCTCCACCACCAAGAGTTGATCGCAGCCAACACCGAAATGACGATCCGCCAGAAAACGTACTTGTTCTGTGGTGAGTTGCACCAGCTGACGCACAGCATCAATCACCACGAAGTCATTACCTAGACCGTGCATTTTGCTGAAACGCAATTTGGTTCCCGATTTCACACCCAACTCACTTTCATCACTCAACTAACCACCAAAACGCCGTTCGCGTTGTAGGCGGATTGGCAAAACACCGGTTGCCACTGCCCTGTGTGTTCTGCCTCTCTACGACTTGGCTTACCCTGCAGGCGGCTCTATGCGCAAGCGCATGTAGTCACGCCATACACAACGATTCATCACCACTTGCATGCCGCCGGCTTGCGCGCGCAACGCGGCGGATTCATTCACCACACCATCTTGTAGCCAAAGCGTGGGCAAATTCAGTGCAAGACAATCTTCAACCACGGGCATGACTTGCTCGGGGTTGCGGAACACATCCACCACATCAATCTGACGCAGCACCGCTTCTGGCACATCGTGCAAAGTAGCATAGGCTTTTTCGCCCAACACCTCTTGCACCGCTGGCCTCACCGGAATAATGCGATAACCTTGCGATTGCATGGCCTTGGCCACTTGATAACTCGGTCGCGCCGGATTTGGCGACAAGCCTACCACTGCGATCACCCGCGTACGAGTCAGCAGTGTTGCAATCTCGGTTTCATCTGGGTTGCGGAACATACGACATTTTAGCCCGTCAGACGTGCGAGAATATGCGCTATGAGCGATCTCAAGAAAAATTCTGTCGACGTCGACCCGCGACACAGCAAAATTCCCCCGCCACACCAGTTAGCCTTAGCGCTAGCGCTGATTTTTATAGGCGTGTGCTGCTTAATAGCCGGCACGTTGTTTTTGCTGGGCATTGGTGCCGGTTTACACCCCTTGCTGGCGTCTGACGAAGGACGGCACAGCGTGGGTATAGTGTTGTTGGTCTCGGGTATCGCACTCGCTGGTAGCGGCGCTTTTCCGCTCGCGCTGGCTTGGCTCACCGCACAAGACAAACCGGCAGAAGAAACCTCCAAGCCAACAACGGATTAGGCACGATATCAATCGTAAAAACGCGCTTCGCCAGCAGGGCGTGTTTTGAATCGCTTGTGCAACCAAAAATATTGGGCCGGCTGCTTACGCACTTCGGCTTCGATATAACGATTCATGCGTGCTGTGTCTTCCACAACCGCAGCTTCTGCCGCTACTGCTTCGCCGCCTGTGTTTGTTGCGTTGCCATCCTCTTCTGCAGGCCAGTTTTGCCAAGCTGGCTGAATACTCACGTCGTACCCTGCGCCCATTGGCAAAATGCGCGTAATCACCGGCACCACGGCTGCGCCGCTTAATCGCGACACGCGCGACAGCCCGGTAATAGTGGCGGCTTGCACACCAAAAAACGGCACAAAGATCGCGTCGCGCGGACCGTAATCCATATCCGGCAAATAAAAGAAGGGGCGGTGTTGCTTAAGCGCGCGCAACACACCACGCATGCCGTCTTGGCGTGACAGCAGTTGTTGATTGCCAAAGCGCAAGCGCCCCTGCAAGAGTGCTGCATCAAAAATCGGATTTTTCTGCTTGGCGTACACACTCACCATGTCGACATCCATCGACAGGCGCAGCCAAGCCACATCCAGCGCCACAAAATGCGGCACCAACAAAATTACCGGCTGATCGCGCATGGATTGCAAATGCTCAAGCCCCGAGACACGAATCAATCGACGCAGGCGCGATTCGCTCGCCCACCACAGCACATTGCGCTCAATAAAACTGCGGCCGAAATAGGCGAAATGTTCGCGCGCTAATTTTGTGCGTTCAGTTTCGGACAATGCGGGAAAGCATAAACGTAGATTGGTTAGCGCGACCGTGCGGCGCTCACGGCCTAATACATAGAGCAATGCTCCCACTGCATTGCCAATCAAAGCCAGCAGCGGCAATGGCAGCCAGTGCAGCAACCACAGCACGGCCAGAGACAGGCGTGTCACCATCAACTTCATGCCACCACCTTGGGCGGCGGCTCAGCACCTGCAGGCACTTTGTAGCGGTTGTAGGCCCACAGATATTGCTGTGGGCATCGCATGATCAGTTGCTCGATGGCTTGATTAATCTCGACGGTGCGCTCCGTCAAATCAGATGTTTTCGATAGCTGCAAAGGCTCAAAATGGAGCCGATAGCCTGCACCGTTTGGCAAACGTTCACCCCATACCAGAATGGACTGAACATCGCCTTCAATCAAGCGTGCGGCGAGTGTCATGGTATAGGCAGGATGACCAAAAAACGGTGCCCAAATGCCCTCACCCACCCCCGGCGCCTGATCCGGTAACAAACCCACGGCCTCACGCTGGCGCAACGCTTTAATCATGCGACGCACACCGGTTAGATTCGCCGGCGCCAGCCTCATATTGCCGGCCCCGCGCCCTTGCTCCATTAACGGCGCCAACCAAGTCTGCCTCGGGGGACGATAAAGAACGGTAATGGGACATTGATGCGCCAAGTACATGGCCGTGACATCAAAGCAGCCCAAATGCGGCGTGAGATACACAATGCCACAGCCCTCACGCCACGCTTGTTGTACGTGCTCCATGCCGCTCACGGCATCAATTTTTGCCAATACTTGGTCGCGCGGACGCAGCCATAACCAAGGTAGTTCCAGCACGGCCTTGCCGGCTTCGCGCACGGCTTGCTGGCGAATATCGTCGGGCACTGCGCCGCCAAAGGCGTAACCCAAATGAAGATTTAGATGACTGCGATAGCGCGCCGATAAGGCATATACCACGCGCCCCAGCGCCCCGCCCAAGCTATGCAGCAGCGGCAGGGGTAAGCGCGACAGGGCGCGAAAGATGAAAGTGAAGAGCAGCGCGCGCAAGATTTTTGTGTGTTTTTGTTGCTAGAACGTTGAGAAGGCAACACGGGCTGTAAGTCTAGGCTTGTGTCTAATTTGTGCCTACAGCCTGTGCCAGCGTTTCCGGCTTATACAGGCTGCTAGGCAAAGCTGTAAAGGGCCCCCAAGGCACGCACTTTGTACCCGCACCAACCACGCGCATTTAGCAGCCAAATTTAGTCCTGATTGACCGTTGCAATAATGCCAGCGCATAATTATCAGGTCGCCGAGTTAAACAGACAACTTGCGGGGCGACAAGCGCAGGCCACGCCCGCGCCAAACAAATACCGCTAAAGCGTCACCTGCTCCTGTTCCCAGAGCTGGCCTGACGGTCTTACTGGGAAATTTGGAGTCCATCATGTCGAGCAATTCCTCTTATTTTTTCACGTCGGAATCCGTTTCCGAAGGCCATCCGGACAAAGTCGCCGATCAGATTTCTGATGCCATCGTTGATGCGATTCTGGCGCAAGACAAGCACTCACGTATCGCCGCTGAAACGCTATGTAACACCGGCTTAGTCGTGCTGGCGGGTGAAATCACCACCAACGCCAACGTCGATTACATTCAGGTCGCGCGCGACACCATCAAGCGCATTGGCTACGACAATACAGAATACGGTATCGACTACAAAGGCTGTGCTGTATTGGTGGCTTACGACAAGCAAAGCCCCGACATCGCCCAAGGCGTTAACAAGGCCTACGACGATGGTCTTGACCAAGGCGCGGGCGACCAAGGTCTGATGTTCGGCTACGCGGTGGATGAAACCCCATCGCTCATGCCGCTGCCCATTTATTTGTCGCATCGCTTGGTTGAACGCCAATCGCAACTGCGTAAAGACGGCCGTCTAGCTTGGCTGCGCCCCGACGCAAAGAGCCAAGTCACCATTCGCTATGTCGATGGTAAGCCGGATGCAATTGACACCGTGGTGTTGTCCACCCAGCACGCGCCCGACATGGAACTGCCGGCGATTCGCGAAGCAGTGATTGAAGAAATCATCAAGCCGGTATTGCCAAAAGAACTGATCAAGGGCGATATCAAATACTTGGTAAACCCGACCGGCCGCTTTGTAATTGGTGGCCCGCAAGGTGACTGTGGCCTGACCGGCCGCAAAATTATTGTCGACACCTACGGTGGCGCAGCCCCGCATGGCGGCGGCGCATTCTCAGGCAAAGATCCTTCCAAGGTTGACCGCTCGGCCGCTTACGCGGGTCGTTATGTTGCCAAGAACATTGTGGCCGCTGGTTTGGCCTCACGTTGCCTGGTGCAAGTGTCTTACGCCATCGGCGTGGCCCAGCCGACTTCGGTGATGGTTGAAACTTATGGCACGGGCAAAATCAGCAACGAAAAGCTGACCGAGCTGGTACGTCGTCACTTTGACCTGCGCCCGAAGGGCATTGTGAACATGCTTGATCTGCTGCGTCCGATCTATGGCAAAACCGCGGCTTACGGTCACTTTGGCCGCGATGAGCCCGAGTTCACCTGGGAGGCAACGGACAAAGCAGCTGCACTACGCGCTGACGCTGGCCTGTAATACAGAGCGGTTATCTTGCCGCCCAAGGCGTACCCCGGCTTAGAGTCAGGGGTACGCCGGGATGAGCCCGCTGCCACACGCAAGGCGAAAACCAAAGGCGCAGCCGCTCAGCGAGCATGCAGCCTGACAGTTAAGCCGGCAGATAAGCTGCCATAAGCCTTTTATAAGCCCTTTGTGTCGCAACGGTGCAGCCGACGCGCAGTTTCGATGTAGCTTTCGATGTCGTTGTGCCGTTGTTTTGTTATCGTTTCGTCGTAATTTCGATACACCTTTTTGCCTGCCCCCTTTAGCTCAATTCGCCGAAGTTGGCGCCGTTAGTTATAATTCGTCCATTCCGAGGAGCGCTGCGAGGCCCCGTCAGTAGATTGGCCCCAGGCTCGGATGCTGTAGCAAACAAAGCGTGGCGATCTATTGCCGCTCTATCGCCGCTTTATCTTGCCGCAGTCCCGTTTCAACGGCGCTCACGAAACCCGTGCTGGGCATGTGGTGACGTAGCGTTGTCGGGACTTCCGCATTTTCTGCGCCTTCCCGTTCTGACCTGTGCACCGTGTTCAGCCACTTAGTTGTGGAGCGTTCTGCATGAACACAGTAACCGACAAATTTACCGATTACGTCATTGCCGACCTGTCGCTGGCCGACTGGGGTCGCAAAGAAATCAAAATCGCCGAAACCGAAATGCCCGGCCTGATGGCGATTCGCGAAGAATTCGCCGCGACCCAACCGCTGCGTGGCGCGCGTATTACCGGCTCTTTGCACATGACGATTCAAACCGCCGTGCTAATCGAAACCCTGCAAGCGCTGGGTGCCGAAGTACGTTGGGCTTCATGCAATATTTTCTCAACGCAAGACCACGCAGCCGCTGCCATTGCAGCCAAGGGCACGCCCGTGTTTGCGGTTAAGGGTGAAACGCTGACCGAATATTGGGACTACACCCACCGCATTTTCGAATGGACGGACGGTGGTTATAGCAACATGATTCTGGACGACGGTGGCGATGCTACGTTGCTGCTGCATCTAGGCGCCAAGGCCGAGAAAGATCAGTCTGTGCTGAACAACCCCGGCTCTGAAGAAGAGACGGTGCTGTTTGCCGCCATCAAAGCTCAATTGGCAAAAGACGCAACGTGGTACTCCACCCGTCTCGCCAAGGTTCAAGGCGTGACCGAAGAAACCACCACCGGCGTGCATCGCCTGTATCAAATGCACGAACGCGGCGATCTGAAGTTCCCGGCGATTAACGTGAATGACTCCGTGACCAAGTCTAAATTCGACAACCTGTATGGTTGCCGCGAATCACTGGTAGACGGCATTAAGCGCGCGACTGACGTAATGGTTGCGGGCAAGATTGCTGTGGTCGCGGGCTACGGCGACGTGGGCAAGGGTTCTGCACAAGCACTGCGCGCACTGTCCGCCCAAGTGTGGGTGACCGAGATCGACCCGATCTGCGCGCTGCAAGCTGCCATGGAAGGCTACCGCGTGGTCACGATGGATTACGCCGCTGACAAGGCCGATATTTTCGTTACAGCCACCGGCAACTTCCATGTCATTACGCATGCGCATATGGCGAAGATGAAAGACCAAGCGATCGTGTGCAACATCGGTCACTTCGACAACGAAATCGACGTCGCGTCCATCGAAAAATATCAGTGGGAAGAAATTAAGCCGCAGGTTGATCACGTGATCTTCCCAGATGGCAAACGCATCATCCTGCTGGCCAAGGGTCGCCTCGTCAATCTGGGTTGCGCCACCGGCCACCCCAGCTACGTGATGTCCTCTTCTTTCGCCAATCAGACCATTGCGCAAATCGAGTTGTTCACGCAAGCCGCAAAGTATCCGGTCGGCGTGTACACGCTGCCTAAGCATCTTGATGAGAAAGTGGCGCGTTTGCAGTTGAAGAAGCTCAATGCACAACTGACTGAGCTGACCGATCAGCAAGCCACATACATCGGCGTGTCCAAGCAAGGGCCTTACAAGGCTGACCACTATCGTTATTAATGCAGCACGGCGACGGCAAACCGGTTTCGCATGAAATCATTTCACCGTCGCCAATCGCGCCCCGCGGCATTGCCAAAACCATCGGTCGCGGCAATGCCGACGCAGGCCGAACACGAAAGTGATATTCGAGCAGACCAACTGCTCGTGCAGCAAGGGCTTGCCCATTCGCGTACTGAAGCACAGCGTTTAATTGAGCGCGGCTGCGTGTATCGTGAGCTTGATCAACAGCACGACACCGAGCAAGGCAACACTGCACAACGTATCACCGAGCAAGGCAACAAAATTGTGCGAGCCGCACAGCGGCTACCGCACAATACGCGCTTGTACGTTGATGCAGAAGAATCGTTTTAACCGTTTTGAATTTTGTTGAGTTGGCGAAATACCGACTCGACACACAAAGAGCCGACGATGAACACCCAAAACAACTCGTCCTCCAGCGCCCAAGCCAATGCATCGGGGCTGACTTTTTCGATTGAATTCTTTCCGCCGCAAACGCCGGAAGGACAAGAGAAGCTGCGCGTCGTGCGTCGCCAACTCGCCCAACTCAAACCCAAATTTTTTTCGGTCACCTTTGGCGCAGGCGGTTCCACGCGTGAGCGCACACTCGACACCGTGATGGAAATTCAGGCCGAAGGCCTGCAAGCCGCACCGCACCTATCGTGCATTGGTTCCACGCGTGACAACATCCGTGAAATTCTCGATCGTTACCAACAAGCAGGGATTCGTCGCTTGGTGGCGCTGCGTGGCGATTTGCCCTCGGGCGTGGTGGATCCGGGCGAGTTTCGTTTTGCCAATGAGTTGGTCGACTTCATTCGTGCCGAAACCGGCGACCTGTTTCATATTGAAGTTGCCGCCTACCCCGAGATGCACCCGCAAGCGCGCAACCCGCAACTCGACCTTGCCAACTTCAAGCGCAAGGTTGATGCTGGCGCCAACTCCGCCATCACTCAATATTTTTACAATGCAGATGCCTACTTTGCATTTGTGGAAGAGGCGCAAGCCGCTGGCGTAAACATCCCCATCGTGCCGGGCATTATGCCCATTGCCAATTTCAGCAAAATTGCGCGTTTTTCAGATGCGTGTGGCGCAGAAATTCCGCAATGGATGCGCAACAAGTTTGAGAGCTATGGTGACGATAGCGCCAGCGTTAAGAGCTTCGGCCTTGATGTGGTGACACGTCTGTGCGAACGCCTGCTCGAAGGCGGTGCACCTGGCCTGCACTTCTACTGCATGAATCAGGCTGGTCTCACCAGCACGCTGTGGCAACGGCTGAATTTGTCGGAACGCTGAAGCGAGGACTTCGCCAAAATCAAACTTGTTCTGGAATATTCGAATCTGAGCAAGGCTATTCAATCCACTCACATTCTGGAAGCTTGGCACTGTTCGAAGCAATCACTAGCACAGCGTATTTGTATTTCAGCTCACTCTTGAACGCGTTCAGTTTGTCCCGGTCGAATTCTTTTGCTTCTTCTGAATGCGATTCCTTTTTCATTTCGATCACTAGCAAATTTTCGTTCGTGCCGCGTTTGTGCACGATGATGTCCGGGAAAACAGTACTTGCTGTGAGATCGTCGTTTGATACAACGCCGGAGCGTATCCCCAGTTTTTTTGGGTCATGTTGATCCCGGTTGTACTCACAATCGACATTCCAGCCTGCAAATTCCTGTTCGATATATATAGCCAAACGATGTGAAATGGAGCGTTCGTTGACGTCTTTTTCTAACAGATAGCCGTCATGGTCAATCAGCCTTCCTAAGGCTCTTTGTAACCTAGACTCAACGGTCTCTTTTGTGAGACTCATATCTAATTTAACCCACGGAAAACTTTCATAAACCCTGCCAAGGCATCCACCGCCTCTTGCGTGAGCCCATTGTAAATCGAGGCGCGGATGCCACCCACTGAGCGATGGCCAGCGAGGCCTGAGAACCCAGCTTGCTGGGCGGCAGCGAGAAATTTCTGCTCGTGTTCGACACTGGGCAAATTAAAGGTCACGTTCATGAGCGAACGGTCTGCCACTGCTGCACGACTGCGATAAAAACCATCGCTCTCGTCTATCACTTGATACAGGCGCGCAGCTTTTGCAGTGTTAATGGCGTGCATATTTGCCAATCCACCCACCTCGTTGAGTAACCAACGCGTCACCAGCAGCACCACGTAAATGGCAAACACGGGCGGCGTGTTGTAAATCGAGTGTGCCGCAATGTGGGTGCGGTAATCTAAAAATCCCGGCGCATCTTGCTTGGCTTGTAGCAGCCATTCGTCACGCAACACCACCACGGTCACACCTGCGGGGCCCAGATTTTTTTGCGCATGGGCGTAGATGAGTGAGTAACGCTCTGCCTCACAGGGGCGCGACAAAAAATCTGACGACATATCGCACACACGCGGCACATCGTCTCGTCCAAGCACGCGTTGAAACTGCAAACCTTCGACCGTTTCGTTTGAGATGTAATGAAAGTACGGCGCGCGCGGGTTGAAATCTAACTCGTCATCCATCGGCAACCGCGAAAAAGGTATCGACGACGGTGTGTGCGAAAGCGGCGTGGCATTGCCAATTGCACCACCTTGCCACAGTACGCGCATGGGGCCTTCACGCTGCGCTTCGGTGAGCGATTTGCCGCTCCAATAGCCCGTGTGCAAGTAGTCCGCCGCCTCAGTGCTGCCTCGCAGCCAGGTCATGGGAATCATCGAAAACTGTTGCGTGGCCCCGCCTTGCAACATGAGTACATGGTAGTTGGGCGGCAAGCCCAGCAAGCTGCGCACGTTGTGCTCCAGCTCATGCATCACATTGGCAAACCAGTCGGAGCGATGACTAATACCGAGAATCGACAGCCCCACGTCGGGCACGGCAATAATGGCTTGCTGCACTTGTTGCAACACACTCTCGGGTAGCGCGCCGGGCCCGCCCGAAAAATTAAGTTGATTGGGTGTGAGCATCATTGGGTGTGTCTGGTATGTGCATCTAATGTGAGCGACTTTAAGCCGTCGCGCTCATGCGCTGGAGCAGAGCCGCACGAAAAGCGTCACGCACGGTTGCCATATGCACTTGTTTGTAGGGAAAGAGTTCGGCCGGGTCCATGGCATGCGCCACCATGGTGTGGTCAATTTCAAAAATAAACAGTTGGCCGTCTAAAGTTTCGGCACAGTCGAGACATAAATAATCCAAACCCACGCGGCGATTTATTTCATTCAGCGCGGCAGCGTGGCGATTCGCAAACTGCCCCGCTTGCGTAAAGTGCTGCATGAAGGCGGCTTCTTCCTCACGTTTGTGCGCGTCATCGTACATGCCGGCATTGACGTAATGAATCATCCAATGTGAGGAAATGGCCATGTGGCAGGCGTAGGGCACACCGTCAATTAAGGCGATGCGATATTTGCGAAACAAGCCGTCTGCGCTGCGATAGTCGATGAACTGCGAGAAGAAGAAATCTTCGTCTTTGACTTGCTGTAAGTAGGTGACCAATTCATCGGCATTGGCAATGCGGGCAAGGTCGCGCCCGGCATGGGAATCGAGCGGGCGCACAATGAGTGGCCAGCTTAAGTTACAACCGATAGCAAGATCACCCACCTGCGCCTGCCCATTTGCCAATGCCTGCAAACGGTTGCGCTGGGTGCGATAAGTGGGCGGCATGAGCAGCCCATCAATGTTGTGCAGCAAGGCACTGGCAGCATCGCGCCCTGTGCGCGGCACAAAGGCAGGCAGGTTCATCACCGGCTTGGGCCAATTTGCCAATGCGGTTTGTAGCGCGTTAAGTAAGCCGCGATTCTCGTCCGACTCAGCCATCGACACCAACACCACATCATGCGCCGGCAAGTCGTGTGCAAAAAGCTGCGCGGGGTCCGTTGTGTGCGGTGATAGAAAATAATGAATCAGCTCCACGTCGCTCTCTTCGAGCAAACAGTCGAGCGGCGTATTGGCCGAGATTTCGCCCGGCACCATGAGCATGAGCACTCGGCATGACGCCGGTTGCTGACGCGCCGGCCACACATACACGCGCTGCATTTGCAAGGCCTGCTGCTGCATGCCCAACCCAAGCTCTTTTTGCCCCAAGCACAGCATCACCGTGGATAAATTCATCCACAAATGCGCATCGTCCGCGCCTTGCTGTGCCTGCGCCAACATTTGCTGCGCCACCGGCACCAGGTCTGTTCCCGCAATGCTCATGCGCAAAAAGGGCGCCAAGCCTAAATACGGCGTTACGGCAGTCTCAGCTAATGAAGATGCGCAGGTTGAAGACGTGCAGATCGGAACAGTAGGTGCGTGCAAGTTGAAGCCTATTTACGATGTTGCGGCGAATAATCGAATTTGGTCGCTAGGTTAGCAGAGCGCGCTAGGCGGGGGCGAGAAGTTTTAGGGCATGGCTCACGTACTTAAACAAGCTGGCGAGTATCAACACGAATTTCAGGGGTATTACGAACTTAAAGACAATCAAGATCGGGCTAATTCGGCCGTTATAAAAGCCTATCGCCCCCTTATTGGCAACGCGGTCAACGAGGGTGCGGAGGAGACCACATGGACATGAACACACCGCCCGTTCGGGTGGAGATGGCCGAGCAAGATGCGCTCAACCTTGAGGCTTGGTTACAGGCTCAGCTGGGTGAAAAGCGCACGCAGGCACTGCCACAACTAAGTAGTCCGGCGCTTCAACGTGTAGCCGATCTCATTGCGCAAGAATACTTGCCGCATCGTCACCTTCTGCAAGCGGTGAGTGATGAATTGCAGACGCTTGCCAATTGCGACTTGGGCAAGCCTTTACACCTAGAACATTCTGAACAATCTGCCGGCTTGCATGACGTACTCACGCGGCTGACCACCAATTTGCGTGAGTCGATGTTTCAGTTACTCGGCTTATCCAATCAAATTGCTGCGCAAGGCACAGACCTAGCCACGCGAAATACTGAACTGAGCGAACGCACACAAGGCCAAACGGTAGCATTGGAGCGTGCTGCGGTGGCGGTTAAGCAACTGGCCAGTTCGGCACACGACAATGAACTTGCAGCACGGGATGCCACTGCAAAAGTAGAAGCCTCGCGCCAAGCCGCGCTTGATGGCCTCGATATTGTGAACAGCATGGCGGATTCGATGCATGAAGTGTCGACGCAGATGAAAGGCGCAGAAGCGATTACGCGCAAGATTAATGACATCACTTTCCAGACCAATATTCTGGCGCTCAACGCGGCGGTAGAAGCGTCTCGCGCGGGCGAAAGCGGGCGCAGCTTTGCGGTGGTGGCGCAAGAAGTGCGTGCACTCTCGGTGCGCTGCGCAGAGGCATCAAAAGAAATTACTGACATTCTCGCCACGGCACAAACTATGGTGCAAACGGCAGAAGGCCACTCGGGCCGTGTGGTTCAGCAAGTGCGTAATACAGTGGAGCAGGCGGATGCCAGCGTGCTGTCGATTAACGAAATGGTGTCGCGCGTTGCCGAACAGAACCAAGCGATTGAGCAGCTCAACCGGCAGATCATAACGATTGACGTTGCCAATCAAGAAAACGTGCAACTCACCGAATATTTGGGCAAATGCATTGGGCGCATTTCAGATCGCGCCGGCTTTATGATGGATGCGGTGAAGCTCTTCCAATTGCCCGGCCGCACGCAGCATTGGCACAAACGACATACCGAGGCGATGCAGATTGCCACACGTGCGTCACAGCAAGTGGCTGAAGTTTTTGAGGCGGCCATACGACGTGGTCGCATCACCGAAGAAGCCTTGTTTACGCGTCGCTACAAAGCAATTCCCGGTACACAGCCGAAAAAATATCATGCGATGTATGACACGCTGGCCGATGAGTTGCTGCCGCCGGTGCAAGAAGCCTTGCTGCAAACTTATCCGTTCTTGGTGTTTGCCATTGCAGAAGATAGTGAAGGCTATGTGCCCACCCACAACGATAAATTTTGTGAGCCACTGACTGGCAATCACGAATATGACTTGGCGCATAACCGCACCAAGCGCTTATTCCGCGACCGCGTGGGCCGCATTAGTGCGCAAAGTGAAGATCCGTGGAAGTTACAGATTTATCGCCGCGATACCGGTGAGCTGATGTTCGACATGTCCGCCCCCATCCTGGTGAAGGGCCGGCATTGGGGCTGCTTACGCATGGGCTACAAGCTATAACCACCGGCATTATTTGCCCGGCTGATTGATCACCTGCACACCTTGGTCTTGTGCATCACCACGACGTGCACGAATTTCAATCGTCGGCATATTGGCCACGGGCGGCGGCGCAAAGCGCTGCGGACGATAATGTCTTGCACGCGCTTCTGCAATCTCTTGATCCATCGCTTTGGTCGACATGCCGCGTGCGGCCATCACCTCGCGAATACGCAACATCGAAGCAATTTCCGGTGGCGGCGCTTCAGACTTTGCCATGGCACGCCAGGTCGACTTCGGGCGACTTGCCGCTTCCTTAAAATTCTCGCCGCCCACAATACGCGCCATACGCATATTGTCTTTGCGCATCGCCCAATCTAACGCGCTATCACCGTAATCATTGCGTACATTTGGATTGGCGCCGAGTTGCAATAACCGCGAAGCGGTTGCTTCGTGATTTTCATACACTGCCATCATCAGCGGCGATGCGCCACCCGGCGTAAGCGCGTTGATGTTGGCGCCTTTATCAATCAGCAACTGCACTAACTCGTTATGGCCTGCGAAAGCAGCATAGTGAATGGCGCTCCACTGCATGTCTGGGCGATTTAGTTTTGCACCGCGTGCCAATAACCAATCAACCGCCGCACGATTACCGCGCCACACCGCCATCATCAGCGCGTCTTCACCGACCTTATTTGTTTTGTGAATATTCGCACCACGCGAGACAAACAATTCCATCATGGGCAAATTACCTTCCCATGAGGCGATCATTAAACCAGTGCCAACATGGTCGCCCATAAAATCGGGTGAAAGCCCTGCATCAAGCCACTTGCGCGCTTGATCCACATTGCCCAATTCAATTGCCACCGTGAATGCGACTGGGTCGGGTAGATTTTGGCCTTGCGGCTTAATGCTTGGCCATAAGGCACTTAGACCCGTTTCCGCTTGAGCGGGCGCCCCACTCAACAGCGCGAGTAACAACACCGGAACAAGCGCACTGCATTTTGCCAATGCGGTATGCGCGCCCTCATGCGGTAACTCACGCGGTAACTTTTGTTGCATCGTAGATTTGGGCGATTTCATGTTGGCTGCAATTTTATCTGCGGTTTTGCTCGTGCGTTTAGGCTTGCGCGTTTAGTTCTGCGTTTGCCGACAATTCTGGCCACACTCGCGTGAATCACGTGTTACTTCATCAATTCGCGCAAGCATACCCCACTCCATACGCCAGCCCATCTCCCAGCCCATCTCCCAGCCCATACTTACTGCGCGACCATGCCGTGTAACGTATAAATGCGACCACTGTCTCGGCAGCATGTGCACGCAGCAAGCACACGAGATCTGAGCCGCTTCAGCTATGATCCTGCTTTGTTCAACCGGTTCCCGCTCCGGCTTCATGCACGCAACGACTCCGCCGCATCAATCTGCCATAACCGATGCACGCCAACTCGAACCTCCGCTGGCACACCAGCGTACACGCTTGTTGGCAACGTTGGTTTTGTCGCTGCTATTGCATGCGGGCCTGTTGTTGTCTGATGTTTCGTTTAAAGCGGAAAACAGCCCGAACAACAATACCTCGCCCACCACCCCGGCACTGCAAGCGCGACTGCACACCCCTAAAATCGACCTCGCCCAAGCCAAACCCAAGACGACCGAAACGGTTGAGGCCCCAAAACCACAGCGCACACAGCACCTAACAACACCGCACACCATATCGCCCGCCGACGTGGCCTCTACACCAACGCCGCAGCCAATCCCGCAACCCACAGCCGCGCAACGCGCGGTGTATGCAGTGCAAAAGCAGGTGGCGCAAACCATGCTCTACCCCAAAGCCGCGGTCGATCAAGGCTTAGTAGGCACAGCGTGGATTCAGGTGATTTTGGACGACGACGACAAAGTGCTGGCGGTGCGCCTTGCGCGCAGCAGTGGGCATGACCTACTCGATACCGCTGCAACGCAGGCCGCGCGAAATATCACCACGCTAGAGGCGGATGCACCTCGTGAGTTTGAGGTGCCGATTGTGTTCCGCCTCTGCTCCAACCAAAACGTTCAGCGTGACTGCCGACCGTAATAGCCGGTAATGGTGGCAGTACCGAGTGCATTGGCATTCAAGAAATAGCCCACCATCGCGCCGCTCGCATTCGGCGGCACATCAATCTTGTCCACCTTCAACGCGTACACCGTAAAAATGTAGCGATGTTGTTTGTCACCCAAAGGTGGGCATGGG
>SBBQ01000006.1 GCA_005239635.1 Uliginosibacterium gangwonense
TCGCTCCGCATTGGCCTTCTGCTTCCCCTTGCGTTCCATCGGACACCTCCTTCATCATTGTCTCCTATTGATGTGTCCGTATAACCCGGGTTACCTCAGGGACTTTGTCTAGTTGGGGTGCTAACTACAGGCCCTGATGCGTCACATCACAAGATCGGCTGGGATAACCACGGTCTTGTGCGTTGCGCATGGTTTTCGCCACAACGCTAGGTCGATTTCGCGATCCGGACGTGACATCGCTGGCACGTACAAAGTTTGCTGTCGCGCTCCCTCAGTCTTAAATACTCTTCCTCGAGTTATTTCTCCGCCCTTGAACGACGTAGGGCACAGCACAATGGCAGATGCGGTTAGTTGTGTATGTCGCGCACGTCTTATAGATGTTGCTTGTACAGAATCCATGGGCGATGACCCTATTGCAGCACTGTAAATTGTCTTTGTATTCGCGCATTCGGCACAAATCAACTATGCAGTTTTAATGCATATATAGATCAGGTGAAACGAGCGGCAGAGAAAAAACTGACGGACTGTCATGTATTACCAGTTCGCTCAATGATTTTACTATTCCACGGAAACCCCAATGAACAGGTGCTTGCCGAGGCACGCTGTTGCAGGAGGGGCGGTGCGAGCCCCCCTTTGATCATCGCACAACGCGATACGGCACGATTGATGCTGAGTAAGTCTAGGTACGTCACATTTGAAAGTTGATGTGGCACCACAGATGTCTGTGTGCCATGAGGTGTACGTGCAGATCTGAAGCAGGGTCAAACGGTCTGGTTGGTTGAACAGAAGAGCGCGGTCTTGCCGTGTTGCCCCGATTTTCGTAACGATTTCGAATTTTTCGCTGGGAGTACACATCATGGCCAATTTACTCTGGCTGCAAGGCGGCGCTTGTTCGGGCAATACCATGTCATTTCTCAATGCAGAAGAACCGAGTGCTTGTGATCTGGTGACGGATTTCGGTATCAATGTGCTGTGGCATCCCTCCTTGGGTGTTGAGTTGGGCGATAACCTGCAAAAATTGCTGCGTGATTGTGTATCAGGTGCGATTTCACTCGACATTTTTGTGTTTGAAGGAACGGTGGTAAATGCGCCCAATGGCACAGGTGAATGGAACCGTTTTGCCGGGCGACCCATGAAACAGTGGGTGAACGAATTAGCAAAAGCAGCACAGTTTGTCGTAGCAATCGGTGATTGCGCCACATGGGGCGGTATTCCTGCTACCGCGCCGAATCCTTCGGAGTCACAAGGCTTACAGTTTCTCAAGCGCGATCACGGTGGCTTCCTTGGTAAAAGCTTTGTTTCACGCGCAGGCTTGCCAGTTATCAACGTACCGGGTTGTCCAGCGCATCCAGATTGGATTACGCAGATTGTGGTTGCAGTTGCCACGGGGCGTACAAGCGATATTACGCTGGATGAGTTTCAGCGTCCTCGAACATTTTTCCAGTCTTTCACGCAAACAGGTTGCACTCGCAATATGCATTTTGCTTATAAGGTGTCGGCTACCGAGTTCGGCCAGCGCAAGGGCTGTCTGTTCTATGACTTGGGCTGTCGCGGGCCGATGACGCACTCGCCATGCAATCGTATTTTGTGGAATCGAGTGTCGTCTAAAACGCGTGCGGGCATGCCCTGCCTTGGGTGTACCGAGCCTGAATTTCCTTTCTTTGATTTGGCGCCTGGCACAGTGTTTAAGACGCAGACAGTGATGGGCGTGCCTAAGGATTTGCCAACCGGTGTGGACAAGAAGAGTTACATCGCGCTCACGGGGGCGGCTAAGAATGCTGCACCAGAGTGGGCTGAACGAGACATCTTTGTGGTTTAACTGAGTTGTGCACGACCTACATAGGTTGTGTACAGGGGGAGTCGGTCATGGGCGCTGTACAAACATTAGATATCTCACCGGTCGGGCGGGTCGAAGGCGATCTGGATGTGCGGGTGGACATACAGGATGGTGTAGTGGTGAATGCTTGGACACAGGCAGAACTGTTCCGTGGCTTTGAAGTAATCTTGCGGGACAAAGATCCGCAAGCAGGTTTAGTGGTGACTCCGCGAGCTTGTGGCATATGTGGGGCATCGCATCTGACTTGTGCAGCATGGGCACTTGATACGGCTTGGCAAACTGAGGTGCCACGCAATGCTATTTTGGCGCGCAATCTTGGCCAGCTGACTGAATCGCTGCAGAGCCAACCGCGCTATTTTTATGGTCTGTACGCGATTGATCTGACCAACAAAAAATATCGCGGCAGTAAATATTATGAAGAGGCCTGCAAGCGTTTTGCACCGTTCACTGGCACTTCATATGAAGTTGGTGTCACGGTGTCTGGCAAGCCTGTCGAGATTTATGCCCTGCTGGGCGGTCAATGGCCCCATTCATCTTATATGGTGCCGGGCGGCGTAATGTGCGCGCCCACACTTACTGACATCACGCGCGCATGGTCAATTCTCGAGTACTACAAAGTCACCTGGCTTGAGAGCATGTGGCTGGGTTGTTCGCTTGAGCGTTATGAAGAAATAACGAGCTACGACGACTTCATGAGCTGGTTGAATGAGAACCCCAAACATGCCAATTCTGATTTAGGGTTGTATTGGCACATGGGCTTGGATGTAGGCTTGGACAAATATGGCGGCGGTGTGGGGCGCTATGTTAGTTGGGGGTATTTGCCGCACGAAGATCGTTACCAAAAGCCGACGATTGATGACCGTAATGCTGCGGTGCTGATGAAGAGTGGCATTTACGACGGTACCAAGGATACGCACGTCCTCATGGACCAAAAAATGCTGCGTGAGAACACGACACATTCTTGGTACGACGAGGGTGGCAACGACGTACATCCATTTGATCGCACCACGCGGCCGATCCAAAAGAATGACATTAACTTTGATGGCAAATATTCTTGGGCAACCGGGGTAAAACATGTGGATGTGGGCCGACTTGAAGCAGGCCCCTTGGCGCGCCAATTGGTAGCTGGCGGACACCATGGCGAAAGTTGGCAGCATTACGATCCGCTGATCCTTGATATGTACAAGAAAATGGGTGGACCCAGCCTGCACTTGCGTCAGATCGCGCGCATGCACGAAACCGTCAAGTTGTATCGGCAGTGTGAGCGCATCCTGCGCGAATTTAAGCTGAGTGACCCGTGGTACATCAAGCCACGTGAGCAAGATGGCCGAGGTTGGGGTGCTACTGAGGCGATTCGCGGTGCGCTTTGTCATTGGATTGATGTGGAAGGCGGCAAAATAAAGAATTACCAAATCATTGCGCCAACGACCTGGAATGTGGGACCGCGTGATGCCGAAAATATACGAGGCCCGATTGAGGAAGCATTGATCGGCGCACCGATTGCGGACGCATCTGACCCCGTAGAAGTCGGTCACGTCGCGCGCTCTTTCGATTCGTGTCTGGTCTGTACGGTGCACGCACATGACGCACGTAGCGGTAAAGAGTTAGCCCGCTTCCGTGTGGCATGAAGTACGAACAAAGGTATTGGCAAAGCCGACAAATGTGAAGCACCGCTACATACAACATGATCCAATCATTCAAATCAGGATGGACTAAAAGCAATCTGTCTGTGCGCATGGATGACATGCCCGGAGGACAAGATGCAACATGAACGGGAAGAGGATGTATTGCGTGCTGATATTGCAGCTCGACTCGCTGCAGGGTTACAGACGCAGACCGCTCCATTGATCGAAAATGATCGGCAGTTTGCAGAATTGCTAGCTTCGCTACGCGGGCTACGTGCAGATGATGTGGACGGTAAGTTAAAACTAGGCGGGTTTGTGGATCACCCGTTTGGGGGTGAACAAATGCGCTGTCAGGAATGCATGTATTACCTAGTGCATCGAAAGTGGTGTGATTTGCCGGAGCTTGCCTTGCCGGTTGAACCCAGTTGGTGGTGCCGATTATGGCGCATTTAACGAATTGAATATCTGTTGGTCCCTGCCCATGCGAGAGCAGCGGAAGGGAGAGAACGGCAACGACCTAGAAGTTGAGGGTGTGTAAAAAGATTGTTGCGGGCAAAACGCTAACCTTCGGCCTTACGTTGCTGTACTTGTGAGACGTGTTATGCGCGCTGCTATCGCGGCAGCGCAAAGCTACGCTGTACAAACGTTTGGCACAAATGCCGAAGGTGAGGCGTAATCAATATTGATCAGCACGAGTTTATCCGCCAGTAAGCTTGGTTCGGGAGAGACCATGTACACCATCATTGGATGTGGCAATGCCAATCGTTCCGATGACGCTGTGGGCGTACACATTGCGCAAACGTTACGTGTGCGTTTGGCGCATCAGGCGGCGCATGTCCGCGTGTTCGATGCAGGTACAGCAGGCATGGAGGTCATGTTCCAGGCACGTGGTGCTAGTACGCTGGTGATTGTGGACGCGTGTCGTAGCGGGCATTTGCCCGGTAGCATTTTTAGGGTTCCGGGTGCCGAACTGGAACAGACCTACTCGCCAAGTCTTAATCTGCACGATTTCCGGTGGAATCATGCGCTGACGGCTGGGCGCAAGATTTTTCGTGAAGACTTTCCGAAAACCGTGACGGTGTTTCTCATCGAAGCCGGCTCCCTTGAACTTGGTTGCGAACTGACGGAGTCCGTTAAGCATGCCGCACACCGTGTAGTGGAAGACATTTTGCAAGACATTGGACAGCACACTCAGCAAGCGTACCAACAGCCGGACCCATCCTATGATCAGCAACAAAGCCATCAGCATGAAAAGGTTTCGCTAGCAGGTTCTGCGCAGCCCAATGTTAATCCAGCGAAGCAAGCAGAGGCACTGACAATGCAAGCGGGCTTGGATCTGAAGAACCTCAGCATTCGCAACGGACACTTACATTGTCCGGCAACGGTGCACCGTTACTACTTGCATGGAATCGGCAGCGTTGCATTGTTGCCGCAGCAGCAAGACCTGTTAGTACTGCCGCTGATGGGTAGTTCAGTCGGCGGAGTGTTGGTCAAGCAACGTAATTCAGAAGGCGATTGCACGATTGCGCTCGACGAAATTTTGCAGCGTCACACTTTATGTCCCTCGTTACTGGGTCCAGCGACCGCCAAGCTGTTGGGGGTACGCTGGGATACTGAACGAGCAGCGCTGGTATTGCCGCAGCTATTTGAAGTTAGTGAGTTGACCAGTGGGCTGCCTAAGAAGATGGGAAAAAATTATGCCGCTGGTGAGGTTGATACGATTTATAGATGAAGGCCTCTAAGCATTCTGGGCTGTTAACACACAGTGCATAGTTAATTTACACATACTGATCCGGGTTGAAGGTCTTGGCATGGCGACCTATCACTTAATCAAAGGAAGTCGCCGCACGCTCGATCAACAGAAGTAGTGTTGTTCACAAATTTTGCTGCTAGTGCGTGCCAATACAATTTGTGCGATAGAGATGGCGGAGATCGACATGACGACGACAATAACGCAGGCTACAGCGCAGTATCAGGCGGCTTTGCTCGCAGCGGAAGAAGCGGATGTGCTGCCATCAGAGCGCGCCGAAATGCTGATGCAAATCGCCATGGGCTTGCAGCATTTGCCACGTTCAGAATTAGAAATTAAGCAGGCACTCAATCTCTACGAGCGTGCATTGGTCTTGTGTGGCGAAGCATCGCCTTTGTTAAGCGCACGAATTAGTGCCAGGATGGGGGGTGCATGGCAATCGATACCTGGGGCTGGGCAAGAATCACTCTATTGTGCGCAGGCTTGTCTTGAGGCCGCGCTGGCGGGCCTAAAAGCCTATGGCGAGGTGGAGGAAATTGCCGATGCAGAAGTGCTACTGGGCCTCACCTTACAAACGCTAGCGCAGTTTGGCCAGGCACGCATACAGGACGCAATTCAAGCATATCATCGCGCCTTGCGAGTGTTTACTCGTGATAGCCATCCGCAGGAATACGCGGTATTGCACAATAATTTAGCGGTCGCTTACCTCTCGATTCCTGCGCATGACCAGCAAGGCAAGATGCGTGAAGCGTTGGCGGTGCAATCGTTTGAAGAAGTACTCAAAGTAATCACCCTAGTCGATCATCCCAACGAATACGCCATGGCCCAAAATAATTTGGGCAATGCCTTGCAACACGCGAGCAGCGGACATCGGGTGGATAACCTGTTGCGCGCATTGGAGGCATACGACGAAGCGCTCAAGGTTCGCAATCCACGCACCACGCCTATTGAATACGCCAACACATTGGCTAACAAAGCGCTTGCGCTGCGTAGCCTTCCACCCGGCATATGGACGGAGCGGGAGCAATCATCCGTTGCATCAGCGCCGGCGTTCGCCATCTCAATGATGCAACCAGAACATGAAGATGCAGGATCATTGGCTCGGTTAGAAGCGTTGTCTGCCACGGCGGGTTGGCCTTCAGCGCAGGCGACATCTGACCTGTCACATCTTCAAGCGGCACATAAGCTTTATCACGAGGCAGAACAAATTTTTGCCAATCACCATGAAACCGGTAAAGCCAGCCTGATGCGTGAAGCAATAGAAGCTGTGACAGATGAGTTGGCGTGCTTTGCATTGGTCACCAATTAAGAAACTCGAAGGGCCGATGGGGGCGCATGGCTGCAAAGCGGCGCTGTGATACGCATGTGCACGGTAATTCAAGTGCAACAAAAAAGGAGAGCAGCATGTTGCAACATCTGATGACACTGAGTGGGCCAGCGGGGATCGCGCTTGCGTTGATTAGCGCACTGCTTGCTGCATTAGTTGGCGGAGCACTCATGGGTATGAAGTTGGGTGGGGATGCGATGGGTAATGAATTAGCCGCCATGATCGGCGCCATGTTTGGGCCTTGCGGGGTGCTCCCCGGGGTTCTACTTGGTCTGCTTGTCTTGACCTTTGTGTTCTGACGAATGTAGTTAAAGTGAGGAACTCAGCATGTGGGACATGTTTCTGAATTCGGCGCGATTGTTCATGCGTGGCAAGTTATTTCGTGAGCCAGGTATGGTGGCGCGGCAGTGGTTGCTTGGCGTGATGGTGTCAGCCGTACTCACCGTGCTGCTAGTGCGATTACTCGGTTGGGGCCCAGTTCCGGCTGCCACGCTCGTAGGCCTACTGGTCGGCGCCTGGCAACCGGTGTTGTTTAAAGACCTGAAATATAACTGATGTTCTACGTCGTGGCCGAAGGAGCTGTTACATGCTTGCACAAACTCAATCTGCGCTTGAAGTAGCTCCGCCCATACCCACAGCTACCGTGCCACTGATGTCGACTGCCGACGTGTCGCATCACGCGACATATGTAACCAAAAATGCGACACCGACTTTAAATTCACTCGTTGCTGGGGTTGAGCAAGCCTTGGCGCGCACCTCGCATTGGGATGAAGTACAACAAGCAACGGTGCGACATCTGTGCGAAGCGGTGGAACGTTTGCATGGTGAGGCGATGCGTCGCTTGATTCGTATGCTTAAAGATGAAGCAGCATGCCATGAGCCATTGCGAGCCGCATTGAGCGACGAAGTGGTGTATGCAGTTATGCGCTATCAAGGGCTAGTCAAGGCGTCACTAGGTGAGCGCGTACAAGCCGCGCTGGATTCAGTACAAGGGTTAATGCAATCGCATGGCGGCGGAATTGAGTTGGTGGCGATTCGTCCTCCTGATACGGTTGAGGTCCGATTACTGGGAGCCTGTCATGGCTGTCCAGCGTCCAGCCAAACATTGACGGATGGTGTGGAACGGGCGATTCGCGAACACTGCCCCGAAATTACGCAGGTCGTGCAGGTGAGCCGTAGCGCAATGCAGCCCGAGGCCAAGGAGTCTGTAGAGATTGGCCAAGCGGTCAATAAGCAAGGTGTACATTTCGTCAGCCCCTTCGCCTTGGCAGAGACCAGCGGTTGGCGTGATCTCGCCACACTGGAAGAATTACCCGATCGCGCCATGATTAGCCGCCAGTTGGATGATGTCTCACTGCTGCTATATCGCCGCGGTGGGATGCTAAGTTGCGTACGTAATGCGTGTGCACACATGGGCATGCCTTTGGATGGCGCACATCTGGATGCGACGAGAGGCGTGCTGACCTGCCAATACCACGGTTTTCAGTATGTGCTTGAAACAGGCGAGTGCTTGACCGTACCCGAAGTGCAATTACAAGTGTATGCAGTGCGTGTGCTGGGACAGCGCATACAGGTGCGACCCTCATGAATACGGTACTCAAGGTTCGTCTTTCACCCACGCCAACAATTGATGCAGAAGCACCGCCGCTGCTGTCTCCGCAGGGACCGCACGTGGTGTTGGGCGGAGGTCAGCTGGGCGAGCTGGCTACGCCGGTCGTACCGTCCGCGCATACAATGTTTGGGCCGCGTGGTACATGCCTGCTGCAAAAGACAACGGCTCATGTTGCATTGTGGGTGGCTGATACCGGACACCATCGTTTGCTAGGCTGGCGACATTGCCCAACGCAAGATGGTACGCCGGCGGATTGGGTTATTGGTCAACCTGACTTCGCACATGAAGGCCGCAACGCCAAGAGACCTGTCAGCGACAACACCTTGAACGTTCCCACGGGTCTTTGCCAATGTGGTTCCGGACTAGCGGTAGCAGATGCGTGGAATCACCGCGTGCTGGTGTGGTGGCACGCGCCGCAAGACAGTCATGTGCCGCCGGACGTTGTACTTGGACAAGCAGATTTCTCGCAGGGTGAAGCCAACCGTGGTGGCGCGCCGCAGGCCGATACATTGTTCTGGCCATATGGCCTCATGTGGGATGGGGCATGCCTGTGGGTTGCCGATACCGGCAACCGCCGAGTGTTGATGTGGCAGGGCTTGCCACAGCAACATGGTGAATCAGCAGCGTTAGTCTTGGGACAAACTGACTTTTCGCGGCGTGATGAAAATGGTGGTGGTGATGCTGGTGCGCGCAGCATGCGCTGGCCGCATGGTCTCGCCTGTTGGCGTGGTGGGTTAGCCGTGGCCGATGCAGGCAACAATCGCATCATGATCTGGCGTCGATCACCACACGAAAACAATCAGCCGTGTGACGCCCTGTACGGTCAAACGGACATGTCGCAGGTGGATCACAATCGTGCGCGTTACTGGCCCGATGCGGCCAGTCTCAACATGCCCTATGGCCTCTGTGCGACCTCGCGTACCCTGTTGGTGGCTGATACCGCCAATTCACGTTTGCTGGGGTGGGATCATTCAGCGTGGCTATGTGGCGCGCCGGCTACACGTGTTAGTGGTCAGGCCGGGTTTGCGGCCAAAGGCGACAACCGTTGGCAGATGCCCGTGCGCGACAGTCTATGCTGGCCTTATGGGATCCATGTCGGTTGCAGCGAATCAGATGCGCTAGGAAATCACACGGACCAACATGCCGAATATGGCAAGGAAACACTTGCCGTAATCGCGGATTCCGGTAACAACCGTGTGGTGCTGTGGGCACTGGCCGAAGGTGTGGCGTGAGCACCTTCACACCTCGGTATGCACCGGGTGCCTACGTTGAAGCGGGATCTGATCCGATGGTTGTGGCGCTCGGCGTCGGGATTATCGATCCAGTATTAGATGAAATCAGACCAAGTATCGGACACCCTGCACCCTGCGCAGCCTGTTTGCAGGAAATGCTCGATCCATATGCGCGACGCTATCGTTACCCGTTTATTCACTGTCATGACTGTGGGCCGTTTTTTGTTGAGCCGATCAACAAAGCGTCACACGCACCTTGTGCGTTGTGCCGTCATGAGGCGACTGATCAACATAACCGCCGTTATGGCCTGTCAAATATTAGTTGCCACGCGTGCGGGCCGCGCGTGCAATTGCAGCGGTGTGATGGACGGACTTTTTGCGTTGAATCTTACACCATGCTGGATGCGTCTGATGCGGTGGTGACCTTGCTGCAGCGTGGGCACATTGTGAAGGTACAAGGCCCAGCGTGCTGCGTGCCGGAATGGTTGTGCGATCTGGCGCATCCACAAATGCTGACGTGGTGCCAAAAAATGGCACAGCAAACTGCTGGTGTACAAGCTGCCTGCATATTGGTTCGCGATATTGCTATGGCGCGTCAATTTACGGCCCAACTCGCCGCTGCAAACGGCGCAGTAACGCCACTGTATTTGTCTCTATCACCATTGCATGCGCTGTTGTTTCAACGTTTTAAGCGACCAATTTGGTGTTATCGCCCGCCTGTGACAATCGAATTGATCCAAGGACTCGTTGTGGACTACCAGTTCACGTATCACTTTGCATAACGGAGCGACTAACATGCTTTGCGAGTCGACCTTGCCAGAAAGAGATCTGAAGCCAGCATCAGCTTGGACATTGGTGCTCGATGTCCCGGTGCAGTGGGCTGAAGGCCAGTGGGGAGGCGGTGAGCTCATACGCATCAGTTCGCCCGTGCAGGGGTTGGAGGAAGTTCAGCTATCAGAACAAGTTGACGACGCAAAACCTGATTTGGCAAAGCGAAAGTCCAGTATCTGTCGCGGCTTACTCAAACCGGTGGTCATTGTAATGTCCCCGTCGTCTGTTGACTCGTCTGCGCCAAATGATGTGGCGCCGTTGGCTTTACTCGCGGCACAGATTGAAGCCGAAATGGGGTGGCCGAGTTTTTACATGAACTATGACATGTTGCCGCTGGCCGAACAGCTACGGCCTTGGAGTGATGCTTTACACCCTTCGCCAGCAAGTTGCACCGTACAACGGCACGACGCCGCGTCGTGGGTACAGGCGGTGGGCGCAGCACTCGGTCTGACAGACGCAGTGCTCACACCGCATACCGCTTTGCTTACGCTGGAAGCCTTGGCAATTGTTGAATTGCGTGCAGGTGGAGACCCGCTACTTGATTATCCTTTTGCCATTCCGCGTTTATTGCGCGGAGGCCAAGCAGGCCTGCCTTACATTGAGCCTTTGGCAATGTGGCAGGCGTTGCTTGGGGACTGTGTGTTGCAAACGCCGCCGTCCCTCATGGCTGCGCGCTTTCTGCGCGGCTGGGTAAATAGTTTGGCACGTTTGGTAGATCAGGCCATCACTGCTGAGCAGGAAGGCATGCAAGCAAGTGCCCACATCCGAGGTCAGCACGCTAAAGAGCCGGTCGTGCGCATAATGTTCAACGGCGCGCTGTTCGATAATCTGTGGCTGACGCGTGCACTGGAAACGGCGCTAATTACACGCGGCTACGAAATCGACGCGCATCTACAGCCTTCACCGGATTCTCTCGCCTGGCCCGACCCGATACGGCACCAAGCCAGTGGATGATGAGCAAAGGAGTTACGTTATGTGTCTTGGCATTCCTGCGCGTATCTGCGCATTACGTGTGGATAATCCCAAACTGGCGCAAGTGGAATGGTGGCCCGCAGCCGGTTTGTCAATGGAGTCTGCGCTGGCGGCACACGATAAAGACCATGCCACAATGGTGGAGATTAATCTCAGCACCGTGCTGGATGACGCCACGCCGCCACACAGCTTGATAGGTTGCTGGGTTATCACACACCTGGGTTTTGCCATACGCGTAGTGGATGAGCAGGAGGCTGCGCTGATTGGCAGTTTGCTCGCTCAGCTGGCCGAGGCCCGACAAGCGCCTGCCACTGTCAAATCTACTTCGGTGCAGTCAGCGTTGGAAGCCGACCCGCAAACAAGCTTGGCTTCAGGGGGTTGTCATGCATGAGTTGAGTCTAGCGCGCAATATCGTGGCGATTTGTTGCGAACATGCGGCAGGCCAACCTGTTGGACGTGTGCTTGTTGAAGTGGGTCGCCTGTCAGCCGTTACACCCCATGCGCTTTTGTTCTGTTTTGACGCAGCGGCACGTAATACGCTTTTGCAAGGTGCTCGCTTAGAGATCGTCGAGGTGGTTGGCCGTGCACGTTGTTGCCTCTGCGGAAGCGAGTTTACGCTGACCCAGCTTGGGCAGCCGTGTGCGTGTGGTAGCTACGCGCTGGACCAGTTGGCGGGAGAAGAACTGCGAATTCGTAGCATGGAATTAGTTGAGGCGGCAACGGTTTCGAGTATCCCGAACACCTCTGATATGGAGTCTGCGTCTGCAGTCCGACCGGGATTTGCGGAAACTCGTCGTTAATTAGTAAAACGGCGCGATCATTACTACATGATCCAGTTTTCGTTAGGTTTTTAACTATTCATGGCCGGTTTCTAGCAAGTTCTATCCGCCTTTGCCCAGTGAGTTGTGGCCCCGAATAGCGCTCCTTCATACTCGCGGGGCGCCGGGTAAACCGTTAAAATAGTAGCTTGTTCATAGTTTCCTTCGCGGCCTTTACAAGGTTCGCCATATTCTCCAAGGTTTTTCCAGCGAGCATGTTTTCCGGCATTGTTGCGGCCGTGGGTCGCATTTCCCAAATTATTCCGTTGGCGGAAGGCGTGCGCTTGCAAGTTGATACCGCAAGTTTGCCGCTGGACGATGTGCAATTGGGCGACTCGATTGCCGTGAATGGCGTGTGTCTCACGGTGGTGGAATTCAGTACGCAACCCGGCGCGCAGCACGTAACATTTGATGTGTCGCGTGAGACCTTAAATTGCACCGTGGGCCTAGATGCACCGGGCGAAGTGAACCTGGAAAAAGCATTGCGCTTGTCCGACCGCTTGGGCGGGCATTTAGTCAGCGGCCATGTGGATGGCGTGGGCGAAGTGATTCGCTTTGCAGCCATTGGCGAATCGCATGAGTTGATTATTCGTGCCCCGCACGCGCTGGCCCGCTACATTGCGCGTAAAGGTTCTATCGCGGTGCAAGGCGTAAGCCTCACCGTGAATAGCGTGACAGACGAGCCCGCGCAAAATGAGCAGGCGGGTGGATGCGTCTTTTCCATCAACCTGATTCCGCACACGGTAGACGTCACCACGCTCAAGCATTGTCATGCAGGGGCGTTGGTAAATCTTGAAATTGATCTAATGGCCCGTTACGCCGAGCGTATGCTGCTTGAATCACGGGTGGTTGCCTAAACATGAGTACGCTGTCCCCTATCGAAGACATCATTGCCGAAATCCGCGCAGGCCGTATGGTCGTGCTGGTGGATGAAGAAGATCGCGAAAACGAAGGTGATCTCGTTATGGCGGCAGAGCACATTACGCCGGACGCGATTAATTTCATGGCCAAGCATGGCCGCGGCCTAATCTGCTTAACCCTCACCGAACAGCGTTGCCAACAACTGCAGCTCGAACTCATGGTACGTAAAAATCGCACGCCTTACGGCACCGCGTTTACCACCTCCATCGAAGCCGCAACTGGCGTTACCACCGGCATTTCCGCACAAGACCGCGCACGCACAGTGCAAGCCGCCGTAGCGCGCAACGCCAAGCCAACCGACATTGTGCAACCGGGCCATATTTTTCCGCTCATGGCGCAACCGGGTGGTGTGTTGGTACGTGCCGGCCATACCGAAGCGGGATGTGACCTCGCCGCTTTGGCCGGCTTAGAACCCGCCAGCGTGATCTGCGAAATTTTAAAAGACGACGGCACCATGGCGCGTCTACCCGACCTTGTCGTGTTTGCAGAACAACACGGTTTGAAGATCGGCGCCATTCGCGACCTAATTCAATATCGCTCGCATAACGAACGCCTGGTGCGCCACGTGAGCCAAAAAACCGTGCACACGCAACAAGGCACATTTGAATTGCACGCTTTTGAAGACACCACCAACGGCGATGTGCACCTTGCATTGGCAAAAGGTGAGATTCAACCGCAAGACGACACGCTGGTGCGCGTGCATGAATCCATTTCCGTTCTCGACTTTTTAGACGAGCACAACGGTGGCCGCATGTTTGGCATTAACCGCGCCATGCATTTAATTGCCGAAGCCGGCAAAGGCGTGGTGGTGTTGCTGCGTCGTAACGAATGTACAGAAGATGTGCTGCGCGCATTTCAAGAAGATGCGCCACCCACCGCCGCCAAGTGGGACCCGCGTAGCTTTGGTTTGGGCGCACAAATTTTGCGTGAGCTAAATGTGGGCCGCATGACGCTGTTGGCCAGCCCGCGCCGTATTCCCAGCATGGCTGGTTTTGATTTGGAAGTGTGCGGCTACCTCACGCCTGACGGTCAGCGCGTGAGCTGCTGAGCCTAGTGTAAAAGCATGCGTTAATCACAACGCATCAATAAAACGAGAACACGATGTCACGAACAAACGAACTCAATTGCCAACCGGACGTCACTAGCCCGGTAACGGGCAAACCCTGCAACGGCCAAGGCGTGAAAGTGGCCATTGCACTGGCACGTTTTAACCAAGACGTGGGCGAAGGTTTGCTCTCTGCGTGTTTGCACGAACTGGCGCAACTGGGCGTGGCCGAACAAGATATTCAATTGGTGAGCGTGCCCGGCGCACTAGAGCTGCCCTTGCTGCTGCAACGCTTGGCTTTGTCTGGCAAATACGACGCGCTGGTGGCGCTCGGTGCGGTGATTCGTGGCGACACTTATCACTTCGAAATCGTATCCAACGAAATGGCCTCAGGCATTACCGCGGTGCAACTCAAAACCGGCGTGCCCATTGCCAATGGCGTGCTCACCACCGAAAACGACGACCAAGCGTTAGTGCGCATGGCTGAAAAAGGCCGTGACTGCGCGCGCGTCGCCATTGAAATGGCGCATCTCCTAAAGGTCTTAACATCATGAATTCAATGAAAGATACACAACCGCAAAGCGCCGTGCCGAACGATGCAACGCCCGCGCCTTTGCCAAAGCCCAAGGCGCGTTCGCCGCGTCATCGCGCGCGTGAATTTGCACTGCAAGGGATTTATCAATGGCTGGTGTCCGGCAATGATGTGGCCGCGATTGATGGTCACATGCAAGCGGTTGAAGGCTTCGACAAATGTGATCGCGCCTTGTTTATTCGTTTGCTGCACGGCACGCTGGATGATGTGAATACACTGCGCGGTGACTTTGCGCCGCATGCGGCACGCACCCCGCAAGAGCTGTCGCCCGTTGAACACGCCATTTTGTTGCTGGCCGCATTTGAATTGCGTCACCAAGTTGAAACGCCCTATCCGGTTATCATCAACGAAGCAATTGAATTGGCAAAGAGCTATGGCGGCACCGACGGCCATAAGTTTGTAAATGGCGTGCTCGACAAAATGGCTGAGCAACTGCGTGCGCATGAAGTGGCGCAGCGTCCGCGCAAGGGCTGAGATGCAGCCCGAGCTCGCACGGCCTCATTTCATGTGTTCTCTCCACTGCGCACATGGCCGGCGAGTTTGATCTAATCCGTTGCTACTTTAGCCGCCCCACGCGCCACACCGCGTTGGCGGGCGGCGATGACTGTGCCCTAGTACAAGTCGGTGCAGGACAACAGCTTGCCGTGTCGACCGACATGCTGGTGGAAGGCACACACTTCTTTCCCGACGTTGATCCTTATCTGCTCGGCTGGAAAACCCTCGCCGTAAATTTGTCTGACTTAGCGGCTATGGGCGCCACGCCCAAATGGGCCTCGCTCGCACTCAGTTTGCCAACGCAGCGCGCGCAAGATGAAGCGTGGATGTCGGCATTGGCAAAAGGTTTTTATGCGCTGGCAGATCAATACCAAGTCGACCTCATCGGCGGCGACACCACACGCGGCCCGCTCAATTTGTGCGTCACCATTATGGGCGAGTTGCCGACGCAAACGGCGATGCGTCGTGCTGCAGCACAAGCGGGTGACGAAATTTGGGTGTCCGGTACGCCGGGCTTAGCGAGCTTGGGTTTGCTCATTGCGCAACACGATGCACGTATTGCCAATCTCGCCCTGCCCGAGCAACTTCAGCAAGCGGCATTGCGTGCGCTACAACAGCCGCAACCGCGTGTGGAATTAGGTTTGTGTTTGCGTGAATGGGCGCATGCCTGCATTGATGTGTCTGACGGCTTGTTGGCCGACCTTGCGCACATTGCTGTTGCCAGCCAATGTTCTGCTGTCGTGCACGCCGCAGCCTTGCCATTGCAACACTTGGCGGAAGTGCCCATCGCGCTCGCGCAGCATTGCGTGTTGAGCGGCGGCGACGATTACGAATTATGCTTTACCGCGCCCGCGCAGCATCACCTACACATCAAAGCTGCGGCACAGCAACTGAGGGTTAAAGTGCACTGCATTGGCAAAATGCAGCGCGATGAAGGCTTAACGGGTGACGCACAAGCAGAACAAAACCAAGGCTCGCGGGCGAGTGTGATTGTGCGCGACGCACAAGGGCGCGACATCACGCCCGCGCAGTGTGGCTACGATCATTTTCAAAACACATAATGGGCACACTCTTGTTTGTCTAGAAAGCAGCCCCCGATCGGCGTCAATAACGGCGGCTATGTCAGCGTCTATTTCAGCGGCGATCACAGCGCCTAAAATGAGCCTAAATCTTGAGCGTTTATGAACACACGTACTGCCGCCTTTCGTTTAGCTAACCCCTGGCACTTGCTCGCAACGGGCTTTGGCAGCGGCCTTGCGCCGCGTGCGCCCGGCACCTTTGGCACGCTGTTTGGTTGGTTGTGTTACGCGCTCGGCGCGCCCTACCTCAACAACACCGCCATGGCCGTGCTGTTGCTCGTATCGTTTGCGGTAGGTGTGTTGGTGTGTCACAAAGCGGGCCGCGATGTGGGCGTGGCAGACCATGGCAGCATCGTGTGGGATGAAATC
Organism: Uliginosibacterium gangwonense; assembly: GCA_005239635.1. Classification (GTDB taxonomy): domain Bacteria; phylum Pseudomonadota; class Gammaproteobacteria; order Burkholderiales; family Rhodocyclaceae; genus Uliginosibacterium_A; species Uliginosibacterium_A gangwonense_A. Next base: position 16,506 of record SBBQ01000006.1, read on the forward strand.
GTCGCCATTTGGTTGGTGCTGTGGGTCGCCGCTATGATGCAGCTCACCAGCTTGGCTTGGCAGCTCGCGGCCGTGGTGGCGTTTCGCATGTTTGATATTGGCAAAATCCCGCCCACCAGTTGGGTAGACCGCAATATGAAACACGGCTTCGGCGTAATGCTTGACGACATTATTGCTGCAGTACAAGCGTTGCTCGCGCTGGCGCTTATCAGACACTTGCTCGGCTAAGATCAGATATGGACGACGCACTTCAACAATTGGCAATACAAGTGGGCGCCGCGCTGCAAGCGCGTGATTGGCAATTAACCTGTGCCGAGTCTTGCACCGGCGGTTGGGCCAGCATGGTGGTTACTTCCGTGCCCGGTAGCTCGGCATGGTTTGATCGCGGCTTTGTGACCTACGCCAACGAAGCCAAGCAAGACATGTTGGGTGTGCGCCCCGCCACGCTGCAACAATTTGGCGCGGTGAGTGAGGCCGCCGTGCGTGAAATGGCGCGGGGTGCTTTGGCGCATTCGCGCGCGCAATTGTCGCTGGCTATTAGCGGTGTGGCGGGCCCGGGCGGCGGCACTGTAGATAAGCCCGTCGGGCTGGTTTGGTTTGCGTGGTGTTGGACCGGCGGAGAGCTCGCCGAGAAACATCTTTTCAGTGGCGACCGCGAAGCGATACGCCACAAATCTGTCGAAGTTGCACTCTCGCAAGTGCTAAAAATTTGCGGCAACTAAATCGTGTCGAAAACAGCGCTGTCTTTCTACTCCCAAATCACCGGCTTGCCGCGACTGTGCGCCAGCTCCATCATTTCAATTAACGGCACTGCACGCTGCGTAAGCGACACAGCAGACACCGACGCCGCCACATCCTGATCATCAAACTGCTGTTTAACCGTAGACCCGTGTGCATCGCGGTCCGTTTGCACCGCTGCGCGTAACGCCGCAATCGCGGCCGGTAATTGCTCGGCCGTGCAAATGCCTGGTGGTGTGTCGCTTTTGCCAATAATGTTGAGCAAACGTTTGGCTACATCGCCAAACATAATCAGGTCGCCAGATACCGCAGATTTGAAAGTGATGATCATGACCGTGCGAGCGTAGAATAAATAAGTGCACTCTGAATAAGTGCGTTATGAACAAGTGCGCTGTATCAATGGCAGCGTTAATTGATTGTAGCGTTGTTGTGGGCTTGCGGCGGAAAAACAAAACATGACGCAATTACGATTCGGCATCGACCTCGGCGGCACCAAAGTTGAACTCATTGCGCTGGATGGTTCGGGCGAGGAGGTGCTGCGCACCCGCGTGGCCACACCGCAAGGTGACTATGTGGCAACGGTAAAAACGGTGGCGCAATTGGTGCAACAAGCCGAGCAGCAATTGGGCGCGCAGGGCAGTGTGGGGGTTGGCATGCCCGGCGCGGTGTCTGCCGTGCATGGTGTGATTAAAAATGCCAATTCCACCTGCTTAAATGGCCAGCCCTTTCAGCAAGACTTGGCATATGCGCTGAAGCGCGAAGTGCGATTGGCAAATGATGCGAATTGCTTCGCTTTGTCTGAAGCAACGGATGGTGCGGCGGCCGGTGCCGGTGTGGTGTTTGGCGTGATTATAGGTACCGGCGTGGGCGGTGGCATTGTGGTGAATGGTCATGTGCTGGGCGGTGCAAATTCCATTGCGGGCGAATGGGGGCACAACCCGCTGCCGTTTTTGCGCGAGGCAGATCGCCCCGAGCCCGCATGCTATTGTGGTCGCCATGCCTGTATCGAAACCTATTTGTCGGGGCCGGGCATGGCGCAAGATCATCTCGCGCACGGGGGCGAGGTGTTGTCGGCCGAGGCCATTGCACTTGCTGCTTCAAACGGCAACGCAGCGGCGCAGGCTACGCTTGAACGATACATTGATCGACTTGCGCGTTCGCTCGCGCATGTAATGAACATTCTCGACCCTGATGTGGTGGTGTTGGGCGGTGGCGTTTCTAATATTGATGCGCTGTATCGCGAGGTGCCCAAAATTTGGTCGCGCTATGTGTTTAGCGATCATGTTGCCACACGTATGGTGCGCAATGCACATGGCGATTCATCGGGCGTGCGGGGTGCGGCGTGGTTGTGGAATGATTGATTGGCAACGCAGCTGTGTTGATCGAACAGTGTGCTTTGCCAATGTATAACCCGCTGCCCTAATCGCACATTTATTTTTGCCCGCGCATGCCCGTGGCGCTTGCGATTTGCCGCCATGCAGTGCATTGTCAGCAGGGGCAAACAACATTCTTGGCGCTACATGATTAAGCCGTATTGCCGATACCCCTGAAGTTGGTCGCCGATATCCGGCGTCCCTGATATTGCAGACCCACCATGTCTTTTCCAATGTTTGCCGCAGCGCCCCGCTTAACAGAACGCATGCTCTGGCTGCGTTTGTTTGCGCCGTTTGCGGCGGGCTACTTTTTGTCGTATTTGCTGCGCTCGGTTAACGCCCTGCTCTCGCCCGAATTGCTGCGCGAGTTGCACTTGTCCGCGTCCGACTTGGGCTTGCTCACCAGCGCCTATTTGCTCGCATTTGCTCTCGCACAAATTCCCATTGGCGTAGCGTTAGACCGTTACGGCCCGCGTCGAGTGGAGTCAGTGTTGATGCTGGTTGCCGCCGCCGGGGCTGCCCTGTTTGCATTGGGCGATTCGCTGCTCACCATGGCCATTGCACGCGGTGTAATTGGCTTGGGCGTATCCGCCTGTTTAATGGCCAGCATCAAAGGCTTTAGTCAGTGGTTGCCGCCCGCTCGGCAAGCCAGCATGACCGCGCTCATTATGGCGGCCGGTGCCCTGGGCGCGCTTAGCGCCAGTTTGCCAATGGAAGCCCTGCTGCCGTGGCTAGGCTGGCGCGGCATATTCTGGTTGGTGTGCGCGTTGTGCGTGTTGGTTGCATACGGTTTGTGGCGTTACTCGCCCGAACATCCGGGGCATGATCGCCAGCAAAGGGTATGGGCGGCCATGTGCGAAGTGGGTCGTATTTTCAAATCATCTGCGCTGTGGCGCATGGCACCGCACGCCGCATTTGTGAGTGGTGGCTTTATGGCGCTGCAAGGTTTGTGGGCAGTGCAGTGGATGATGCAAGCCGGCGGCATGGCGCGCGCCGATGCAGCCGACCATTTGTTTATTTTGGGCATTGGCATGTTGGGCGGCCAATTTGCCATTGGGGTGTTGGTTGAGCGTTGGGCCGAACAAGGCATTCCGCCGCTGCGCATGATGCATTTAGGCGTCGGCCTCATGCTGGTTACAGAAGTCTGCATCATTTCTGGCATTGGCCCGTCGCGCTTGCAATGGCTGTTGTTGGGCATGTTTGCAGCCAGCAGCGCGCAAATGTATGGCGTGTTGAACGAGCATTTTGATCGTCGCCTCGCTGGCCGTGTGAGCACCGCACTTAACCTCGTGGCCTTTGTGGGCGCGTTTGCCGTGCAATGGGGTTTTGGTGTGCTCAGCGATTATCTGCAAGGTAGCGGCATGGTTGGTGCAGGGGCTAGTGGTTCTCTAGCCGGTTCCTACTGCACACAGCAATCACTGCAATGCAGCTTTGCCGTGTTGGTGTTGCTGCAAGCGTTTGGCTTTCTCATGCTGCTGCGCATGCCTATGTTGCGCAGCCGCTCGGCTTTGCACGCCATGACAGATTTGTCGGGCGAGCGCTCAAGCCCACCGTAATTTCGCACCAGCCAGTAACGCAGCAGCAATTAAATTTCTTGCGGGTCGATGTCGAGGTGCCAACGTAATTCGCGCGGCGCGCGTATCGTTTGCAGCAGGTCGACCCACTGTCGCAAAAATCCATGCAACACACTGCGCTGGCCTGCATCCACTAAGAGTTGTGCACGTTCACGTCGCGCGCGTCGCATCATGCGCATGGGTACCGGGTCATACAGCAGCAAGCCGCTGCAATCCAGCTGCACGCCGGCCTCTCGCGCCGCCTGCAAAAAGTTCAGCGCGTCAGACAGCATCGGCGCATCTGCCGTGAGCAGCGCTTGATACGCAAACGGCGGAAAACCCAAACGCTCACGCTCATCCAATTGTTGTTTGGCAAAGCCGGTGTAATCGTGTTTTGCCAATGCGCGATACACCGGGTGGTCCGGATGCTCGGTTTGTATCATTACCTCGCCCGGCAATTCGGCGCGCCCTGCCCGCCCCGCCACTTGCAGCAACTGTGCAAACAAACGTTCGGCCGCCCGAAAGTCCGCCGCGTAAAGCGAGGCATCTGCGCCCACCACACCCACCAAAGTGAGCCGTGGAAAGTCATGCCCTTTCGACAACATTTGTGTGCCCACCAAAATGTCGGCTTCGCCACTGGTGGCGGCTGCCAACACCTGTTGCCATTGCTTGGGCGTGCGCACCGCATCGCGGTCTACCCGCACTATGCGCGCTTCCGGAAAACGTTCTAAAAGCGCAGCTTCCACACGTTGCGTGCCGCGCCCATAGGCGTGCAAATCTTGGTTGCCACAACTCGGGCAGGCATGCGGTACGCTGCCTTCAAGGCCGCAGTGGTGGCAGCGCATACGTTGGTCTGCCGCATGCAACACCATGTGCGCTGCGCAGTGCGGGCAGTCACTTACCCAGCCACAGCTCGGGCACGCCAACACCGGCGCAAAGCCGCGTCGGTTAATAAACACCAAGCTCTGTTCTTGTCGTTGCAGGCGCGCTTCGATCGCGGCTACCAAAATGGGCGACAGCCCTTCTTGCAGCGGCAGCTTGCGCGTATCAACACAATGCAGCGTTGGCAAAGTGGCCTGCGCACGCGCACGTTGCGGCAAACTCACCAAGGCATAGCGTTGCGTGTTGGCATGTTGCCAAGATTCGAGCGAAGGCGTGGCCGAACCGAGCACGATTTTGACCTGGCGTTGCCGCGCACGCCAAATTGCCACATCGCGTGCTGAGTAACGCACACCATCTTGTTGCTTGTACGCCGCGTCGTGTTCTTCATCCACCAACATTAAGCCCAAGCGCGGCATGGGCGTGAACACGCCCAAGCGCGTGCCGATCACCACATCGGCTTGGCCGTCTTGCGCGGCAGTAAAAGCGCGGCCACGCGCAACATCGGTGGCGGCACTGTGCACCACCGCCACATGTGCGGCGGGGTAGCGCCGCTCCACCTGCGCTTGCAAATGTGGGGTGAGCGCAATTTCTGGCACCAACATCAGCGCCTGCTGGCCTTTTGCCAAACAGTCGCCAATGAGTTGGAGATAAACCTCGGTTTTGCCGGAGCCGGTTACGCCGTGCAGCAACACGCTGGCAAAACCTTCAGGCTGCGCACGCACTTCTTGCAGCGCTGCTTGTTGTGCGGGGGTGAGTTCGGGCGCAGCGTCGGCTTCTGCAATGGGTGCGCTGGCGGCTGTGATGTGGCCTTGTGTTTCTAGCTTGCTGAGCGCGGGCCGAATATCGCTCGCTAATTTGCGCAATTCGCTTTCTGCTTGGCAACCGGCTGCGGTGAGCGACAGTAACAAGCGCGCCGCCACGCTGCCCGGCTTGAGCTCGGCCAAGGCACTGCGGCCACTGGTGGTAATGGCCCAATAACGCGGGGGTGGCGGCATGTCACGGTCGGCTGGGGGCAGCGCCATGTTTACCACCTCGCCAATCGGCGCGAGGTAATAGTCGCTCACAAAACGCACCAAGGCCAACCAATCTGCCGGCAATACGGGCAACGACAAATCAACCGACAAAATACTGCGCAGCTTGTCGCCATCGTGCGTGCTTTGCTGCGCCACTTCCATCACCACGCCGGTAAGCCGTTGTCGGCCAAATGGCACCACCACGCGTCGGCCTAGCCAGTCTGGGCCGTGCGGCAAGTTGCTGATGCCGGCGGGCGGCAAGTAATCAAACAATCGCGGCAATGGCGCATTCACCGCCACGCGCAAAATGAGCGCGGGTGGGTTGGCGTTATCTTGGGCCACAGCCGGTGCGCCTTGCTTGCTCATGCGCGAGCATCCGCCGTGTGCGGCCCGAATACCACTTTGGGGTGAGGCAGGCAAAACATCATGTTTGAGGCGCCAAAAGCACGCGTTTTTGAGTGGCCGGCTTCCTCTTTTCCCTGAACTTTTGAGCCATTGGCAAAAGTGCTTGCAAAAGTTGGCGCAAAGGGGTTTTTAGGCGCACAGAGCGTTTGTGGATAACTTTGTGAACAAACTGACCTTGTCAAGCCCGTTGTACCCAATATGACATTCTGGGCTGTGGGAAACTTCTTGCGGCGACGCAATAAGTTAATGAAAATCAACGACATAGAGTGTGTCTCTGATTTTAAGGTTCACAATAATGCAATAACTTGTAAGAACGAGCTTCTGTGCATAAGTCAAGCGCCATTGTGCTTTTTTTTGTTCCCGCGCAATGCCTTGCCACAGCTAAATTTGTGTCCTTAAACCCTTGCCTCACGGGGTGTATGAGCCTCGTATTTGCGCTAAGCCTGCTAGCAAGTGGGTTGTTACTCGTCACCCCAACAAATACGGCGCTTCACACCGCAAAAAGCGCGGCAAGCCAGTGGCAGCCGCCCTTTGCAAAACCATTTTCGGCAACGCTAGTGACTGAGTTGGTTTGTCTAGATCATGGCGCTTGCAGATCGGGGGTGCGTTCGCGCCGCCGTCTACGTAATCCACTTAGCGACGGCTATGGCTATGCACCGTATCGACCAGCACCTTAACGTTTTCTGGCGGGGTAAATTGCGAAATGCCATGGCCCAAATTAAACACATGGCCCGCATGCGGCCCAAAGCTATCCAGCACACGCTTTGCCTCTGCGGCAATGGCCTCGGGCGTGCCAAACAGCGACATCGGGTCCAAGTTGCCTTGCAGCGCAACCTTGTGGCCCACGCGCTGGCGTGCCTCGCCAATGTCTGTGGTCCAATCCAGGCCCACACCATCGCAGCCAATGTCGGCAATTGCTTCTAGCCACTGGCCGCCGCCCTTGGTAAACACAATCGACGGAATGTCTGCGCCGTCATACTGCTTATGCAGGGCCGCAATAATGCGCTGCATATAACTGAGCGAGAAAGTGCGGTACGCGTGCGCCGGCAACATGCCGCCCCAGGTATCAAACACCATCACCGCCTGTGCGCCCGCCTCAATTTGCGCGTTAAGGTAAGCAATCACCGCTTGCGTGGTGACTTCCAAAATGCGGTGCATCAAATCGGGGCGGCTATACATCATGGTCTTAACGGTTCGGAAATCGTCCGAGCCACCGCCTTCAACCATATAACAAGCCAGCGTAAACGGGCTGCCCGAAAAACCAATCAGCGGCACGCTACCATCTAAGGCGCGGCGAATCTCACTTACCGCGTCGGTTACATAGCCCAGCTCGCTGTGAATGTCGGGCACTGCCAATTTGCCAATTGCCGCCTCGTCGCGCAGGGGGCGCTCAAAGCGCGGGCCTTCGCCCTCGGCAAAATACAAACCCAAACCCATTGCGTCGGGCACCGTCAGAATGTCGGAGAACAAAATCGCCGCATCCAAACCATAGCGCGCCAAAGGCTGCAACGTAACCTCGCACGCCATGGTGGGTGACTTGCACAGGTTTAAAAAGCTGCCCGCGCGTTTGCGCGTTGCGCAATATTCCGCCAAATAGCGCCCCGCCTGCCGCATGAGCCACACAGGGGTGTAATCAACCGGTTGCCGCTTGAGAGCGCGCAAAAAAGTATCGTTTTTAAGCGTGGGGTGCTGGGTGGTGCTCACGGTTTGGCCCAAGAAGAATTGACGTTGCCCACCACACAGCACGGGCAACCGAAGTCGCAATTATCGCGGTTTTCGTGGGTTTTTGCAGAAAAGGCTAGCGGTGCTTAATTAAGCACGCGCACTGAGGGGCTCGGCTTTGAGCGCGGCGGTTTTGCCAATGCAAAAAACGCATCGGACAAAAGTCATGGTGGGTCGACAACAAAATGCAGGGCCAGTATGCTGATGTTTATGTCATACAGCTGCTGCTGAATAAGGTGGCGGTTGCTTATGTTTGCAAATTTGGCCCTGTTCCATGTTCCGGCTTATGGAGAGGCGATTGAAAAATTGGACAAACATGTCGTCTACTTCTAGTTGGGCGTCAGATACATTGGGACGTAACCAACCATCACACAGACCTTAGGGAGATATCTTGAAGTCCACGCTTTTGCTCAGCGCTGCACTGCTTGCACTGACATCCGGTTGTGCGACTGCGCCTCAGTTGCAGATGCCTTATCCGCAGCCCAATTCGATAAGAAGTCTGGCGCTAACGAATTCCGAGAACTTAGTACAGATTGACCAGACTGCGCAATTTGTAGATGCGGAACATGAGATACTTTATTCGCAGACCTTCGGTGGCGGAGGCCTCGGCCTCGGCTTACTACTTGGTCCCCTTGGCGGGCTAGCAAACGCCTCCATGGTGGAGTCAAAAACCATGAGCGAAGCAAGTAGCCTAAAGGGCAAAATCCAGATCAGCCCGACCGAAATCTTCCAGAACGAAGCCAAGAAGCTGGGACTTTCAGTATCCGAAGGCCCCAGCGACTCCGACTTGCGTGTAAAACCGTACCTCCGCATCTCCAAGACTACAGAGACAGCTGTTCACCTGACCGCATCATTGGTTGTAGAGAAGGGTGTCGGAGCAAATAAGTGGACTGGTCGCTATTTCTATCAGCTTCCTGGAGACTACACAATCTTGAAGCTAACGCAACTCGAGAGTTCAGGTGTTGATGCCATTCGTAGTTCAACTCAAGCGGCGTATCGCAACCTTTTGACCTTCATTTCGCGCGAATCGGCTTCATCCGCGCAAACCGAGAAGAAGATATTGTTCAAGTCTCCATATCTGACACCTCGTTTTGAGTTTGAGCAAGCCGGGAGTCTGGTCTCAGAAGAGCAAGATGTCATTTGGATTCGAGCATTTCAGGGTGTCTATGCTGTTCAGAAAACACAAGTTTCTTACTCCGCACGGAACTGACGCCTTACCCTTCGCTGGAGGCGACAGCCACCGGGTTGCACTTGGCGTCTGCGCCTCAGTTCAAAAGCTAGATCCACGCTGAACCGCTTCGACAAACCATGAAGCTTTCAATCATTCTTTATCTCGCTCTCACCTTTTGCACATCTGCGTTTGCTGAGGATGAAAAGATTGGTGATCAAACCCAATTCGTTAGCGGCCAAGATGAGGCCATGAATGCAGCCATATCTAAAGCCAAAAAGACATTGGATGAGTTTCTGGCAATTGCAAAGAACCCTCCGCCAGGTGCTTCAGGCTTCAAGATTAAGGCGATGGTCTCTGATGGCTCTGGCATTGAGCACCTATGGTTTGCACCATTCAAAGAGGTGAAGGGTGGGTTTGCAGGCGTTCTTGTAAACGAGCCCACGATGATCAAGTCAATGAAATACGGCAGCGTTTACGGAATTCGGCGCGAACAGATTACGGACTGGGGTTACGTTCAAGACGGAAAACAAATAGGCAGCTTCACTGTATGTGCTCTCTTTCTTAGAATGGATAAAGCAACAGTCGAACGATATAAGCGCGATCATGGCTTTGTATGCCAGTAGCCTAGACGCTAGCAACATAAAATCGAGTCAGATTCCGTTTCTAGCTAGATGTCAGTACGCGCACGTTCATTGTGTGTGGCGCAACGCGAGTGAAGCTTACTTCCGCCAAAACGCCGGCGTAAAAATAATCACGAGCGAGAAAATTTCTAAGCGCCCGAGCAGCATGGCAAAGCTGCACACCCATGTTTGAAAATCACTCAGCGCGGCAAAGTTGTTGGCCGGCCCCACCACGTTAAGGCCGGGGCCTGCGTTGTTGATGCAGGCGATGATGGCGGAGAACGATGACACAAAATCGAGGCCGCTTAGCAGCAGCACAAAGGTGAGGCCCAGCACGCTCATGCCGTAGAGCGACACAAACGCAACCACCGAGTGACCAACGCTATCGGGAATGGCCATTTTGCCAATCTTGATGGGGTGGACTGCGGCGGGGTGAATCAGCATGAGCAGTTCGCGCAGGCTTTGTCGCACCAAGATGAGGGTGCGGATCATTTTGATGCCTCCGCCGGTAGAACCAGAGCTGGCGGTGATGCACGATAAAAACAAAAACCACAGCGGCGCAAAAATCGGCCATTGCCCATAGTCGGTATTCACAAAGCCGCAGTCGGTGGCGATCGACACCAAGTTAAAACTCACGAAGCGCAGCGCGGTTGAATAGTCGGCATACACGCCTTGTTGCCACACATACCACGCAACGCCAAAACAAGAAGCGGCGAGCACAACGATAACGGCTTTGGCTTCGCTGTCGTACCAATAGGCGCGTAATGATCGTTCGCGAAACGCCACAAAATGCGTGGCGAAGTTGAGTGCGGCAATGGCCATAAACACAATGAGCACGATTTCAACCGCGACAGAATTAAACGCGCCGACGCTGGCATCTCGTGTGGAAAATCCACCCAAGCCCATGGCGGCAAAGGCATGGCAAATGGCGTCGATCCAACTCATGCCGACGAGCTTTAAACACACAATGCAAGCCACGGTGATGAGGCAATACACCAAGTACAGCGCGCGTGCGGTGTCGGCAATGCGTGCGGTGAGCTTGCCGTCTTTCATCGGGCCCGGCGTTTCTGCTTTGTAGAGCTGCATGCCGCCCACGCCGAGCATGGGCAAAATGGCAACGGCAAATACGATGATGCCCATGCCGCCAATCCAATTGAGTTCGTGCCGCCACAGGTTGATGGAAGGCGCAGCATGATCTAAATCAGTCATCACCGTGGCGCCGGTGGTGGTGAGGCCGGAGGCCGCTTCAAAAAACGCATCGGTAAATGACATGCTGGGATAAGCCAGCAGCAGCGGCGTGGTGGCCGTGGCCGACATTAATATCCACGACAGCGAGACGAGCAAAAAACCATCACGCGGTTTGAGCTCGCGATGAAAACGCCATGTAGCACCAAATGAAATAAGGCCCACCATAAAGGTGATGGCAGCGCCTTCTAAAAAATTTCGCAGCGTGCCGTCATTAAAGATGAGCGCACACACAATGGGCATGAGGTAAGCCAGGCTAAACACCATGAGTAGCCGGCCCAAAATGTTAAAGACAGGAAGCAGCACCATTTTGCCAATGCCTATAAGAAGCCGGGTTTAACTTGAAATAGCTCTTCAACGGCGGGCACAAGCGAGCGGCTGGTACAAAACACAATGACGTGATCGTCGGGTTGAATCACGGTGTCGTGGTGCGCCATCAGCACTTCGTAGTTGCGCTCAACACGCGCGCGTGGATGCGTGCTATCAACCGGTGCAACTTCACGGTTGCGCACCAAGGCCGCGATGGTGACGCCTTCTGGCAAATTAATTTCGGCAATGCGTTTGCCACACACAGCGGAGCTGCGCGGGTCACCATGCGCCACTAATTCCAGCGCTTCGGCTGCGCCGCGCCGCAGGCTATGCACCACGGCGACGTCGCCACGGCGTACATGGGCGAGCAAGGCACCAATCGAAACTTGCGCGGGTGAAATGGCAATATCAATCGGCCCACTTTGTACCAAATCGACGTAAGAGCGGCGGTTAATTAGCGCCAGCACGCGCCCTGCTCCCAGCCGCTTTGCCAATGAAGAGGCCATGATGTTGTTTTCATCGTCATTGGTGAGCGCGAGAAACATGTCCATGTCGTCGATGTTCTCGATCTCAAGCAACTTTTCATCGGTGCCGCCGCCTTTGAGCACGAGCGAGTTGTCGAGGTTGATCGCTAAAAACTCTGCGCGTGCTTGTAGTGGCTCAATAATTTTGACTTCATAGTGATGCTCAATTTGTTTTGCCAATCGAAAACCAATATTGCCGCCGCCCGCGATCATGATGCGGCGCGCACGCTTTTCGCTGCGATGGAGTTGGTGCATCACATCGCGTATGTGTTCGGTGTCGGCAATACAAAATACTTCGTCGTCGATTTCGATTACGGTATCGCCGCGCGGCATGATGGCGCGCTCGCGCCGGAAGATGGCGGCGATGCGGGCATCTACGCCGGATAAGTTGCGACGCAAATCGCGCACGGGGTGACCGATGAGCGGACTGCCCTCGCCTGCCCGCACCGCAATGAGCGTGATGCGACCATTGGCAAAATCGAGTACCTGCAAAGCTTCTGGAAACTCGATTAAGCGCGCTAAATGATCGGTAACAATTTGCTCAGGGCAGATGGGATAGTCGACAGCGAAGTTGTCGTCGTTGAGTAGCTCTGGAAACTCGGTGAAGTCAGATGCGCGCAATCGCGCAACACGACGCGGAATATTAAAAACAGTTTTAGCAATGCGGCACGCGCATAAATTGGTTTGATCGCTTTGTGTGACGGCTAACAACAAGTCGGCGTCTTGCGCGCCGGCATCGCGCAGCACGGTGGGGCTGGCGGCGTTGCCATACACGGTGCGTAAATCAAAACGGTCTTGCAATGCGGCAAGACGTGGCACGTCCACATCCACAACGGTAATGTCGTTGTCTTCTGAGACGAGGTTTTCTGCAACCGATGCGCCGACCTGGCCGGCACCCAGAATCACGATTTTCACAGGCACTCCCAAGTAGCGTGAAAGGCGTTGCGTGCAAATTGAAGTTGTCATCCGTGCCATGCCAAACAAATACGCAGATTTGTGTGGGACGGTGCGATTAACGGTAATGGGTCAATTTGGTGACTACGTTTCGTCTACGTCATGTTTGCGCGATGTCTGAATGCCGAGCTGTTTGAGTTTGCGGTAAAGATGGGTGCGCTCTAGGCCGGTTTTTTCAGCGAGCTTGGTCATGTTGCCGCTTTCAAGCCGCAAATGGTGCTCGAAATACAGCTTCTCAAAGGCCTCGCGTGCTTCACGCAATGGCAAATCCATTGAAATAGCGGCGGGCATAGCTGGTGCAGGGGCCAGCAAGCGCTGCACATCAGCTGCGGTGATCTCGGTCTCTAAGGCGCCGAGGGCGAGTGAGCGCACGGTGGACTGCAACTCGGCAAAACCACCGGGCCAACCGTGTTGACGCAATAAGGTGAGCGCAGCGGTTTGAAATTGATGCGACTGCACTTCGCCTTTGCCAATCTGTTGCTGCAAAACAAGTGCGGCAAGTTCTGGCAGTTCGTCACCCATCTCGCCCAGCGTGGGTACGGCCAAGGTGACTTCAAGCAAGTGACGTAATAAGGGTTCGTCCCAGCCGCGTTGCAGCAAGTCTGTGGTGGCATGTTCGCAGCCACACACCAACAACAATTCATAACGCTCTAGCCGCTCCAGTGCGAACGCGACATTTTTTTGCTGCGCGCGTGACAAGGTAGAAAGCTCTGACACAAACAACACGCCGCCGCGTGTTGCTTCGAGTTGCTCAAGCGACAGCGGGGTTGATTGCTGGCCTAAATCGATCCAACCTTTGCCTTGGTTTTGCAGTGTGCGTGCAATGAGTTCGGGCATGCCACCGGGCGCAGAACGCAGCACCACGTAGTGTGAATTGGCGGTAACTTGCTCAAGCCGGCGACGCAGTTCTTTAAAGTGTTGCGAGCGCGGCAGCGACAACAAAGACAGCGGCGCGTTGGCCGTGGTGGCCGGCCGTTGTAGTGCGCGCTTAACTGAGGCTAGAAGTTTTTGTAGCGAGATGGGCTTTTCTAAATAATCCTGCGCACCAATGCGTGTGGCTTCAACCGCGGTGTCGATGGTGCCGTGGCCCGACATCATGATGACGGGCATATCGAGCTGGCCTGCCGCAGACCATTCGCGCAGCAAAGTAATGCCGTCGGTGTCGGGCATCCAAATATCGAGCAACACTAAGTCGGGGCGCGCTTGTTGGCGTGCCAAACGCGCGGCTGAGGCGTGTTCGGCCAATGTCACATCGTGGCCCTCGTCGCGCAAAATTTCCGAGAGCAATTCGCGTATGCCGATTTCGTCGTCAACAACCAGAATGTTTGCCATGGTGCAGAAGTTTTAAATGCTTATGGTTATGCGGCATCTGCCGTTTGTTGCGGGGCAATGGGAAAACTAATGCACACGCGCGCGCCTTGCGGCGTGAGATTGCTGAGTTGAATATCGCCTTGATGTTCGTCCACAATTTTTTTAACAATGGCCAAGCCCAAACCCGTACCCTTGGTTTTGGTGGTGACATAGGGTTCAAACGCCCGCGTGAGAATGTGCGGCGGAAACCCGCTACCTTGGTCGCTCACAATCAGTTGTACGCGGCGGCCGTGCATGTGCGTGCGCACAGTAACGTGTGCGTGTTCGGCTTTGGCGGGATCTTGTGCGTCTTGTGCGTTTTGCAGCAGGTTGTGAATGACTTGGCGCAATTGCGAAGGGTCACCCATCACCGGTGGCAACTCGTTTGCCAATTCAACCACGATGTTTGATTGATCTTCGTACAGCGCCATCACGTCTTGTACGAGAGTGTTCAGTTGCAGCAATTCTAATTTGGGTGAAGGTAAGCGCGCGTAGTCGCGAAACTCATTCACCAGATTTTTCATGGCCTCGACTTGCGACACGATGGTTTGTGTGGCGCGCTTGAGGGTGTCTTGCCCGGTGCTGTCGAGCTGCGCTTCGAGCTTGTGCTGCAAACGTTCTGCCGAGAGTTGAATGGGCGTGAGCGGGTTTTTAATTTCATGCGCTAAGCGCCGCGCAACTTCGCCCCACGCCGCTGCACGTTGAGCAGAGAGCAGCTGCGTAATTTCATCAAACACCACTACGTGGCCTTGGTCGTGGCCGCTGTCCATGCGGGAGCCGCGAATTAATAAGGATTGCACCGCGCCATCGGGACGCGTGAGTTCGAACTGACGTTCCCACTCTTCTGCGCCTTGGTTTAGCGCCTTCACCAGCACTTCACGCAACGGCACTTGCGCCGGCCACGCCTCCAGCGCCAAGTGTTGGCACTGCGCAAAGTCGGCGCCCAAAATATTGAGCGCACCTTGATTGACCGATTGCAACACGTGATCTTCAGAAAAAGTGAGCACGCCAGCAGACAGGTGGGCGAGCACGCCTTCAAGATACGCGCGTGCGGTTTCGGTTTCGGCTCGGCTGCGTTCGGCAATGGCGCGTGCGTCGTCGAGCTGGCGCGTCATTTGGTTAAACGAACGGGTGAGAATGCCCAATTCATCATGCGTGCCCATGGTTTGGCGTGGCGTAAAGTCACCTGCCATTACGGCTTGCGTGCCTTCCGCCAAAATGGACAGCGGTGCCGACATGCGACGGCTGATCACGTAGGCAAACGCAATGGCGGTGAACAGTGCGAGTAACAGCGCCAAGGTGAGTGACAAACCAAAAATGCGTTTAATGCCTACGCGAGCGAGCGAGAGTTCTTGGTAGCTGCGATACAAATCTTGCACGCTGTCGGCACTTTGCGCCAAGGCATTGGGTACGGTACGTGTGATGCCGAGTAGCGCAGGCTTTTGCCCGTTGCTAGGGGTAACGCGAATCAACACATGCAACGTGAGGCCGTGTTCCGGATCGCCCTCGACCGCACGATAGGCGCTGTCGTTTGCTTGTTTAATTTGTGCGGCATCCGGTAACGAGGGCAGTAACTGCGTGCGGTTACCGCTATTGGCAATGATCTGCCCCTGTTCGCCGTACAAGCTCATGGTGTCGGCACCGGCTTGCTCGCGCAGTGGGTCGAGCTGTGCAATGCGCGCAGATTCGTTGAGTCCGCTGAGTGCATTGGCAATGCTACGTGCTTTGATCACTTGTTCGTCTTGCAGCGCATCGAGCGCAGTACGGCCCAGGTTTAAGCTTTCTTCTAAGCCTTTATCAATGCGTACATCGAACCAAGAATCGATAGAGCGTTCAGCAAATTGAAATGACACCAAATACACCAGCACGCCCGGCGCTAAGGCCATGGCAACAAACGCCAGCATGAGGCGTAGCTTGAGACGCGAGCCAAACGTGTGGGTGCGATATTCGCGCCACAACACCCACACTTGATATGACACGAGGGCAACCAAGGCCGCCACCATTGCGCCGTTTAGCCCGAGCAGCAGCGGGTATTGGCGTGCAAAGAAACTGGTATTGGCACTGGCAATGGTGAGCAGCAACAA
Source organism: Uliginosibacterium gangwonense (assembly GCA_005239635.1). GTDB lineage: Bacteria > Pseudomonadota > Gammaproteobacteria > Burkholderiales > Rhodocyclaceae > Uliginosibacterium_A > Uliginosibacterium_A gangwonense_A. Next base: position 32,449 of record SBBQ01000006.1, read on the forward strand.
CAAAATGGCGCCGAGCACACTGCCGAGAATGACCAGCGATTTCATTGTGTGGTGCCTGTGGCCAAGAACACCCAGGTCAAGGTGTCGCTCGACAAATTCCAATCGCGACTGGCAATGGCGTTAACTTGTAACGGCTTGGGCAGTTCGCTCAGATCGACATGGAAGCGCAGGCTGGCTTCATAATTTTCTTGCGCCTTGAGTACGCCACGGTCGATCACCGGCCATGCGCGAATGCGCTTCATGGCGATAAGTGCATCGTCGAGCGAATTAAAGTTGCGATACAGCGCGCCGGTGGAGAGGCGGTATTGTCGGGTGAGTGCGTGATACGACAGACGCCATACAATTTGTCGGCTAGCACGACGTTCGTTAAACCACAGCCAGCGCGGGCGCTCAATTTCAATATCGAGCACGAACACCATGGTGACACCGCGTGAAATCGCTTCGCTAATGCGCGGCGGCAGATCAAAGCGTAAATCGGCGGTGAGAACATAACCGCCGTCTTCGGCCGCATCGAGCGCCGCATTGCGAATGTCGACTTCGGCCGCGTGTGCGCTGGACAGCACGCCGAGCAACAGCGCAGCGGCTAATAACAGCCAGCCGCGCACGAAGCTACGCCGAATGCTTTTGCAGCAGCGCGTAATAGAAGCCGTCATGCTCGGGGCAGGGCAGCATTTGCAGGTCAGGTGCGTCATCCAAGGTCAGTTGCTGACAGTCAGGGTGGCGGGCAAGAAAAGCTTCAATGCTGCGCCGGTTTTCTTCCGGAAAGACCGAACACGTTGCATACAGCATTTTGCCACCAGGCGCGAGCACTCGCCACAGGGCATCTGTAATTTCCTGTTGCTGGCGCGCAAATTGGGTGATGTCGCCAGAGCGGCGCAGCCATTTAATGTCGGGGTGGCGGCGCGCAACGCCAGAGGCAGAACACGGCACGTCGGCCAGAATGCGGTCAAATGGTTTGCCGTCCCACCAATTGGCAACGTCACGGCAATCTGCGGCCTTCACGTCAGCTTGCAGGCCCAAACGCTGCAAATTGTCGCGAATGCGCTGACAACGTTGCGTATCAATGTCGAGCGCTAACATCTCTAGGTCGGCCAGCTCCAGCATGTGCGCGGTTTTGCCGCCGGGTGCTGCACAGGCGTCGAGTACGCGTTGGCCGTTGCGCACATCCAGCAAATGCGCGGCACGTTGTGCGCCTAAGTCTTGTACGGAAACTTCGCCAGTGACAAAGCCCGGCAATTTATCAACCGGTATTGGGCGAATCAGTTGAATGCTGTTGGGGCCGTTTTGTACGGCATCAATGCTTTCTTGGCGCAGCGCAGTGAGCACTAAATCCACCGAAGCTTTGCGTGCGTTAACACGCAGGGTCATCGGCGGGTGGCTGTTGTTGGCACGAACAATGTCTTTCCACGCTTCCGGGTAGGCTTCGCGCAGTTGATGCAGCCACCATGAAGGATGCTGCCAACGAGCAACGTCTTGGTCGTTCAGAATGCGCACTAATTCATTTTGTTGGCGCAGCGCATTGCGTAACACACCATTGACCACACCTTTGCCGCGATCGCCCAGCACCATGACGGCGGCGCGTACAGCTTGGTCCACCGTGGTGTGCGTATCTTGCGGACGTGCCCATAAACGTGCGACGGCAATAAGCAACAGCGCGCGCAATTTGATTTGCGGCGGACGTTCCATGAGGCGCGACAAAATGAAGTCGCCGCGGCCAAATTCTCGCAAGGTGGTGTAAGCGAGGTCCATTACCGCTGCACGATGAATGTCGGCGGGTAGGTCGGCCAGTGCGCTATCAAGGGTACGGCCTTGCAATACGCCAGCAATAGCTTCGGCGGCGGCGGCCATGGAATCCGCCAGCGGAACTTGACGTGGCCGCGTGGGAGAAGGATTGGAGTTGGGAGCAGGAGTAGACAAGGTATTCATACAAAGGTATCCATCAGGATGCCGGTAAGCCGCGCATCAACACCAGTTCGCCAACCGGCAAGGTATGAAAACGGGGCAAAGCGCACAGCCGTTTTTTTGCGTAGGCGCATGGTACCGTTTTTCGACGCGCCCGCGCCAAAATCATGCCCCTCAAAAGTATGGGTGTATTGCGATGGGGTTGTAGTGCCTATGGGTTTATTGCGCGCAGCCCAGACTTTGTCTTGCGGTCCTACATTAGATCCACGGCGTGTTGCTTGAGAGCCTCTAGGGGGACCACCTCAAGTGTGGCCTGATGCGTGGCAGACACCACCACGTGCGGTGCGCAACCTTCCGCGTAGGCTTCTAACCAACGCGGGGCGCACAGACACCAGCGGTCTCCGGCTTTAAGACCGGGGAAGCCAAATTGTGGGCGCGGCGTGGATAAGTCATTGCCACGTCCTTTTGAGAAGGCTAGAAATTCTTCGGTCATCAAGGTGCACACGGTGTGCATGCCGAAGTCGCTCTCGTTAGTGTTGCAACAACCGTCGCGAAAAAAGCCGGTCATGGGGTTAAATGAACAAGGCTCTAAGGGGCTGCCCAGCACATTGAGTGCTTGCTCGCCCCCGCCCCCCTCGCCCCCTTTACGCGGCCAATCACGATCCATGTAGCGATGCTCCGTGCAGCGATTTAGTTGCGTGCCATGGCGCGCAGTCGCGCAATGCGTTCTTCTGTGGCTGGGTGCGTGCGGAACAGCCCGCTGATGCCATCGAGCCCGGCGAGCGGGTTCATGATCATCATCTGCGCGGTTTCAGGGTGAGCTGCTGCGGTTTCCATGGGAATGCCGCGCGCGTAGGCATCAATTTTTGCCAATGCATCAGCCAGCGCGTTGGGGTCGCGGCTAATTTCTGCGCCGCCACGATCCGCTTCAAATTCACGCGCACGTGAAATCGCCATTTGAA
>SBBQ01000035.1 GCA_005239635.1 Uliginosibacterium gangwonense
CAACCTGACCCGTGCTCAGATTCTGCAACAAGCAGGTACGGCGATGCTGGCACAAGCCAACGCTGCACCGCAAAACGTGCTGTCTCTGCTGCGTTAATCGTCAGCAGGCATTGGCAAAAAGGGCCGTCCGCAAGGGCGGCCTTTTTCTTTTTTATGGGGTTGTTGGCTGATTTTCAACAAAATTTCATATTAGCCCCTTGAAATATCGGGGGGTGTCCCATACTATTAGCACTCGTCGGGATAGAGTGCTAACAGGTGCTTCTCCCGTAGGGGTCGAGGCGGTGTAAGGCTCAGAATGCTCAGCCAGACGCTTCGACTGACCGAATGAACGATTGTCAGTGATACCCAACGAGATACCGAGTGGGATGCGGCGTATCTCGAATCTAGCAAGGAGAAAGTGAATGAAAGTCCGTCCGTTGCATGATCGCGTAATCATCAAACGTTGTGCTGCAGAACAAACAACCGCATCTGGCATCGTGTTGCCGGATGCAGCGACCGAAAAGCCGGATCAAGGTGATGTGGTTGCTGTCGGCAAGGGCCGCGTGGGTGAAGATGGCAAGGTAGTGCCGCTGGAATTGAAGGTGGGCGATCGCGTGCTGTTTGGCAAGTACAGCGGCCAAGCCTTCAAAATTTTCGGTGAAGAATATCTGCAAATGAGCGAATCCGACGTTATCGGCGTGCTCGAACAGTAATTGGCAGAAAAATCAGGAGATAGAAACATGGCAGCAAAAGACGTCAAGTTTGGTGACAGTGCACGTCACCGCATGGTGGCTGGTGTAAATATTCTGGCCGACGCAGTTAAGGTTACCTTAGGCCCGAAGGGTCGTAACGTTGTGTTGGAGCGCACCTTTGGCGCCCCCACCGTAACTAAAGACGGTGTGTCCGTCGCCAAAGAAATCGAACTGAAAGACAAGTTCGAAAACATGGGCGCGCAGATGGTGAAAGAAGTTGCATCCAAGACTTCTGACGTAGCCGGTGACGGCACCACCACCGCAACCGTGCTGGCACAAGCTGTGGTTCGCGAAGGCATGAAGTACGTAACCGCCGGCATGAACCCGATGGATCTGAAGCGCGGTATCGACAAGGCTGTTGCCGCGATCACCGAAGAACTGAAGAAGATTTCCAAGCCCTGTTCAACCAGCAAGGAAATTGCTCAAGTTGGTTCTATTTCTGCTAACTCTGACGCCGCCGTGGGCCAAATCATTGCCGACGCGATGGATAAGGTCGGCAAAGAAGGCGTGATCACCGTTGAGGACGGCAAGTCACTCGACAACGAACTCGACGTAGTTGAAGGTATGCAGTTTGACCGTGGCTACCTGTCACCCTACTTCATCAACAACCCCGATCGTCAGATGGCCGTGTTGGACAACCCGTTCATCCTGATGCACGACAAGAAGATCTCCAGCATCCGCGACCTGCTGCCGGTTCTGGAACAAGTCGCTAAGGCTGGCCGTCCGCTGCTGATCATCGCTGAAGACATCGACAGCGAAGCATTGGCAACGCTGGTGGTTAACAACATCCGTGGCATCCTCAAGACCTGTGCCGTTAAGGCTCCGGGCTTTGGCGATCGTCGCAAGGCCATGTTGGAAGACATCGCCGTGTTGACCGGCGGTACCGTGGTTGCAGAAGAAATCGGCCTGACGCTGGACAAGGTTACCCTGCAAGACATGGGTCAAGCCAAGCGCATCGAAATTGGCAAAGACGAAACCACCATCATCGACGGTGCTGGTTCAGAAGACGCCATCAAGACCCGCGTTGCAACCATCAACTCTCTGCTGGAACAAACCACCTCCGAGTACGACAAGGAGAAGTTCCAAGAGCGTAAGGCCAAGCTGGCTGGCGGCGTTGCCGTGATTAAGGTTGGCGCAGCCACCGAAATCGAAATGAAGGAAAAGAAGGCCCGCGTAGAAGACGCACTGCACGCAACCCGTGCTGCTGTTGAAGAAGGCATCGTTCCTGGCGGTGGTGTTGCACTGCTGCGCGCTCGCGCGTTGATTGGCGCGATCAAGGGCGACAACCCGGATCAAGAAGCTGGCATCAAGATCGTGCTGCGTGCCATCGAGCAACCGCTGCGCGAAATCGTGTCCAACGCTGGCGACGAGCCGTCTGTAGTTGTGAGCAAGGTACTGGAAGGCAAGGGTAACTTCGGTTACAACGCCGCCACCGGCCAATATGGCGACATGGTTGAAATGGGCGTGTTGGACCCGACCAAGGTTACACGTACTGCCCTGCAAAACGCAGCTTCTGTTGCCAGCCTGATGCTGACCACCGACTGTATGGTGGCTGATCTGGCCGACGAACCGCAACGTGGCCCGTCAGGCATGCGCGGTATGGAAGGCTTCGAAGGCGGCATGGGCGGCATGATGTAAGCTGCCTCGCTTCTGCGAGAATCGCTCTAAAAAAGCCCCGCTTCGGCGGGGCTTTTTTTTGCCAATCGGCGGGCGTGACACGGTGAGAACAAACCCGCCTACTGCAAATGGGTGAGTGCATTTTGCTCAGGTCACCGCCAAAATTGCCGTAATCGTAGCAACGACGCATAGTCGTGACGCGTAATGATGATGCGCAGTAACGACCCTTTGTCGGTTCGATGCATCACTGCGTCACCACGCTAAGGTTATTGCAACACCCATTCGCATTGCTGTTATAAACACGATTAATCATTTCAGCTGCCAACTGCCCGTTGGCAGCCCACAGATGCAGGAGCGCAAGATGCCCAGTCTAGCCGTCATGAAAGTCCTAATGCGCGAGTTAATGACATCGCAACGCGTGCAGCGCACGCCCGAGCCAGACCTCGTGATGGACGACCCCGAAAAAGTAGCCGACTACACCGCCGCTGGCCGTGAAAACGGCGTCATGGCCCCTGTGTATCTGTTTCACTCCGCACAAATTTCGCGCGTTATTCGCAGTGGCGACACCGTGCTTGATCTCGCCTGTGGCCCGGCCAACCAGCTCGTGCAAGTAGCCCGGCTCAACCCAGATTGCCAATTCATTGGGGTGGATTTGTCAGAAGAAATGCTCGACAAAGCCGAAGGCCTCATCGCCGAACAAGGCATTCGCAACATCGAGCTGCGCAAAGGTTCCATTGACGACCTTAGCGCCTTTGCCAATCACAGTATGGACGCAGTCATGTCCACCATGGCCCTGCACCACCTGCCGCACACCGGCGTGCTGCAAGAAACCTGCAAAGAAGCCGCGCGCGTACTCAAACCCGGCGGCGGCGTGTACATGGCCGACTTCGGCCGACTCAAATCCGCCGAGTCGATTGACTACTTCGCGCACCAGTACGACCACCGTCAGCCCGCGCTGTTTACCCTAGATTATTTTTACTCGCTCAACGCCGCATTTAGCTTGGACGACTTAAAGGCCGCTGCGGCCGTGTTTGGTGGCGATGTGCGCGTGCTCAGCACCTTCCTCGTGCCGTTCATGGTCGTGATCATGAGCCAACCACGCCGTGACTTACCGCCTGCGGTGCAAACCGGCTTGCAACAACTCAAAGACGCGCTGCCTGACTATCACCAAGTCGACCTGGCCGACATGCGCACCTTCTTCCGCTTGGGCGGCGTCGCCAGCCCCATGCTGTCTTAGAAGCTGTTCATGATCTTGCTGCGAGGCCGTGATCGAGGCTCATGTGCTGCTCGGAATCCTCATGTATCACACATACACTCCGGTTCCTGCGCTGCGCTGACGACCTCTCGCGACAGATCGTGAACAGCTTCTTAAAGCCACTTCGTATTTTGCCAATCGAGTGATGTTGCTTGATTGGCAAAATGCGACTGCGTGATTTTTCTGTGCGGTAGAAAGCAACGATCACATGCCCCGCTTTGAACTAGCGGGCGCGTCGTTTATTCCAATTGGCAAATAGAACCCAAAGCAGTAGATATGCTGCAATGGACATAAGCGGCCAAGCGATGACGAAGACGCCGTGTGCTTACGTTCGGGTTGGTGGTTGACGACCAGTTGGGCCTCACAATGCGCGCTTCGGATATGCGCCGCCAAACGCTGAATCGGCATAGGCCACAAGCAAAGCCTCGTCCGGGAGCTCGTCGGTGGTTGGGAATGTTTTCAACAGGGCATATTTCTCGACGAGCGGCTTGAACTTATCGCGCCCCATCGAGGACAGGCAGTTGTAAAGAATTAGTAGCAATTCCGAAGATGACAGCTGTGCTCTTAAGAGATTTGTATAGAAGCGTTTGTCAATGTTTGGAGCCGCGTCAACGAACTTGACCAGGTTGTAGAGAAGTCGAAAGTAGTGCCCAAGCACTGCTTGATGATCACGATAGAACAGTAAGTAAGTGGCTGCGGCTTTTTCTGGATTAGTTGTGGCATGTTCGTTTATCAGAGTGCCGCGTAGCTCCCTGGCAAGCCAGTCGAAGCATGCACGACCTGACACCCTATGCACTGGAAAGGATATGGCATTGACGATGTCGTTGTGAAGACGCAGCGTTTGAAAAAAGGTTCCTTCGAAAGTCTGCTGTCGTAGCGTCTCGTTTTGTTTCGCCAGTGCTTCTGCTGAGTTGGACAGTTCTCTGACTGACTCTCGCAACTCTCGCATCTGCAACCCAAGAGTTGCAAGCAGGGCGAGCAGCGCGAGAAAGGAGAAGGTCGGGTTCAGCAGCCCTCCGACGTAGTCGCCAAATTGCCCCCAGTACTGTGGGTCGCGTGAAGGTGGTGACCAAAACCAGAACACGTAGGCGAGGATGACTGCTACGGCGACCAAACCGCCCACATACCCAAGTCTCGTGAGCTTTTGAACATGTGCCTCGAGTTTGGCAAGGTCGGCTACGGTGTCTGAACTGTTGGACATGGGTTTCAGCAGTTGCCCGAATACCAGCGATTCGGCTCAAATTGGAATTTGATCGTACCTCCGTCATCAGGGAGGTAGGAAAAGTACAAATCACTATCCATTCTTTTTAACCAGAGACCTTTCCAAGACTGTCCTCGCTCAATATTTACCTCAAACTCACGGCCTGCAAACCGAACTTTCGCGATTGAGCCAGTGATTTCGTATTTGAGTTTGTAGGAGACGCTAGCCATTTCGATCTTTTGGTCGAAGCTCTCAATGTTGCCTTGGCATTCCCGTGTTATTTCTTCAGCTACCGCTGGGGTTATACAAACGAGAAGAAGTGTCATCAGGGTTATATAGCGCATAGCCACTCCGCCAATGTCTAACTAACGTAGACGACAAGTTTGTCCAATAACCAGGCACGCTGGGTGGTTGTATGACATAAACATCGGCATCAGCATACTGATCAACATCGGGATTGTCGAGCGACCAAACGTTTGACACGAGGCGTGCGATTTTCGCGCAGTGTTAGCGCATCAAATTGAACGCGGACGGCCGTATTTTGCCAATCAGCTTTAAACGCGTTGATTGGCAAAATACCTGTGCGAACAGATCAGACTGAGTGGGTGTGTTGGGCGAGATTAGCGCCCGTGCAACAGGTGCCGCAGCGGGCGTCGAATGGAGCGTGAGGTGGCGGCTTGTGCGTAGCCAACGCGGCACATAAACACGCCGCGTGGTGCAATGTCTGCGCCCCAGATGGTGTCGAGTCGTTGTTGAATGTTGCGTGCTTCGTCGCGCAGTTTTTCAACTTGGGTAAACATTTGCTGCTCGCGCATAAAGCGCGCAAAAATGAGCGGTGTCATTTCCGGTTGCAGACGCAGGCCTTCTGCTTCGCAGGTGAGCCAAAGGCGCTGCACGGCGCGGCCGGCTGCAATCCAGTCTAGGGTGCCGGCGGGGGTGCTGGGGGCCACAATTAAAACGTGGGCGGCGCAGCGCAAGCCGGTTGCCAAATCAAACTGCAGGGCGGGTGTAATCGCACCGCCGGCGTATCGGTTCATCCAGTCAACGCGTTTCCAAGACTTCATGGCCCAGCGCATGAGCATGCGCGTGAGCGGATCTGCGCCGAGTGCGTGTTCGGGTATGCGGTCTTCGCTAAAGGTGGCGTCCCATTCAATGATGTCGCGATGCACGGGGTAGGCTTCGGGACAGCGATAACGAATGAGCCCGCTGGCAAACAGCATGCGCGCCACCTGCCAACGTTCGGACAAGCTGCTTTTAATTTGCAGGCTATACCCTTGTGGCACGCTGGCGTGTAAGGCGGCGAGGTGTTCGTCGCGCAGCGCGGTTTGTGGCATGGGCAAGCGTTGCACGCTGCGTGTGGGAATGGCGTTGATGAGCGCGCGCTCGCGCGGCCCGGCGTAGGGCATGAGCGAAACGCGAATGGCAAAGCGTTGCGCGTCGGTGTGGTCTTGCAATTCAAAGCGCGGCTGCAGGCCAAAAGGTTGGGCTGCTAGTGTGAGTGTTTCCAGCAGTGTGCCGATGGAAAGTTCGCTGGCGTGGCCGTCGCGGTCGTACACGCACCAGTCGCGTGTGTCGTGCGCGTGAATAATAAAGTTGAGGTCGTCTACAACTTCAAATTGCCAAGGTTGGGTGTTGTCACCGCTCGGTGCCCAGCGAGCGGAATCGAGAATGCTATGCAGTGGTTCTGGAATCATGTTGGGCGATGTTGCACGTTTTTGTTACACAGGGTTGTTGCTGCTCAGGCGCTGGCCTGTTGTTGCATTTTTTTGAGTTGCCGACGCGCAAAGCTCAGCATAAAGCGCTGCACTAAGTTGCGGTTGCCGCCGGGGCGCCAAGTGTAGGCGACTTTGTTGCGATAGGCGTCAAATTGCATGCCGTGCGGTGCTGCGCGCACATCGCCGCGTTTGAGTAGCATTTTGAGCGCCTCGGTTGCGGCAAAGCCGGCGCACAGCATGCAGGCCATGACAGTTGAAGGGCCGCGACGTTGCGCCAAGTTAACGGCTTGCGGCCACACAAGGTAAGGCCGTTGCAGTAAGGCAGGCGATAAGCCGATCATAAAGCGCAGCGGAATTTCTTCTTCGGGCCCGTCGTCAAAACAAAAGTATTCGTCAAAGCTCATGCCCTGTGGCACAAAGTTGAGTACGGCAGCGCCCATGCCCAGCGGCGCGGCGGTGGTGGCGGGAATGCCACGTTCGTGACAAGCAGCAAAGATTCGGCGGCGAATGCCGAAAACAAAGAAATCCAAGCCGTCTACATAAACATCAACGTCTTGTAAAAAGGCGTCAATGTTGTCCGGCTGCAAACCTTCGGGAAAGCGCGTAATTTCGATTTCGGGGTTAATGTCGCGCGCCATGCGCTCAAGCGAATCCAGCTTGGTTTCGCCGCAGGTGCTCATCATGGCGCCGGCTTGGCGGTTGAAATTGGCTAAATCAAAGCGATCAAAATCTGCAATGGCAAAACGGCTAACGCCGAGACGAGCGAGCGTGAGTAGATGAAATCCACCCACCCCACCCAAACCAGCAATGGCGACCTTGCTGCGACGCAGGCGCTGTTGCTCGTCGGGGGTAACCCAGCCAATATTTCGAGAAAATGCTTCTTCGTAGTTAAACACGGTATTCTCCGGCGCACGACTTGTGGTGCGCCATTACAATTCAGTCTGACCGGTTTGCCTTGCTCTGCGCTAATGTAGCACTTGGCAATTGTTCGTGTTCATTTGTTGCAGCCGTGTTTTGCAACTAACTTTTACGGCACGTAGCGCGTGAGCGACTATTCATTGACCTCTTATTTACCTCTGTGATGCATACATGCTTGATGCATTGATCGTTCAATTTCGTGGCCGACTGCGCGAACCCCGCCGACTCGTCACCTCCATCGCACCCGTTATTTTGGGTGTGGTGGCGTTTGTGCTGGCCGGCGGCTTTATTGAATACATCTTTCATGCCATGCGCGAAGGTGCCATTCGTTCGCAAACTGGGCATGTTCAAATTTCGCACACAGGCTATGCCAGCAAAGGCAAAGCCGAACCTTATCGTTACCTGATTCCGGGTCAGCCAGAAGTGATGCAGCAAATAGCGGCCATGCCCGGAGTATTAACGGTCGCACCCCGCCTCGAATTTACTGGAATGTTGAGTTTGGGTGACACCACCGTTGCGGTGATTGGCGAAGGTGTTGATCCGATTAAGGAAGGTGAGCTGAGTACGGCGGTGCATGTTGAGCAAGGGCAGGGGCTGGATGGCGCCGACCCACAAGGCGTGTTGTTGGGGCAAGGGCTGGCACAGCAATTGGGTGCGCATATTGGCGACACTTTGGTTATTTTAACCACCACCGGTCGCGGTTCGACGGGCGCGCAAGAGGTGCATGTGCGCGGCGTGTTTTCTTCTCCCGCCAAGGCGTATGACGATGCTGCTATGCGCACCACCTTGTCTGTGGCGCGTGGCTTAACGCATGTCGATGGTGCGCATCGTTATTTGGTGCTGTTAAAAGACACCACCAAAACCGACGAGTTTTACCAGCGGATTCGCGCACTGTTACCGGCTGCGGAGTTTGATGTGCAGCCTTGGTATGCGTTAGCAGATTTTTATAACAAGACGGTGGCGCTGTTTTCGCGCCAAGTGTCGGTGGTGCAGTTCATCATCGCCACCATTATTGTGCTGAGCGTTTCGAACACGCTGTCGATGAATGTGATGGAGCGCATTTGCGAGATTGGCACGTCCTTGGCCATTGGCCTGCGCCGACGTGATGTGCTGTTGCAGTTTTTGCTAGAAGGTGTGGTGCTCGGCGTGGTGGGGGCTTTGCTCGGCTTGGTGGTGGGGTCGATTTTGGCCTGGCTCATTTCGCTCATTGGCATACCCATGCCGCCCCCGCCGGGCATGGCGCGTGGCTATATCGGTCAAATTCGCGTAACCCCCGGCTTGCTGATGAATGCGGCCGCATTGGCCGTCATCCCCAGTTTGGTGGCGAGTGTGCTGCCGGCATGGAAGGCCTCGCGCTTAAACATTGTGGATGCACTAAGGCAGGGGCGCTGATATGTGGCAATTGGCAATTCGCAATGTCATGCGCCACCGCGTGCGTACCGCAATGACCGTGGCGGCCATCGCCTTTGGTGTGGCCGGGCTTATTTTGGCGGGCGGCTTTGTTGCGGACGTGTTTCGGCAACTGGGCGAGGCGGTCATTCACTCTCAGTTTGGCCATCTGCAAGTAGCACGACAGGGCTATTTCGAGGCGGGTGTGCGTTCTCCCGCTAAATATTTGATTGATGACTACCAAGCCGAGCGCGATCGCGTTCAGCAATTGGCAAAAGCCGACTTTGTGGCAGCGCGCTTGTCGTTTAGCGGTTTGCTCAACAATGGCAAGGCCGACTGGTCGATTCAGGGCGAAGGCGTGGAGCCCGCGCTAGAGGCCAAGCTAGGTACTTCTTTGCGAATTGTGCAGGGGCGTGCGATTGGGGCGTCTGACCCGCATGGCGTTATGGTGGGTGAGGGCGTGGCCGAAGCGCTGCAACTCAAGCCCGGCGATGAAGTGGTGTTGTTGGCCAATACGCTCGACGGTGCGTTGAATACGCTGGATTTGAAGGTGGTGGGCGTGTTTCGTAGTTTTTCGCGAGACTACGATGCGCGTACCATTCGCGTACAGCTGGCTGATGCGCAAGCCTTAATTGGTCGTGATAGCGCCAATCTGCTGGTGGTGGGTTTGCGGCACACGCACCGTACCGAAGAGGCTTTGGCGGCGGTGCAGGGCGGCATAGGCCAGGCTGCGGGCGGCCAAAAATCGGCCGCTGGTGCGCTTGAGGTAAGGCCTTGGCAGGTGTTGTCAGACTTTTACGCCAAGGCCGTGGCACTGTACGACCGCCAGTTTGGCGTGCTGATTTTGATTGTGTTGCTATTGGTGTTATTGAGCGTTGCCAATACAGTTAACGTGGCTGCCATGGAACGTATGGGAGAATTCGGCACCATGCGCGCCTTGGGTGACCCCCCCAAACGGCTGATGATGCTGATGTTTAAGGAAAGTATCATCTTGGGCGGAGCCGGCTCGCTGGTTGGCGTAGTGGCGGGCATTCTGGCGGCGCAGGTGATTTCAGGCATGGGCATACCCATGCCGCCCCCGCCCAATGCGAATCAGGGCTATATCGCCCAGATTCTGGTGGTGCCAGCAATGGTATTGGGTGCATTTGCAGTCGGTTTCTTCGGAACAGTGCTGGCAACCGTACTGCCCGCCTTGCGAAGCTGCAAAATGCCGGTGGTTGATGCGCTACGCCGCGCAATTTGACGGCTAATACGGGTTTTTCCTGATGGCAGCAGGTTTTTTGGCTGCCGCGGTTGGTTTTGCCTAAGAAGTGGCGATGTGGGTTGTTTTAATCGAACTGTGTGGTTTTTCCTGCGAGTTCGGATGAGGCACCTGCATAGTACACTCTTGGGCGTGATTCATATTTGGACATGTCCTCAAGGAGCAAGCGATGAGCCGTTTTCTGAATCTGCGTGTGATGACCGTGCTGGCGATGCTGGCTGCTGCAATGGGCTTGACGGGCTGTAATAGCTACCCGTCTGCGCCTCCGGCGTCTTCTTCTGCTGATTACAATTATGTAATTGGTCCAGGAGACACCATTAATGTGGTGGTGTGGCGTAACCCTGAACTGTCGATGAGTGTTCCGGTGCGTCCAGACGGCAAGATCACCACGCCACTGGTTGAAGATTTGCCGGCGATGGGTAAAGACCCGTCAGCACTGGCGCGTGATATTGAGAAGGCCCTGGGCAAGTTTATTCGTGACCCGGTGGTAACCGTTGTGGTGACCAACTTTGTGGGTCCGTACAGCGAACAGATTCGTGTGATTGGCGAAGCTGCCAAGCCGCAGATTCTTGCTTACAAGCAAAAGATGACGGTGCTCGACGTGATGATTGCGGTCGGTGGTCTGACAGATTTTGCTGATGGTAATGGTGCCAGCATTTTGCGCACCGCTGAAGGTAATAAGCAGTACAGCGTGCGCCTGAAAGACCTCGTTAAGAACGGCGATGTTTCGGCTAACGTCGAAATGCGTCCGGGTGACGTTTTGGTCATTCCGCAAAGCTGGTTCTGATTTTTTGATTCATAGGATTCCTCGTACATGGACGATATAGTTCGCCAGCTTTATGCCTACCTTCGCGGTATGTGGCTCAACCGCTGGTATGGCATGGCAGCAGCTTGGCTGGTTGGCATCATTGGTGGTTTGGTAGTGATGCTGATGCCCGACAAGTACGAGGCATCCTCGCGTGTGTTTGTTGATACACAGTCTGTACTTAAACCCTTGATGTCGGGCTTGGCTGTTCAGCCCAATGTTGAACAGCAAATTGCCATTCTGAGTCGTACGCTGATTAGTCGTCCGAATGTGGATCGACTGATTCGCATGGCCGACCTTGATTTGAACCTCAAAACTAAAGAGGACAAAGAGGCGTTGGCCGAAGGCTTGATGAAAGAACTGCAAATCAAAGGCACGGGCAATGACAATCTGTACACCATTGCCTATCGTGATACTGAACCGGAGCGTGGTAAGCGCGTGGTGCAGTCGCTGGTTTCAATTTTCGTTGAATCTGGTTTGGGCGATAAGCGTAAGGATGCAGATACCGCGCGCAAGTTCATTGAAGATCAAATCAAGGTTTACGAAAAGAAACTTGAGGATGCCGAAAATCGCCTCAAGGAATTCCGCCTAAAAAATATGGGCATGACGGGCGGTGGCGATTATGGCCAGCGCGCGAATGATCTGAATAACCAACTGAACCAAGCAAAACTAGAATTGCGCGAAGCGCAGAATTCGCGTGATGCATTGAAGCGTCAGTTGGCGGCTGAAGATAGCTCATTGGTTCCAGATTCGCCGGATATTTCAATTCCTGACTTGGATAATCGTATTGATGCGCTCAAGCGCCAGCTGGATGGTCAGTTGCAACACTACACCGAGCAGCATCCGGATGTGATTGGTACGCGCCGCGTAATTGCGCAGCTCGAGCAGCAGAAGAAGGACGAAATTCGTACGCGTAAAAAGTCAGGCAGTTTGAATGTGGCGTCGGTGAATCCGGTGGTGCAGCAAATTAAGGTTTCGCTCGCAGAGAACGAAGCGACGGTTGCTCAGTTGCAAACCCGCGTGTCTGAATACGAAGATCGTCTCGAGAAACTTAAATCCTCCGCACGACTGTTGCCAGAGGTTGAGGCTGAGTACACCCAGCTCAATCGCGATTACGAAGTACATAAGAAAAATTACGAACAGTTGGTTGCGCGTCGTGAGTCTGCATCCATGTCTGGTGAAATGGAAAGCGCTTCTGGCGTAGCCGAGTTCCGCTTGATTGATCCGCCGCGTGTGAGCCCGCAGCCAGTTGCGCCGAATCGTTTGTTGCTCATGCCGATTGTGCTACTGCTGTCTCTGGCGGCAGGTGCTGCAGTTAGTTTTGTGTTGAGTCAGATTCGTCCGAGCTTTGCAGATGGTCGTTCGTTGCGCGAAGTTACGGGTCTGCCGGTGTTGGGTTCGGTTTCAGCTGTCATTACTGACGTACAAGCCAAACGCGAGCGCCGCAGCTTGTGGGCATTTATAGGAACGTTCGGGGGGCTAATCGGCTCGTTTGCCACAGCCATCGTGGTGTTGATGCTTGTGAGCCGTGTGGCCTGATCGGAGAGCGTGATGAGTATTATCGAACAAGCAGTCAAGCGCCTCGACGAGCTGCGTAGTGCAGGTGTGGAAGCACCGGCTCTAACCGTTGAACAGGGTGCTGCGGCACCGTCGCCGGCGACGTTGTCTACGCCGGAATTGGTGGTTGAACAAGTGCGCACTGTGTCGCCGGTGGTTGAGACTCCGGCAGCACCGGTTGCGGCATCAAGTTATTTAGCCAATTCGCAAAGCGAATCGCGTTATGTCGAAATTGATTTGGCGCGTTTGACCGCCGCGGGTTTCATTACTGCGGATGCAGCGCGGACGCGAGTTGCCGATGAGTTTCGTGTGATCAAGCGCCCGATTCTGGCGAATGCGATCGGCAAGGGCGTGACGCCAGTTAAGAATGGCAACCTGATTATGATGACCAGCGCCTTCCCGGGCGAAGGCAAGAGCTTCAGCTCAGTTAATCTCGCAATGAGTATTGCGATGGAGTTGGATAAGCGCGTATTGCTGGTTGATGCCGACGTGGCGCGCCCCTCGGTACTGAATTTGTTGGGCTTGCCACCGGCTAAAGGCTTGATGGATGTGTTGCTCGACAAAAACTTGGATCTGAGTCAGGTGATGCTGCGTACCAACGTTGAAAAGCTGACTTTGCTGCCTGCTGGGATGCCGCATCAACGTGCAACCGAGTTGCTAGCGAGTGAAGGCATGATTGCTTTGTTGCAAGAAATGGCCTCAAGGTACCCGGATCGGATTATCATATTCGACTCACCCCCGCTGCTCGTGACGACAGAGGCCCGTGTATTGGCAACGCACATGGGTCAAATCGTGATGGTAGTAGAGGCCGATCGAACCACCCATGCGGCAGTTAAACAAGCCCTCTCGACGATTGAGGCTTGTCCTGTCAAACTGATGATGCTCAACAAGTCTCGTCAGCAAGGTGATGGCAACTACTATGGCTACTACGGTTATGGTTATGGCTACGGTTATGGCGGGAATTCTGCAAACAAGGACAAAATGGCGTAACGCATGCGAATTCGTGCCCCCCGCAATCTAGTATTTTCAACAAGCCTAGTTTTGGCGGCTGTGGGCGCGACGCCCGCCTTCGGTGAAAGTTGGAAGGTCACCGAAGGTGTTTCTTTACGTGGCACCTACACCGATAACGTGCGTTTGAGCCGTGCAGGTGCGGAAGAAAACGCGTTTATCTACGAACTAACTCCATCCTTAGGGGTGCATGGGCGCTCAAGTCGCCTCAATATTGATGCCGACTTGGGTGTTCACACCTACGCTTATTCAGGCGTGAATGCGCCCGTTCGTAACTCGCCAACCTTAGGCTTGCGGTCATCGGCTCAGCTGATCGAAAATTTTCTGTTTCTTGATACCGACGCCAGAATTCAACAGCAGTCCGGTTCTATTATCGGACAGCAGTCTGTTGACCCGTCTTTGCTGAGCGCTTCCAACGTTGAAACGCGTACCCTGTCGATTGCGCCGTATATTCGCGGACGTATTGGCAACGACGTAAACTATTCGCTGCGCTATGGCGTGAATCGCACCAATTCAGATTCCAAGTCTGCGCCCGGCAGTACGATTACGTTAGGCAGCTTCCACTTGGGTGGCGGCGTTGGAAACACCCCGTTTAAGTGGGCATTTGATACTCGGCAAAGTACGACTCAGTACAGCGCGGGTACCCATGTTGATACCGATGCGCGCTCCAGTATTTTCTCGCTCTCCTACGCCATTCAAACCAACCTCATCGTCACGGTGCGTGGCGGCAAAGATTTCAACGGCGTTTTGGCTGCGCAAGACAATAGCCAACATCGCGCATATGGTATGCAAGTGGATTGGGCGCTTAATCCTCAGGCCAGAGTCTCGGCGAGCCGCGATAAAAAATCCTTTGGTGATTCTTTTAGCTACCAGTTTCAATACCGCAACGCGATTAGCGCTTTTCAAATTTCATTGGCGCAGAGTTTGAATACCTTGGCGGGTAATTTGCTGACCAATCCTGTTGGTGCCCTGGCTCTGGTTGCAAACACAGATCGTTTTGAGTCTGTTCCCGCGGATGATCGTTTGAATCAAGCTTTACAATATCTAACTTCATTGGGGATGGTGACTCAGGTCGCACCCGGGGTGTATGACTTTGGCCTGCTTAGCAAGGTGGTGACACAACAATCGTATGTAGATCGCCGATTGGCGGCCAGTTATGCGTGGACCCGTGGTCGCGATACCGTCATGGTTTCTGCCTATCGTTCGCGTCAAACGGGCGTTTCTAGCCTGTTTTTCACAGGGGTGCCAGACGATCTTTCGACAGCAGGTGGTGTGGTGTTGAGCCGTGGCGCCAGTTTGAGTGTGCTACATAAACTCACGCCGCTGAGTTCATTAGCCTTTACGACCAATATGTCTAAAGGGTCAAGTGTGACAAGTGGCGCGGCAAATTCCTTGCAACGTCGTTACGATCTCACCCTGAACACCCGTTTGGGGCAACACACCACGGGTAGCGTTGGTGTTCGTCACGTCACCCTTGATGGTAGTGGCGGCACCACCAGCTACGCTGAAAATGCCCTGACGGGGGTGTTGGGCCTTAATTTCTAAGGCCCCTTTTAGGGTGCCATTAAATGTACGAAACGTACTACGGGCTGAGCGGCAAGCCGTTTCAGCTAAATCCTGATCCTTCCTTTTTCTTTGGTAGCCGTGGCCACCGTCGTGCCATGGCCTACCTTGAGTACGGGCTGCATCAAAGCGAAGGCTTTATTGTGATCACGGGTGAAGTGGGTGCAGGTAAAACCACGCTCGTGCGCAGTCTGTTACAAAAGCTTGATCCCAAAAAAGTCGTCGCTGCGCAGTTGGTGAGTACGCATCTTGATGCGGAAGACACCTTGCGTATGGTGGCTGCAGCCTTTGGTTTGCCAAACAAGCAGCTTAAAAAGGCAGACTTGCTGCTGAGTCTCGAAATGTTTTTGCTGTCGCTCACTGCTGCGGGCAAACGTGCGCTGCTGATTGTAGATGAGGCACAAAACCTCACGCCCAAAGCGGTTGAAGAATTGCGCATGCTGTCCAACTTTCAGTTGGGTGAACACGCCTTGCTGCAAAGTTTTTTGGTGGGTCAGCCAGAATTCCGCGAGACCATGCAAAGCCCGCATATGCAGCAATTGCGTCAGCGCGTGATTGCTTCATATCACCTTGGCCCGATGGATGCCGATGAAACACGTGCGTATGTTGAGCACCGTTTGGCGCATGTGGGCTGGAAGGGCGATAAACCCGCGATTGACGCAAGCGCGTATGAAGCGATTTTCGAACTCTCAGGCGGCGTGCCGCGCCGCATTAACACGCTGTGCGACCGCTTGCTGTTAGCGGGGTTTTTAGGAGGTAAGAGCGCCTACTATCGCCATGATGTGGAAGAAGTGGGGCGCGAGATTGCTGAAGAGGGCAAAACCGCTGCAGCTGTTGTGACGTCTGAATCGGCGGGCTTGCATGATCATGTCCCACATCTGAATGGCCATGCGAATGGATACGCTTATGCACAGCCTCTTTTGGCTGCTGCGTTGCCGGCACTTGATTTAAGTTCGGTGCAATTGGACGCAGAGACTACTGAGCAGATTCAACAGCTCGTTGCGCAATATCAAACAGGCAAGATTGAAGAGCGATTGCAGCGCTTAGAGTCAACGTTAGAACAAACGTTAAAAGTACTCAGCACGCTTGCCTCGTCACCTCGCAACGAACAAGACCAGTAACGCTGGCTGTTTTTGCCCTACCGGAAATTGCACCATGCTCAACGCCCTGACCATTGACGTTGAAGATTACTTCCAAGTGTCTGCACTGGCTCCGCACATTCCGCGCGAGCAGTGGAATGACATTCCGTGTCGAGTTGAACGGAATGTTGATCGCCTACTCGCCTTGCTCGCAGAGCATGATGCGAAAGCCACGTTTTTTACCTTGGGTTGGGTGGCAGACCGTTACCCGGAAGTCGTGAAGCGCATTGTGGCGAGTGGTCACGAACTAGCAAGCCACGGCTATGCGCATATGCGTGCAACAGATCAAACGCCAGAATCTTTTTTGGCGGATATCCGATTGGCAAAAGCGGTGTTGGAAGACCTGGGCGGCGTCGCCGTTACAGGTTACCGCGCACCGAGCTTCTCGATTGGCAAGGACAACCCGTGGGCGCTCGACTGTATTCATGAGGCGGGTTATCGCTACAGCTCCAGCATATATCCGGTGAAGCACGATCACTACGGTGTGCCAGATGCCCCGCGCTTTACGTTTGAGTCGCGTGCCGGCTTGGCAGAAGTGCCGATGACGACGGTGCGTATGTTCAATCGCAATTGGCCGGCCGGTGGGGGAGGGTTTTTCCGCTTATTACCCTACGGCGTTTCAAGTCGCCTCATTCGCCGCGTGAATGACGTGGATGGTCAGCCCGCAATTTTCTACATGCACCCGTGGGAAATCGACCCAGAGCAGCCTCGTGTGCCCGGCACCAGTCTTAAAACCCGATTCCGTCACTACGTAAACCTTCACCGCACTGAAGCGCGCTTGGCGCGTTTGCTGCAAGACTTTAAGTGGGGGCGTATGGACGAGGTTTTTGCACTCAACAATGAACAATGGCGTCGCTGCGCCTAAGCGCGTCGCCCATCGTGCTCAATTACATGAATAACGTTTCTTTCTATCGCAATGGTTGGTGCGTGCGCGAAATGTCTGCGCAAGATGCAACGCGCTGGGATGAGTTTGTGGCCCGCTGCGAACAGGCCACTTTTTTTCATCGTGCAGGTTGGCGTGAAATTATGCAGGGCGTGTTTAAACACAACACGTGTTTTTTGCTGGCAGAAAAAGACGGGGTGATCGGTGGTGTGTTGCCCCTGGCAGAAGTGAAGAGCCGACTATTTGGACACGCCATGGTGTCGCTACCATTTTGTGTTTACGGTGGGGTGGCGGCAACATATCCAGAGGCTGCAGAAGCCCTGGAGCTCGCGGCAATTGAGGTGGCGCAAGGTCGGCAGGTTGAGCACCTTGAGCTGCGCAATATTACGCCGCGCCACGAAGATTGGCCCACGCAAGATTTGTACTTCACTTTCCGCAAAGAAATTCTGCCGGAAGAAGAAGCCAATATGCTGGCCATTCCACGCAAGCAACGCGCGATGGTGCGTAAAGGCATTGGCAATGGCTTGCGCGCCGAGATCGATGAAACGCCGGATCGTTTTTTTGAGCTGTATGCCGACAATGTGCAACGCCACGGTACACCGGCTTTGCCAAAGCGTTACTTCGCCGAACTCAAGCGTATTTTTGGCGAGCAGTGCGAGTTTATGCTGGTGCTGGACCAAGCCGGTACGCCGATCTCAACTGTGCTGACTTTCTACTTCAAAGATGAGTGCATGCCGTATTACGCCGGTGATGCATTAGCGGCACGCGATTTGGCTGCAAATGATTTTAAGTATTGGGATCTGATGCGTCGGGCCTGCGCACGGGGCTGCAAAGTGTTTGACTACGGTCGTAGTAAGCGCGATACCGGTCAGTACTCGTTCAAGAAAAATTGGGGTTTTGAGCCAACGCCGTTGAACTATCAATATCAACTGTTCAAGCGCGAGGCAATTCCGCAAAACAACCCCAATAATCCGAAGTACCGTTTGTTTATTGAAGCGTGGAAGCGTTTGCCGCGTGTGGTGGCCAATACGCTGGGCCCACATATCGTGCGCAATTTAGGCTGAACAACTTAGGCATAAACCGATGCAAGCCGCGCCCGCCACACTGGATCCGCAACAGAAGTCGACTTGGTTTAAGTCGCTCGCGGCTTATGCCACATTTGCACTCTTGCTGTGTCTTTGCCAATGGCAAGTGGTGCAGGTCATGGTGCAGACCTGGCTCAATTCCAATGCGTATTCGCATGGTGTAGTGGTGGTGCCTATTGCGCTATGGCTGGCGTGGCGCAAACGTGCTTGGCTAATACAAGAGTCACCGCAGCCTAATTTGTTGGCGGCAGTCTTGATGCTGCCTCTCGTGTTGGGCATGTGGCTATCGCAATGGGTATTCATTAATACACTCGCGCAGTTCGCCCTCGTGGGCTTGCTCATGCTCGGTGCGTGGGCGTTCTTTGGTTGGCGCGTAGTTCGCCACATTTTATTTCCCATTGGCTTCTTACTATTTGCTGTGCCGTTTGGCGACTTTATGTTGCCAACGCTGATGCAATGGACGGCTGACTTTACCGTGTGGGCCGTACGTGCATCGGGTGTGCCGGTATATCGCGAAGGCTTGAATTTTGTGATTCCAACGGGCCGCTGGTCGGTTGTAGAAGCGTGTAGCGGCGTGCGTTATTTAGTGGCCTCGCTCATGGTGGGCAGTTTGTTTGCCTATATGACTTACCAATCTTGGCGGCGGCGTGCGGGCTTTATGTTGGCGGCTTTGTTGGTGCCGATTGTTGCCAATTGGTTGCGCGCTTACATGATTGTGATGCTGGGCCACCTATCGAATAACGTGATCGCAACTGGGGTTGATCACCTCATTTATGGTTGGGTATTTTTTGGCTTAGTGATGATGTTGCTGTTTTGGGTGGGAATGCGTTGGGCTGAAGATGAGCCTGCCGGCCCTGTGTTCAAGGCGCAGCCAGCATTGCAAGGTGAGCACCGTGGCTTGCTGGTCGTAACCGGCATTGCCTTGGCGCTGTTGCTGGTGCAGCCGTTGGCCACCCGCCTGCTGATATCTTCCTCCGCGAGTGCGGCGCCATTAAATCTTGAGTCGACTTTGCTGACAGCGCTGCCTATTGGCGCACAAACACATACCCCGAGTGATGGTTACGAACCCGCTTTTACCGAGTCAACCGATGTGTTGCGACAGAACATTGTGTTGCCAGGGGCGCGAGATACGGTCGGTTTGTATGTGGCGATGTATCGTGAGCAAGATAACAAGCGTCGCGCGGTGAGTTCGTCGAACCAGATTGTGGCTTCAGAAAATGCGAACTGGCATGTGACGAGTGAAAGCATGCAGCGCATTGAAGTGGCCGGTCATGCAATACAAGCCAAGACCTATATCGTAAATGGCGGCTACACGCGCATTTTGCTCACGCGCTGGTATTGGCATCCGGGTGAATCAAGCGGGCAGATGACGGGCTCCGACATTGAGGCCAAGCTTCAGCTACTTCAAAATCGTTTGGCGGGCCGCGGTCAGGCCGGTGCAGCGATCGTCATGTGGGTGCCGTTTGACGACAGTACACCCGAGCACGAAGCCGCAGCACACACTGCATTGGCACAGGCTGTACAACAGATTGCACCGGCAATCTCGCAAACCTTGCAGCAGGCCGTGCGAGATGCAAGCCAGGCAGAGCCGGTTGGGCAAGCAGAAAAAGCTGCGCCAACGCCGGTGGTGAAGTGACCGTCATGAGCGAAATCAGCGAAATCGGTGAGAGCGGAAACGCCCGTCCGCTCCTGTTGCACGTTGTGAATCGCTTTGCCATTGGCGGCTTAGAAAACGGTGTAGTCAATCTCATTAACCGTTTGCCGCAGTATCGCCACATGGTGATTGCGCTTACCGAGGTTGATCGTGACTTCGCTGCGCGCATTCAGTCGCCAGAGGTGAAATTCATTTCACTCCGCAAAGCACCGGGCCACACCATTAAGTTGTTTCCTCGATTGCTCGCATTGTTTCGCGCTTTGCGACCAAGCATCGTACATACCCGCAATTTGGGCACGCTTGAAGTGCAAGTGGCCGCGTGGGCGGCGGGTGTGCCTGTGCGAATTCATGGCGAACACGGTTGGGATGTGGGCGACTTTGATGGCAGCAATCGCACCAATCGTTGGACACGCAAAATTTTGCGCCCTTTTGTTACGCATTACATCGCGCTCTCGCAACAGCTCGCAGATTACTTGCAGCAGCGTGTAGGTGTTCCTGCCGCGCGCATTACACGAATTTGTAATGGCGTGGATGTGGCGCGATTTGCACCCAAAGTTGTCAATGCGGCTGATGGCACGATGGCGGCGCTTGAAGGCTGGCCATTTAGCGCAGACGATTTGGTTTTTGGCACCGTGGGCCGCATGCAAACGGTGAAAAACCAGATATTGCTCGCACGCGCCTTTATTGCGCTCAAAAAGCGTTTGGGCGAGGCGGGTCGTAACGTTCGTTTGGCCTTGGTGGGAGATGGACCGCAGGCAGAATTAGTGCGCACAGAAATCGAGGCGGCGGGTCTGTTGCAAGACACCTGGTTACCCGGTGCACGCAACGACGTGCCGCAGCTGCTGCGAGAATTTGATGTGTATGTTCTGCCGTCATTGGCCGAGGGGATTTCCAACACCATCCTCGAAGCCATGGCGAGCGGCTTACCGGTGATTGCGACCCGTGTCGGTGGAAATGCTGAATTGGTTGATCAGGGTGTGACGGGCCTGCTGATTCAAAGCGACGATATCGAGGCCATGACAGACGCCCTGCAACGCTACTTTGCCAATCCCCAGCAAAGAATTGAGCAAGCACAGGCAGCACGTCACGCTGCACTGCAAGGATTCAGCCTCGACATCATGTCTTCGCGATACGATTCGCTCTATCAAGAAAGTCTGCGGCGTAGTTAGCAGCACTGCGGCAAATAACACTGCATTGCAGAATAAATGTCACCTGATGCGGGCATAATGTCCGGTGGGCGGCATCAAATGGTGCACCGCCCCCAAATTCAAGCAAACCAGATAGGCGCAACAATTTATGTGCGGTTTTGTTGGCATTTTTGATCTGCGTGGCCGGCGCGACATTGATCGTGCGGTTTTGCATCGCATGAATGAATCGCAGCACCATCGCGGGCCCGATGAAGGTGGTTTGCATCTCGAGCCCGGGGTGGGTTTGGGACACCGTCGCTTGTCGATTATTGATCTGTCGACCGGTCAGCAGCCCTTGTTTAACGAAGACGGTTCTGTGGTGGTTGTGTTCAACGGCGAGATTTACAACTACCAAGAATTAATTCCCGAACTACAAGCGCTCGGCCATACCTTTCACACGCGCAGCGACACCGAGGTGATTGTGCATGCGTGGGAAGCGTGGGGCGAGTCATGCGTAGACCGTTTTCGTGGCATGTTTGCCTTTGCGCTGTGGGATCGTAATCGCGAAACGTTTTTTATCGCGCGAGATCGTCTGGGCGTTAAGCCGCTGTTCTATGCGGAACTGCCGGACGGCCAATTTATCGTGGGCTCTGAACTCAAAACGCTGGTGGCACATGGTGGCTTGCCCCAACAGATTGATCCGTGCGCGGTAGAAGAATACTTCGCCTACGGTTATGTGGCTGAGCCGCGCACCATTTACCGTGCGGCCAAAAAACTGCCCCCAGCCTGTACCTTAAAGCTGCGCCGTGGCGAAAAGGTACCTGAGCCGCGTGTGTACTGGGACGCCAAATTTACCTGTGATGCGCGCATCGACGAGCAAGAGGCGCAAGAAGAGCTGGTGCGTCGACTGAATGAATCCATTCGCTTGCGCATGGTTTCAGAAGTTCCGCTGGGTGCGTTTTTGTCGGGTGGTGTGGATTCAAGCGCCGTCGTTGCATTGATGAGCGGCTTATCGAACGAGCCGGTGAATACCTGCTCCATTAGCTTTGCAGACCCCCGTTTTAATGAATCTGAATTCGCGCAAATGGTGGCGGATCGCTATCACACGCGTCATCACGTTGAGCGTGTCGAATCAGATGACTTTGATTTGATCGATACCTTGGCGTGGCTGTATGACGAGCCCTATGCCGATAGCTCTGCGATTCCCACCTACCGCGTTTGCCAATTGGCCCGAAAGCACGTCACAGTTGCGCTGTCTGGCGATGGTGGTGATGAAAGCCTGGGTGGCTATCGGCGCTACGCACTGCATATGATGGAAGAGCGTGCACGTGCCGCGCTGCCTTTGGGTTTGCGCAAACCCCTGTTTGGTTTCTTGGGCGCAGCCTATCCTAAAGCCGACTGGGCGCCGCGTATGTTTCGTGCCAAAACCACGTTTGAAGCATTGGCGCGCACGTCAGTCGAGGCGTATGCACACTCAGTATCGTTAATTCGCACGCCCATGCGCCGCGCCTTGTTCTCGAATGAGCTGCAGCGTGAGCTGGGTGGTTATGATGCTATCGAGGTGTTTAATCGCCATGCCAAAAATATGCAGTGCGATGATCCGCTGGCGCTGATTCAATACCTCGATTACAAAACCTATTTGGTCGGCGACATTAATACCAAGGTTGATCGTGCCAGCATGGCGCACTCACTCGAAGTACGTGAGCCTTTGATGGATCATCCTTTGGTCGAATGGCTGGCTACATTGCCGTCATCAATTAAGCTGCGTGGATCAGAAGGCAAATACATCTTCAAGAAGTCGATGGAGCCGCATTTGCCAAATGATGTGCTGTATCGCCCCAAGATGGGCTTTGCGGTGCCGTTGGCGCGCTGGTTCCGTGGCCCCTTGCGTGAACGTATGCGTGAGGCGCTCTTGGGCGAGCGTTTGGCCGGCACGGGTTGGTTTAATCGCAGCCATATTGAACACATGTTGGCTGCGCATGAATCCGGCAAGCGCGATTACTCGCCGGGCATTTGGTCGCTGCTGATGTTTGATGCGTTCCTGCGCAATCAAGAGTGCGGCGGCGTGATGCCCACGGCTTCGAATCCTACCGCTTTATCTACTGGTTTAACGACCCATTCCTGAGCGCGCTCCATGTGTGGTATTTACGGCATCGTTCATTTAGACGGCACTCCGGTTAACGGTGAGTTGCTTAACGCCATGGGCGCAGTCACCCGTCATCGTGGCCCCAATGATTTGGGTGCACACCTTGATGGTGATTGCGCGATCGGTATGACACGCTTGTCCATCATTGATTTAGCGGGCGGGCATCAACCGATACCAAACGAAGACGAAACAGTTTGGCTCGTATGCAATGGTGAGATTTATAACTTCCGCGAATTGCGTACCGAGTTAGAACAAGCAGGCCATCGTTTCCGTACCGGTTCAGACAGTGAAGTGCTGCTGCATGGCTATGAGCAATGGGGTGATGCTGTTGTTGAGCGACTGAACGGTATGTTCGGCTTTGCGCTATGGGATGCGCGTCAACGCCGCCTGCTAATTGGGCGAGATCATTTAGGCATTAAACCGATTTACGTTTACCAAGACGATAAGCGCATCGCCTTTTCAACGGAAGCAAAGGCGTTGCTGACCTTGCCGGGCTTTGTGCGCGAGGTTGATCCGGCGGGTTTGCAGGCCTATTTGCAGTTGGGTTATGTGCCCGGCCCGTTGTCGATGTTTAAGGGCATTCGCAAATTAGGTGTGGCGAGTTTGTTATCGGTACAGGGCGGCAAAACGGCTGAGCGCATGTATTGGCAAATACCGACAGAGCTTGATACCGAAACGCGAGAAGCGGAATGGGTACAGCGCGTTCGCCACGGCATTCAGCGTTCCGTGCGCATGCAAATGGTAAGCGATGTGCCGATTGGTGCATTCCTGTCTGGCGGCGTCGACTCCAGTGCTGTGGTCGGCTACATGGCTAAAGTGAGTTATCAGCCGGTTAAAACCTACGCTATTGGCTTTGAGGGTGGGCGTGCAGAGGCGCTGTATAACGAACTGCCGTATGCACGCCAAGTTGCACAATACTTCCATACAGATCACCACGAAATTGTGGTGAAACCCGATGTGGTTGGGTTGTTGCCAAAACTGCTCTGGCACATGGACGAGCCGATTGCAGACAGTGCGTTCATCACAACTTATTTAGTGTCTGAATTTGCGCATCGTGATGTGACGGTCATTTTGTCTGGCGTGGGTGGGGATGAGCTGTTTGGTGGTTACCGTCGCTATCTCGGCAACTACTATGCAGACCGATTTAATCGTTTGCCAACTTGGATTAAAAATAGTGCGCGCTCAGTTGGCGACCGTTTGCCGAGTGACCGACATTCATCGCTTTTGAATTTGATGCGTTTGGCAAAAGGCTTTTTGGCGAGTTCGGCGTTGAGCTTTGAAGAACGCTATCGCGCCTATTTGCAAATCATGCCGGCGGAGTTGGCTGACCGTTTAGTCAAACTGCCACCCGCACAAGCATTTGATGCCATTCGCACTGCCTTTGCCGGCGCAGGGTCTGAAGATGCGCTGAATCGCATGTTGGCAGTCGACGCACAAACCCAGTTGCCAGACGATTTGTTGATGCTGACCGACAAGATGAGTATGGCGGTATCGCTTGAATGTCGCGTGCCCTTGCTCGATCACGAACTCGTTGAATTGGCGGCTCGCATGCCGCATCACATCAAAGTACGTGGCGGCCGCCTGAAGCATGTCATGAAGGAAGCCTTGTCAGACATGATTCCGCAAGAAATCTTGAATCGTAAGAAGCGAGGCTTTGGCACCCCGATTGGTGCTTGGTTGAAAGGCCAGTTAGCCCGCGTATTGGACTCAGTGCTCAGCCCAGAGTCGCTACGTCGACGGGGTTTGTTTGACGAGGCTGCGGTGTCAGAACTGATTGCAGCACACCGCGCACAGAAGCAAGACTATACCGATGCATTGTTATCGCTTATGAACTTTGAGGTGTGGGCGCGTATTTATCTAGATGGACGTGATGCCGACGACGTGGCGGACGAACTGCGAGCATTGGTGTCATGAAAATTCTTTACGTGTGCCATCGCTTTCCGTTTCCGCCTAAACGTGGCGGCAAAATTCGCCCGTTTAATATGATTCGCCATCTAACGCAGCAAGGACACGATGTCACAGTGTGTTCGCTTGCTAGATCTGAGGCTGAAGCTGAAGAGGGCAAGGGCATTGCACCGCACTGTGCAAAATTTGAAATGGCGTTGGTGAGTAACCCTGTGCAAACTCTGCGCATGGTGGGGCGTTTGCCAACCTTGCGCCCATCATCCTTTGGTTATTTCTATTCACCGAGTTTGAAGCAAGCAATTGATCGCGCGCTCGCAACTGAGCGATTCGATTTGATTTTTGTGCATTGCTCATCGGTTGCGCCGTATGTCGAACATGTCCGCGACATTCCCAAGATTTTAGATTTTGGCGATATGGATTCACAGAAATGGTTGGAGTACGGCCATTACAAACGTTTTCCGTTGTCGTGGGGCTATGCGCTTGAAGGCCATAAACTCGTCCGTGAAGAAAAACGTTTAGCGGGACTATTTGATCTGTGTACAGCAACAACGCGCGCGGAGTGGGAAACGCTCAAATCCTATGGTGTGACATGCGATACCGGCTGGTTTCCAAACGGGGTGAATGCCGATTATTTCAAGCCTGACGGGGCGTCCTACCAGCCGAACGTGCTGAGTTTTATCGGCCGCATGGACTATTACCCGAATCAAGAATGCATGATTGAATTCTGCACCCGCACTTTGCCCATTATTCAGGCGCAGCGTGCGGATGCTCAGTTGATTATCGTGGGCGCAGATCCGTCTGACGAGATTAAGGCGCTGGGCAAACTGCCCGGCGTCACGGTAACGGGCTCGGTACCAGATGTTCGCCCGTATGTGTTGCGCTCGGCCGCGATGATCGCGCCGTTAAATATTGCGCGCGGCACGCAAAATAAAATTCTGGAAGCGATGGCGATGGGTGTGCCAGTTGTCACAAGTTCTGCGGCGGCGGGTGGCGTTGATGCAGAAAATGAGCAACATTTCCTCGTCGCCGACACGCCAGAAGGCTATGCTCAGGCAGCTTTAAAGTTAATGAACGACTCGACAGAGCGCGAGCGATTGGCAACAGCAGGCCGAGAGCGTGTGTTGAAACAACATGACTGGGCGGCATCGATGTTGAGGCTTGATGCGTTGATTGAGAGTTGCGTACAGAAATTTAATGCGGGCCGCGTTTAAGCTGGCCCGAGTGGAAGTTATTACTGCATAGATTGCAGCGCGAAATTAGTTGCTACGAATGTTCGTAGCTTTGGGAGAGAGCATTGAAGATCAGTATTTTTGGCTTGGGTTATGTCGGTGCCGTGTCGTTGGCCTGTCTTGCACGAGATGGACATGAGGTGATTGGTGTCGACATCGAACAGGCCAAGTTAGACCTGATTAGTAGTGGCAAAACGCCGGTGGTTGAAGAGGGTATGGTTGACCTCATGGCGAATGTGGCTAAGAGTGGCCTCGTCAAAGTTACAACCAGCGTTCGCGATGCCGTGTTAGGCAGTGAGGTTTCGCTTATTTGCGTAGGCACGCCGTCTGCGGCGAATGGCAGCCAAGACCAAAGCGCCGTGCTGCGTTTGGCTGAAGATATTGGCGCAGTGCTTAAAGATAAAGCTGAGCCGCACGTATTTGTGTTCCGCTCAACCCTTGTGCCGGGCACCGTTGAAAGTGTATTGCGCCCGATTATCGAGCGCGTTTCTGGCAAGAAAGACGGCGAACATTTTCACCTCTGCTTCCAGCCCGAGTTTTTGCGCGAAGGCACCTCCATTCGTGATTACGATAAGCCGCCCTTTACCATTGTTGGCGCTAATCACGAATACGGTATTGAAAAAATGCGTAGCTTGTTTGGCCATCTGCCGTGTGCATTTCACACCACTTCAGTTCGTGCCGCAGAGATGGTGAAGTTGTGTTGCAACAATTTCCACGCAATGAAAATCACCTTCGCCAATGAAACAGCTCGCTTGTGCGCATCATTGGGTGTGGATTCATTCGAAGTGATGGACTTGATTACCAAAGACACACAATTGAACATTTCCAAGGCTTACCTCAAGCCGGGTTACGCATTTGGCGGTTCTTGCCTGCCCAAGGATTTGCGCGCAACGGTGTATCTGGCTAAACAGCGCGATGTTGAGCTGCCGATGATGGCGGGTATTCTTCAATCCAACCGCGAACATATCGACCTCGCCATTGATGAGGTGCTAGCAACGGGCAAGCGTCGTATCGGCATGATTGGCTTGTCGTTCAAGACCGGCACCGACGATCTGCGCGAATCACCCTTAGTGACCTTAGCCGAGCATTTGATTGGCAAAGGTATGGCGCTGCAAGTGTACGATCCGAACGTTCATCTTTCTCGCTTGCTCGGTGCAAACAAACGCTTTATCGAGCAGCACGTGCCACATATCGGTGAGCTGATGAACGACGACTTAGATGCAGTGATGGCTGAGTCTGATGTGCTGGTAGTGGGGATTCTGGATCAAGGTTTGGCTGAACAGATTGCTGCCAAAGCACGTGCGGGCCAAGTGCTGATCGATTTGGCTGCTATGCCGAATGCTAGCCAGCTCAAGTGCGAGTATCACGGCCTCTGTTGGTAAGGTATGAATGCTGTAAAGCAGGTGGCGGCTTTGAAGCGGGGTGTTTGGATAAACATCCTTCTTCTGGCCGCCTTGTTTGTTTACCTGCTGTCGATGGCGTTTCCGGGTAGTGAGGCTGTACGCCTAAGAAATGCCGTGTTGTTTAATGAAAGCGACGCGCCCTTCTTTGATTGGACACCGCTGGCGCTACCAACAAGTTTCAAGGCTGAACAGTCGAGGCCAGATCCGCGGCTCACGTCCATTATTCGGCGCGAGGGTATCGATAAGTTGCCGGATGATTGGCAAAAGTCATTAGCCCTTTCCTCCTTCCTTACCCAACATGCGGCAGAGCGCGGCGATATTTCCGCTGATTTATATACCGCTGTTGAGCGTATTCAACAGGGTTATGGTGCGTGTTCAGACTTTACTCAGGCCTATCTTGGATTGGCACACGCAGCAGACCTATTTGCGCGCGAGTGGGCGTTTTCGTTTGATGGCTATGGTGGGCATGGTCATGCGCTCATTGAGGTGTTTGACCGTCAGCAGCAGGTTTGGAAAATGCTCGACGTGTACAACAACTTCTATGTTGTCGATGAGCAAGGTCATCCGCTCGCTGCATTGCAATTTAGACAAGCTTTGGCAAACCAAGACACGGCAAACTTAAAAATTGTTAAAGCGGGGTTGGGTCGCCCGGGGTATGTCCATGAAGAAAAATTGTGGGCGTACTATCAAAAAAGTGTGCCGCAGTGGTATCTGTGGTGGGGTAATGCAGAGCAGACCGCGTCGGACGACACGTGGATACGCGCTGCTGGAAAAGTTTCAGTGCACGCCGCTGAATTGATGGGCATGGCGCGTGGTTACCAGCCGGTGTTATATGCACTCAGCCTGTCGGAGAATTTTGAGCTGCGTGCCGAGATGCATCGACTAAAGGCTAAATTGCTTTGGATATTGATTGGCGCCGGGGCGCTGATCATCACGCTGCTTATTCAGCTTTGGATGCTGCGACGTGCACAGCGCCGTACAAAGCGCGAAGCATATTTTCGTAGCGCACTACGATGAGCGCAACCACGATGAGTAAGCAAGTCGACACGGCGAGCCAGAAGAATGATCCGCTCACCATTGTGCTGTATTCAAGCTTGTACCCGAACAGCGTTAAGCCAGGTCACGGTATTTTTGTCGAGACGCGCCTACTGCAACTCTTAAAAACACCCAACATTCGCGCTAAAGTGATTGCGCCGGTGCCGTGGTTTCCGGGTTTGGCGTATGTTTCTAAAGAGCATGCACGTTGGTCAAGGGTGCCGCGTGTTGAAATGTGGAATGGCGTTGAGGTGTTTCACCCGCGCTACTTACACATTCCAAAATTTGGCATGAGTCTAGCGCCACTGTTACAGGCACTTGGCAGCATCGCCTGCCTGCGGCAGCTTGTACGCAGCCCATTTCGGCCAGACGTGATTGATGCGCACTATGTGTACCCAGATGGCGTAGCGGCAGGCTTGCTCTCAACATGGCTGCGCATCCCCTTTGTTATGACGGCGCGCGGCACAGATATTAATGTGCTGCCGAAGTTTGCATTGCCTCGATGGTGGATTCAGTCGGCTATGCGCAAGGCACAGGCACTCATCGGCGTGAGTGCGGCGCTGTGCAACAAAATGCAGACGCTCGGCGCACCCGCAAATAAGTTGCATGTCTTGCGTAATGGCGTCGATCTGCAGCGTTTTCAACTGCTGGATAAAACAGAGGCGCGGCAGCACATTAAATTGCCAAATGGCCGCTGGATGTTAAGTGTGGCAGCGTTGCGTGAGCTCAAAGGCCAGCATCTGATGATTGAAGCCTTGCAGCGGATGCCCGAATGGAATTTGCTGATTGTGGGTGAAGGTGAAGAGGGCGAGCGGCTAAGGCAATTGGCAAACAAACTCGGCGTGGCAAACCGTGTGCGATTTGAAGGCGCCGTGCCACAACAAAATTTGTCGGCCTACTATGCTGCGGCAGATGTGTTTGTACTTGCATCAAGTCGCGAAGGTTGGCCGAATGTGCTACTTGAGTCGATGGCCTGCGGCACGGCCGTGGTGGCAACGCCCGTATCAGGTGTGCCGGATATTATCTGCGCACCTGAAGCGGGTGAGTTAATGGCAGAACGTAGTGCCCAAGAAATTGTGACGGCTGTAAATCGGCTGATGGCACGGCAAGCCAGTTTGGCACCACAGGCAACGCGGCAATACGCAGCCCAATATGACTGGGCGACAACATCAGCGGCGCAGCAGGCTATTTTTCAAACGATTAAAACGACGAATGTCAGAGTGCAAGGGTAATTAACATGCGCGACATTATTATTACAGCGCTTGTGTTTGGCGCGCTGCCATTTGTGCTTCGCTCATCTAGTATGGGTGCTTACTTGTGGGCATGGCTGTCTGTCATGAACCCGCACCGAATGGCATTCGGGTTTGCTGCGCGTTTGCCTTTTGCGCAGGTTGTGGCAATTGTGTCCCTGCTCAGTTTGCTCACTTCAAAAGATCAGAAGCGTATGCCGATTTCAGGCATTACGATTGTTCTGCTGATTTTTATTTTGTGGATGACACTCACCAGCGCATTTGCGATTGGCCCAGCAGATCGCGTTTGGGAGCGATGGTTTTTTGTGATTAAGATTCACGCGATGCTGCTGTTTACCATTGCGGTGGTTGTCACGCCTAAGCAGTTGCGCCAACTCATTTGGGTATTGGTTGTATCGCTCGGCTACTTCGGTGTTAAAGGTGGCGTGTACACTTTGCAAACGGGCGGTAGCGGTCGCGTATGGGGGCCGCCGGGTGGCACGGTGTTTGGTAACAACGAATTCGCTTTGGCCTTGGTTGCGCTCATTCCGCTGATGTTTTTTTTATTAGGCGACCTAAAGAAAAAATGGCAGCGCTATGCTATGTGGGGCGCAATGGCGCTCTGTGTGCTGTCTATTCTCGGTAGCCAATCTCGCGGGGCATTTCTCTCGCTTGTCGCGATGATTGCCTTCCTGGGTTTGAAGAGCAAACGCAAAGTGCTGACCTTTACCCTAATGGCTGCGGTGTTGGTGGCAGGCGGCTTGTTTATGGCAGACAGCTGGAAGAAGCGGATGGAAACCATCCAAACCTACGAGCAAGACGACTCAGCCATGTCTCGCATCTACCAGTACAAAATGGTGATGAATTTGGCGGCCGACAGACCTTTTGTTGGCGCTGGGTTTGGTCTCGACAATCGTGTGTTGTATCAACTTTATTCAGATTCGCCAGGACGCGTGTACGTGGTGCACAGCGTGTACTTCCAAGCGCTTGGTGAACACGGCTATGTCGGCTTGCTGTTGTATCTGATGATTGGAATTGTGACTTGGCGTACTGCCAATCGATTGTCGAGAGTAACGCGGGATGACCCTGACTTGCAGTGGGTTGGACGTTTAATGCGCATGACACAAGTGTCCATTATTGGCTTTTCAGTGGGGGGCACCTTCCTAGGCCTGCTACATTTTGACTACCCATACTATTTGGCCGGGATTGTTGCCATTACCGACTTGTATGTTCGTGATCGTGCCAAGATTGACGAGAAAGAGCGGCAACTTGATATGGCTAAGGTGGAGCCTGCCGTGCTAACCGGAACCGTTGCGAGATAGTCGTGAATTTGCCAAATCTGATACACCGAAGTGCGTGGTCTACGAGTAGCCTGTTTCAACCAGGGCTCAGCATTCTCATCTTTCATCGTGTGCTTGCAAAGCAAGACCCGTTGTTTCCCGGCGAAATGTACGCGCAACGATTTGCAGAAGTGCTCACCCGCCTATCGGCCTGTGCTGAATGTGTACCGCTGTTAGACGGTGTGAGGGCCTTGCGTAATGGCGTGCTTAAACGACCTTCATTTGCCATTACCTTCGACGACGGCTACGCAGACAACGCTGAAATCGCGTTACCCATTCTGCAGCGCCTTGGCCTACAAGCAACGTTTTACATCTCCACGGGTTACCTCAACGGCGGCCGCATGTGGAACGATAGCGTCATCGAAGTGGTGCGTGCGGCGCCGGTTGGCACTATTGAGTTGAGTGTATTTGATTTGCCGGTCATGCACATTGCACACGACGGAGATCGACGCAACGTGATCGACACCGTACTGCGCCATATTAAGCACCAGGCGCCCGCTGAACGGCAGCAACGCGTGGATGCCTTTGTCGCTAGTAGTGGTGCGTTTTTGCCAAATAATTTAATGATGCGAGACGCGCAAGTTCGCGAGTTGCATCAGGCAGGTATGACGTTGGGCGCACATACGCTCACCCACCCAATTCTAGCGGCGCAGGATGTCGATGCGGCGCGCCGCGAAATTGTTGAAGGTAAGGCCGCGCTCGAAAAAATAACCGGCGAACCTGTCCAAACATTTGCGTATCCAAATGGCCGTCCGCATCAAGACTATCGTGCAGAGCATGTGCAAATGGTGAAGGATGCTGGTTTTGAATTTGCTGTGAGTACTGCCCTCGGTACTGCGCGCGCAGCGAGCGACCCGTATCAGCTACCGCGCTTCACGCCGTGGGATATGAATACAGACAAATTTTTGCTGCGCCTTGCGGCCAATCGGCTGCTACAACAAACGGCAGAGAGTGTCTGAGCAAAAAACTGGTATGGCGACTGATGTGGCCGCCTAGTTTGCCGACCGCGCTTTTAAGCAAATCTGCTCGAAAATTCGCGCGACACCTTGGTGTGAGAAATTTTCTTCCACGTATTGACGCGCTTGCTGTGAAAGTTGGTTGCGTTGGTCGCGTGAGCGCAGCAGCGCCACAATGTGATTGGCAAAATCATCTGCCGTGTCGCCGCACAAATAGTGCTGGCCGTGATGAATCGGCAAACCTTCAACGCCGATAGAGGTGGATACGACTGGGCACCCCATTGCCATCGATTCGTACACTTTTAGCCGCGTACCGCCGCCGACGCGCAATGGAATGACACTCACTTGTGATGCCCGGATGTAGGGCTGAACACTCTCTACAAAACCGGTAAACGTCCAGTTGAGTTTTCGTTCGCGCGCTGCTTGTACCAGCCGCTCTGGCGGGTTGCGACCGATGACAGTGAATTGCGCATCCGGCACTTGAGCTGCAACCTTAGACCACACTTCATCCATAAAATATTCCATGGCATCAATGTTGGCGAGCCAATCCATTGAGCCAGAAAACATCAGCGTCGGTGTGCCATCTTGTGGCGGCAATTGATGCGAATAAATATCGAGATTGACGCCGGTGGGAATCGTGGCGCTGTTGCGCACACCATAGTCATTGGCAAAGGCTTCTCGGTCACGTTCTGCAATCGCAATCACCGTGCGATAACGCGACATTTCGTCGCGTTCAAACAGCTCCATCTTTCGCGTTTGGTTGCGCCAGAGCGCACGCACGAGTGGATTACTTGCAACCTTGGCGTGACGACGGAAAATTTCGGCTTCAACGTTGTGCGTGAACAACACGGCAGGCACGCCGTGAAAATCATTTACAAGCAAACCAGCATGAGGGAAGTCGACCACCACCACATCGGGTTTGTCTGTACCGTCGCGGCCTTGTAGTAAAGCATCAATATGCTGACGTGCCGCCGCGCTGTCTTCGCTTTTGACGGGGATGGGCAACGACGAAAGCACGTGGCGCAGACGTGTGAGGTGATGCCAACGGCCTTGCGGTTCTTCAGTCCACGGCGCAAAGTGATCACATAGTTTGTCGACTTCAGCTTTATCAGCCGCTGCTTGTGCTGGGCTGCAGGGGCAGGTTAGTGTTACTTCAAAGGCGCCGCCCTTCAAACCCATCAGCACATCGCGTGTGCGAATCTTGCCGCCAGAATCTGCGGGTACGAGATGGCGTTGCGAAATAAACAATAAACGTGGCTTACGGTTTTGCATGGCGTGAATTATTCGGTACGCGGTTGTAACGCGCCGGGCACAGTCGGTGCAACTTTGAGCGGGCGTGTTTGCAAGGGGTGTTGATATTCTTGTTCCGGGGTGAGGTCCATCTCATTAGCTTTGCCGCTTGCTTGCGCGCGCACAACACGCACGACGTCCGCAGTGAGTCGGTAGTTGTAGTCGACCACATCGGCAAACGCGCTCATCGGTAGATAAACATTATTGGCAAAGCGATTTGCCGCCGCAGGGTCCGCGAGTGATTCAAGTTTTCCGCTGTTCCCGCTGAGCACATTGCTTACCGCCACAAACTGCTGATAGCCGGGTCGAATGCGTAAAAACACGCCGCTTCCCGCGCGGC
Source organism: Uliginosibacterium gangwonense (assembly GCA_005239635.1). GTDB lineage: Bacteria > Pseudomonadota > Gammaproteobacteria > Burkholderiales > Rhodocyclaceae > Uliginosibacterium_A > Uliginosibacterium_A gangwonense_A. Next base: position 33,782 of record SBBQ01000035.1, read on the forward strand.
CATCAATAACGGTGTTGTGACTCAGAAACAGCGCGTTGTTCGGCCATTTGTAGCCTTCGGCGCCGAATGCCAGTACATGCGGGTTCTCCGTTTTTGCACCTTGCTGAATCACGTTGCCAATTACATACGCCACGCCACCATTCGGAAATTCCAACTCATAGCTGGCACTACCACCCACCTCGTCTGTGAGGCGGTTATACAAAATATAATTTTCGGCGGCGCGCGATTTCAGTAAGTGCCCAACCTTGGCGTGATGAAAATAACTGCCGACCACGCGCAGTTTGCCAATCGCACCCACGTAAATGTTGTGTGTGCGGCCATCGCCTGCGCCATTGTGTCCGAATTCGCTGTTCTCAATAGTGAGTTCAATTGACGGGTCATTGGCAACGAGAATGCCGTTCTCATTGTCTTCAAATAGGCAATGAATAATGCGGACGCGACCTTTTTGCAAACGAATGCCGGCGCCGTTGCCGTCAGGCACGCGTGCGCCGATAAAGGCTAGATTCTCAATGGTCATGTCGCCATTAACAACCCATGTACCCTTGCCTTGTACTTGAGCGCCATCCGCGATGATGCGAGCTTGCTTGCCGCGTGCATTGGCAATGCCACGTACCGTGACGTTATTGCGAGACCAAACGGCAACGTCTGCGCGATAGGTGCCTGCTTCCACTTCAACAACATCGCCATCTTGCACTTGCGATGCCGCTTCAGCGATCGTGCGCAAGGGGCCGTTAGGCCCGACATGCAAGGTGCGGGCAAATGCAGGCGAGGCAAGGCTGACTGCAGCCAGCAATGCACAAGAGAGGTAGGTACGCAAATGCATGTGAGCTTGTATGGGCAGGCAACTAGGCTGCGACGCTGGCGCTACGCGTCGTCGGGTGGCTATTGAGCCACTGCTCTAACATCATGGCGACCCACACCAATTCGCCGTAATAACCTGCGTGCTGCGGCATCAATTCTTGCATCAGCTTGCGCGGCATATCCGGATGCATAATGCCGCGTGCCACTAGGCCGTTAAGCGAATCGGTTGCCAGGGCTTTGAGCGGCGCGTGTTGCATCATCCAGGGACCAAAGGGCAAACCAAAGCCATGCTTCTTCTTGGTGATAATTTCATCCGGCAAGAAGCCGCGTAATGCTTCTTTAAAGAACCAGCGCAACTTGTAGCGACGCACCTTCCAATTGGGTGGCACGCGCAGTGAATAATCCAGCAGGCTGTCGGCCAGTAGCGGGTAGCCAACACTTAAGCCGGCAAGGTCAATCGCGCCATTCACTTTGCGCAGATCGTTATCCGCCAAGGTAAAGCGCCAGTCAAACGCCAGCATGCGGTTGATGATGTGCGCATCCGGATTGCTGCATGCACTGCGATACACCTCTCGCTGCAATTGCAATGGGTGCTCGGCGTGCATACTCTTGAGCAGCTCCGGCGCAAACACATTTTCTAAGCCCACCACTTGCAGTCGATTGAGCTTTTCTGCGCGGTCTGGCATGGGCAAACGACTGTGGCGCACATAACCAAAGGCTTGCTTAATGCCGGGAATTTTGCGTGCGGGCGTGGTTTCAGACAGCGGTTCTAACACAGCACGCAATGGGCCGGGCACGTGTTGATACAGCTGTAAAAACTGTTGCCACGCGTAGCGCGAGTTGCCACCAAATAATTCATCGCCGCCATCACCGGCTAGCATGTGCGTGACACCCTGTTCGCGTGCCATCAGCGCACAGTAGTAGGCGGGCAGTACTGACGAATTGCCAAAGGGTTGGTCGTACGAAGCGGCCACCTTGCCTAAGCTGTTCACCAAGTCGTCTGGCGTAATGTAGTACTCGTGCTGCTCGGTACCGAAATGACGCGACGCGATGCGTGCGTAATCCATTTCGTCATAGCCTTGCGAATCAAAGCCGATCGAGAACGTGGGCATGGGCTTGCCCATGATTCGGCACAGCATGCCCGACACCGTTGAACTGTCGGTGCCGCCGGATAAAAACGCGCCGACCTTGCCGCCTGTGTGCTCTACCGCAGCGACTTCTTTTTCAACCGCTTCACGAATTAAACGTAAAAAGGTTTCTTTCTCGCGCGGAAAATCATGCATGCCGCGCTCAACAAATTGCGGCGTCCAGTAAGCATGTGATGCGGCCGCTTCAGTTGCGCTGGCTACCACCACTTGCGCATTCGCCACGCGCGACACATCGGTAAAAATGGTGTGCGGCGCCGGAATCATATGGAAGTGGAAGTAGTCGAGAATCGACTGCGTGCACAAACTGTGGCTTGTGCCAGGAACCAAATCGGCACGATTGGCAAAAGCAAAACCTTGCGCGTCAGCGCGCCAGCAGGCCGTGTGGCGCGCAAAGCGATCCACCGCCAACGATACGCTGCGCGTTTGCAGATTGATCACGGCAACGGCCCACGCGCCTGTTGTGGCGGCTAAAACGTCATCACCGTGTTTGGCGTTTTGCCAAACATCCAACCAACGCTGCGCCGTGTCGCCGGCCTGCGCAAATTCCGGTCGCCCCCATGCGAACACCAGCAGGTGGCCGCGCGCTGCGACGTTGGTTTGATGTTGTGCAGACCATTGCGCCTGTATGCCGGGCAGCGCCAGCTGAGACACGCCGTCCGCATGCTGCGTAATCGGCAGCGCGCTGGGTAACTGTGCGGGCAGGTCAGACCAAGTGAGTTGTGCTGAAATCATGTTGAAGTTTTTTACTTAATTCGGAGCAACATTCGATACAACATTCGGTGCGGCAGCCGGCGCGGGCTGTTGCAAGATGCCGCGTAAATTCGTGGCCCACAGCGCCCCGGCAGCACGCTGACCGGTAGCCGAAAAATGGCAGTCGTCAAAGCGATTGGGGCCGTCTAATGCATCCATATCCGGGCCAGCCAGTATGCCACGGTGAGCAGCAACTGCATCGTGAATGGCGTCGCGGATGGCTTGATTTCGTGCGTCTTCCACACGACCATGACACAGTGTTGAAAGCGCTGCGACGACGGGTGCATCAACCCCTTGTTGTTGCAGATAGGCGCGCAAGTCGAACAAGCCTTGGCGATAGGCCTCGCGTGTGGTGCGCAGGCCTGCGTCTTTTTCGCCCTGTTGCCACAGCACGGCGGCGGGCTGCACACCCAAGGCTTTAAGGCCATCAAGCTGGCGCTTTAACGCACTTTGTAACGCGGCATCGTGCAACCAATCCTGAATGCTGGTTGCGTCCACCGCCACAATCGACAGCATCAGGGGTCGCGCTGCGGGTGTGCTTTGCCAATCGCGCACGAGCCAGGGCCAGAGTGCGCCGCCGTCGCCGGTTGCGCCCGGCAATGGTGCCGTACTTAAATAACAGCGACCTTCATGGATGACGGCAATGCGGCCACCGGTCACATCGGGTGCGCCATGGTTGCCAGCATTTGATTGGCCGAGCGCCAGCACCACCAGTGGTTTATGCGCAAGCAATGGTGTGCAGTCGAGCGCATCGCTCGCGCGCGCCAGTGCGGTACGTTGGGCGCGCTCTGCAACATTAGCGTTGGTGGGGTCTGGGCGCGGTTCCCAGCTAAACCACAGCGTGAGAGTGAGTGCAGTGGCCAACAGCCCACTCAGAATTAAACGATGACCAGAACGGCTACCCGCCAGCACGCCCGGCCTCTACACCAGCACCTCGACCACACCCGCGTGGCTGAGGAAGCGTTGTGGGCTGGCCGTGGGGCCATACGCGCCGGATTGCAGCACGACCACCAAGTCGCCGGGTTGAGCCTGTGGCAAGTCCATGCGGTCTGCCAGCAAATCGAGCGGCGTACACAGCGGCCCCACAACAGACGCGGATTCGCGCGTGGTGGATTGCATGCGATTGCCAATCAGCACTGGGTAGTTTTTGCGAATAACTTGGCCAAAATTTCCACTGGCTGCAAGGTGGTGATGCAGGCCGCCATCGGTCACCAAAAAAACTTGCTCGCGTGAAATTTTGCGATCCAGCACTTGGCACACATAGACGCCTGCTTCGCCCACCAAGTAGCGGCCGAGTTCGATGGTGATGCTGGCGTGCGGCATTTCTTGCGCGCAGCGTTTTGCCAATGCATCCAGATTTTGGCCAATGCTGGTGACATCGAGCGGCGCTTCACCCGGAAAATACGGAATACCAAAACCGCCACCGAGGTTGAGTGTTTTAACAGGTGCGGGTGCGTGCTGGGCCAGACGCAGCGCTAACTCGTAGCATTTTTGTTGCGCTTCAATAATGGCTTCGGCACGCAGGTTTTGCGACCCCGCGTATAAATGAAAACCTTCGAATTGCACGCTGTGGGCGTTGCCCTTGCTTTTTGCCAATGCAGCGAGCTCGCCAATGCGTGCCAGCACGGCGGGAATCTGTTCCGCATCAATGCCGAACTGTTTGGGGCCGCCCCCCATTTTCATGCCCGAGGTTTTGAGCTCGAAATCTGGATTCACGCGTAGCGCCACGCGCGCGGGCAATTGGCAACGCGCACAAATGTCGGTCAGCAGTTCAATTTCACGCGGTGATTCAATATTAATCAAAATGCCCGCAGCCACGGCTTGTGCTAATTCAATTTCATTTTTACCGGGGCCGGCGAAACTAATTTCGCGCGGGTCTGCGCCCGCGTCGAGTGCGACCGCGAGTTCGCCGCCAGACGCGACATCGAGCCCATCCACCAAGCGCGCCATATGGCACACCAAAGCCGGCATCGGGTTGGCTTTCATGGCGTAGTGCAGCTTTACGGCCTTAGGTAAATGTTGACGTAACAGTGCAACGCGCGCATCGAGCAAGCTACGGTCGTAAGCGTAAAACGGGGTGCGTCCTACGCGCTGTGCAAGTTGGCGAATCGGCACATTGCCAATCACTAACTCATCGCCTTTAACGGCAAACGGGTTGATCGCCGCATGGTGGGTCGGCGCGGCCTTAGCGGCCGGTGCAGTAGGAGAATTCGCGGGGCGTTGTTCGCTCATGGTCTATATCGCGTGTGCTTTGCTGAAGTTTGAAAAAACTTTATTCAAAGCGGTTTGTATGCGCGGTCGAAAGTGTTTTGCGGTCTATTTTGCCATTCGGGTTGCGTGGCAGCGAACCTTCATGAATTTCAATGTGTGCCGGCTGCATGTAAATGGGCAAGTGCGCTTTGCACAGTGCTTGCAACTCAGTCTGCAAGGCTTCAGCCGTTAGCGTTTCGCAAGCACGTGCGGTGGCGATGACGACAATGGCTTGGCCCAGCGTGGGGTGCGATACGCCAAAGGCGGCGACTTCACCCACGCGTTGCGTGCCGTACAGCACTTCTTCAATTTCCGTGGGGCTGACGCGATAGCCAGAGGTTTTGATCATCTCATCGCGGCGGCCAATGAAGTATAAATAACCTTCTTCGTCCATGCGCACGTTATCGCCGGAATACACGGCAATTTCAGGCAGCATCATGCCGGCTTCGCGGCCGCCTACGCCCACGGGCAGCGGCTTGTAGCGCTCTGCGGTTTTTTCGGCGTCATTCCAGTAGCCCATGCCGACTAACGCGCCGCGTTGTACCAGTTCGCCGGGTTCGTTTGGCGCGCACGGCGTGCCGTCGTCACGCAGCACCAGCACTTCAGCATTGGGAATCGCTTTGCCAATCGAGTCCGGTCGAATATCAACTTGGTCCGGCGGTAAATAGGTGGCGCGGAATGCCTCGGTCAGGCCGTACATTAAGTACGGCTTGGTGCGCGGCAAAGCGGCACGTAGCGACTTGAGTGTTTCCAGCGGCATGCGGCCGCCAGTATTGGCAATGTAGCGCAGGTGATCGGTTACGCTGGCCGGCCATTCAAGTTGCGTGAGCTGAATCCACAGTGGTGGCACGGCGGTGAGACCGGTGACCTTTTCTTTTACCACGGCATTCAACACATCTTTGGGCAGCAGGTAATTAATGAGTACGGCGCGTGCGCCTACATGAAACGCGGTGGTGAGTTGGCTAAAGCCCGCATCAAACGACAGGGGCAGTGCGGCCAACAAAGTGTCGTCGGCGCGGTTTTCAAGATAGCTCGCCACGCTTTTTGCGCCCATTACCATATTGCGGTGTGAGAGCACCACGCCCTTGGGTTTGCCGGTGCTGCCGGAGGTGTACAAAATCGCCAGCATGTCGGTGTCAATGACGCGGTGGCCGGCTTGCGCGGGGTGCGCCAGGGCATCGCTCCAACGTTGGCAGCCACAGCCTTGCAAGTCGGGTAGTGTTTCGGGTGTGCCCGTCACAATGGCGTGTTGCACATCGGGGCTGCGTGCGAGTTCATCTACCAACAAGGCCAAACGTTCGGGCGATGTGACCAGCGCGGCCACTTGGCAGTCGCGCAAAATGTAGCCCACCTGCTCGGGTTTAAGCAGCGGGTTGATCGGCACAAACACACAGCCGGCCGCCGCCGTGCCAAATGCGGCAATCACAAATTCAAAACGCTTGTCGAGGTAGATGCCGACGCGCTGTCCGCGCTGCAATTTGAGCGCCATGAGGCCCGCTGCAAAGGCCTGCACATCGTTTGCCAATGTCGCGTAGTCCAACGTTTTGCCGGAGAACGTGAGCGCCGGCGCAGTGGGCGTGCGTTCGGCGCTATGCAGAATGAGGTGATGCAGCAAGCTAGAATGTTGGGTAGCGTGGCTCATGGCGCAGACCGATTAAGCGGCCCATTACGGTATGAGGTCACAGTCTAACAAGACTTTGCTGCATTGCAGTGCCAAGCATTGCACAACCGCGGCCAATCGGCCTTCAGGCCTCGGCCAAGAGTGATATGTGGGTTAGCGAGATTGTGCGTGTAGTGCGTGCAATTCGCGCATGCATTCCGCCAAGTCATCTTGCCAAGTGGCGGGTTGCTGACCAAAGGTGTGCTGAAACAGCGTGGTGTCGAGGCGCGAGTTACGCGGACGTTGTGCCGGTGTGGGATAGGCTTCAGTCGGGATGGGTGTGCAGCTCGGTACTTTGTGTCCTGCGGCCGCATGGTGGGAAAAAATGGCTTCGGCAAAGCCGTGCCAACTGGTGTGGTTGCCCGCGACTAAATGGTAAATGCCGTTGCTGGATGAATTGGCAAAAGGCTGCCCGTGCAATGCGCCATGTACCGCCTGTGCGGTGTGTTGTGCAAGACGACGACACCAAGTGGGCGCGCCAATTTGGTCGCTCACAATATTGAGTTGCTCGCGCTGGCTCGCCAGTTTGAGCATGGTGAGCAAGAAGTTTGCGCCGCGTGCGCCATACACCCAACTGGTACGGAAAATCCAATAGTCGCAACCGCTATTGGCAATAGCGAGTTCGCCTTCGCGTTTGCTGCGGCCGTATTCGTTGAGCGGTGCAGTGGCGTCGCTTTCGACATAGGGCGCAGGTTTGCTGCCATCAAACACGTAGTCGGTGGAGTAGTGCACCAAGCGCACGCCGTGCTGCTGCGCCCATTGCGCCATAACGGCAGGTGCGGTGGCGTTAATGGCGCGACACAAGCCCGCTTCACTCTCGGCTTTATCAACAGCGGTGTAGGCCGCGGCGTTGATGATGACGTCCGGCTGTTGTGCGTTGAGCCATGCGTGTATGGCTTCGGGCTGAGAGAGGTCGACGCTGTCGTGATCAGTGGCCAGCACTTGGGCAAAAGGGGCGAGCGCGCGTTGCAGCTCCCAACCTACTTGTCCGTTGGCACCAAACACGGCAATGCGCGGTGTGTTGCTTTGCTGCAATGGGGCGGACATTAAACGTAAACCTCAGCGTCTTTAAAGTTGCTGCCTTGGCTGTCTTTCGCAGAGAGTTGCGGCGCACTGTCGGGTGCCCATACATTGGGCCATGTGATGGCGAGATCTGGGTCGTCCCACCGAATACAGCGCTCGTGTTGCGGTGACCAATAATCGGTCGTTTTATATAAAAACTCAGCATAGTCGCTCAACACCACAAACCCGTGTGCGAAACCGGGCGGCACAAACACCATGTGCCGATTTTCGGCGCTGAGGTGAAAGCCTTCCCATTGGCCAAAGGTGGGCGAGTTGCGACGCAGATCAACAGCGACATCGAATACTTCGCCGGCAATTACACGCACGAGTTTGCCTTGCGCGTTTTCAATTTGGTAATGCAAGCCACGCAACACACCGCGTGCAGAACGCGAGTGGTTGTCTTGCACAAACTGGTCGTCGCGGCCGGTGAGGCTTTGCCAAGTGCGCTGATTGAAACTTTCAAAGAAAAAACCGCGCTCATCACCAAATACTTTGGGTGTGATGATGAGGACGTCCGGCAATTTTTGGCCGCGCGAAAGCTGCATGGTTAGGCGTCCTGCAGCAGTTGTTGCAGATAAATGCCGTAGCCACTTTTTGCCAAGCCATGTGCCAATTTTGCCAATTGCTCGCGGTCGATAAAGCCCATGCGCCACGCAATTTCTTCGGGGCAGGCAATGCGCAAGCCTTGGCGCTTTTCGAGCGTGGCCACAAATTGCGAAGCCTCTAACATGGAGTCGTGTGTACCGGTGTCGAGCCACGCCATGCCGCGGCTCATGGTTTGCACTTGCAGCTGACCTTTTTCGAGGTAGATGCGGTTTACGTCTGTGATTTCGAGTTCGCCCCGTGCGGATGGTTTGAGGTTGCGCGAAATGTCGACGACTTGGTTGTCGTAAAAATACAGCCCAGTGACGGCGTAACGTGATTTGGGTTTGGCCGGCTTTTCTTCAATGCTCACGGCGCGGCCGGTGGCATCGAATTCCACCACGCCGTAGCGTTCGGGGTCGCTCACGGCGTAGGCAAACACGGTCGCACCTTCTTTTTGTACAGCAGCTTGTTGTACGCTGCCGGCGAGTTCGTTGCCGTAGAAAATGTTATCGCCCAGTACCAATGCGCTGGGTTCGTTGCCAACAAAGTCGGCACCGATAATAAAGGCTTGCGCCAAGCCTTCCGGCTTTTCTTGAATGGCGTATTGCAGGTTCATGCCCCAAGCTGCGCCATCGCCGAGCAGTTGCTCAAAGCGTGGCGTATCTTGCGGTGTAGAAATGATGAGTACGTCTCGAATGCCGGCCAGCATAAGGGTGCTGAGCGGGTAGTAAATCATCGGCTTGTCGTAGATTGGCAACAGTTGCTTCGACACGGCCAATGTGGCGGGATAAAGCCGCGTGCCAGAGCCGCCGGCAAGAATAATGCCTTTCATTGCATAGTCCTGTTCTGATCGTTCAGATCAACCATAAATGAGATCAACGATAATTTAGAGCGACCCATTGGCGATATTCGCCACTGACCACATTGTTGGTCCATTCACGGTTGGCGAGATACCACTGCACTGTTTTTCGGATGCCCGTTTCAAATGTTTCTTTCGGGCGCCAGCCAAGCTCACGCTCAATTTTTCGAGCGTCGATGGCGTAGCGGCGATCATGCCCGGGTCGGTCTTTAACATATGTGATCTGATTGGCAAATGATTGCGAAGCCGGTGCCAACTCATCCAACAAACTGCACAGTGTGCGCACAATTTCGAGGTTGGGCTTTTCGTTCCAGCCGCCAATGTTATAGACCTCGCCCAGCGTGCCCTGCGCCAACACGGTGGCAATGGCGGTGCAGTGATCTTCAACATACAACCAGTCACGGACGTTCATACCGTCGCCGTAAATAGGTAACGGTTTGCCGGCTAAGGCATTGTGAATCATCAGCGGGATCAGTTTTTCAGGAAACTGATAGGGGCCGTAATTGTTGGAGCAATTGGTGGTGAGCGTCGGCAAACCATAGGTGTGATGGTAAGCGCGCACCAAGTGATCGGATGCAGCTTTTGATGCTGAATACGGGCTGTTCGGCGCATACGGCGTGGTTTCGGTAAAGGGTGCATCGTCCGCTCCGAGCGAGCCATACACCTCATCGGTTGAAACGTGCAGAAAGCGAAAGGCTGCGCGTGCTGATTCGTCTAGTTCTGCAAAATAGGCGCGTGCTGATTCGAGCAAGCTGAACGTGCCATCAATATTGGTGCGAATAAATTCGCCGGGACCGTGAATTGAACGATCGACATGACTTTCGGCCGCGAAATGCACCACCGCATTGGGGCGGTGCTCACGCATGAGCTTTTGCACCAGCTCGCGGTCGCAAATATCACCTTGAACAAATACATGACGCGGATTGTCGCGCAAACTGGCGAGCGTTTGCAGATTGCCGGCGTAGGTGAGTTTGTCGAGGTTGATAATGCGTAGAGCAGGATTGGCGGCTAATTGCTGCAACACAAAGTTGCCGCCGATAAAGCCGGCGCCGCCCGTGACGAGAAGGGTGGTTTGAGAAGTCATGGTTTTGTCTTCAATCGTTGCGTGGCGCTACGGTATAGCGCTAACAATTCAGCGAATAGCGGATGATTAAAAGCTTTGAGTAGAAAAACCCACGTTCCAACAGCTAACGGTCCGATGATGATTAATCTCACCAGTGAATGCGCATCGAATTCATTAATGAGTAAGAAGAGCGAAACTTGAATCGCAAGGCCCGTGAAAGCAACGAGCAAGCTCTTACGGCATGCTTTCCATAAGTCGATAAAGCCAAATGATAGCGCTTGGCGTAAATGGTACTCATAGATAAATAGCGTTAGGACCCATGTACATAGCCACGCATAGGTAATGGCCTGCAAGCTAAACATGGATGCAATAATGATGTTCATAATATGAATCGGCGTCACGATCATGGTGATTTGCAAGCGACGCTTCACTTGGCCGGCAGCGGTGAGCACGTTGAGCGCTAAGTTGCTCAAGCCCGTAATGGCACCAAAGGCGGCAAGTGCACGCGCAATAGGTGCTGCTTGCTCCCATTGTGGGCCAAACAACACCATGATGATGTCGGGTGCCATTAGCGACATGAAGAGATAGAACGGAATCGCGATGACGGAGACGATAGAAACTGCGTGGGCATAAGAAGTTGCCAGGCATTCTCCTTCGCGATGCGAATTGGCAAATGCAGGCGTGGCAACACGGCTGACGGTGTTAGAAAAATAAGTTGTAAACATTTCAATGAGGCTAAATGCGCGGCTAAATAAGCCGAGCGATTCAAAGCCAAATTGGCGTCCGATCACGAGGTCTTGTGAATTTCCACCGACTGCCTCAATGATGCGGCTAGAGCTAAACATGGTGCCGTACGACAACACGCCTTTGACGGCACGGAATCTTGGCAGCATGAATGTTTCGCGGGGCTTAATCGCTGCGACATAGAGCGATTGCACGAGAATGCTTAAGCATGATGCCCAGGCCAAAGCGATAGGGCCAAAATCAAGCCAGGCGAGCGAAATGCCGACAGCTGCGTAAGACAGGTTGGTGGTGGTTTGAATGTAGAACAGTTGCCTAAACGCCATTTCTCGATGCAATAGCGCATAGGACGGCGAAGCGAACGGCAAAATAAAAAAGTTTAAGCAAGCAACACTTAAAACGGGAACGAGCGCGGGTTCTTTGTAATAGTCGGCAATGACATCGCGCAATAAAAACAGCACGATGCCAATGCTCCATGCCGTAATAAAAGCGACGGCGTGGGCGCTGCGCAGTTTTTCCTCATCCAAGTTTTTTTCTTGGATTACATACTCGCTCACGCCAAAATCGCGCAGCACGCTAGCGATGCCGCTAAATGCTACGCACAGCGAATACATGCCGATTTCGTGGGGCGTGAGAATCCGCGCCAGCACCATGGTGGTGACGAGATAGATCAGCAGGCCGAGATATCTTTCGGAAAATGACCAGAACAGTGATTTGCGTACGTTAGACACGTTGTGATCAGTCTTATCGCCAGGACAGTAGGCTACGCATGAAGTCGATCATGAACCCCTTGTGAGTGGGCACCATGCGCCAAGCATTCCAAAGTGATTGGCGTGCGATTTCGCTCGAGCCGCCGTTTAAATTGGCGTGGCCGTGGTAATACCAGTTGCGCGCCCGCGTGAGATTGACGCGTTTGGCGTCAGCCAGCTTGCCATCTGGCGCCGCCAGGCCCCATTCGCCGAGTGCATTAGCAAATACGTCTTCTGCCCAGTTCTTTTCGCGAACCATGCGAGAGCCGTTTGCGCGATGCATGCGATACAGCACGAGGGGCGCGAGGAGTTGGGCAAATTGGGTGTGACGCGATGCGCGAATCCAGTATTCCCAGTCTTCGGCATACGGCAGCTTTTCGTTCCATGGGCCCGTTGCATTGGCGAGCGAGCGACGCATGAGTGAGGTGCTGGTCAGCACATAAATGTCGTATAGCAGTTCGGTATAGGTCCAACCGCTGAGGCTCGCGTCGAGCGTGGTATCGACTTGTTTGGGCAGCAACTCCGCCTGCGGGGGGTGGTTTCCGTTTGCACTTTCTTCCCAGCGCACAAAGTGGCTATTAACCATGCCGTATTCGGGGTGTTCGTGTAACACCTGCATTTGCAGCCGCAGTTTGTCAGGGTGCCATACGTCATCATGGTCACACCATGCAATAAAATCGCCTTGCGAGACTTCGAAGCCATGATTGCGCGCGCGACATACCCGACCGTTTTGCTGCTTAACAATTTTAAGCTGAGCTGGTAGTTGGGTGCGCATCGCTTCGGCAATCTCGACTGTCCGATCTTTGCTACCATCATCAATCATCACGATTTCGAGTTCGTGGCCCGTCCCGGCTAAGTTTTGATGGCCAAGGCTTGACAGCGTTTCAGCCATGAAACGCTCGTTGTTGTAGGTCGGTACGATTGCACTGATAAGAGCCATGATGCGCTGTGAATGACTACGGGTTGTGTGTGTTTTGTCGCGACCTACATGTTACCGGTAACGCGCAACGGTGGTGAGTAGAATTGCCCGGTTGGTGTCGCATTTCACGGCGGACAAATGCGACCATTCGTGGTGCCCTTCACGCTTCAGTAAGATCTGGGTCGAGTTCGGTTGATTTTCGGAAAGTTTTCATGAGCACCCTGAAAAGCGGGTACATCCAAGGTTCACTCGGCGCATTGCATACCACGGCGTGGCTGCCTGAAGGCACGTGCTGTGGCGCTATTTTATTGGTGCAAGGTTTGTTTGAAGAGGCCAATAAGTTGCGGCACGCATGTGCTCAATTGGCAAAAGACTTGGCCGCTCGTGGCTGGTACGTGCTGTGTGTGGACCCTTACGGCACGGGCGATAGTGCGGGCGAGTTTGCCGAAGCAGATTGGTCTGCATGGTGCGAAGATTTGCGTATGCAATATGCATTAACTGCGGCGCATTGTAACCAATCTCCAATCGTTTGGGGGGTGCGTGCAGGTGCGTTGCTGGCGCGCGATGCATTGGCAGATGTTACAGATGCGGATCGCTGGCTTTGGTGGGCACCCGTCGGCAATGGCGATGTGTATCTCAACCAGTTTTTGCGACTAGAAGTGGCGGGGCAACGCGTGACCGGTGGCAGTAACGAGGCCGGTGCAGGGGTTACGCTCAAAGAACTTCGCGCTCAATTGGAAGCGGGTCAGCTGGTTGAGGTCGCGGGCTATGCCATTTCACCTGCATTGGCAAAAGGACTGGCTGCGGCAACATTAAGCGAACCGCCAGCGGCTGCTCGTTTAGTGACATGGCTTGAGGTGGGTTCAGCAGAATCACTATCGCCTGCAGCGCAACGTAACGTGGCGAATTGGCAAACTAAGTTACCCGATTTGAAATTAACGATCGAGCAAGTGCCGGATGCGGCGGGCTGGGCGGCGGTTGAGCTAGAGACGATGTCAGCACTGCGTGAAAGAAGCTTGCGGGTGTTTGATGTCTGGCAATCCGATACACGTTTGCCCTCGCAACAGGGTGGTGCGGCATGAGCACGCAATTAAATCTAACACGGGCGGTGGAGGGTGTGAATCAAAAACAGGCGTGTGTGCAAGCGGGCGTTATCGAGCGCAGCTTTGTGTTTGATTGTGCGGGCGAACTTTCTACTGCCGTAGTTTCGTTGCCCATGACAGAAGACACTTCTGAACTTGGTGTGCTGGTAGTTGTGGGCGGCCCACAATACCGAATTGGCAGCCATCGTCAGTTCGTGTTGCTCTCACGAGCATTGGCAAGCGGTGGTGTACCCGCCATGCGATTTGATTATCGCGGCATGGGGGATTGCGCTGGCACCCTGCGTGGCTTTGAGCATGTGCATCAAGATATCGAGAGCGCCATCAATGCGTTTCAAGCACAGTGTCCGCACATTAAAAAAGTGGTGCTGTGGGGGCTGTGCGACGCGGCTTCAGCTGCCTTGTTTTACGCCTGGCGTGATACGCGTGTGAGTGGCTTGGTGTTGCTAAACCCCTGGGTGCGCACCGCAGCTGGTGAAGCGCGCGCCGTGTTAAAGCACTACTACTTGCAGCGATTGTTTTCGCGTGAGTTGATGTTAAAGATTCTACGTGGCCAATTTGCGTGGCGCGATTCATTTACATCCCTTTGGCAAAAGCTGATGAACTCGCGTCAATCAGCGGCTGATGAAAAAGTAACCGCTGGTGAAACAGTAGATGTTTCATCAACAGGGGCTGAGGCCGCTGGATTGGCGCTCACCGGCACTTTGCCGGAGCGCATGGTAGCCGGCTTAGAGCGCTTTAAAGGCAATGTCATGCTGGTGTTAAGCGGGCAAGATTTAACCGCGGCAGAGTTTCGCGATACCTGTAACGCATCGCCGCGTTGGCGAGCACTATTGGCAAACGAACGCGTACAGCAGCACGACATGCCGGATGCCACGCATACCTTTTCACGTGCGGTTTGGCGTGATGAGGTGGCGCGACTTACGCTGGCGTGGTGTCGTTCGCAGCGCTAGCGTTCGCTGCGGGCTGGCGGCGCAAGGCGGCGAGCCAGCTAAAGCGGTCGACATTGAGGTGGTACAGCACGCGTGCATCTTCGGTCCAGCGAGTGTGCCATTCCATCTTTTTGCCGTAGAACTCGATACGACGCGTCTTATTTTCAGACCAGATCGCTTGGAACATGTCGAGGTGCAGTAAGAACGCGGGCGACAAAGCCTTAAACGCATCGTCATAGGTGGTTTTTAAAATGACCAAATTGTCATTTTGCTCAACACACAAATCAATCGCAGCAAGCTGGTCGTCGATCACATAACGATACACGCGCGTTTGGCCTAGATTGGCAAAGTTCTCCAGCATGCGCGTGTAGAAACGTCCTTGCGCATTGTCGGGCGCAATGGCGGTGCCGAGCGCAGATTTCCAGCTGCGGGTTTCAAGCGCGCCGTAGTCTGCAACCTGCGCCGCCATCTGTGCGGCATCGCAAATAACTTCCATGCGCCCCACTTGGCCTTCTGTGGCCATGCGGTTTTGCGCTTTGCGAATGTTTTGCCGCATGTTCTTGCTACGCGCCGCAAAGTAATCATCAAAGCCACCTTGCACAGTGACCCACGCTGTTTCGATGTAGTCCAACGTGCTCATGCAAGCGCCAGCGGCAGGGCGCGGTTGATTCAGTGGATCAAGCTGAGTGATGCCTAAGTTCAACGCAAAGACGCCGAGCTTTTGCAGCAAGCGATTGGCAAACGGTGCAACGTCTTGGCCTGCTGGACTCAGCCATGCGCCAAGCGGCAACTGTGAGGGCTGCCAAGTCGCATAACGTCCAAAGCCGGCTGATTTAAGTAGCGCAGCAGCCTGACATTTACCGTCTACTTCGCACAGCGCCAAGGTGAGAGGCTCGTCTGCAAATTCCTGCAAGAGCGGCTCAATAAACTCGCGACGCATGAACGAAAGGCGGAGCGAGCCTTCCCATGCGCTTTGCCAATCTGCTTGGTGTTGCGCGAATGCGTGTGAGGCAGGATGCAGCGGAATAAGTGTCCAGTTCATGTGCGGCCTTAATTTTGTTGGCAGGCCTGGCGAAACGCATCGGCCATGCGTTGAATGTCTTGCTCGGTTTGACTTTGATGACAAACCAACTGAAATACGTGGCGTGACCAAAGGAGGCCTTGGTCGTTGGGCAAGTGGGGCACATCAGGCCACAGGCGATCCCAACGGTATACGGGAAATCGCATGGCTTTGAGTTGGCGATATACCGGCTCTGGATTGTCGACCCAGAATGGCAGTACATACGGTACGGCATGTTCGGGGAGTTGGTCGACTAAAGCGTGCGCACCTTGCGTGTGGCTCAACGCATCAAGAAGTTGGCGTGCGTTATTGCGTCTTAGCGTGGCCACTTTGTCTAGGTCAATGTGGCGCGCCAGCCACTCTGTCGCATGGGCCGGGCGCGTGGTTGCAAAGTCGACGTCAATCTTGAAACCGTCCCAAGCTTCGCGAGGACGGTCAATATCGGATTCTGTGCTGGCAACGGTAGATTGTTTTGGGCTACGCAGCTTCTTCTTGAGTAAGAACAGTCCGCGTAGCGGTGCGCTCAACAATCCAGCGCTTTTCCGACATGTGAGCAACTCCAACAGGTCTGCCAAGATTCTGACTTGGTCTTTTGTTTGTCTGGGTTGCAGTGCGATCTCTTCTACCGGCTCCTGGTTAGAGACAAGGACGCCGCCCTCGGTAACGGGTAAAAATTTGGTGAGGCTGCCAATGGCAAAGTCACCCCATGCGCCGACGGGTTTGCCATCGGACGTTCCATACAAGGTATGCGCACAATCTTCTACGAGTGCAACGCCGCGCTGTGTGCACCATGCGCGTAGTGCTTGCATGGGGCGAGGCAGGCCAAAGAAATGTGCTGCAATAATTGCGCGCACACCATCAGGCGGCAATGCATCGAGATAATTCTGATCAACGCATCCGGATGGAGTAATGGGATAAAACTGTGGCCGAGCGCCGAGCGCCACAATGGGCGCAATCATGGTTGGGCAGTGGTAGCTTGGTACTAAAACAGTGGAACCTGGCCCGACATTCAATGCGCGTAAGGCTAAATAGATGGCAGCGCGACCGCTGGTGACGGGCAGCACATGAGTACGCTGCATTAGGTTGTGACAGCTACCATTCAAATAGCCAAGACTAAGCCACTCAGGCTCAAGAAATGGAATGCGCGACAAATCAGCCAAGCATCCCTCTAGGCTGGGCGATGTGCTTTGCAGAGGCTGACGCATGTTCATGGTTTCTTACTGTCTTGAGCTGCGGGTGCAGTCTTGTCTTTATTTGATTCTTTTTCAGCTTCAGCTGCGGCGGGCGCTACTTGTTTGTTTTCGGTCGGCGTATCTGTAGGTGCGCTCGAAGGTGTGTTTGTGGGCGTATTTGCAGGCCGGGTCGCAGATTGGTCAACTGTTCTGCCCTTGGGGGCTTCAGTCGTTGAGGCCGCGTCCTTCTCGTCTTCTTCCTCTGTTTTGGGTGGTGCGGGTTGCGACGTTACGCCAAGCAGTTTGGCCAGTTGACGCAAATGCTTAGAGTCTGCGGAGTTCTTGAAGGCACGCTCGATTACCGCTTTGGCTTTGTTGCGATTACCGCGTGCGATCCACATCTCAGCCCAACGACCGTAGTTGCTAGCGTAATCAGCTTTGCGTCGAGCGGCCTCCTCGAACGATTCTTCCGCGTGCAGGGTGTCGCCAAGCAGCCCCATCGCTTCACCGCGTC
>SBBQ01000018.1 GCA_005239635.1 Uliginosibacterium gangwonense
CCAAATTCATCTGCACCCAACAGTGCGGCGATTAGCACGTCACGACCGGTCTTCATTTGGCCGTCAGCCTGCACGCGAATACGACCGCGCAGACGGTTCAGCACCAAGGTCTGTTGTGTTTCGGCTAGGCCCAGTTCCCACGGCGTGCCAGCGTGCTTAATAGATGACAACGGCGATGCGCCGGTACCACCATCAAAACCAGAAATCACCAAGTGATCCGCCTTCGCTTTAGACACACCGGCGGCCACCGTGCCAACACCGACTTCAGACACCAGCTTGACGGAGATGGAAGCCTTGGAATTGGCGTTCTTCAGGTCGTGAATCAGCTGTGCCAAATCTTCAATGGAATAAATGTCGTGGTGCGGCGGTGGCGAAATGAGGCCCACGCCCGGTACAGAGTGACGCAAGAAGCCGATGTATTCGGAGACCTTGCCGCCCGGCAACTGACCGCCTTCGCCCGGCTTGGCGCCTTGCGCCATCTTGATCTGGATTTGATCGGCGTTTGCCAAGTACTCGGCCGTTACACCAAAACGACCAGATGCAACTTGCTTAATCTTGGAGCGCAGCCAGTCGCCCTTCTTGAGCTTAATGTCAGCGACCACGCGGCTAGAACCGATCACGTCGGACAGCGTGCTGTCGGCCGTGAGCGGTGCTTGGAAGCGAACCGGATCTTCGCCGCCTTCGCCCGTGTTGGACTTGCCGCCAATACGGTTCATGGCGATGGCCAAGGTGGTGTGTGCTTCGGTGGAAATTGAACCGAGTGACATTGCACCGGTTGCAAAGCGCTTCACGATTTCGCTGGCGGCTTCAACTTCATCCAGCGCCACGGGTGGGCCTGCAGGCTTAATGTCAAACAGGCCGCGCAAGGTCATTTGACGCTTGGTTTGATCGTTGATCAAACGTGCGTATTCCTTGTACGTGTCGTACTTGCCAGAGCGCGTTGCGTGTTGCAGCTTGGCAATGGAGTCCGGCGTCCACATGTGTTCTTCGCCGCGCACACGGTATGCGTATTCGCCACCGGCTTGCAGGGCATTTTGCAGCACGGGATCGTTGCTAAATGCTTCAACGTGCGTGCGCAGGGCTTCTTCGGCGACTTCAACTAAGCCAATACCTTCAACTTGCGTGGCGGTACCGGTGAAGTAGCGCGCAACAAATTCTGTATTGAGGCCGATCGCTTCAAAAATCTGTGCGCCACAGTAAGACTGATAGGTCGAGATGCCCATCTTGGACATGACCTTGTTCAGGCCTTTGCCAATCGCCTTGATAAAGCGCTTGCCTGCGTCTTTGCCACTCACACCAGCGGGCAGATCGCTGCCCATGTTGTTGATGGTTTCAAACGCCAGCCACGGGCACACGGCTTCTGCGCCGTAGCCTGCCAGCAGCGCGAACTGGTGCACTTCACGCGCAGAGCCGGTGTCGACAACGAGGCCGGTGGAGGTGCGTAGACCTATGCGGGTCAAGTGAAGGTGCACGCTGGAACAGGCAAGCAATGCCGGCACAGCCATGCGATCAGCGCTGACGCCACGGTCAGACAAAATAACGATGTTGTAGCCGTCAGCCACAGATTGCTCGGCCGCTTTTTGAATCTTCGCGATCGCGGCTTCGCATCCGGCGGCGCCTTCGCTTACCGGGTAAGTAATGTCGAGCACCAACGATTTGAAGCGGTTTTGCGTGAGCGTGTCGATCACGCGCAGACGTGCCATATCTTCGTTAGTCAGTACGGGTTGCGTCACTTCCAGGCGCGGGGTCGGGCCGTCTTCCGGATCATCATTGGCAATACCCAACAGATTGGGCTTGGGGCCAATGAATGAGGTCAGCGACATCACGATTTCTTCGCGGATCGGGTCGATCGGCGGGTTGGTAACCTGCGCAAACAGCTGCTTAAAGTAGTAGTAAAGCTGCTTGTTTTTGTCAGAAAGCACCGGCAGCGCAACGTCAGCACCCATGGAGCCGGTTGCTTCTTCGCCTGCGCTGGCCATCGGTTGCAGAATGAACTTGAGGTCTTCTTGCGAGTAACCAAACGCTTGTTGCACGTCGAGCAACGAAGCCTTTAGTTCAACCTTGCCGCCAGCATCCGGCAGTTCAGACAAGAACGCGCGCGATTCATTTACCCACTGATGGTAGGGCGCTTCAGCGGCCAAACTTTGCTTGAGTTCAACGTCGTCAATGATGCGACCTTGTTGCAGGTCGATCAGGAACATTTTGCCCGGCTGCAAACGCCACTTTTTGATGATGCGCTTGTCTTCGATTGGCAAAACGCCCATTTCAGACGCCATCACCACGAGGTCATCATCGGTGACGAGGAAGCGTGCCGGACGCAGGCCGTTACGGTCGAGCGTGGCACCAATTTGGCGACCGTCGGTAAAGGCCACGGCGGCGGGGCCGTCCCACGGTTCCATCAACGCAGCGTGGAATTCGTAGAAGGCGCGACGCTCTTCGTCCATCAGCGGATTGCCGGCCCATGCTTCGGGAATCAGCATCATCATGGCGTGAGTCAGCGAGTAGCCGCCCATCACCAAGAGTTCGAGTGCGTTGTCGAACGAGGCGGAGTCAGATTGACCTTCAACGATCAACGGCCACAGCTTGTCCAGATCTTCGCCCAGCCATTTGGACTGCATCGCCTTTTGACGAGCGGCCATCCAATTGATGTTGCCGCGAACAGTGTTGATTTCACCGTTGTGGGCGATCATACGGAAGGGGTGAGCCAGGTCCCAAGTCGGGAAGGTGTTGGTTGAAAAACGTTGGTGCACCAGCGCTAGCGCTGATTCCATGCGCGCGTCTTGCAAGTCGAGGTAGTACTCGCCCACTTGCGTTGCCAGCAACATACCCTTGTAGTTGATGGTGCGTGATGACAGCGACGGCATGTAGAACTGCTGACCATCGGCTAGCTTGAGTGCGCGCACTGCATGTTCAATGCGCTTGCGAATGACAAATAGCTTGCGCTCGAAAGCGTCTTGATCTGCGATGTCGCTGCTGCGCGCGATAAAGACTTGGCGCATTTCAGGTTCAATAGCGCGCGCGGCTTCAGCCAGGCCACTGTTGTCACGCGGCACATCACGCCAACCTAAGAATTGTTGGCCTTCTTCGTGGATGATGCGAGCAACAACGGATTCGCAAGCGGCACGGCCGTTTGCAGACTGCGGCAGGAACACCATGCCACAAGCGTATTCGCCTTCAGCAGGAAGCTTAATGCCGAGCTTGCTTGCTTCGGCGCGCAAAAAACCATCTGGAATCTGAATCAGAATGCCGGCGCCGTCGCCCAGCAACGGGTCGTAACCGGTTGCACCACGGTGATCGAGGTTTTTCAGAATGAGCAGACCTTGCTCGATGGTGGCGTGGCTTTTCTTGTTCTTGATATTGGCAACGAAACCAACACCACATGCATCGCGCTCATTTGCCGGATCGTAAAGACCCTGACTTTGCGGTAGGCCCATCTTTAAGCTTCCTCAAACTAATCAAATACTCCGTGTCACAGCCCACGGATGGCAAAAACCTTGTTGTTGCTAGCAAGGCCTAGGCCTTGCCGAGTAATTCGAATTATCAATCCAGCCATCAGACATCGGTAACGCAGCAAGTTCGACTTGCGCTGACCGGAAAAAAAGCCGGGGCAGAGACGCTCCGGCTTTTTATCTGCGGATGTGTTCCGGTCGGCTAGATGGCATTGCTGAAGGCAACGCAATCGTGCAGCTCAATCGGCAAGAACAAGGCGGCGCGGATTATTGTGCTGACAGAGTCAATCAAAAGACGCTTTTTGTGCGTGACTGCAGCAAGGGTGGTTGCTGGGCTCAAAGCGGCCTGCATAACCAACAAAAATCCATGCCGGCCGGTGTTCAGGACACACGGGCGGACCACGGACTATACCGGCTTTTTCCTTTTGGCTCAAGGGGATGGTGCAGGGCGAGGGGCGCGCTTAGTAAAGCATGCTGTGCTGCGGCAAAAGTCTTGATTTGCCAATTGCTTGGCTAGGGTTTGGATAGAACTGGGGGCCGAAAATTGGCGCGATTCAGTTTAAATTTCGCCAACGGCGAAAAGGCGGCGATGTTCCTTCATGGCGTACCGGTCGGTCATGCCAGCGATGTAGTCAGCCACTGCACGGGCACGGGCTTGGGATGCATCAGCCAAGTGCGGCTTGCCGCCTTTAGCCATATCTTGGTACTGCGGCGGCAAAAGGGCGGGCTCTTCCATAAAAGCACCAAAGAGATCGCCCACGATGCGACGCGCTTTGTTGGTCATGCGCAACACCTGATAGTGGCGATAGAGGTGCGTGCGTAAAAACTGTTTTAACACCAACAACTGTTCGCGCATTTCAGGACTAAAGCCAATTAACGGTTTTCCGGCGTTGCGAATGTCGTCTAGCGATTGCGGATTGAGCGTGAGGATATTCGCTTCTGATGTTTTGATCAGATCAATTACATGAGCATTGATCATGCGGCGAATGGTCTCGCCCACTAAACGACGACCGCGAATGTCTGGATACTGCGCACGAACAGCCTGCTCGTGCATTGCATAAGCAGGGATGTTTGCCAATTGCTCTTCGGTTATGAGGCCAGAACGCAAACCGTCATCGATGTCATGATTGTTATAAGCGATTTCGTCCGCCAGATTGCAAATCTGCGCCTCAAGCGACGGTTGTGTGCGATTTAGAAATCGCGCACCAAGCTCTCCCAGTTCTTGCGCTTTGCTGGGCGAGCAGTGTTTCAGAATGCCTTCGCGCGTTTCAAAGGTGAGATTGAGGCCATCAAACGCGCCGTAACGTTCTTCGAGCACTTCAACCGTACGCAGGCTTTGCAGATTGTGCTCAAAGCCCCCGTAGTCTTTCATGCAGGCATTCAGTGCTTCTTGGCCAGCGTGACCAAAGGGGGTGTGACCTAAATCGTGCGCGAGCGATACGGCTTCAGCGAGGTCTTCGTTGAGTTGCAACGCGCGTGCGATAGAGCGCGCAATTTGGGCAACTTCGATGCTGTGCGTGAGTCGCGTGCGAAACAAATCGCCTTCGTGGTTAACGAAAACCTGGGTTTTGTATTCGAGCCGGCGAAACGCGGTGCTGTGAATAATGCGATCGCGATCACGCTGAAATTCGCTTCGAGCAGCGGGCGCGGGTTCGGTGTATTGGCGTCCGCGGGAATTGTCATCACGAACTGCGTAGGCGGCGAGTGTCGTCATTCAGCACACGTGTTTAGTGGTTGGTTTGGCAACAATGCTCAATGCTTGCGCGGATGTCAGCTTCACTTGAGTCAGCATCAATGACAGCGTCACCCAAAGCGCGCAGCAAAATTAAACGCAAACGACCGGCTTCAACTTTTTTGTCGTGCGCCATGAGTTCTAGATAGCGATCTGCACCCATGCTTGGCGCTTGCAGTGGCAACCCTGCCTGGGCCATAAGCTGCGAGGCGCGATCTACATCGTTCGTGTTTAACCAACCGCGACGTTGCGAAAGATCGCACGCCATGCGCATGCCCATCGCAACGGCTTCGCCATGCAACCAAGCGCCGTAGCCTTCGCCTGTTTCGATGGCATGACCAAAGGTGTGGCCCAAATTCAAATGTGCCCGCACGCCACTTTCGGTTTCATCTTCAGCGACAACTTCAGCTTTGTTGCGGCACGATACTTCAATGGCATGTGCCAAAGCAGCAGGGTTGCGGCTACGTAGCTGCGCGATGTTTTGCTCCAGCCATTCCAAGAAAGGCAGGTCGCGAATCAATCCGTACTTGATCACTTCTGCGAGGCCCGCAGAAAGTTCTCGATCTGGCAATGTGTTCAGTGTGGTGGTGTCGGCCAGTACTAGTTTGGGCTGGTAAAACGCGCCGATCATGTTTTTGCCCAGAGGGTGGTTGATTGCGGTTTTGCCACCGACTGAAGAATCGACTTGTGACAGCAGCGTCGTTGGAATTTGAATAAAGGGCATCCCGCGCTGATAGGTTGCTGCAGCAAATCCGGTGAGGTCACCCATGACTCCACCGCCCAACGCAATAAGCGTGGTTGAGCGTTCGCATCGGTTCTGCAACAGAAAATCGTAAATCAGGTTGAGCGACACACCATCTTTGTGGGCTTCGCCATCCGGTAGAATAATCGCCTGATTGGCAACGTCGGCATCCGTTAGCGTGGCCTGAAGACGCTTTAGATAGAGCGGTGCAACGACCGTGTTGGTCACGATCACTGCGCGCTTCTGTTTCAAATGCGGCGTGATCAATTGGGCCTGATCCAGCAAGCCTTCACCGATATGAATGGGGTAACTACGGTCACCGAGTTCTACGCGGAGGGTACGCATGTTTTCTTTAGTGCATTCTCAATGCGGCGAGCGACGCCAATGGGCGTACCGCGACCACAAGATAAAATTAGGTGCGCCACTTGGCGATACAAGGGATCGCGCTGGGCATACAGTTCATTGATGCGCGCACGTGGATCGGCAACTTGCAATAACGGTCGATTGCGATCATGTTGGGTGCGCGCAAAAAGTATATCGGGCGGTACGCACAAATATACGACGTAGCCTTGTTGTTGGAGCAGGGCCCGATTCTGCTCTGCTAGAACAATGCCACCGCCGGTAGCCACAACTTTACCGCGTTCTGTGGCGAGGTCCTCTAGAACCGCTGCTTCGCGTTTGCGAAAACCTGCTTCGCCTTCGATTTCAAAAATCGTGGGAATCGAAACCCCTGTCCGCGCTTCAATTTCGTGGTCACTGTCGATAAATGTTCTACCTAAGCGACGCGCAACATATCGCCCGACAGTTGATTTGCCGGCACCGGGCATGCCGACCAAAAAAATGGTTGGCGGTAACGGTTTTGCATCAGGAAAGTTATCTGCAGCGGTATCCACATGCGAATTGTATCGCGACCAAGGCAGATGCTGGAAATCGCAAATAAAGATGAAACAATAAAAAAGCCCGCCTAAGCGGGCTTTTTGGCTTTAAGCAAAGCGTTATCGCAATGTCAGCGCATCAGACAAAATGCGTGGCGTTACGAAAATCAACAATTCTGTACGGTTATCTTTCTGTTCGGTGTTGCGGAACAGAGCGCCGACAACCGGTAGCTCACCTAATACAGGTACGCGTGTTTGAATGTTGCTTTCGTCTTGCAGATAAATACCACCGATAACGACGGTGCCGCCATTTTCTACCAGAACATCCGTCTTAACGTGTTTGGTGTCGATTGCAACGCCGGCACCCGTTGAAAGACGCGTATTGGGACTGTCTTTGTTGATGTCCAAAGCCATGCTAACGCGACCATCCGGCGTAATTTGCGGGCGCACCTTGAGCGATAGGTTGGCTTTGCGGAATGAGATACTGGTCGCGCCTGAACTGGTGGCTTGCTGGTAAGGGATTTCCACACCCTGCTCAATCAGCGCTTCTGTTTGGTCGGCCGCCATGACTTTCGGGCTGGAGATCACTTTACCTTTGCCGTCCTGTTCTAAAGCACTCAATTCAAGGTTAATAAACCTCGTTGCGCCGCTGTTAGCTAGGATGAATGAGAACTGGCCGGCTTGTTGACCATTGATGGCAGCCGCAGCCATGTTGACGCCTAAAGAATCTTTAAAGAAATTTGGGTCCGTAGTGGTCTGGCCGGTATGGAAACCTGTGTCAGTAAGCCCACCACCGAAACGCACTTGAGGGTTGCCGCTATCATTTTTGCCGAAAGCGCTCGGCGTGTGGAAACCTAAACGTGCGCCTAGATTTTTCGCGAAGTTATCTTGTGCCTCAACAATTCGCGCCTCAATTACCACTTGCCGAGTTGCGATATCGATTTCGGCCAGCAAGCGGCGAATATCTTCAATCCGTGCAGGAATGTCTGTCACGATGAGTTTGTTGCTGCGGGCATCCATCACCACGCTGCCGCGCTTCGATAAGAATTTATTTCCCTTATCTTCTTTCTCGGTTAGGGCTTTATAAATCACATCTGCTTTGTGATAGTTGAGTTGGAACACTTCTGTGTGTAGGGGTTCCAGTTCTTCAACTTGCTGCTTGGTTTCAAGCGCCATTTTTTCTTTGGCAGCGAGTTCGTCACGCGGTGCGATCCAAATCACGTTGCCGTTCTTGCGCTTATCCAAGCCCTTAGCGTCCAGAATAATATCCAGCGCCTGATCCCAAGGAACATCTTGCAAGCGTAGGGTGATATTGCCATTCACGGTGTCGCTGGTAATGATGTTGTTGTTGGTGAAGTCGGCAATCACATTGAGTACCGAACGTACATCAATGTTCTGGAAGTTAAGCGAGAGCTTGTCGCCCTGGTAACCAGGTTTGCTACCTTGCACCAATTTGTTTGGATCAACCGCAAGCTTCTTCACTTCAAGAATAAATTGCGTATCGCTTTGGTAAGCGTTGTGTTCCCACAGACCCGTCGGAGTAATGGTGACGCGTACGTTGGGCCCGTTGCTAGCCACATCAACAGCGGTAACCGGCGTCGCGAAGTCCGTTACGTCCATGCGTTTACGTAGGGCGTCTGCAATGCTGGCATCTAGGAAATCAACGACCAGCCTTTTACCTTGCTGGCGAATGTCGATACCCGTGTTGCTGTCAGCGAGATCGACCACGATACGGCCTTCACCATCTTTCCCGCGACGGAAGTTGACGCTGCGGACTTCATGCTTACCACCGGCCTTAACTTCAGCAAAGCGAGACACTGGGGCATTCGCCGCAACGCTATCTTGTTGGCTCGGAACCAGCGTAATGAACAGGCTCTTGCCATCAATCTTGCTCTCGTAAGAGGCGGCTTTCAGAAGATTAAGAACGAGGCGCGTACGTTCGCCTGCTTCTGCAACATTAAAGCTACGGAGCGCACCTAGATTGACCAACTCAGATGATTTGCCGGTGCCATTGCTAGCACCTGCAAAATCAAAGGCAATGCGGGCTGGGCTCGCGACAGAAAAGTTAGGGGGTACGGCAGCAAGGGGCTGCGCCATATCAACCTGAATAACGATCTGTCCTGCTTGCTGGGAGACCTGAACTTTTTGAATGGCATTCCCGCTTGTCTGTGCTGTTGCTACGGAGCACAGGAAGAGCGAAACCAGGGCATAAGCAAACGCGACTGTTGTTTGCCACGAGATCCGAGCTAACTTCATTTTTTGGTCTCCTGCTGCTGATCTTGCTGTTGAAGCTGTAAGGTGCTTTCGCGCTCAACCCACTCACCTGATGGGTCTTGCACCAGTTCTTTGAGCTTCACTTCGTTGTCAGAAATGTTGGTGATGATGCCGAAATTTTGGCCCATGTAATTGCCAATCTTGACCCGGTGTACATTGCTGTCGGCCTTGATGAGCGCATAGTTCAATTTCATTTGACGCAAGGTCCCTACCATCTTGAGCGACTCAAGCGGGAAGGACTCTAGTGGTTCGCGACGGCGATTAAAGTCGGGCTGAATACCGGTGCCCGGGCCGCCGTTCTTCTTGACGGGATCAATACGTGACGTGGCGAAAGGATCGAGCAAATCAATCCCTTCATACTCCACGGGCTTCACCACATTCATTTGCGGTAAAGGCTTTACTTTTGGGGTGAGTCCTTTGGAAGACTCAGCCATCCAGGCCTTAATGTCAGAGTGTTCGTCACCGCAGGCGGTGAGCAACACCGGCAAGGTCAAGGGCAGAACGATGAGGCGCAAAGATTTCATTTCTTGGCCGCCTTTTCTGCCTTTTGCTTGCGCATTTTGGCCATTTCCTCATCATCAAGATACCGATAGGTGGTTGCGACGGCATCCATCTTGAGCAGACCACCTTCTTTTGACCCGTCTAAATTGACGTCGCTCAGCGTCACAATGCGTGGCAGTTTGGCAACGTCCGCGGCAAAAGCGCCAAGGTCATGGTAACTGCCGGAAAGCGATACGGTGATGGGCATCTCGGCGTAAAAGTCTTTCATGACTTCTGCGCCGGGCTTGAAAAGATCGAATTGTAAACCGCGACCCAAGCCCGCCTGGTTGATATCAATGAGCAGCGCTTCCATTTCTGAACGATTGGGCAGCTGCTTTAACAGGGCGCCAAAGGCGCGATCAATATCAGCAAGCTGCTTGCGGTACTCGGGCAGGTTGATTGCTTGCCCTTTTTTATTCAAAAATTCTTCTTTTAGGCTAACTTCTTCTTGTTGTTTAGCTGCGAGCTGAGTGGATTGGTCGCTCCAATCGAACCACCAAAACGCTAGAAGAATGAGTGCAAATAGACCGATGAGTGAAGCAATGCGCGGTGCGAGTGGCCAGTTTCCTGGGTTGGGGTCCAACCCGCGGAAATCATCGACAAACGTTTGAAAGTCGAATGAACTTAGGCTCTCAGGGAGGGTGAGATTCATGCCTTATCTCCCGTTTTTTTGTTCCCATCCGCCGCTTTTTCTTTAATGGCATCTGGCGATTCACGCGTAACGATAACCGTTAGCGTAAATTCATTTGTGCGGCGATTATTGAGTGTGACGGACTTAATCTCGACCAAGTCCGGATGTTCTAGGCTAGGCGAAGCTTCGAGGTTACGCATGAGCGTTGAAACGCGTGCATTCGACTGCGCGTAACCGACCAAGGTAATTTTGTTGCCCTGTTCTTTTGCTGACTTGATGTAAACGCCTTCCGGCATTTGTTTGATCAAATCATTAAAGACTTGAACGGTCTCAGAACGGTTACCTTGCAACGATTCAATGACGCGCTTACGGGCCAGCAGCGCTTCCGTTTGTTCGCGCAGACGTTTAATTTCGTCAATCTCTTTGTCGAGTTTGGCGTTTTCTTCTTTCAGAAAACGGTTGTTCTCATCTTGACGGTTTTGTAGCTCGGCATAAACGCCATGCACAAGCATGCCAAGCAATAGCGCAGCCACGCCAACCAAGCCAAGCAGGGAAAGAAATTGTTTGCGACGTTGCTCACGACGTTCGTCGCGCCACGGTAGAAGGTTGATGCGAATCACTCGTCAAACCTCCGCATGGCTAAACCACAGGCAACAAGCAACGAAGGAGCGTCTGCAGCCAATTGCTTGGCGCGCACCCGTTCGGCTAGTGCCATATTGGCAAAGGGATTGGCAATGATGGTGTCGACTTGCGTGCGGGTTGCTACGACTTGGTCGAGACCGGGAATCACAGAACAACCACCGGCCATCACGATATGGTCCACTTGGTTGTATTGCGTGGAGGTGAAGAAGAACTGTAGCGCGCGAGATACTTCAAGTGCTAAGTTATCCACAAACGGGCGGAGCAATTCGTTCTCGTAATTTTCGGGCAGGGCGCCGGTACGTTTGGCGGTTTCGGCTTCGTCAGCGTCCATGCCGTAATGGCGCATGATGTCTTGCGTGAGTTGATACCCGCCGAAGGCCTGTTCACGTGAATAAACGGTTTGATCATTGCGCATGATCAGTACGTTGATCGCGTTGGCGCCCACATCAAC
This sequence comes from Uliginosibacterium gangwonense, assembly GCA_005239635.1. Taxonomy (GTDB): domain Bacteria; phylum Pseudomonadota; class Gammaproteobacteria; order Burkholderiales; family Rhodocyclaceae; genus Uliginosibacterium_A; species Uliginosibacterium_A gangwonense_A. Next base: position 11,337 of record SBBQ01000018.1, read on the forward strand.
GAGCGCCACAATTTTATCGCGGGCTTGATTGGGTAATGGTGCACTTACCAGTTCAAAAGCAGACTGCGCCGCATAAGACTCGACGTCCATCACAATGGGACGTAGGCCAGCGGCTTCAGCTACCGCGATGCGGTCTTCAACTTTTTCTTTGCGCGAAGCTGCGATTAGAACCTCAACTTCATCGGGGTTGTTGGGCGCTTCACCCAAAACCTGGAAGTCCAAATTCACTTCATCGAGTTGGAAAGGAATGTACTGGTTGGCTTCGGTTTCAACCAGGTTTTCCAAATCTTGCTCACGCTGTCCGGCGGGGACGATAATTTTTTTGGTGATGACAGCTGCGGTCGGCAAGGCCATTGCCACCATTTTGGTGGAGGTGGCCATGCGCTTCCAGGCGCGGCGGGCTGCCTCAGACACGGCCTCGAGATTGGCAATGTTGCCATCCACCACGGATTCGCGGGGAACCGCCTCAATGGCGTAACGTTCGATGCGGTACTGGCCCGGGGAAACTTCGGACAGTTCCACCATCTTTACCGACGAAGACGACACATCCAACCCGAACAGGGGAGGCGCCTTGCGGGATAAAAAGGAGAGGTCGATGGCCAAGAAATTTCCTATTTTTCAGGTGGATGCGAAAGAAATGCAATACGAATTCTAAGATGCTAACAATACCCTGCAAGGGCTGTAAAGCTAAATATCGGCACTAGTTGCCACTAATTCAGCCCTTTATAATCCGCATTCCATTATCTGCTTCGAGCGGTGCTGCATCTTGACTCCTACAAAACGCTGGCTGATTGCCCTCTCTGCGCTACTACTGGGCATCCCGCTCATGGTCCTTGCTATTGCTGCAATCGTGCTGCTGCTGGCTTATCCGCAGCTACCCGATCTCAATGCGATTACTGACTACCACCCGAAAATTCCGCTTCGGGTTTTTACTTCAGACGGCGCCCTCATTGGCGAATTTGGCGACGAACGGCGTTCTGTGGTGCCGATCGGCGAAGTCCCTGTTACCTTGAAAAAAGCCATCTTGGCGGCAGAAGACGAGCATTTTTATGAGCATTCAGGTATCGACTACACGGGTGTCGTACGTGCTGCTTGGGCCAATTTGGTCACGGGCGGCAAGCGCCAAGGGGCCAGCACCATCACCATGCAGGTGGCACGAAACTTCTTTCTTTCCCGAGAGAAGACCTTGAGCCGCAAAGTATATGAGGCCCTGCTTGCCTTTAAAATCGAAAATAACCTCAGTAAAGATGAAATTCTCACGCTTTACATCAATCAGATTTACCTGGGTGAGCGTGCCTATGGATTCGCCTCAGCTGCACAAACCTATTTCGGCAAGAATCTGAAAGACCTTAGCGTGGCAGAGAGCGCCATGTTGGCTGGTTTGCCAAAAGCGCCGTCGCTGTATAACCCGGTGGTCAATCCGCAGCGCGCCAAACTGCGACAGCAGTATGTGTTACGGCGCATGCATGAAACGGGGGGGATTACCGATGTGCAGTTTCAAGCTGCGCTGAAAGAAACGTTGCATGTCAGCCTGAATAATCGTTCGATGTCGCTACCCGCTGCCTATGTTTCAGAAATGGCGCGGCAGTTGGCGGTAGAGCAGTATGGTGACGCTGCCTACACTAGTGGCCTGAAAGTCGTGACCACGATTTCGCGTGCGGATCAGGAAGCGGCCTATCAAGCGCTTCGTCAAGGTGTGTTGGACTACGACCGTCGGCATCCCTACCGTGGCGCTGAGGCGTATGTGGACATGTCGGACATTGCGGGTGATGACGACGAAGGACTGGAGGATCTGGCTCAAGACCACCCAGATGCGGGCGAGCTGCGAACAGGCCTGGTGCTTGAAGCAGATGCGACCAAAGTGAAAGCCTATTTGAGGGGCGGTGTGGTGGTCACGGTAACGGGTGACAACCTGCGCTTTGCTAAAGCCATGCTGGAAGAAAAAGCTCCTGCAAATCGACGTCTTCGTCGTGGCGCCGTCATTCGGTTGATGCAGTTAAAGAGCAATTGGCAAATTGTGCAGCTGCCCGAAGTAGAGGCGGCGCTGGTATCGCTCGACCCGCAAACGGGCGCGATAAAAGCGCTAGTTGGCGGCTTTGATTTCAATCGCAACAAGTTCAACCATGTGACCCAAGCGTGGCGTCAGCCGGGTTCTAGCTTTAAACCGTTTATTTATTCTGCTGCACTGGAAAAAGGCTTCAGTCCATCAAGTGTGATTGATGACTCGCCCTTTAGCGTGTCCGCAGAACAAACCGGCGGGCAGGCGTGGGAGCCCAAAAACTACGATGGTAAGTACGATGGTCCCATTACCATGCGTACCGCATTGGCAAAATCAAAGAACATGGTGTCAATCAGAATATTGATGGGGATCGGCACGCGTTACGCACAGGACTACGCCAGTCGATTTGGGTTTGACCCAGAAAAGCATCCACCCTACCTCACCATGGCACTTGGGGCAGGCTCCGCAACGCCTTGGCAAATGGCCAGTGCTTACGCGGTATTTGCCAATGGCGGTTTCCGAATTCAGCCTTATGTCGTCAAAGAAATTACGGACGAAAATGGCCGAGTGCTCGCAAAGTTTAGCCCGACACCCGCTGGCGATCCGTCTCGACGCATCATTGATCCGCGAAATGCGTATTTGATGAATACCATGCTGCAAGACGTGGTTCGTTACGGCACAGCGGCCAAAGCGATGTCGCTCAAGCGTAGTGATTTAGCCGGTAAAACGGGTACGACCAATGATTATGTTGATGCGTGGTTTTGTGGCTACCAGCCGAAACTGGTGACGATTACGTGGATGGGTTTTGATCAGCCGCGCAAATTAGGCTCTGGTGAAACGGGAGGTGCTGCCGCATTGCCAATCTGGATCAACTACATGGGGCAGGCGCTCAAAGGTATTCCAGAAGCGCAGTTGGTTGTGCCGGATGGTTTGGTTGCGATAGAAGCAAGAGCAGGTGGTGAAGCTCAGGGGCGCGGAGATTTAATGTACAAAGAAAATGTGCCCCCGCCGGAGCCGGTTATTAACATGGAAGCGCCGTTTACCCAGCATGAACGTGGTGCGCCGACCCCAGCGTTGCCGCCGGTGCAGGCGGTGCCGCAGCGTCCGTAGTGGCGGACATGGGATGAACATGCCGATATTAAAATGCGGCGGAGCTTGCGGCAGTTAGGACAAATTGACGGGCGAGCCTTGTTGCAGCGTAAGAACACGATTGAGCGCAGTAAATAATTCTTCACCGTCACGGGTGTTGAGCCACAGTGCTTGTGTGGCGTCAAAACGATAGTGAAAGCCGCCAGAGCGAGCCGCAATCCAGATTTCACGTGCGGCAGTATGGCGATTGATAATCACTTTGCTGTCATCGTCACAGGTGATTTCAATCACGCCGCCCGGCTGGATTTCCCAGTCGAAGTCCTCAGAGGAATCATCGAGGGCTTGTTCGATACGCGCCATCATGCGTTCGGATTGTTCTAAAAATTCGGCTTCGGCCAATTTGTCATTCATGATGGATCTTTCTGCTAGATTCGCACATTCAAACGAGACTTCGAGCGAAACACTATGACCAAGAAAATCTTAAGCATCTTACTCGCCGCCGGTGCTTTGTTGGTGTCGGGTTGTGGCACAAAGGGTGCGCTCGAGTTACCGCCGAACAATAACCAGTCGGGAAAATCGACTTAACGCCATTTCAAGATGGTACCAAACCTCAATAAGTCGCCCGTACTTGATACGAGCAGATTTTGCCAATAGTGACCAAACATGAATCATTTTGAACTCAAATCCGTAGCAGGTACGGGCGCAACAACGCTGCATGTAGAAGATGTGCCACTGCAAGAAATTGCCGAGCAATTTCAAACCCCGTGCTATGTCTATTCAGAAGCTGCGATGGCCTCTGCGTTTCGCGGCTATCAGCAAGCATTGGCAGGGCGAGACGCCATGGTTTGTTACGCAGTGAAGGCAAATTCAAACATCGGCCTATTGTCCGTTTTTGCCAAACTGGGTGCCGGTTTCGATATCGTTTCAGGTGGTGAATTGGCGCGCGTTATTGCGGCCGGTGGCGATGCATCTAAAGTTGTATTTTCAGGCGTTGGTAAAACGCGCCAAGAAATGCGTGACGCTATTGCCACAGGGATCTTCTGCTTTAACGTTGAATCTGCAGCAGAGTTAGATCGTCTATCTGAAGTGGCATTGTCATTGAACAAACGAGCGCCAATTGCACTGCGCGTAAACCCAGACGTCGACCCCAAAACGCATCCGTATATTTCGACCGGCTTAAAGTGCAATAAGTTTGGCGTGGCGATTGCGCAAGCACGCGAGCTGTATCAACACGCAGCCAGCCTAAAAGGCCTAGAGATTCGTGGTGTGGCGTGTCATATCGGATCTCAATTGCTTGACCCGGCACCCTTGGCCGAAGCGGCACAGAAGGTGCTGAATCTGGTTGAGCAGCTCAACGCAGATGGCATCACGTTATCGCACATCGATTTGGGAGGGGGCTTAGGTATTCGCTATCGCGATGAAACGCCACCAACATATGCCGACTATCTGGGCCCCTTGTTAAAAGTGATGGCGGGTCGTAAAGAAAAATTGCTGTTTGAACCGGGGCGTTCATTGGTAGGTAATGCAGGCGTATTGCTCACGCGCATTGAGTATTTGAAGCCGGGTGAAGAGAAAAGCTTTGCGGTTGTAGACGCAGCCATGAACGACTTGGCAAGACCGGCACTTTACGACGCGTGGCATGACATTGATGCCGTTACGCCGCGTGCAGGCGCTACAGCCTCGTATGAAATTGTTGGCCCCATTTGTGAAAGTGGTGATTTCCTAGGACATGATCGCCTCTTAGTGCTTGAAGAGGGCGACCTATTGGCAATTCGTAGCGCTGGCGCATACGGTATGACGATGAGCTCGAACTACAACACACGCCCACGTGCCGCTGAAGTGTTGGTCCACGGTAAACATGTTTTTCAAATTCGCGAACGCGAAAAGGTGGCGGATTTGTTTGCAAGGGAGCGCGTGCCGCAACCATGACCGAATTGCAAACGGGCGTGCGCGTCGATAAATGGCTATGGGCCGCACGCTTTTTTAAGCACCGTACGGCGGCGACAGACGCAGTTGTTGCGGGCCATGTGCGCATCAATGGATTGCAAATTAAGCCCTCGCACTTGGTGAAAGTGAATGATCGCGTGGAGTTGGTGTTGCACGACGATACGCGTCATTTGCTGGTGAAAGATCTTGCAGAGAAACGCGGTTCAACGGCACGGGCCTTGTCGCTTTACGTTGAAACTGTAGAGAGCGTTGAAGCGCGCGAGCATCGTCGCGCAATGCGCAAATTGCAGCGAGAACCCGCACAAGAAATCCAGGGGCGTCCGACCAAAAAGGATCGACGGCAGATGAATCGCTGGTTAGATCGGGGCTAAGGCGGTCGTCTGTTGCAATTGCAGTGTGCCAAATGGCGCACGACTTATTTGCGTGGGGCGCCGGGCGGTAAGTCTAGGCCGAGCCTTCCTGCTGCCACAACTGCTTGAGTACGATTGCTGGCATTCAGCGCACGTAAAATGCCGGTCACATGAACTTTGACCGTGCCTTCAGCCAAATTCAATTCACGGCAAATTTGCTTGTTCGGTTTGCCTTGCACCATCAGTGCAAGCACATCGGCCTGACGCTCGGTTAAGCCGAGGTCGTGCGGCGTAACGCGACGCATGCCATCGCGCGGGCGGTCTATTGGGCTGTGCTGCAACGCCTGTTGCGGCACGTATATGCCACCCGACATCACTAGTCGCAATGCCGAAAGCATAATGTCTTTGCCGGAGCTTTTCGGGATATAGCCCATGGCGCCTCGTTCAAGAGCGTGTGTCACGACCTCGGGGTCATCTGTTGCAGATAAGACGACGACGGGCAGTTGCGGGTGGGAGCGTGAAAGTGAATTCAACGTGCCGCTGCCGCCCATGCCAGGTAAGCCAAGATCAAGAAGAACCAAATCGAGGTCTGGGTGCTGCTCAACAATGTCGAGTGCTGATTCGCCGGAACTCGCATCGAGTAGTTCAACCTGATCGGCTAGTTGTTGAAGTACATGATGCAACGCTTCGCGAATCAGAGGATGATCATCAACCAGAAGAATCTTCATCATGGGTCCGCCACAAAAACAAAAAGAAAGGTCTGTAGAGTTTCTGCGATGCTGCCGCGTGGATTCTAGTTATTGATTAGACGCGATAACCCAGCATATTAAAACTATAAGCTAGTCTAAGTGAATAGACCATAAGTACCGCAATGGTTGAAAAAATGATGTAGGCATGTTATTAATCCGAGCAGAATAATGGCCTTCGTCGTTTTACGACTCTAAAGAGGGATCCCGCGCAATGCGTCTGTTACTGGTAGAAGACCATATTCTGGTGCGGGAAGGTATGGCGCAAGTGCTGCGCAGACTGGGCGAAGAAACCGTTGTGCATGAGGTTTCCGAAGCTTCGGCAGCACTCGATGCTTTACGCAATGACCCAGAATACGACCTTATGGTGCTTGATCTCATGCTGCCTGGCATGAATGGTTTTTCATTGTTGTCGTTGATTCGAAAAGAATTTCCAAGTTTGCCCGTGATTGTGGTGTCTGGCTTGTGCGACAACCCTACGGTTACTCGAGCTATGCGGCAAGGTGCTGCGGGCTTTGTTTGTAAGACTAGTCCTGGCGAGACCTTGCTTGAAGCTGTGCAGGTCGTTATGACGGGGGGCTTGTATACACCACAGGAAGAGCCGCCGAAACCTGCTCAGATGCCGCGCGTTACAGGCAAGCGCAAGATAGATCCTTCGCAGGCTTATTCTTTGTCTAAAGCCCAAGTACGTGTACTTGAGCTGCTCGCTCAAGGTGCATCTAATCGCGAAGTGGCTGAACGATTGGGTTTATCTGAAGGCACGGTTAAAGTGCACACATCTGCCATATTTAGGGCGCTAAAGGTGAGCAACCGCTCGCAGGTGCTGCTGGTATTGCAGCGAGATGGTGTCTTGCTATAGGTGGGTGCGCACAATAAAAAAGGCCGGGTGAGCGGCCTTTTTTATTGGCAAAACAGCGGGTAAGGACTGGCGATCAATAATGGATCGCCGTGGTGTTTTGTGCGTAGGCCGGTTCGCGCTCGAGTGCCGTATCCATGTCGTCTTCGACGGCAACGGCTTCGTGGTCAATACTCAGTAGGTCTAATACTTGGCTCGCGATGCGACGTGAAGCGCCGCCCAGCGCAGTTGGCAAAGAGTCTGGAATGTCTCTCTGGAGTAACAACTTGCTGGCGGATAGCGCATAGTTGGGTGCCAAAATTCTATGCTTGTAATCGCCCAGCAGTTGATCAATCGTTTTTCGCGCAGCCTCTTGTTGCCATGGGTTGGTTGGCCATTGCGAAGGAATTGCCCATGCGCGTGGAAACATTTCTAGGTCGTTAATGACGGTACGAATGTCTTCGTGCGAGTCGCGGAAGGGCAGCAGCACGATATCGGCGATGCTGTACAGCCGGCGGTCCATCTCAGTGCGGTTGCCGCCACCATCAATGACGCCAATCCATTTGTTCAGACTACGAATTTTGTCGACAACTTTACCTAGGGCTTCGGGCGTCCGTGCATCTGCGGTGAGGTAGCGGCGGCCCTCAGGGTTAAGTGGCTCGCGCGTGGTGTCGGTCAGCACGCAAACGGAATGCTGCCCGAGTAGGCCTAAGCCTTGGCACAGCATATGCGACATTGTGGTTTTTCCGGTGCCACCCTTATTGCCAATCACACAAATGATTTCAGCCATGAACGCGTCCTCCTGTAGTGCCTATGATGCGTGTTTCGAGTGTGTGCGCATACGAGAAATAGCGGGGCGTTTTGCCCTCATTTCGGCGCCCTTATCTCGCATGGCTAATAAATTATTACGTTGGTAGAGGTACAGTGCGCGCGAGCGACGGGTTGCTTCAATTTCGCGCAGCGGCTCGGTGTAAGGGATGGCAAAGCTGTTACTAATCAGCAGTGCATCGGGCGTTAATTCGCGCGCTGCTTTTTTACCAATATCTGGCATGGGAACGGGCGAAAGGAAGCAGTACACCACGTTGTAGACCGATAAATCGTGTTCCCACATGTCGCCGCGTGTAACGTGGCAATTCGGTAGCGCACGGCACAGCCATTTGCCAATCATGCAAGTGAGCGGGGCGTTTTCAATACCGTAAAACTGTCCGTCAGGAAAGCGGCGAGCAAGCTGCCGCAGCACGGTTCCTGTGCCGCACCCCAAGTCGACTAAATTTAGCGGCTGTTCTTTTGGCAGCACACGAATGAGTGTGCGTAGTGTTGAGCGATTAGTGAGAAACAGTGGCACGCGAGAGCTAAAACTATTCCAAAACAAGAGCAACAAAATGCCGAAGCCAAGAAGCCAGAGAATGGGCGGTAAGTTCAGGTGGAGCGCGCAAACCAAGAGCAAAGAAAATACTGCGTGCAGGCACATCCACCAAGGTGCGGCCTTGAGCAAAATACTGCCGCCTGCCGCAAAAGCCCCTTGCAGAATGGCAATCAGCCAAAGATTGGTGATCGGTGGGGTCGCCAGCGGCAAGGCCAGGATCGTGATGATCCAGCCAATAACTTGTGCGAGCAGGGCTTTGAATAAATGCATGGCGACAAGCTTACGCAGCTTGCATGGTCGCCAAGGCGTGATTAGCGGGAGAAAATTCCCGCAAATGCAATGATTGGCAAAGCGAGGTTGCTATGCGAACGCAAGCAACACACGAGGCCTGTCTAGTGAGACAGGCCTCAGTACGCTCTTAGCGAGCGTCAGGCAGTACGATGTTAACTTCAAGAACTTCGTAGTTGCCTTGTTTTTCGAGTTGCACCTTAATGTCAGCCGGATTGACCTTGGTGTAGCGTGAGATGACTTCGATCAAGTCACGTTGCAGTGCCGGTAAAAAATCGGGCGTGCCGCCGCCGGCGTGCTCGCGTGCAATGATGAGCTGCAAGCGTTCTTTGGCCACATTGGCTGTTTTAGGTTTGCTGCCGAACAGCAAAGAGAGCAGCGACATTACTTACTCCCTCCGAACAGACGCTTGAGTAAGCCAGGCTTTTCGTACTCAACAAAACGCAGCGGTCGATTGTCGCCCAAGAAGCGCGCCACGATATCTTGATA
>SBBQ01000063.1 GCA_005239635.1 Uliginosibacterium gangwonense
CTCAATCGCCACATGATCGAGTACCTCAAGTCCGTCACATTGCAGGATTTGGTTGAGCAGCAAAATCGTAAGCAAGCTGTGACAAGTTCAGGTGTTACGGTGCTGCAAGACGAGCGCAGTAAGCTTCGAATGGATGCTGTTGCGGCGATTAAGTAAATCGCAAACGTAAATCGGACATTGTCGTAATCGAGACCACTATGTTTGCCCCGGCCTACCTCGATCACAATGCCACCACATCGCTGGATGCGCGGGTGTTTACAGCCATGCAGCCTTGGTTGCTGGAGCGTTGCGGTAATGCCTCATCGCGCCACGAATATGGTCGTGCAGCGCGTCGGGCAGTTGATGAAGCGCGGCAGCAAGTGGCGGATGCAGTGGGTGCCCACCCGACCGAAGTGGTGTTTACCAGCGGCGGGTCAGAAGCGAACAACTTATTTTTAAAGGGTGCCGCGGCGCGCCTACCTAAGGGCTTGCTGGCAGTCTCTGCGATTGAACATCCCTGTGTGCGCGAGCCGGCGCGGCAATTGGCAAAGCAAGGCTGGCAATTGCAAGAATTGGCAGTGAATAGCGAGGGTGTGGTCGATGCGGCCCGTTACGCGGAAGTGCTGGGTTTGGTCGATGCAGGTGCTAATCGTTTGTCAGCTTTGGTTTCGGTGATGCTGGCCAACAACGAAACGGGCGTATTGCAAGACATACGCAGTATGGCTGCTCAGGCGCGTGCCGTGGGGGCTTGGTTTCATTGCGATGCGGTACAAGCTTTAGGCAAGATCCCGGTAAACTTCAGGGATTTAGGTGTGTCGGCACTCACCGTGTCGTCGCACAAGGTTTATGGCCCGCAAGGTGCGGCTGCACTGGTACTCGATAAACGGGTAGAGTGTGAGCCCCAGATTGCGGGCGGCGGCCAAGAACGTGGTTTGCGTTCAGGTACTGAAAACGTGGCTGCCATTGTTGGGTTTGGGTTGGCTTGCCAATTGGCGGTGGCCGATATGACGACCGAGTCTGCACGCCAAACAATGTTGCGCGACCATTTGGAACAGGCGTTGCACAACAGTGGTGTGGCAGCAACGGTGTTTAGCCGTGGCGCGCCGCGCTTGCCCAACACCACGTTTTTTGCGGTGCCGGACCTAGATGGTGAAACGCTGGTTGGCATGTTAGACCGAGCAGGTTTTGCAGTTGCAAGTGGCTCGGCCTGCTCAAGTGCACAGCCTGAGCCCTCGCACACATTGTTATCAATGGGCGTGGCGGCAGATGTGGCGCGAGGTGCGGTGCGCGTGAGTGTTGGGCGCGCCACAACGTTGGCGGAAATGGATCGTTTTGTACAAGCGCTAATTGAAACTGTAGAGCGTTTGCGCAAGTTAGCAGCAGTGGGCGGTAGCACGCTGGCTGCCTAAGTGAATGTTGTGTGTATGTTTTGTGCTCGTGGAGAGATGTAATGTCGAAGTCGTCGATGCAATTTCCGATTTATCTTGATTATTCCGCGACCACACCTGTCGACCCGCGTGTGGCCGACAAGATGATTCCGTACTTGGTTGAGAAATTTGGCAACCCAGCATCACGTAGCCATGCCTATGGTTGGGATGCAGAGCAAGCGGTTGAAGAAGCGCGCGAACAAGTGGCTGCATTGGTGAATGCCGATGCTAAAGAAATTGTATGGACCTCGGGTGCAACCGAGTCCAACAACTTGGCAATTAAAGGCGCTGCGAATTTTTATTCGGGCAAGGGCAAGCATCTCATTACCGTCAAGACCGAACATAAGGCTGTGCTCGATACGATGCGCGAGCTGGAGCGTCAAGGTTTTGAAGTGACCTATCTCGACGTGCAAGACAATGGTTTGGTGAGCGTAGACGCCTTGCGCGCTGCGTTGCGTCCGGACACCATTCTCGTTTCTGTGATGTACGTGAATAACGAAATTGGCGTCGTGCAGCCCATCGAACAAATGGGCGAACTGTGTCGTGAGAAGGGCATCATCTTCCACGTGGATGCAGCACAAGCAACGGGCAAAGTTGAGATTGATTTGGCAAAGCTCAAAGTTGATCTCATGTCGTTCTCTGCACACAAAACCTATGGCCCTAAAGGCATCGGTGCTTTGTATGTTCGCCGCAAACCGCGCGTACGTTTAGAAGCGCAAATGCATGGTGGCGGTCATGAGCGCGGCATGCGCTCTGGCACATTGGCAACGCATCAAATCGTGGGCATGGGCGAGGCGTTTCGCATTGCACGCGAAGAAATGACGGCAGAAAATACACGCATTCTTGCGCTGCGCGATCGTCTGCTCAAAGGCTTTGAAGGCATGCAAGAAGTGTTTGTGAACGGCGATTTAGAGCATCGCGTTCCGCATAACCTCAACATCAGCTTTGCCTACGTTGAAGGCGAGTCGCTGTTGATGGCGGTGAAAGATATTGCGGTTTCATCTGGCTCAGCTTGTACCTCAGCCAGTTTGGAGCCTTCATATGTGCTGCGCGCATTGGGACGCAACGACGAATTGGCACATAGCTCAATCCGTTTCTCAATTGGCCGCTTCACCACAGAAGAAGAAGTGGACTACACCGTGCAACTGCTGCGTAGCAAGGTTGAGAAGTTGCGCGAGTTGTCACCGTTGTGGGAAATGGTGCAAGAAGGCATCGATCTCAACACGGTACAGTGGGCAGCACACTGAGATTTAAGTTACAAGCTTGATGCAAGTTTGGCAAACGCCCCGCTAAATGGCGGATATATTAAAAAGAGCAGTCAGCAACACGTAGTTGGTAGTCGTAAGGAGATACACCATGGCATATAGCGACAAAGTTCTGGATCACTACGAAAATCCGCGTAACGTGGGTTCGTTTGGCAAAGACGAAGAAGGTGTGGCCACCGGCATGGTGGGTGCCCCTGCATGCGGCGACGTAATGAAGCTGCAGTTGAAGGTGAACAAAGAAGGCGTGATTGAAGACGCTAAATTCAAAACCTACGGCTGTGGTTCTGCGATTGCGTCGAGCTCACTCGTGACCGAGTGGGTCAAGGGTAAAACCATTGACCAAGCGCTGGATATTAAAAACACCCAGATCGCGGAAGAGCTTGCACTGCCGCCAGTTAAGATTCACTGCTCCATTTTGGCGGAAGACGCCATCAAGGCTGCAGTGGCAGACTACAAGAAGAAGCACGGAGCCTAATCATGGCTGTCACCCTGACCGAAAAAGCAGCGCGTCACGTTAGCAATTACATGACTAAGCGCGGCAAAGGCGTGGGGATTCGCTTTGGTGTGCGCACGTCCGGCTGCTCTGGCATGGCCTACAAGCTTGAGTTTGTGGACGACGTGCAAGCTGAAGATCTGGTGTTTGAGAGCTTTGGCGTCAAGGTGATGGTTGACCCCAAGAGCCTGCCGTATATTGATGGCACCGAACTCGACTTTGTACGCGAGGGCTTGAACGAAGGCTTTAAGTTCAATAACCCCAACGTTAAAAATGAGTGCGGTTGCGGCGAAAGTTTTAACGTTTGACGCCAGACTTTAACCAGAACCACTTCGCCCTGTTTGGACTGAAGTCGGGCTTTGCGATGGACACCGAAACGCTGGAACGCAACTATCGCGAGATCCAGTCTGCGGTTCATCCAGACCGCTTTGCGCATCTATCCGATCAGGAACGCCGGTTGTCCATGCAGTGGGCAACACGCGTGAATGAAGCCTACCGTACCTTACGTGCGCCTTTGCTGCGCGCAGCGTACTGGCTTCAACTGAACGGCATTGATGCAGGCATGGAAAACAACACTGCCATGCCAGCCGAGTTTCTGATGGAGCAGATGGAGTGGCGCGAGGCGGTTGAGGAAGCACGTGCGTCTCGCGACATGGATGAGCTCGATGGCCTGCATCGGCGATTGCGCCAAAGTTTGAATGCCATTCATGCCGAGCTGGCCGAGTGCATAGATGTACAGCAGGATGGCGAGGCAGCAGCAGGTGTTTTACGTCGCGCTTTATTTCTCGATAAATTGCGGCAAGAAATTGATGACGCACTCATCGAACTAGAAAGTTAGCCAAGATAGGGCCTAATGTTTTGCAAACCGATGGTTTGCCAATCAAGATCACCACAATGGCGTGGTAGATTGGCAAAATTGAAAATCGGGACTCGAAAAATGAAAAAACACTATGGCACTGCTGCAGATTTCTGAACCCGGCGAATCCACTGCGCCACACCAACACCGGCTCGCAGTGGGTATTGATTTGGGCACCACCAATTCACTGGTTGCCACTGTGCGCAACAGCATGCCGGTGGTGTTGAATGATCTAGAAGGTCGAGCCTTGCTCCCTTCCATTGTTTACTACAAGCCTGATGGTGGCGTCGATGTCGGCTATGACGCGCAACCGGCGCAAGCATCTGACCCTCGCAACTGTATCGTTTCCGTCAAACGTTTTATGGGTCGTGGTTTGCGCGATGTGACCCACGTCGAAACCATGCCCTACGACTTTGTCGACAGTGAAGGTATGGTGCGCTTGCGTACGGTGCAAGGCGTGCGTAGCCCGGTTGAAGTCTCTGCCGAGATTCTGCGCGTATTGCGTGATCGCGCTGAAGCCAGCTTAGGCGGCGAGCTCACAGGTGCGGTGATTACCGTACCGGCGTATTTTGATGACGCACAACGTCAAGCAACTAAAGACGCCGCGCGCTTGGCGGGCATCAATGTTTTCCGTTTGCTCAACGAGCCAACCGCCGCAGCCATTGCCTACGGCTTAGATAATGCAGCAGAAGGCGTGTATGCCGTGTATGACCTCGGCGGCGGTACGTTTGACTTCTCCGTGCTCAAATTGTCGCGTGGCGTGTTTGAAGTATTGGCAACCAGTGGTGACGCGGCCTTAGGTGGCGATGATTTTGATCAGCGCGCTTATTGCTGGATGCTCGACACCGCCAATATTCGTTTCCCTAGCGCAAAAGATTCGCGCCGTATGTTGCTTAAGGCACGTGAGATGAAAGAGCATCTCACCGGCCATGATGAAGCACGCGTGGTGATGACCTTATCAACAGAACAAGTAGTCGATCTCACCTTAAGCCGCGATACCTTTGCCGATACCACCAAACACTTAGTTGCAAAAACATTAGCGCCGGTGCGTAAGGCGTTGCGTGATGCAGGTTTACAGCCCGAAGATGTTAAGGGTGTGGTGATGGTGGGGGGCGCAACACGCATGCCGCATGTGCAACGTGCAGTGGGCGAGTTTTTTGGGCAAACACCGCTCACCAATCTAGATCCAGACAAGGTTGTAGCCATTGGCGCAGCGATTCAAGCGAACGCGCTGGCAGGCAACCGTATGGCCGATGAAGACTGGTTGTTGCTTGATGTGATTCCGCTTTCACTCGGCCTCGAAACCATGGGTGGCCTTGTTGAAAAGGTCATCCCGCGTAACTCCACCATTCCTATTGCGCGAGCGCAAGAATTCACCACCTTCAAAGACGGCCAAACCGCGATGGCCTTCCATGTGGTGCAAGGTGAGCGCGAGTTGGTGAGTGATTGTCGTTCGCTTGCGCGATTTGAATTGCGCGGAATTCCGCCCATGGTGGCGGGTGCGGCGCGTATTCGCGTGACCTTCCAAGTCGACGCAGATGGCCTATTGTCCGTCTCGGCGCGTGAAATGACCTCGGGTGTTGAAGCACAAGTGCAAGTGAAGCCCAGCTACGGCTTGAGCGACGATGAAATTGCCAATATGCTGCAATCCGGCTTTGATTTTGCCAATGCCGATATGCAAGCACGTGCCTTGTCCGAGCAACGAGTTGAAGCACAGCGCGGGCTAGAAGCTGTGCAAGCTGCACTTGATGTAGATAGTGCCTTGTTGAATGCGGAAGAACGTGCGGCAATTGAACAAACAATGCAAAACGTTCGAGCCAAAATGGCCGGTGAAGATCATCGTGCGATTAAAGAAGCGGTCGAACAATTGAATCGCGACACCACAGAATTTGCGGCGCGCCGCATGGATCAGAGCGTGCGACGCGCCTTAGCAGGCCAACGTGTCGACACCATTACTTTTAGCAAATCGGCAACATGACACAAATCATTATTCTCCCGCACGAAGAGCTCTGCCCAGAAGGCACCGTGATCGAAGCGGACCCAGGTACATCGCTTTGCGACAGCATGCTGCAAAACGGCGTTGATATTGAGCATGCCTGCGAAAAATCATGTGCTTGTACAACATGCCACGTCATTGTGCGTGAAGGCTTTAATTCTTTAGAAGCGGCTGAAGAAACAGAAGAAGACTTGCTCGACAAGGCGTGGGGCTTAGAACCTCAATCACGGCTGTCTTGTCAGGTGCTGGTGGGCAGCACACCATTAGTGATTGAGATTCCTAAATACACCATCAATATGGCAAAAGAAGGAAAACACTAATGAAGTGGACAGACGTAACTGATATTGCCATTGAGCTGAGCGAAGCGCACCCTGACGTCGACCCTAAACGCATTAACTTCGTGGATCTGATGAACTGGGTTATGGCCTTGCCTGGATTTGATGACGACCAAAATCGCTGCGGCGAAAAAGTGCTTGAGGCGATTCAAATGGCGTGGATTGAAGAAGTTGAATAAGTATTAATTTGGCTTCAAATAGCATTGGCAAAAAAGCCGCTCTATTGAGCGGCTTTTTTTATTGCGCACGCGCCAACCACACGCCGAACACGGCGATGCCCATGCCGAGCATTTGTAGTGGGGCGAGCTGTTCGCCAAACATGGCCCAGGCGATTAGGGCGGTGACCACAGGGGTAAGGTAAAACAAGCTGGCAACAGAGACAGCGCTGCCACGGCGTATGAGCAGGTTGAGTAGGGTGATCGCGCCGAATGACAACACAACAACCTGCCAACCGAGTGCAAAAACAAATTCGCCCATCCAGTCGATGTGCCAGCTGTCGGTTAAGAGCACGACTAGGCTTGTTGCAAGGCAGGCTGGAATAAATTGAATAATTGCGCCGGTACGAAGTTCAAATCCGGGGCAATATCGTTTTTGGTACAGCGTGCCAAAAGTAATGCCAAGCAAGGCAACAACGGCTGGCAGTAGCATTGGCAAAAGTGGCTGTGCTCCATCGGCTAGGCCAGGTAGGCTGCTATGTAGTTTCCCGCTCAAGACTAAGGCAACCCCACACAGGCCGCAGGCCACACCGAGCCACTGACGAGAGGTGGTGCGCTCATGCAATAGCCAACCCGCACAAGCAGCGGTAATGACGGGTTGCAGGCCAACGATGAGCGCGGTGGCGCCAGCGGGTAGTCCATTTTTAATGGCGAAAAAAACGCCGCCCAAATAAACGCCATGTACCAGCAAGCCTGAGTTGGCAATGTGAAACAGGCTGCGTTTATCTTGTGGCCATGGCGCGCGCGTAATGAATGCCACGGGAAGCATGAGTACAACTACGCAGGCGTAGCGTACCGCTAAAAATGAGAGCGGCTCAGCATGCGGCAAACCATACCGTGCGCCAATAAAGCCCGTACTCCAAAGCAGTACGAAAAGGGCTGGCATGAAGGCGCTGAGTGGACTCATGCGCTGAGTCTAGCGCAGTTGATGTGAACTGAGCAGCTTCGCGCACATTACCTTTCTGGAATTAGTCTGCGCGCTTTAAATGGTGATCGATTTGAATGCGCATCGATTGCTGATTGGCAACAGCGCGTAGATTGATGGGCAAATATGAACGACACACGCTGAGGGATGTTCCAGCAGCGTGTGTTAAGACAAACATTACATGGAACCCGTCATCGGCCCTTTGCGCCAAACACAAACAGCAGACCGCCCGCAACAATGGCGCCAATTCCAGCCCACATGGGAACGTTAACCGTTTCTTTCTCTTTAACAGTTAATTCGACTGGGCCGAGTTTGACGGCTGAAGTGTCCTTTGTATAAGTGAAGCTGCCATACGACAGCCCAAGAATACCGGCGATGATCAGCGCAACTGCAACAATTTTTGTGGAATTCATGTTCGTGCCTCCATGATGTTGGTCTCGAATGCATGCGCGGGTGAAATCAATTAAGCAAAATGTCACCACCCACGTTTCAGCATATGTCGACACATCAATTTTGCGAGGACGATTTAAGTCTGCTAAGTAGTCGTGCCAGCATCATGGTTTTTCAGCAAAAAACAGGGAAGTTCAAACCGCCTGTTCTGCAAGGGTTTTGAGGCTTGCCAATCCTTCTTCGTATTTTGTCCCAATCATTTTGTCCATACTGCAAATCATTCCCATCAATTTTGATGGGAATGTACTGGGCCCGTACATGGCTTGCGTGAGTAGGGTTTGAGTACCTCGTGTCTGCAATGTGAACTCAACGGTGTTATGGGCAGCAAAGGGTGAGATGAAATCGATCTTGATCACCACTGTGCTGAAGGGCCTGGAGTCGATGATTTCCATGCGGCCTTGGCCAATTTTATTGTTGCCATGCCATTCATAAACCGCACCTTTACCTTCTTGGCTTCCGCTGTAGGTGCGTCGAACTTGTGGATCTACTTTTTCCCAAGGTGACCACGGTTCCCAACGATGAAAATCATTAATCAAAGGAAAGATTTTTTCAGGTGCAGCTTGGATGGTGATTGATCGTTCGACCCGAAAATGATTAGGGCGGCTCGCAACATAAAGCAGAAAGAGCGCGATCAATATCGAAAACAGAATCAGGTAAAGTTGCATGGCTTACGCTCCAGCACGTGGGGTTGTTGGCAAAGAAACTGCTAAAGCAAGCCAGCGGCTGCGGCTAACAGTGAAACGGCCCCCTCATTCGAGGAAAGTTCTTCGCCGAGTTTGTTGATCTTCTGGCGGAAAGTTAGCGACTTATCCAGTACATCTTGCTGCTTGGCTTTGGTTTTGATGCAGGCTTGCACAATTTCTTTAAAGCGAGCTTCAGGCTGCTCAACGTTGGCCAGAATAATTTCAAATAGCGCCAGTGCATCAATTTTGAGAATCTCACGATTGATGCCGTATTCGACAGAATGCTTGGCCATTTTCACCGCGTGCTCAAACTCACGGCGATCAATCGGGTTCTCAAGCGTAATGGAA
Organism: Uliginosibacterium gangwonense; assembly: GCA_005239635.1. GTDB lineage: Bacteria > Pseudomonadota > Gammaproteobacteria > Burkholderiales > Rhodocyclaceae > Uliginosibacterium_A > Uliginosibacterium_A gangwonense_A. Next base: position 8,973 of record SBBQ01000063.1, read on the forward strand.
ACCACGCCACCGGTGAAATCCGGTTTGTGCATTTCATCAATAATGCGCTGCACGATGCTACCCAGCACAGCTTTGTGATTTGCCGGCATGTGGCGAATAGATGATTCGAGACGCAGCGATTTGATTTTGGTTTCGGTGACCTTGAGCGTGTTTGCCAAAGCGTAATTGCCGCTCGCTTGCAATGCTTGTGAATTGGCAAGGTGGTGAAAGACTAATAATTCGTAGTCCTTCTTTGATATGGCCCCTAAGCCGCGCTCGCTAATCAGGGCGTCGAGGGCGAGGCCGAGCGAAGTTGCTTCTTTGTCAGTTAGCATGTCTCAGTCCTTAGAGCGTGGTAACGCGTAGTCGGTGACTGACTAGATACTACTTGAGCAAAGGCGTAGAGCAATACGCTAAATGCATTATGGTGCGTAGCGATCTTGCGCAAAAAATGCGCACGTTAAGAAACGCAGCGTAAAAATGCGCGTGCCGCCAAAGATGGCGGCACGACGTAAAACCAAGATTGGGATTGCTCAAAAATGATTTGAGAATTACCAGAGACGCCACCAGGGCGTTTGGCGGTCAAGCCCACGTGTGTAATACACAGAATTGGGAAAGTTCTTCTTCATCACGCGCTCGGCATCATCACGCAGGTCGTTCATGCCCATTGCGTCGTAGGACTTAACCAGAATAAACAGGCCTTCTTCAATGGCGGGCGCATTGGGGAAAGTTTTAACCGCATATTGTGCGCGGTTGGCCGCAGCCACATAGGCGCCACGTTTTAGGTAATAGCGCGCCACGTGTACTTCGTTTGAGGCGAGTGCATTCACCAGGTAGGCCATGCGTTGGCTAGCATCAGGTGTGTATTTGCTGTTCGGGAAACGCGTCACCAAGTCGCGGAACGATTCGTAGGAATCGCGTGCCGCTTTAGAGTCGCGCTCGGTGGGGTCTTGGTCAGAGATCGTGCCCATTAGGCCGAGGTCTTCATTAAAGTTAACCAAGCCCTTGAGGTAGTAAACGTAATCGACGCTCGGATGGTTTGGGTGCAGGCGAATAAAGCGGTCGCAAGCGGCAATGGCTGACGCAGCTTCGCCACTCTTGTAGTAGGCATAGGCCACTTCAATTTGTGCCTGCTGAGCATAACGCCCGTAGGGGTAGCGCGCTTCCAGCTTTTCGTAGAGCTTAATCGCCTCTTCCCAAGAGCCGCTGGCCATTTCTGATTTGGCTTCTTGGTAAAGTTTGTCGGCCGTCCAATTGCGGGTACGATCTTCTTCTACTGTGCCAGCACATGCCGCCAGCAACCCCACAAAGAGAATTAGAACGGTATGGCGCAGAATCGCTACACTTCGCATCATGAAAAAACCCCGAAAAGTGAACTCCCCACCCAATGGTGAGGTGCAGTCAGAATTTCCAGATTATAGCGCCGAAGCGGCGCTGTCCGACGTTGGTCTTGATGAGGCCGATGTGGAGATGGCCGATGACGAGCTTTCAAGCGCTGTTTTGCCAATGCCGGCGGTGCTTGAGGCGTCCATGCCGATGTCTGAAGCTGGCAATCGACTGGATGCGGCGTTGGCTAGACTTTTGCCCCAACATTCGCGCTCTCGCTTGCAAGACTGGATTCGAGACGGACGCGTTCTGCTAGATGGAAAGCCGGCTAGCGATGTGAAACAAAGAGTTTTAGGCGGCGAGCAGGTTTTGGTGAGTGAGGCTGCTTCGGTTGAGCAGCTTGCGCAGCAGGCCGAAGATATTGCGCTTGATGTGGTGTACGAAGACGACTGTATTTTGGTGATTAACAAGCCTGTCGGCTTGGTGGTGCATCCGGGTAGCGGCAATTGGTCTGGCACCCTGCTTAATGCTTTGTTGCATCGATACCCAGCGGCGCGAAGCCTGCCACGGGCAGGTATTGTGCATCGGCTTGATAAAGATACATCCGGCTTAATGGTGGTGGCGCGCACCGAAGTGGCGCAGACGGATTTGGTGCGGCAATTGCAGGCACGAACTGTTTCGCGTGAATACCTTGCGCTCTTACAGGGCCGATTGGCAAATGCAGGCGCAGTCGATGAACCCATTGGACGCGATCCAAGGCAGCGCACACGTATGGCGGTCGTCTCAAACGGCCGGCCTGCGCTTACACATTACACCCCGCTCAAAACCTATGCAGCGTGCACCTTGGTCTCATGCAAATTGGAGACAGGGCGCACCCATCAAATTCGCGTCCACATGGCGAGCCTAGGGCATCCCTTGGTGGGCGATACGACCTATGGCGGCCGTCGGCAATTTGCCGGTTTGCCGGCTTTTGAGCGGCAGGCACTCCATGCGTGTCGACTCAGTTTGCAACATCCCCTTACGCATGAAACGCTGGCTTGGGAGGCCGCGCCGCCGGCTGATATGGCGGCGCTGTTGCAGGCGCTGGACGCCGTATGAGTCATCCAGAACAGATTCCACTGCCGTTGCTAAGACCGGATTGGTTTGTGCCACAAAATGTGCAGGCCTGTGTGACGACTCGTCTGGGTGGTGTGAGTGTGGCGCCATTCGATGCGCTCAATTTGGCTTTGCATGTTGGAGATGATGCGCAATTGGTGGCGGCCAATCGCATGCGATTGCGTCAAAGCCAGGCTAATCTACCCAAGGAGCCTGTGTGGTTAGAGCAAGTGCATGGCACGGACGTGGTGACGCTGCCATTGGCAACGTGCGGGGGTGCGAGCTTGGCAAATGCTGCAATACCCAAAGCAGATGCCGCGGTGAGTTTCACTCCAGGTGAAGTGTGCGTGGTGATGACCGCAGATTGTTTGCCAGTGTTGTTTTGCCGATCGGATGGCAAAGGCGTGGGCGCGGCGCATGCCGGTTGGCGCGGCTTGGTAGAGGGCGTGCTTGAAAACACCATTACGGCTTTGCGTGCGGGGAAGCAAGGACGTGCCGACCAACTAGACCAAGCTTGCGAGGTGATTGCTTGGCTCGGCCCCGCTATTGGACCACAGGCATTCGAAGTCGGCCCAGAGGTACGCGCCCAGTTTATTGCGCGGGACGCATCTGCTGTTGCTGCTTTTGTGCCGGGGCAGGGTGATCGATGGTTTGCAGACATCTATGCGCTAGCGCGCATGCGCTTGCAAGCGGTCGGCGTGACGCAAGTGCAGGGTGGGCAAGCCTGTACCTTCTCAGAGTCGTCGAAATTTTTTTCGTACCGGCGTGATGGGCGCACCGGTCGAATGGCGAGCTTGATCTGGATGACCGCTTGAATCGCAGAATTGGCATATAAGCCCTGTTAGCAACGTATAATTGGCGCTGTGCCGTCGCGGTTGCGTTGGCGCCATTACAAAATGAATTTACATAAACAAATTCAGGCCCGTCCACTTCACCTCAACCGGTTTCCGGTTTTACTGTCCCCTGTTTCATGACTGCTCTGTACTGGATTGTTGCCGCCTCATTATTGGGCAGTGTGCTCAGTGTTTCAGCCGCTGCGCTTATCGGCCTGCGTGCACGAGCGCAGCATATACCTATGCTCATTAGCTTTGCCATTGGTGCATTGCTGACCGCTGCGTTTGTGGATGTGCTGCCGCATGCCATTGAGGCAGCGGGTGAGGCTGAAAAAGCTACGTCGATCGTATTGGCAGGTATTTTGGGTTTTTTTGTACTCGAAAAATTAGTGCTGTGGCGTCACTGTCACGATGAGCATTGTGAAGGCCATGATACGCACCACGGACATGCTCACGCGCATGAAGATGCTCATGGTGGCCACAGCCATAGCGGGCACGACCGCGGTCGCTCGGGCATGATGATTATGATTGGCGATAGCTTCCACAACTTTGTGGATGGCGTGCTGATTGCGGCAGCATTTATGCAAGATATTCGTTTGGGTATCGTGACCGCGCTGGCCATTATTGCTCACGAAATCCCGCAGGAAGTGGGCGACTACTTAATCTTGTTGCACTCGGGTTATTCGCGTACGCGTGCATTTATCCTGAATTTGGTGTCGTGCATGGCAACCTTGGCCGGCGGCTTGTGTTGCTACTTTGCCTTGTCAGCGGTGCAAGGTGCGATCCCCGTTTTGTTGGGATTGGCGGCTGCCAGCATGATTTATGTGGCGGTGGCAGACTTGATTCCCGGTCTGCATCGCCGTACCGAGTTGAAGGCGACGTTACAGCAGGTTTTGCTCATCGCCTTAGGTGTGCTCACAATCTCCGTGACACACCAGTTGCTCGATCATCTTCCGGGTTAATGCCGAACCCCTTCGCGCGAGGTCGGCGAGCTGACTTATGTCGGCGGGGCGGATGAATCGCTTTCAGAGTCGCCGTCCGCCTTCTTCATTTCCGTACTTTGGCGGTCTTCTTCTGCCATACGCTGCAATTTTCGTTTGCGCCGCACTGGAGTGCCAAACAGCCACAGCAGCAATGCAAGAGGCAACACGCCATAAAACATCAGCGACATGATTTTGCCAATCACTGTTGGCTCGGTCACAGCGATGAGTATGGCAACATACATCCAAGCAATGGCAATGATGTACAACTGAAGATCCGTTCTGAAATGGTTCTAGGGCAGAAATTTTGCCGAGCGCGGGGCTCACTCGCGGCAACACAATACGCGATCTGTTGACCTGACGCAAAAAAGCGCAGGCGGCTTGATGATTTTGTCAGCAATCATTCAGGACGGCCGGTTAATTTGCGCGCTGGTTGTGGTAGTGTCAGCTTAAGTAATAGCACTGCGACCCGTCTTAAAGCGCTTTAAGACTCAAAGGTGGCGGTTAGACTCATGGGCGCTTGGCCCTAATCAATAAAGCAGAGACCTATGACGAGCAAGCGTCAAGAAAAAGCGTCCGCGCAATCTACGTCGGCGCAGCAGGAGACAACACCGATTGACCCCGCCGCATTTTGGCAAGGTTTGCAGCAACAGGGCACCGCAATGGGTCAAGTCTGGATGAACCAATGGCAGCAATGGCTCGGTGGTATGGCTGCAACGGGTGCCGCTGCACCACAACCCAAAGTTGCCGCGCCCGCTGAGTCGTCTGAAGTGCCACAGCCTGTGCTAGATCAACTCAGCGCACTGGGTTTGTTGCAAGAAGAGTTTTCAATGCGCCACGCTCAACTGTGGATGCAATTTATGCAGGCGAGTGCCAGCCAGCAGGCGAATGCCGAACAAGGCGCAGCTCAAGCAGCAACGCCCGATAAGCGATTCTCCGCTCCGGAGTGGTCGCAAATTCCGTACTTTGATTATTTGCGCCAGGCCTATTTGCTCAATGCCGATTTTGTGACGCGCATGGCTGAGGCTGCTCCGCTCGAAGACGGCAAGATGCGTGATCGCTTGCGTTATATGACGCGCCAGTTTGTTGATGCAATGGCGCCGTCAAATTTTGCAGCGACGAATCCTGAATTTATTAAGACAGCGTTGGATACCAAAGGCGAAAGCATTACGCGTGGTATTCAGAACATGGTTGAGGATTTGCGCAAAGGGCGCATTTCACTTACTGACGATAGCGCATTTGAAGTGGGCCGTAATTTGGCAACCACGCCGGGCGCCGTGGTGTATGAAAACCAACTGATTCAGTTGATTCAATACACGCCGACCACTGAGCAGGTGTATGCACGACCGTTGTTGATTGTGCCGCCGTGCATTAACAAGTACTACATCATGGACTTGTCGGCCGGCAACTCGATGGTCGGTTATTTGGTATCGCAGGGCTACACCGTGTTTATGGTGTCTTGGAAAAACCCGGGGCAGGCTGAAGCCGCGTTGGGTTGGAACGATTATTTGCAGTTAGGCCCGATCAGCGCAATTCGCACGGTCACTGAAATTGCCAAGGGCGAAGTGCCCAATGCACTCGGGTTTTGTATTGGTGGCACATTGCTCACATCTGCCTTGGCCGTGCTGCGTGCACAAGGAGAAAAGGCACCGGTGCATAGCCTCACCCTCATGACAACGCTACTCGATTTTGCCAATGCCGGTGAGATTGGATGCTTGATTGATGAAGCTTCGGTCACGACACGTGAGCTGACGATCGGGCAGGGCGGATTGTTGAATGGGCGCGAATTGGCGCAGACTTTCTCATCGCTACGCGCGAATGATCTGATTTGGAATTACGTTGTGGGCAATTACCTCAAGGGTAATAAGCCGCCGGCTTTCGATTTGTTATTTTGGAATGGCGACAGCACCAATTTGCCGGGGCCGTTTTTTGCGTGGTACTTGCGCCATATGTATCTACAAAACGAACTACGCGAACCGGGCAAGCTGGAGATGCTGGGCGTGAAAGCAGATTTGGGATTGGTGGATATGCCGGTCTATCTCATGGCAGCACGTGAAGATCACATTGTGCCGTGGCAATCTGCCTATCTCAGTCGTGCCTTGTTGGGTGGGAAAACAACATTTGTACTGGGAGCCTCAGGCCATATAGCGGGGGCGATCAATCCAGCCTCACGAAACAAGCGTAGTTATTGGACGGTCGAGCGCGAAGGCGCCAAGCCAGTTTCGCAGGCAGAAGAGTGGTTTGCCAAAGCGACCGAACATGCGGGCAGCTGGTGGGTACATTGGAACGATTGGCTGGCCGAACGAGCGGGCAGCAAGATCAAAGCGCGGCAGATTGGCAAAACGGGGCGCTTTGCAAGTATCGAACCTGCGCCGGGCCGTTATGTGCGTGAATCTGCCAGTGCGTTAGCGGTTGAAGCAGAGCGTAAGCAAAAGGCTGAAACTGCCTAGGCTGCAAAATGTTAGCTTGCAGTGCGTGATGCAGCGTATGCTGCGGGCGTTACTTGCGTTTAAGTTTAGTATCACAGCTTTGTATCAAAGTGTCGCATCGAAGTATTCAAGCACCACAGTTTAGTTGGCAGAGATGGGGTTGGGCTTAAGGGGATAAGGAGAAAATAAATGTCACGCGTAGCACTGGTAACAGGCGGTATGGGTGGTTTGGGTGAAGCAATTTGTATTAAGTTGGCAGCGTTGGGCTATCAAGTGTGCACCACATACAGCCCGAACAACACCAAGGCCAACGATTGGCTGAGTGAAATGCAAGGTAAGGGCTTTAGCTTCCGTGGCTACCCTTGCGATGTGGGTGATTTTGATTCCTGCAAAGCTTGCGTTGAAGCGGTCACTAAAGACGTAGGCCCGGTTGATGTGCTGGTCAACAATGCTGGCATTACGCGCGACATGACCTTTAAGAAAATGGGTAAAGCAGATTGGGATGCGGTGATTCGTACCAACCTCGACAGCTGCTTTAACATGACCAAGCAAGTCATGGATGGCATGGTTGAACGCAAGTGGGGTCGCGTGATCAACGTGTCGTCAGTGAATGGGCAAAAGGGCGCTTTTGGTCAAACGAACTATTCTGCTGCCAAGGCTGGTATGCATGGCTTTACCAAAGCGCTCGCGCTGGAAGTGGCCAAAAACGGTGTGACGGTCAATACCATTTCACCGGGCTACATCGGCACCAAAATGGTTATGGCGATTCCGCAAGAAATTCTCGAATCCAAAATTCTGCCGCAAATTCCGGTGGGTCGTTTAGGCAAGCCAGAAGAGATTGCTGGTTTGGTAGCCTACTTATCTTCTGAAGAAGCGGCCTTCGTCACGGGCGCCAATATTTCAATTAACGGCGGCCAACACATGTTCTAAGGTTGTGGGGCTTAAACCTTGTGGGCAGGTGGCTTTGCAACCCTTGCCTGCAAGGTAATCGTGCATCTGCAACAAGCAATTTGTGTGAAGTGATTCACATAACTACAAGATAATACGGGGATTTTTTGAGTGGCGTGTATAATCCCCAAAAAATGCTGTGCATAGCAACATGACGCAGCGATGTTAGACCTTGATGCGTGGCAGGGTTAAAGATGACAACGAAGACAAGTAAACCGACAGGTCGCAAGGAAGATCAGGCAGGTACTAATCGCCTGATTAAGAAGTATCCAAACCGACGACTGTACGACACCCGGACCAGTTCTTACATCACGTTAACTGACGTGAAAGAACTTGTACTGAAGCAAGAAGAATTTCGTGTTGAGGACGCGCGCACCGGTGAAGACCTAACGCGTAGCATTCTCTTGCAAATTATTCTTGAAGAGGAAACAGGCGGCGTCCCGATGTTTACCTCGGATGTGTTGTCGCAAATGATTCGCTTCTACGGCAATGCCATGCAAGGCATGATGGGCAAGTACCTCGAAAACAACATTCGAGCCTTTGCTGACATGCAAGGCAAGATGCAGGATCAGGTTCGTAGCATGTATGGTGAAAACAGTCCCATGAATAAAGATTTGTGGACGCAGTTCCTGAACTTTCAAGGTCCGGCGATGCAGTCCATGATGGGAGCCTACATGGAACAAAGCAAAAAAATGTTCATGCAGATGCAGGATCAAATCGAAGGTCAAACCCGCTCAATGATGCAGGGTTTTAACATTCCCAACCCGTTTATGCCTGGCGCAGCCGAGAACAAAGATAAGAAATAAGGACGGGTTAATCGGTTAAAAACACAAAGGGGCCGCAAGGCCCTTTTTTGTTGTGAGTGAGTTTTGACTGCTTTGATTGGCAAAACACAATAAAATCAATCCTACACACAGTTTAAGAGTACGTTTTTAATGTCTTCTGCACCTTCAGCTAAATCTTCTCGTGGCGCTAGCGCGTCACGGGCTAAAGCAAAATCCAAATCTGCGACCAAGAATAAGACGCCTACCGTTGGCTTTGTCTCGCTTGGTTGTCCTAAAGCGACGGTTGACTCCGAGAATATCCTCACGCGCCTGCGCGCAGAGGGTTATGAAATCAGCGGCTCGTACGAAGGTTCTGACCTCGTTGTCGTGAACACCTGCGGCTTTATTGATGCAGCCGTTGAAGAGTCGTTAGATGCGATTGGTGAAGCGCTCGCCGAAAACGGCAAAGTGATTGTGACGGGTTGCTTGGGCGCTAAAGGCAGTGTCGTGCAAGACACGCACCCATCGGTTTTAGCCGTGACAGGCCCGCATGCAACAGAAGAAGTGATGGATGTGGTGCATTCACATTTGCCACGCCCGCACGACCCCTTTACGGACCTAGTGCCTGAGCAGGGTATTCGCCTTACACCATCCCATTACGCCTACCTCAAAATTTCTGAAGGCTGTAATCACCGTTGTTCCTTTTGCATTATTCCGTCCATGCGTGGCGATCTAGTATCACGCCCAATTGGTGAAGTCATGCGCGAAGCGGAAAGCCTCGTTAAGGCAGGCGTCAAAGAAATTCTCGTGATCTCGCAAGACACGAGTGCTTATGGCGTTGATACTAAATATCGCACAGGCTTTGTCGGTGGGCGGCCGGTGCGCACGCGTATTCATGATCTATGCAAAGAATTGGGCCAGCTTGGTGTGTGGGTGCGCTTGCACTATGTTTATCCGTACCCAACAGTGGATGATTTGATTCCACTGATGGCTGAAAACAAAATTCTGCCGTATCTCGATGTGCCATTTCAGCACGCCAGCCCGCGCATTCTTAAGTTGATGAAACGACCTGCCGCCAGTGAGCGTAACCTTGATCGTATCAAAGCGTGGCGCGCGGTGTGTCCGGATATCACCTTGCGTTCAACGTTTATTACCGGCTTTCCTGGTGAGACGGATGCTGAGTTTGAGGAGCTTCTGCAATTCCTTGCGGAAGCGGAGCTTGATCGGGTTGGTTGTTTTTCGTATTCACCTGTTGAAGGTGCAACGGCCAATGATTTGCCCGATGCGGTGCCGCTAGAAGTGCGTGAAGAACGTCGCGCACGATTAATGCAATTTCAAGAAGACATCTCGACGCAACGTTTAGAAGCGCGAATTGATAAAGAATTGACCGTGCTGATTGACGAAGTGGATGAAGAGGGTGCGATGGCGCGTGGTCCTGGTGATGCACCTGATATCGATGGCCTCATCTACATTCCCGAAGCGACGCACTTGCAAGTGGGAGATTGGGCACGCGTTCGTATAACCGATTGTGATGTGCACGATCTCTACGCTGAACTGATTTGAGATGTCAGATTCTACGCAGCGCGACTCACTCATTGATGCGCTTGAAGCAGCGATTGGCAAAGCCTATGTGCTAACAGATGAGCATGAAGTGGCGCCATTCTTGAGTGACTGGCGTGGTCGATATAGCGGTAAAGCCCGTTGTGTGGTGCGCCCCGCCAATACTGAAGAAGTGGCGGCGGTCGTGCGCTGCTGTGCAGATGCTGGCGTACCTATGGTGCCGCAAGCTGGCAATACAGGCTTATGTGGTGGCGCAACGCCAGATGTAAGCGGCGAAGCAGTGGTCATTAGCGTCGCGCGACTGAACCAGATTATTGAGGTTGATGCAGCTAACAATACACTGACCGTAGGCGCAGGGTGCCTGCTAGCTGACGTGCAAGCTGCAGCAGCGCGTGTTGGCAAACTGTTTCCGCTCAGTTTGGCATCAGAAGGTTCGTGCCGAATTGGCGGCAACGTTTCCACGAATGCGGGAGGTGTGCATGTATTGCGCTACGGCAATATGCGCGATCTCACGTTGGGGTTGGAAGTGGTGCTGCCCGATGGGCGAATCTGGAATGGCCTGCAAGGTTTGCGCAAAGACAATACCGGCTACGATTTGCGCCAATTATTTGTGGGCGCGGAAGGCACGCTTGGTGTTGTGACGGGCGTCGTGGTTAAGTTGTTCCCGCAGCAAAATCACTATGCTGCTGCATGGATCGCCGTGCCGGATGCGCAGTCAGCTGTGACTTTATTGGGCGTACTTCATCAAAGCGCTGGCGATCGTATAACGGCTTTTGAGTTGGTGAGTGATGTTTCACTGAAACTCGTTTTACAACATATACCGGGTACGCGGACACCGCTTGAAAGTGCAGCGCCTTGGTATGTGCTAGCCGAGTTGTCCGATACTGCGGCAGGCGATTTGGATGAGCGATTACAGACCGCATTAGAAGCGGCGGTAGAGGCCGGTTTGGTCAACGATGCGGCGATCGCACAAGATGAGTCGCAGCGAGCCACGCTCTGGAAATTGCGCGAATCAATTTCAGAAGCACAGAAAAAAGATGGCTACTCCATCAAGCACGATATTGCTGTGCCTGTTAGTCGGATACCTGAATTTTTAAGTGCGGCGGGCGAGGCATTAGCAAAGCAGTTTCCGTCAGCACGGATTGTGGCATTTGGCCATGTGGGTGATGGCAACTTGCATTACAACCTGTCTATCGCAGGTGACGAGCACGCGAATCAAACCTTGCTACAACAAACACCCAATATCAATCGGATCGTTCATGATCTGGTGGTGTCGATGGGCGGAAGTTTGTCGGCGGAGCATGGTATTGGCCAGCTCAAACGTGGTGAGTTGGCGTATTACAAAAGCGACGTTGAAATTGCGCTAATGCGAACCATTAAACAAGCGCTAGACCCGCGGAATTTAATGAACCCTGGCAAGGTGTTGTAGCGAAGTCGTTATATCTCCTGCGAGACAAACTCACGATTGATTCGAGTGTGAATTGGGCTTATGCCAGCGTAAAAAATCACTGGGCGAAATGTGACAAAAAAAGTGCATAAGGTATTTACAGAGCCGTAATCTGTCCTTATAATCTTGTTCTCTTCTGTCGGGGGTATAGCTCAGCTGGGAGAGCGCTTGCATGGCATGCAAGAGGTCAGCGGTTCGATCCCGCTTACCTCCACCACAGACTAGGTCCCCATCGTCTAGAGGCCTAGGACATCGCCCTTTCACGGCGGTAACCGGGGTTCGAATCCCCGTGGGGACGCCAACTACTTGGTTGGTTTTGTGGTGTAGTGTGTTGTAGGTGTGTGGTAACAGTGCGGTTGAAAAATCGCCAGAATTTGCCGGGTTGTTAAGCTGTGCTGATGAATGAGTAGTTGATTCGGCAAGTTGAACAGTCAGGCTACAGCTTAGCGCGGAGCGGTAGTTCAGTCGGTTAGAATACCGGCCTGTCACGCCGGGGGTCGCGGGTTCGAGTCCCGTCCGCTCCGCCACCAATAAAAATGGGCCAGCTTTGCTGGCCCATTTTGTTTTTTATCCTTCGTCACTGTCCCTTATTCTGCTTGCCGGTTTTCTCTGTGCAAGGGCGGCGCCCTGAGTTACGTTGTGTGCTTATATCGTCGTCCGCGCATGCCTGCGCCTATTATTTTTGCCAATCGTTTTGCTTACAATCAGTGGAAAAAATGGGCGTTATTGCGATGCCTGATTGTCGTTAAACGCACGAATAATTTGCGTGGCATGGTTGCGTGTGTCGATGTTGTGCAAGACCTCAATGACGCGGCCATCCGCTCCAATCAAAATGGTAATGCGCTTGCTGATGCCCAGTATTTTTTGCAAAGGCAATAGTAGTCCGCCGACTGCGCCGTAAGCGCGTGCAATGCTTTGGTGCTCATCAACAATTAATGGAAAGTTGAGTTGGTGCTTGTCTGTAAATTTTTGGTGTTGAGCCTGTGACTGAGCCGAAATGCCCAGTACAACTACATCCTCGTCTCTAAGGTCAGCGAATCCATCGCGAATAGAGCAGGCTTGTTGAGTGCACCCGGGCGTGTCATCCATCGGGTAGAAGTATAACGCGACACGTTTGCTGCGAAGATTTGAGAGCTTGATGCGCTCGCCATTTGTGGTTGTTGCTTCAAAGTCGGGTGCTAGATCGCCGCGTTTTAATGTCATGGCATTCGTCCTTTTTCGTCGCGGTGTTGGTGATACGTGTTTAGGTTAGATGTTCAACTGCCTCAACAACGCGCTCACCTAATTGCCGCGATGTTGTCCATTTTCCGCCGAATACGGTGATGATCTGACCTTGTGTTTCGATGGCGTATTCACGAGTTGCTTTGGTTGGGTCTGCTGCTGAGCGAATCAGTGGGCGAACGCCGGCAAACTTGCTAACAACTTCTGGTGTATTGGCAAAGTAGGCTGCGTAGTTGTTGAGTAAATAGGCTTGTTCTTTCTCAGAGCAGGCGGTGGGTTCGTCGAGTGATTGGCGTTGTTCTGTCGTGCCGAGCAGTGTTTGTCCTTTCCAAGGTAAGGCAAACATGATGCGACGTTCGCCGGGAACTTGCATGAAACAACCCGCATTGAGCGATTGATTCAAAATCAAATGACTGCCACGAACAAGGTCAAGCTGATGTGCGCCTTTGAGTCCACTGTCTTGCAGTAATTGCTGCGACCAAGGTCCTGCAATATTAACTATTGCGTCGACTGTGTCAGCACCTAAGTCACTCTCAAAGCTGCCATTGGCAAAAATCTTGTTAACGCGACAGCGCTCTATCATGCGTACGCCGGCATCCATCGCGCGTTCTGCCGCCCATAAACCTAAGGCATAGTCATCCATTTGACCGTCGAAAAACAGCAGCGCACCTTGCTGTAAATGCTCGCGACGTAATTGAGGCAGCATTTGAGCAGCGTCTTGTTGGCTGAGTTTGCGGTGTTTGCCAATGCCCTGTTGTCCGGCTAGGAGGTCATATAGGATTAACCCCGCGCGAAGGACGAGTGGCGCTCTTCCCTCTGGAGACAGTGGGAGTACAAGCGGGAGTCGATGTGCTAGGTGCGGAGCTTGTTGTAGCCACCAGGCGCGCTCTTGCAAAGCTTCGCGTACTAAGCGGAATTCCCAGTTTTCTAGGTAGCGCAAACCACCGTGTAGGAGTTTGGTGGAGGCGGAACTGGTGTGGCTCATCAGTGTGTCACGCTCCATGAGCGTAACGCGATGGCCGCGCTTCGCGAGGGCCCATGCGCTCATGACGCCATTGATGCCACCGCCGATGATGGCGATATTTTTTGTGGAACTGGTTTTGCCAATCGAGCTCATATTGTCATCTTAGCGGTAATGGCCAACTGCGTTGCAAACACATCGGCACTTTGTAGGGCTTTATATGGTTAGGCTTATTCGGTATAATGCAAATTTACAGCGCCACTCATTGCAATGACCCAGTATGTCTTTGTCACCGGCGGCGTGGTGTCCTCACTTGGTAAGGGCATTGCGGCTGCTTCGCTGGGCGCGATTCTCGAATCTCGCTCAATTCGTGTTACTCACCTTAAGCTTGACCCCTACATTAACGTCGATCCCGGCACGATGAGCCCGTTTCAACACGGCGAAGTGTTTGTGACGGAAGATGGTGCTGAGACCGACCTTGATCTCGGCCACTACGAGCGCTTTACCAGCGCCAAGATGGGCAAGCGCAATAACTTTACGACGGGCCAAATTTACGAGTCCGTGATCAAAAAAGAGCGTCGTGGCGAGTATCTCGGCAAGACTGTTCAAGTCATTCCCCATATTACCGACGAAATTAAGCTCTACCTCAAGCGCGGGGCTGAGGGCGCCGATGTGGCGATCGTCGAAGTGGGCGGCACCGTGGGCGATATTGAATCGCTGCCTTTTCTTGAAGCTATTCGCCAAATGGGTATCGAAGAAGGTCGTAACAACACCTGCTTCATTCACCTGACTTTGGTGCCTTACATTGCAGCTGCAGGCGAAATTAAAACAAAGCCGACACAGCATTCTGTAAAAGAGTTGCGTGAAATTGGTATTCAGCCCGATGTGTTGTTGTGTCGTTCAGACCGTCCAGTGCCGGATGAGGAACGTCGCAAAATTGCGTTGTTCACCAATGTGCAGCCAGAAGCCGTGATTTCGGTGTGTGATGCGGACAGCATCTATAAAATCCCGGCGATGCTGCACAACCAAATGCTGGATGAAATCGTTTGCCATAAGCTAGGTATTCTGGCGCGTGCTGCCGACCTGTCGGTTTGGCAACGCATTGTGGATGCGCTCGAACATCCGGAGCATCAAGTTAATATCGCCTTTGTCGGCAAGTATGTTGATTTGACCGAGTCCTATAAGTCTTTGATTGAAGCATTGATGCATGCAGGTATGCATACGCGCGCCAAAATCAACATTCACTACATTGATTCAGAAGATATCGAAAAATCGGGTTGCGACGTGCTGAGTCGGATGGATGCCATTCTGGTGCCAGGCGGATTTGGCCGTCGTGGTACGGAAGGCAAGATTACTGCGATTCGCTATGCCCGCGAGAACGGCGTGCCTTACCTCGGCATCTGTTTGGGTATGCAGTTGGCCGTGATTGAATTTGCTCGCAATGTGGCTGGCTTGGCCGGTGCGCACAGCACCGAGTTGGATGTTGATACACCGCACCCGGTTGTGGCGTTGATTACGGAGTGGGTTGACCACGAAGGTAAGGTCGAACGCCGTAATGAGAAATCTGATTTAGGCGGCACCATGCGCTTGGGTGCGCAAGCTTGTGCATTAGCCGACAACAGTTTGGCGCAACAAATTTTTGGTGCAAACCAAATTGTGGAACGCCATCGCCATCGTTATGAAGTGAATAACGTGTATTTGCCGCGCTTAGAAGCGGCAGGTTTACGTATCTCGGGTCGCTCGTTAGACGCGCAAGATCCGCTGTGTGAAATGATTGAACTACCAGACCATCCTTGGTTTGTGGCCTGTCAGTTCCACCCGGAATTTACGTCTAATCCGCGAACAGGGCATCCGTTGTTTATTGCTTACGTGCGTGCCGCATTGGCAAACCAAAAAACAAATGCGGCCCGTCACGGCACGCAAACCGCTTGAGATTGGATCAGTATCAATGAAACTGTGCGGTTTTGATGTTGGCCTCGACAAACCCCTGTTTTTGATTGCAGGGCCGTGTGTAATTGAGTCGCGCCAATTGGCGTTCGACACGGCAGGGGAGCTTAAGGAAATTTGCCAATCATTAGGCATCCCTTTTATTTATAAGTCGTCGTTCGATAAAGCAAACCGCAGCTCTGGCACGAGCTACCGCGGCCCGGGTATGGAGCAGGGACTTGAAATCATGGCTGAGGTTGGCCGTGAATTACAGGTGCCGGTTCTGACCGATGTGCACACTGAAGCTGAGGTGCCGGTCGTTGCAAAATACGTTGATGTGCTGCAAACCCCCGCGTTTTTATGTCGCCAAACAGACTTTATTCGTGCGGTTGCCGCTTGTGGCAAGCCGGTGAATATTAAAAAAGGCCAATTTTTGGCCCCGGGCGATATGAAAAATGTAGTGGATAAGGCACGCCAAGCTGCACAGGAGGCCGGCGTTGAAACCGATAATTTCATGGTGTGCGAGCGCGGGGTAAGTTTCGGTTACAACAACCTCGTGTCGGACATGCGTTCGTTGGCCATCATGCGCAATACGGATTGCCCTGTCGTATTTGATGCAACCCATTCAGTACAGTTGCCCGGTGGCCAAGGCACGGCATCGGGCGGCCAGCGCGAGTTTGTTCCCGTGTTGGCGCGTGCGGCAGTTGCTGCAGGGGTGGCGGGGATCTTTATGGAAACGCACCCTGATCCAGCCAAGGCGCTGTCGGATGGCCCCAATGCGTGGCCACTTGGCAAAATGAAGGCTTTGTTAGAACAATTGCGAGATTTGGATTCGATTGTAAAACGCCAAGGATTTGCCGAAAACAATCTATAACCGCTGATTTTTATACCCAGAGGCTCAAGTGATTACGCATCTCGTTCTGTTTAAATTCAAGCCGGGCATCACTTTGCAGGATATGCGTGTGCAGTCTTGGATTGAGCAAATGAACGATTTGCCGAAACATATTCCGGGTATAACCGGTTGGCAGCATGGACCGAATGTAACAAAAGACGATGAGGCCTACGACTACGCCTTAGCCTCTCGTTTTGAGAATGAAGGGACGCTACAAATTTATTTTGAGCACCCGGTTCATCGAGCCTGCATGTTGCAGGGCGATGAATTGATGACGCTGTGTTTTGTGGATTTGCGCCACTAAGCGTAAGTTCGTATCGATTTTAATAGTGACTAAAAAGTGAAGAGTGAAAATGAGTGCAATTGTTGATGTAGTCGCCCGCGAAATTCTGGATTCACGCGGCAACCCCACTGTTGAAGCTGATGTATTGTTGGAATCAGGTGTAATGGGACGCGCATCTGTGCCGTCCGGCGCGTCGACGGGTTCGCGTGAAGCGATTGAATTGCGTGATGACGACAAATATCGTTATCTGGGTAAGGGTGTCTTGCAAGCTGTTGAGAACGTTAATACCGAAATTTCCGAAGCCATTATTGGCCTTGATGCAGAAGAGCAGGCCTTTATCGATCGCACCTTGATCGAGTTAGATGGTTCAGACAACAAGTCACGTCTGGGTGCCAATGCCACCCTCGCCGTATCGATGGCGGTCGCCAAAGCGGCTGCTGAAGAAGCCGGCTTGCCGCTGTATCGTTACTTTGGTGGCATGGGCGCATGCCAAATGCCGGTACCGATGATGAACGTGATCAACGGTGGCGCACACGCTAACAACAGCTTGGATATTCAAGAATGCATGATTCTGCCGGTGGGCATGACCAGCTTCCGCGAAGCCTTGCGTTGTGGCGCTGAAATTTTTCATGCACTGAAGAAACTCACGGACAAGAAGGGTTACCCCACCACCGTTGGTGATGAGGGTGGCTTCGCACCGAACGTTTCAGGCACGCAAGAAGCGTTGGAAATGATTCTGGAAGCGGTGTCTAACGCAGGTTATGAACCGGGCCGTGACGTGTTGTTGGCAATGGACTGTGCAAGTTCAGAGTTTTACAAAGACGGTAAGTACCATTTGCATGGCGAAGGCTTGACCCTGACGCCAGAAGGCTTCGCAGACTACTTGGCAACGCTGTGCGACAAGTTCCCGATCGTCTCCATTGAAGACGGTATGGCAGAAAACGATTGGGCTGGTTGGAAGAACTTGACCAACAAGTTGGGCAATAAGGTGCAGTTGGTGGGTGACGACCTATTCGTAACCAACACACGTATTCTGAAAGAAGGCATTTCGCAAGGCATTGCCAATTCAATCCTGATTAAGATTAATCAAATTGGTACGCTGACCGAAACCTTCGAAGCGGTTGAAATGGCGAAGCGTGCAGGCTACACCGCGGTGATTTCACATCGCTCTGGCGAAACGGAAGACAGCACCATTGCAGACATCGCGGTGGGTTTGAATGCAGGTCAAATCAAAACGGGTTCACTGTCACGTTCTGACCGCGTCGCGAAATACAATCAATTGATTCGTATCGAAGAAGATCTGGGCGGCGTGGCTGTATACCCGGGCCTGTCTGCTTTTTATAACCTGAAGAAGTAAGCAGGGTGATCATGCGCGACCGGTGGCCAACGCTGTTGCTGGTCGCGTTAATTGTAATGCTGCAATACCCGCTCTGGTTTAATAAGGGCGGTTGGTTTCGTGTTCGTGATGCTGAGGTTAAGTTGCAAACACAGCGCGAGCGAAATGAGCAACTCGAAACACGTAATGCAGCACTTGATTCTGAAGTGCGTAACCTCAAGCAAGGTTACGATGCAGTTGAAGACCGCGCACGCTTTGAATTGGGCCTCGTGAAGCAAGGCGAAGTCTTTGTGCAACTACGTGAAGGTGCGTCAGTCGATTTGCGACAAAATGCAAATGCGGTAATACAAAACAGCACAAGCAATAGCCCGGGTCGTTTATCTAGCACCCTCCCCAGTAACGACTCCAATACGGTCGCCAAACCTACATTGGCAACGCCAACAAAGCAGCCTTAATTTCGGCACCCCTACCTTCGGCGTCTCTAACTGCGGCGCCTCAACCTTCGGTCATGACGGTAATCTTGCCGCAAATTGCGTTGGCGTTAAGGGTACGCTGAGTTTTTCAATGTTAGTGTCGTGCGGGCGATCTGGCCTCTGCCTTGTAGGGAACCCGCAGCAGCTTCTTGCCCTGCTTGACCAATAAAACCATGTCGACGGACTCACCGTCTTTTAAGGGACGCTTGAGGCCCATGAGCATGAGGTGAAATTCGCCGGGTTCCAACTCAACTTGTTTGCCAGCGGGTAGGGCGAGAGATGGCAATTGGCGCATACGCATGACGCCGCCTTTCATACTCATCTCGTGCAGCTCAACATGGTCGGCACATGCACACTCCGCGCCAATGAGACGCGCATCTTGGTCACTCTTAACCTGCAAGAAGCCACCGGATACTTCCATGCCCTCCACAGTTGCCCTGACCCAGGGCGATGTGACCGTGACATCGGCTTGTGCAATTGATGTAATCGAAATCAAGGCTGCGCATAAAAGCGAATGGCGTTTTGATAGCATGATGCGATTCCAAATGTTAGTTGGTTGTCAGCGGCGAGAGCGGGGAACTCATTCGGGATCCGCCTGAATTCGTATCTGTTGGGCGCAATGTGCGACCGCCATCGTAACGTGCCGCAAACCAAGGATTGTCCATACGTTCAACGCGCACGACTTTTCCTTTTTCACTCGGCGCATGGATGAATTTTCCCTCACCAATGTACAAGCCCACATGGGAATTAGGGCGGCCCATGGTGTTGTAGAACACTAAGTCGCCCGGCTGCAACGCATCGATTTCAACCAGCCGAGTCATATTGGCAATTTGCGCAGCATTGTGAGGCAGTTTAAGGTCAGATGTTTGCGCATACACCCAACTTATGAGGCCGCTGCAATCTAAGCCGCTGTCGGGGTGGTTTCCCCCGAATTTGTATGCTTTGTCGAGTAACGAAAAAGCATACATTGCAGCGTCATCCGCTTGCTCTGCACGCTTGAGCACGACAACAGATTGAGGTGATTTGGCGTAGCCAGGATCTGTTTGACGAATTCGCACGCCTGGCGAACTGGCGCACCCAGTTAGTAATGCAATCAAGCCGCTCATACAGGCTATGTGTGCAATGCGCCAATAAGTCATTTGCTAAAGCCTCGTGCGGAACACGTTGGAGTGTAGCAAGACTTAATCAAGTAGATCGACTTGTCCGCTTACCGTAACAGACACGCGAGTTTCCCCACTCTCCATGGGCATGGGGGCTGCTTCAGCGCCCATGGCATCGGCAGCCATACCGCGTTTCATCATGGTCATAATGGGGTATTGGCCGCCAATGTTGATACTCATTTGATGCACCTTGTAGGTTTTGCCAAGTGTGCGTGAGGCGAGTTGAGCTCGCGCTTGGAATGATTGGATGGCCGTGACCATAGCCTGATCTTCGGCCTGTTTTCTGGCCTCAGGCGAGGGCATAAATTGCACATTAGCAACCGCGAGATTGCTTTGCAGTTTGCCGAGTAATTCAGACATGGCTTTTGCATCTTTAGACTCGAGTACGAGTTCAGAGTGCATGCGCCAGCCTTCAATGGTACGCCCATTCTTGCCATACACCGGCATGGTGTAGCTATTGCCGTTTTGAACCTTAATGTTTGGTGTATTGCGGATTTGCTCAATGGCCGCTGCAATTTGGCGGTTCACGCGTTGCGCAAGTGGGCCGGCTGCCGTGTCATTTGCTTCGGTGTAAACCACAGCACGTACCATGTCATTCAATGCAGCCTGGCTTGCCTCTGCTGAAAGGTCGAGGTGTGCCGGTTCTCTGGTTGGCACTGTATCGGCCTGAACTGCTTGCATGGGCAAGAACAAAGCGATTGCGGCCAAGGCAGCACGCGTTTGTGCACGCAGCGAGCACTGTAGGCGATTTGAGATAGATGAATTGGTATGTGTCATACAGCCTCCCTGTCGTGGAATAACGTTTGCCTAGACTAGGCGTTGACCGTGTCGTAGGCAGTTGGTTGCACGTCAGAAAAGTCTGCCGCAAAAAGCTGGGCTAGTTTAGCGGCTGAACACGGACGCAAAATGTGTTGTCGCAGCTTTGTCGCTTATTCAAAGCGCCAGTGCGCACCGGGTGCTACCAGCCCTGTTTGTTCAGGGTGCACCTTGAGCTCTTTGATGTAGCGTTGCCAATTGAGCACATAGTCTGCCGCATTGCGGCGGAGGTTTTCAACTTCTTGGTCGGTGAGTTCGCGCACAATGCGGCCAGGCGATCCAACAACAAGTGAGCGGTCGGGGATGACCTTGCGTTCTGGAATGAGCGTGTTCGCGCCAATTAAGCAGTCGCGGCCAATTTTGGCATTGTTCAGTACCGCGGCTTTGATACCGATCAGCGTGCCATCGCCGACCTCACAGCCATGCAGCATGGCGTGATGACCCACGGTGACATTCGCACCGATGGTAAGCGGAATGCCGAGATCATTATGCAGTACTGCCCCGTCTTGAATATTGGTGTTCTCACCAATCACGATCGGTTCATTGTCACCACGCGCCACTGCGCCAAACCACAGGCTGACATTGTGGTGAAGGACGACATTACCTACGACAACAGCGCCGGGTGCGATCCAAAAATTGCCCAAAAATTGAGGGTGGCGTTCGCCTAGGGAATAAACACTCATGATCTAAATACGGCGTTTGCCTGTTTTCATAACCAATTTGGCTGCCAAGCCTGATGTGGTTGCCTTACGGCAAGCTTATTGTGCCAGTGCTTGGGCTAAACCGGCTGGCTGGTTTAACTATTAAGTTGCTGATTATAAACGTTTCGAAAGGTTTAAACCCAAGGCTCAATAGAACTTAGCCGATTTTGTGCGTTAACTGTAGCTTGGCATTACTCGCAGTCCGTAGCCAAAGCGCAGCACATAGAGCAAAACTTGTGGCTGGCCATAGGCCTAATAACTGGCCCGCCTTGGTTAAGCAAAATAAACCTGACTGGAAGAGACAATCATGACGCTCGATATTGTGCAGGGTTTTAAGGGTGGTTTCTCACTCAATGCAATGCCCAATGTCGGGCTGATAACAAGTCAGTTTAATCATTTGCCAATCGGTATTGTGCATATCGATGCGGAAGATCGCATTGCGTGGGCCAATGCGGTTTGTCTTGCATGGTGCCATTGCCACGAAACTGATTTGGCGAATCGTACGATTCGATCACTTTTGCCGCAGTTTGGCCAGAGTAATGCAGCAAATGATGGTCATTTGGCGGACTCCCGCTGCTATTTGCAGACGCCATTCGGTGAGCTTAAACCGGTTCGTTGGTCGATGGTGCCGGTAGATTTTGGTGGTTCCGTATTTCGCATGATTTCGATTGAGGATGAGAGTCGCTATCTTTTGCAGTCCAAACAATTGGAGCAGATTCAAAACCGTCTCAATGAATTCACCTGTGTTGCCTCGCATGATTTTCGCGCGCCACTACGGGGTATAACCGATCTTTTGCATTGGATGGCAGAGGATTTGGGTGAGGCGGCATCGCCCGACGTTGTAAACCACTTGCAACGTGCGCATGTACGCGTTGACCGCATGCAGCGCATGTTGGATGACCTGCTGGCGTACGTGCGGCTCGATACAGCGGAAGTAGATTGTGAAATGATTAGTCCGCGCGATTTGATTGAAGATATTCTGGATTTACAAGCCATTCCCGAACGTTTCGATGTGCAGGTTCAGGCCACTAGCGACCCCGTGAACCTGCATCGTGCCCCGCTTGAAATGGTGTTGCGTAACTTGATTGGAAATGCAGTGCGACATCATCACGGTCGCGCCGGGAAGATTGCCATTCGAGCTGACCTGAGTGGTACGTATTGCCAATTCAGAATTGAAGACGATGGCCCCGGTATTCCATTGAAATCACGTAATAGGGTGTTCGGTTTATTTCAGACCATTTCAGACCGAGGTGCCGCCGGGGCTGGTATGGGTTTGGCAATCAGCAAGTGTTTGGTTGAAAAGCACGGAGGTCGCATTTCAATTGATGACGGCATAAATGGCAGTGGTGCCGGTTTTAACGTGATGTGGCCGAAAGCGCGTAGTGTCGGTCCCGATGTTGGCGGAGTACAGCGATGAACTCACTCAAAATATTGTTGGTTGATGATGACGATGTCGATCGCGAGAAAATTCGTCGCCTCATGTCGCGCACCCAGCTTGAATACCAGCTTGATGAGGTGAGTTCTGGCGTTGATGCGCTCAATTTAATGGCAAATCAACACTATGACTGCATCTTGATGGATCACTATTTGCGCGACTCGCTGGGCACAGATCTGCTGCCTATGTTGCGCAAATACTCCGTAACGCCATGCCCTGTGATTATGGTGACCGGGTGTAGTAATGAGCGTGGTGTGGTCGAAGCGATGCGCGATGGCGTGTACGACTATCTGTCCAAGACAAATTTACATGTGCAACAATTGCGAACCGCAATTGAAGGTGGCCTGCTTTGGGCGAGCAGGCAGGTTGATCACATGCCATCTGATACGCAACAACAACACATGCCATTATTCGACGGTCTGACAGATCTTGCAGGCCGCCCGCTCTTTTTTGACCGTCTCGATCAGGCTGTGCATGCCTATCAGCGCGGTAATTTGCCATTCGCCGTATTGGCAATTGACCTTAATTTGTTTCGCGAGGTGAATGAAAGCCTCGGGATGGCGGTGGGTGATCAAGTGCTGGCTCAAATCGGCCAACGTATCAAACTGATGGCCAGACGTTCAGACACTTTTGCGCGCCTAGGTGGCGACGATTTTGCGGGCATTTTGATGGGCGTGGCGACACAGGGCGATGTGATGACCCTTGTGAACAAAATGTCGCATGAGGTGCGCAAGCCTGTGGTGGTGGACGGTCGACAAATTAATGTCAGCGTGTCGATTGGAGCGTGCTTATGTCCCGCGCACGGCATGGATAGCCAGGCCCTCATGTCTCGGGCGCAACAAGCGCTACAAGTTTCGCGTCAGCAGGCGGGTGCACCGGCCATCTACTCAGGCGTACCCAGCCAAGCACGCACGCGCACGCGCCTGATGCCACGTCAGTTGCTAGAGGCGGTGAGCAAGCATGAAATTGAAATGCATTTTCAACCGAAGGTTGGGTTTGATTCGGGCGGGTTAATTGGTGTTGAAGCACTCGCGCGCTGGAACAGTTCGCAACTGGGACTGGTTTTGCCAAATGACTTTATGCCGGCAGCAGAGCAATCCCAGTTGCTGGTGCCCATTACTCAAGTCACGCTCGACTTGGCTATGCGTCAGTGCAAATCATGGTTGGATCAAGGCTGGCGTGTTCCGGTCTCGCTCAACTTGTCGCCACGTATGTTGGATGACACTTCGCTCGCACCGCGCATCATCGAGCTGTTGGATGCGCACGGCTTGGAATACTCGCTCTTTACCTTTGAAATTCCTGAGGCTGGTTTCAATAATCGGACGCTTAATGCCCATCAGACCCTCAAGGAATTAAGCCAAGCAGGCTGCGGAATTTCGATTGATGATTTTGGTAGCGGTGTAGCCTCGTTGCGCTTGCTGCGAGATTTTCCGGTGAGTGAAATTAAAATCGACCCAACCTACATCGCAGATTTGCGGATGGGAAGCAAAGGCGCGGCGATTGTGCGCTCACTCGCAGATATCTGCCGTGAATTAGAGATTAATCTGGTAGCAGAGGGGGTTGAACTCGAATCGAGCTGGACGTTATTGAATCGACTGGGATGCCAGATTGGCCAAGGCTACAGCATTGCCAAACCGATGCTAGCGAATGAACTACCGACTTGGTGGCAAGGTTGGCAGGCCAAAAATTACCGACCAACCACGATCCTGCATTAGACGTTCATGAAAGCTTGGTGCAATTATGCACTTAGTGCCGCAAGCTAGATTTAGCGCTTAATTTGGATGGGCCGCTCAAATGAGCGGCCCATTTTTTTGGTTTAGGCTTGCTGAGTCACTTTGCCAATGTACTCAAGTGCCTCATCGACTTGGTCAATCAAAATCAAACAGAGGTCACCTTTTTGTGTGAAGGAGAGGCCTTTGTCGATCGCGGGAAATTCGCCGCGAATTTCTTCGATATGACGGGCACGAGTGGCATTCTTCAAACCTTCTTGTAGCAGGCGTAATACTTCGCCATCTTCGCGGCCACGCTGACATTGATCCTGATACAGAATCACCTTGTCGAATACGTTCCCTAAAATTTCGGTTTGGCGGCGAATGTCTTCATCACGACGATCGCCCGCACCGCTAATCACCACCGTTCTGGTGTCGGCAGGAATGCTCTCAATGGCGGGTACTAAGGCTTGAATTGCATCAGGGTTATGGCCATAGTCGGCAATCACAGTAGCGCCACGGTAGTCGAACATATTGAAGCGACCGGGTGCCGTTGCTGCGTCGTTAATAAAGCTGCCGACTGCTTTGCGAATCGTGTCCCAATCCATATTGAGGCCCCATGCAGCGGCAATAACGCCCATGGCGTTTTCAATTTGGAAACCGATGGTACCGTTTCGGGTAATGGGGATGGCTGACAATGCAATGCGCGTTTCTTGGCTGCCTTCGCAAGCAACAATGTCGCCTTTGTCGACGAACACGACGCGTTTGCCACGCGCGCGATGTGTTGCCAATTTCGGGTTGTCAGCGCCACGTGCAAAGAAAGTGACAGAACCGGGGCAGGAATCCGCCATGGCTGCGACCATCGGGTCGTCTGCATTGAGTACGGCCATACCATTGGGTGCAACGTTTTGCACAATTACACGCTTAACAACCGCGAGGTCTTCAACGCTGTTGATATAAGACAAACCCAAATGGTCGCCAATACCAATATTGGTCACCACCGCGACATTGCAACGGTCAAACGCCAAGCCTTCGCGTAACACGCCACCACGGGCCGTTTCGAGCACAGCAGCATCTACATCTGGGTGCAGCAAAACGTTGCGTGCGCTCTTGGGTCCGCTGCAGTCACCCGTGTCAATACGCTTTTTGCCAATGTACACGCCGTCAGAGTTGGTCATGCCCACGCGCTTGCCAGAGGTTTCAAAGCAATGCGCGATCATACGTACGGTCGTCGTTTTGCCATTTGTACCCGCTACGGCAACAACCGGGATTCGCCCATCTTCACCCGCTGCATACATGTGCGAAATAATTGCTTCGCCTACCGCGCGTCCTTTGCCAAATGATGGGCTCAAATGCATGCGCAAGCCGGGTGCTGCGTTAGCCTCAACAATGCCGCCACCTTGTTCTTCAAGTGGGTGGAACATGGTTTCGCACACGACATCTACACCACAAATATCCAAGCCAATGGTGTGCGCAGCCGCAACGGCACGTGCGGCTAACTCTGGGTGCACGTCATCCGTCACATCGGTCGCGGTGCCGCCGGTTGAGAGGTTGGCGTTATTACGCAGCACAACGCGCCGACCTTTTTCCGGGATTGATTCTGGGTCTAAGTTTTGTAGCGCAAGGCGCGCCACAGCAATATCGTCAAAGCGAATTTTGGTGAGAGAGGTTGCATGACCGTCGCCACGACGCGGGTCGCTATTCACTTGTTCGACTAATTGACGAACAGTGAGCACGCCATCACCAATAACGTTGGGTGGGTCACGGCGTGCAGCGGCAACCACTTGGTTGCCAACTACGAGTAAGCGGAAATCGTGGCCGGGGATGAATTTCTCGACCAGCACTTCGTCGCTAATTTCAAACGCGGCAGCGTAAGCAATTTCTAAATGCGCGCGGTCTTGCACGTTAACGGTGACCCCTTTGCCTTGATTGCCATCTTGTGGCTTGAGCACGACAGGCAAGCCGATTTCAAGCGCTGCGGCCCAAGCATCATCAATCGTCTTAGCTGGGCGACCATGCGGAACGGGTACGCCAGCAGCGAGTAGCATGCTCTTGGTTAGATCTTTGTCTTGCGCGATTGATTCGGCAATGGCGCTGGTGCAATCCATTTCGGCGGCTTGAATGCGACGTTGTTTGCTGCCCCAACCAAATTGCACCAAGCTGCCTTCCGTTAAACGGCGGAATGGAATGCCGCGTGAGTGTGCTGCTTGTACGATCGAGCCCGTGCTAGGGCCAAGACGCACGTCTTCATCCATTTCGCGCAATTTTGCCAAGGCGGCACTTACGTCAAACGCTTCACCTGCCAAAGCCGCGCGGCAGAGTTGCTCGGCGAGCTCAAGCGCTAATCGACCGACACTTTCTTCTGTGTATTCGACAACAACCTGATACACCCCAGCATCAACCGTGGCGGAAGTGCGGCTAAAAGTGACTGGGCAACCTGCCTGCGCTTGCAGCGCCAAGGCAGCATGCTCTAGCACGTGCGCGAGCGATAGCGCGCCGACTTTGCCGCCGGTATGGAGCAGTGCTCCAAGGTCGGGGAACAACGCGCGAAGCCGATCTTCAAAGCCCGGTAGTTGGGTGAGTGATTGTTGTTGGGTGTCACACGTGACGATCGCTTCGATGGCAGTATGGCGGCTCCATAAGTTAGGACCGCGCAGTGCGCGAATGCGTGAAATGTCCATGAAAAAGTGTTTCCTGAATCGTGAGTTCGTTTTGTGGGATTCGCGATCTTTTAGGCTGCCTGACCTAGCGCCGGTTGAGTTTTCAGCGCAATACCAATCAACTCTGCAGGTACGCCGAGTGCCCATGCAGCAGCCACTGCTGCGAGCAGGTTGTCGAGCTGGTGTGAGCGCGTGCTGTTGTTGAAATTGGGCAAATCGCTCTCGGTGACAACGAGTTGGCGCTCCGTGCCTTGTACTAACGCAATTTTCTGATTTTCAAATACCACTGCGCGCTTGCCGTTGGCAACGTGCGACGTCACCAAGGCATCGCCTTCTTTACCCATGGCTTGTAAGAAATAGATGACATCGCCATCCGATAACTCGGCCAACTGTGAAGCATAGGCATCATTCGCGTTGATGACAGCGCTACCTTGCGGCAACACCACATCAATCTGTGTGCGCAATGCGTTGAACACTTTTTCTGGCGTATGTACGTCAAAAGCGCCAAAGTGATGTTCAGGATGAATGTTGGTGACAATCCCTACTTGACAACGATCGTAAGCTAAGCCTTGGCCCAGAATCACATCGCTGCTGTTTTCAATCACGGCAGCGTCAATTGTGCGGTTCATGAGCACGCGGCGCGCCGCATTCCAATGTGCGCGATCACCCGCCTCGACCAATCGTTCGTCTAAGTACAAACCGCTGCTACATACGAGGCCGGTACGCAGGCCATGAATATCCAAAATGCGCGATAGCACACGTGCCACGGTCGTTTTGCCAAAGCTACCACTCACGCCGACGACGGGAATGCGTCCGTTGTCGCCATTTGGGAATAGGTGATCCACAATGGCTTGACCAACAGGACGTGCTTCACCTTGGGCAGGTTTCAAGTGCATCAGCAGGCCAGGACCTGCATTCACTTCAACAATCGCGCCGCCTTGTGATTCCAGCGGTTGGCTAATGTCACGCGTAACTAAATCAATACCCGCAATATCAAGGCCCACCACGCGCGCCGCGAGCGATGCCGCTGCTGCAACATCCGGGTGTACATTGCCCGTCACGTCGCGCGACATATTGCCCGTGCGCAGAATCATGACTTCTTTGCCTACTGGGGGGACAGACTCACCATTAAAACCTTGGCGTTCAATTTC
Organism: Uliginosibacterium gangwonense; assembly: GCA_005239635.1. Lineage (GTDB taxonomy): Bacteria > Pseudomonadota > Gammaproteobacteria > Burkholderiales > Rhodocyclaceae > Uliginosibacterium_A > Uliginosibacterium_A gangwonense_A. Next base: position 37,058 of record SBBQ01000063.1, read on the forward strand.
GAGACGTGCGACTGCGTTGTTGTCGAGATTGATCACGTCCAGCGGAAACTCTTCGGCTTCGCCACGACGCGGGTCAGAATTAATCTGGCTTTCGATTAATTGGCGAATCGTCGATTTGCCATCACCCGTTACGCTCGCAATTTCACCGCTGGCAGCCGCAACGAGTTTGCCACCAACCACCAGCAGGCGATGCTCTTCGCCCAAAATATAGCGTTCAACGATCACGCCATTACCTTCTTCTAGTGCGCCGGCGTAGGCCGATTCAACTTCAGCGCGCGAGTTTAAGTTGGTGAACACCCCGCGACCATGGTTTCCATCATAGGGTTTCACTACAACGGGCAAACCGATGTCTTCGGCGGCATCCCAGGCGTCGGCGGCACTATCGACCAAACGACCTTCTGGGACAGGAACGCCGCAGGAGGCTAATAGACTCTTAGTAAGGTCTTTGTCGCGCGAAATGCTTTCGGCAATGGCGCTGGTGCGGTCAGTTTCTGCTGTCCAAATACGGCGCTGACGTACGCCATAACCGAGTTGTACTAAATTGCCTTCAGAGAGGCGAATAGCTGGAATGCCGCGAGCCTTGTCGGTCGCTGCGTCCACAATGCAAGCGGTGCTGGGGCCGAGCAGGCGACGTTCAGCCAAGTCACGTAGCGCCTCAACACGTGCGGCGACATCGAAGGGCTTATCGTTAATGGCTGCCATGACTAAGTCACGGGCGGTGTGAATTGCCAATGTGGTCACTTCATCATGCCAAGCGCGAACCACCACTTTGTACACACCGCGAGTAGAGGTTTCACGGGCGCGACCAAAACCCCCGGGCATGCCGGCAAGGTTTTGTAGCTCAAGCGCTACATGTTCCATGATGTGCGCGGGCCAAGTGCCTTCATCTAGGCGCTTGAGAAACCCGCCGGGTTCACCATAACTACAGCGGTGTTCGTATAAACCGGGCAGCCAAGCTTTGAGACGATCAACAAAGCCGGGCAGGGTGTTCGAGGGGAAGTCTTCCAGTTCGCCGATATCAACCAGCGCTTCGAGTACGGGGCGATATGTCCAAGTGTTGGGACCACGCAGGGAAATAATATCCAGAATTTGTATATCTTTTTTGTCCATGAGCCGTTGTGTAGCGGGTGCAGATATTGCGCGCGGGCAGGCTGGTACCAGTGTTCTGCTAATGTTTTTGCCAATGCCCCAACAGCAATTACAGGCTAATGCCACATTATTAGGTGGTTTAGCGGTGTTTTGGCTGTTGAGCCTTTAACGCTTGATTGGGCGAACGGTTTACCGTGTGTCTACTGTATTCCAAAAAAGGTTTTTTCGGCGAACAGGAGCAGGGCGCCACGGGTATACTTTGCACATCTGTTTGCCCATCTAGCCGCACTAATTTAGATGAATTAACGCTAAAGCCGGATATCCAGCCTGTTTAAATACATTGGATCGGTCTGTTGGCGTAAAAACGACTTCCGGCGAGAATTTGCCTAAGAACGCGATATAAGAACGAAGACTATGCCTCAGGCAACACTAGAGACGATGGAAGCCGGTTTGCCGGTATTGCCCGAAGATTGGTCGGGGCCGCGACCACAGCTGATGGTGGGTGAGCAAATCGAAGCTTGGATGAAGCTTGATTTAGATCAGTCGCTGCAGTTTATGCCGGGCTTGGTGTTAGTCACCAGTCGTCGGCTGATGGTGTGTAGTGGGCAGCAAGGTTGGCAAAGCTGGAATCATGAGCAAAAGTTCAGCCTAGATTTTAACGACCACGCTGGTGTGGGCACGCTCGTGTTGAGTGAGCACCAGGCAGATGGTAGTCAGAATCTGCTGACCAGTTGGCGTTACACCTTGGCCTGTGCTGCAGGTGTAACCCGCCTCATCAATATTTACGACAAATACCGAGAGGCTGCGCTAAGCGGGGTTGCTGCCACGCCTGAAGAGCCGAACTATTGCGCGCAATGTTTGGGCGTAATGCCAGCCGGCCAAGAGATTTGTTCGCGTTGCGCGCGTGAGCAGAATGCACCACCTTCAACATGGACACTTTTTAGACTGTGGCGTTTTGCTAAGCCTTACCGTTGGCAATTGCTGTCCGGCTTCTTGTTAATGCTGGCCTCAACGGCCGCCACGCTGGTACCGCCGTACCTCACCATGCCTTTGATGGATGAGGTACTTATTCCCTATCAAAACGGTGTGCATATTGACCGTATGGTCGTTGGTATGTACCTCGGTGGGTTGCTGGGCGCGGCTTTGTTGGCGTGGGCTTTGGGTTGGGCCAAAACCTACATCTTGGCGTTGGTGTCAGAACGTATTGGTGCAGACTTACGAACAGAAACCTACGAGCACTTGCTTAAGTTATCGCTGGAATATTTTGGCGGCAAACGTACCGGCGATTTAATGGCACGCATTGGTTCGGAGTCAGACCGAATCTGCGTGTTCTTGTCGCTGCATTTACTCGACTTTGCGACGGACGTGTTGATGATCGTCATGACTTCGATCATCTTGTTTTCGATTAACCCGTGGCTCGCACTAGTTACGTTGTTGCCGTTGCCATTGATTGCATGGCTGATTCACGTCGTGCGCGATCGCCTGCGTACGGGCTTTGAGAAAATTGATCGGGTCTGGTCTGAAGTCACCAACGTGCTGGCAGATACCATTCCTGGCATTCGCGTGGTGAAAGCGTTTGCGCAGGAAAAACGCGAGGCAGAACGGTTCCGTGTTGCCAATCAGCACAATCTTGCAGTTAATGATCGACTCAATAAAGTGTGGTCGTTGTTTTCGCCCACCGTCACGCTGCTCACCGAAATTGGTTTGTTGGTGGTGTGGGGCTTTGGGATTTGGCAGGTGTCGCACAACGACATTACCGTGGGGGTGCTCACCGCATTCTTGGCTTACATCGGGCGCTTCTATACACGGCTCGATTCAATGAGCCGCATTGTGTCGGTGACGCAAAAAGCCGCCGCTGGAGCCAAGCGCATATTCGATATTCTCGACCATGTTTCCAGTGTGCCCGAGCCGGCCCAACCGCAACACTTGCCCGCTGTGAAAGGGCGCATTCAGGTCGAACAAGTGGGCTTTCGCTACGGCAACCGCAGTGTGATGCAAGATGTCACGCTTGATATTCAACCGGGCGAAATGATCGGCCTCGTCGGTCATAGTGGTTCCGGTAAAAGTACTTTGGTGAATCTGATTTGTCGCTTTTACGACGTGAGCGAAGGCGCGATTCGTATTGATGGCCTCGACATTCGTTCGATTCCCGTTGCGGAATATCGCCGCCACATTGGTTTGGTGCTGCAAGAACCATTCTTGTTCTTCGGCACGATTGCCGAAAATATTGCCTACGGTAAGCCGCATGCCACGCGTGAAGAAATTGTCGCGGCAGCGCGTGCCGCTCACGCACATGAATTTATTTTGAGGTTGCCTCACGGCTACGATTCGATGGTGGGCGAACGCGGCCAGGGTCTCTCCGGCGGTGAGCGTCAGCGTATTTCCATCGCACGTGCGCTGCTCATTGATCCGCGAATTCTCATCATGGATGAGGCGACATCGGCAGTCGACACAGAGACCGAAAAAGAAATTCAAAAGGCGCTCGACAATCTTGTGAAGGGTCGCACCACCATTGCCATTGCACACCGTCTCTCCACGCTGCGCAAGGCAGACCGCTTAGTGGTGATGGATCGTGGTCGCGTGGTTGAAGTCGGTAATCACGATACGTTGATGGCGCAAGAAGGTGCGTATTTCCGCTTGTACCAAGCCCAACTGCGCAATGTCGAGGCACTGGAAGGCGCTACCGAGCAAGATGCAGGAGCCGACGCATGAATATCAACTTAAGTCGTGCGCATCATGGCATTCAACTTGAGCGCAATACGTCGGGCAAGTTGGTGCTGACAATGGCGGATGGCACCGTGCATGAAAACGTCGTGCCCGTTCGTGCGTTCCCGATTGCCAGCCCCGAAACCGGCATTGCACTGGTGGGGCCAGATGGGCATGAAAAACTTTGGCTAGACTCGTTGGATATTGTGCCGGAGCACATTCACAACCTGATTAGCGAAACTTTGCGTCAGCGGGAGTTTGTGCCCGAAGTAAAACGAATTGATTCGGTATCGAGCTTTGCCACGCCAAGTGTGTGGACGTTGCAAACCGACCGCGGCACCACACACATGACACTTAAAGGCGAAGAGGATATTCGTCGTCTCCAGGGCGGCATGTTGATGATTGCTGATACGAACGGCATTCATTATCTAGTCCGCAATATGCGTGACCTTGATCGCCATAGCCGAAAAATACTCGACCGTTTCTTATAAGTGCCAACCCCAAATTCTGGGGCTGTATCGCATTAAAGTTAGTGCGTTGCGAGATAGGTGAGCAGGCCCAGTAAGGCGCAGGCAGCAATGACCTCGGTTACCTTTCGCTTGTAGCGAAAGAGTGCGATAGCAGCAAGCACACTGATTACCGCAGCAGGAATGTCGAGTCCGTGCGCTATTGTTTGTGGTAGATCGGCCAAGCTTGGCCACACAGCAGGCAAGCCTGCGGGCCACAATACATGACCTGCAAAAAATAAAGCCAGATTGCCAATCACCCCTACGACGGCGGCCGTAATTGCAGTAAGCGGGGCGGTAAATCTCAATTCATCGTGTGTGCGCTCTACCAGCGGCCCGCCTGCCAAAATAAATATAAATGACGGCAAGAAGGTAAACCAAGTAACAAGGCAGGCAGCCAGTATGGCGCTGCCCACAGATAACGGATATGCGCCCACAAAGCCGACAAACGCGACCACCATAATGAGCGGTCCCGGTGTGGTTTCTCCCAGTGCGAGGCCATCCATCATCTGACTGGGTGTGAGCCAACCGTAGTGGGTGACAGCGCCTTGATAAACATAAGGCAATACGGCGTATGCACCACCAAAGGTAAGTAGCGCGGCCTTGGTGAAGAACCATCCCATCTGCGTAAGTGTGTGTTGCCAGCCCATCAAGCTTGTGAGTAGGGCCATTGGCAATAGCCACAAGAATACGCCCGACACAACAACCGTCAGTAGGTGCGACAAGCGAAAACGTGCGTGTGCAGGCGGTGGGGTGTCATCATCAATTAAAGCGGGGCCGTAATCTTTGTCAGCCTTGCCGTGCCCGTTTGATGTCTGGAAGATTTGCGGTATGTAGCGCCCGCCTAGATATCCCACGCAAGCAGCCACCGCGATGATTGCAGGAAAGGGTGCATTGAATGCAAAGATGGCTACAAATGCAGCAGCAGCAATTCCCCACAGCCAATAATTTTTGAGCGCACGCGAACCAATACGATGCGCTGCTTGCAACACAATTGCCGCAACAGCGGGTTTAATGCCATAAAACAAACCGGCCACGAACGGCACATTGCCAAATGCACTGTAAATCCAAGACAACGCAATGAGTAAAATCAGCGATGGCAGTACAAATAGTGCACCTGCCACAATGCCACCCCAAGTGCGATGCATTAGCCAGCCAATGTAAGTGGCGAGTTGCTGGGCTTCTGGGCCCGGTAACACCATGCAATAGTTGAGTGCATGCAGAAAGCGCCGCTCAGATATCCAGCGCCGACGTTCAACCAGCTCTTGATGCATGATGGCAATTTGTCCTGCCGGCCCGCCAAAGCTGATAAACCCCAGCTTGAGCCAAAATCGCAGTGCCTGCATAAAGCTGACATCAGCGGGTGGAGTCTGTACGTTTGTGCTGGGTGTGCTTGTCATGTGGTGTATGAAGGGTGGGTGCAATGTGTATTGACGCTATACGCAGATAATACGAAAGCCGAATGAAGGTTTGCATGTAAGGGGTGCGGCGAGTTCTTGCTAGTATGCTACCGTGCAAATTGCAAAACACAGTAATTAGAAAGAAATAGAAGGGCATTAAAGATGAAGGCGGTTGCCTATCGAGAAGCTGGGGGTATTGATCGCGCCGAGGCATTGATTGATGTCGATTTGCCAATGCCTGTACCACAAGCACAAGATCTTCTCGTAAAAGTTCTGGCTGTGTCGGTGAATCCGGTCGATGCCAAAGTGCGCAGTACGCGCGCGCCGCAAGCGGGTGAAGTGTTGGTGTGTGGATGGGATGCCTGTGGTGTTATAGAGGCGGTCGGTGAGCAGGTTAAACGATTCAAAGTAGGTGACCGTGTTTTCTACGCGGGTGATATCAATCGCCAAGGTAGCAACGCTGAGTATCACGTGGTTGACGAGCGCATCGTTGGACACGCACCTAAAACCCTTTCAGATGCCGAATCGGCGGCGATGCCGCTGACGAGCATTACAGCCTGGGAAATTCTGTTTGATCGTTTGAGTGTGCCAAGAGGGGGCGGCCAAAACCAGACCTTATTGATCGTCGGAGGAGCCGGTGGCGTCGGTTCGATGCTCATTCAATTGGCCCGGCAGCTCACTCAGCTCAAAGTGATTGCTACAGCGAGTCGTGACGAAAGCATTGAGTGGTGTGCCAAGTTAGGCGCGCACCATGTAGTGGATCACCGTCAGCCCCTGCAACCGCAATTGGCAAAACTCGGCGTGCAGTCGGTCGATCGCATTGCAAGCCTTACGCATACATCCGATCACTGGCCGCAGTTGGTTGAATTGGCTGCGCCGTTTGGGCGCATTGCGATGATTGATGATTTGAAGCAGGTTGATCTCTCGCCACTCAAACGTAAGAGTTTGTCTGTGCATTGGGAATATATGTTCACGCGGCCTACGTTTGCGACCCAAGATATGGCAGAACAAGGCAGGCTGCTGGATCGTGTGGCAGCGCTGGTCGAGGCGGGAAGTTTACGTACCACCTTGAGTGAGATTTTGCAGCCGATCAACGCGTCCAACATGATACGGGCTCACCAACGAGTAGAGTCGGGCACCATGTGCGGGAAGCTGGTGGTGCAAGGTTTTGAGGGTTGATTCGAGTTTGGCGTTTAAGTGTCGTTTCGCGTTTTGTTTTTGCAAAACGAGAGGTAAAAGAACGGGTAATACAGTAAGTGAAACAGTATCGAAGCGGTGAATTAAACAATGCACGAGTTTGTATTTGAGTTGGTTGTGATGCTGCTGCTGATTTTGGTGGCGGCTGAATTGTTCACCAATGCGTTAGAGCATTTAGGACAAGCTTTAAAAATTTCTGAAGGCGTTACGGGGTCGCTTTTTGCCGCAGTGGGCACCGCATTGCCTGAAACAATGGTGCCGCTGCTGGCGATTTTGGCTGGTGGGCAAAACGTCAATATCAATGAAGAGATTGGGGTTGGCGCGATTCTGGGCGCACCACTTATGCTCGCCACGCTATCCACCTGTTTAATGGCTTTGTCGATTCTTGGTAAGCGCGGCGCGCAAGGACGCGTAAGGCCAGAACATACAGGCCTTGTGCGTGACCTGAACTTTTTCTTGATCGCCTTTGTGTTGGCCGCTGTTGCTATGTATGTGCCGGCTGATATGCGTTATGTACGGGCCGGCATCAGCATGGCGCTAGTGCTCACCTACTTCATTTACATCATGCTCACCTTGCGTGCTTCGTCGCAACTGGTTGAAGCAGGGCACGGCACTGAAGCAGAAGATCAGCTCTTTATTCAAAAGCTAGGGCTGCCCGGCAATATGGCCATGACCGTGTTGCAGTTGCTCATCGCGTTGGCTTTACTCGTCACTGGCGCAAAAGGGTTTATTCATGGGGTAGAAGGCGTATCGCACATCCTAGGTGTGTCTGCCTTGTTGATCTCACTGCTGATTATTCCAATCGCTACCGAATTGCCGGAGAAGGTGAACAGCATTTTGTGGATACGCAAAGGAAAAGACACGCTTGCGTTTGGCAATATCACCGGCGCGATGGTATTCCAAGGCACCTTGTTGCCAGCTATTGGCATTATGCTCACGCCCTGGCAGCCGCGAATTGAAGTGTTGAGTGGAACTGTGATCACCTTGCTTGCTGCGCTGTGGCTGCGTATGCACGCACGGACGGACGGGCTGCCTGTTTGGGCTTTACTCATCAATGGCGCGTTCTACGTCACGTTTTTAGTTGTTACTTTGGCAGGGCACGCGTAACCATGCATCAACACGACTTATCGGATTGGCAACACGAACACGTGTTTGACGCAGGCAGCGCGGCTGCCGAAAAAGGTACGCGGCGAGTGATGTGGATCACTGCTGCCATGATGGTGATCGAGATTGTGGCAGGCTGGTGGTACAACTCCATGGCCTTGTTGGCCGATGGTTGGCACATGAGCTCGCACGCCGTGGCGATTGGTTTAAGTGCCTTTGCCTATTCCGCCGCGCGGCGCTATGCCAAAGATCCTCGCTTTGCCTTTGGTACGTGGAAGATGGAAGTGCTGGGTGGTTTTGCCAGCGCGGTGTTCTTGCTCATGGTGGCGGGCATGATGGTGTACAGCTCATTAGAACGTTTGTTGTCGCCGCAGCCGATTTATTACCAAGAAGCCATGATCATCGCCGCACTTGGCTTAGTCGTGAATATTGTGTGTGCGCTCATTTTGGGGCATGCGCATGATCACCACGGCCATCACGGCCACCATCATGGTCACGACCATGCACACCATGATGAGCCGGCGCATGGGCACGAGCACCACGCACACTATCACGACTTAAATCTGAAGTCGGCCTATATCCACGTTATTGCAGATGCAGCAACCTCCGTATTGGCTATTGCCGCTTTGGCGGGCGGCTGGCTGTATGGTTGGAGTTGGCTTGACCCTGTCATGGGTTTAGCGGGCGCGGTTTTGGTGGCAATTTGGGCCAAGGGTCTCATTATCGAAACGGCCAAGGTGTTGCTCGACCGCGAGATGGACCACCCGCTGGTTGAGCAGATTCGAGCGGAATTGCAGCAAGATACGGGCGCGGGTGATACGCGCGTAACGGACTTGCATGTGTGGCGTGTAGGGCAAGCAAGTTATGCCTGTGCGCTCACCCTTGTTACACACGACCTTGGCCTGACCCCCAAGCGTGCGCGGCAGTTATTGGCAAAACACCAAGGTCTCGCCCATGCCACGATTGAAGTTCACTACTGCGATGATGCACGACACATACGTATGAAACCAACGCAAAAAAAGTGGCAGGCGTTTGGACACGATTGAACCCAGTTGGACCTGACTGAGGTGAGACTGTGGCGATATAGCAACGCCTTCACGCGTATTTGGCGACATGAAAATTGAAAGGCCAGCAGGGTGAAAACTCTGTGCAGGCCTTTTTTTCACTGCATTTTTTCGCCGCATCTGCGACGATAAGAAGCGACGATTTGCTGCGAATGCTTGTGATCAAGCCACTTGCTTGATCATGCGCTTTAAGCTTTCGTTGGTAAGTTCTTCTGGGTGGTGGTAGTGAAAGCCTTGGCCCCAATCTACGCCCAGTTCATCGAGCAGCGTATGAATACGGTTGTTTTCAACAAACTCAGCCACAACAGAAACATTCAGTTTCTGCGCGATTTCAACAATCGACTTCACCATGGAGATATTGGTTTCAATCTTGTCGATATCGCGAATGAACACGCCATCAATTTTGACTTGGTCGAATGGCAGCTCACGCAAATAATTGAACGAAGCGTAGCCACTACCAAAATCGTCTAGCGCGAATTGGCAACCAAGGTTCTTTACGTCGCGAATGAACTGGCGCGTCTCTTCTAGATTCACAATGTTTTCAGTTTCGGTAATTTCAAATGCAATTAGGTGACCTGGCACTTTGTATTGCGCCAAGGTGCGCTCAATGTACGCACCCATATCGCGTTCGCGAATCGAAATGGCGGAAAGGTTAATTGCAATGTGCTCAAGCTCGTCATGACACTCGGGGTGCTGCGCCAAGATTTGCACAACACGCTTAATCATCCAGCGGTCGATTTGCGAAATGAGGTTAAAACGCTCAGCCGCCGGAATAAATGAATCTGGAAACATCAGTGAGCCGGAGGTGTCACGCAGACGCACCAAGGCTTCTAGCTTGAGCTTAGCCGGCTGGCTTTCACCAGCGGCACGAATACGGCTCAAACGCTGCACATGAATACAGAAATGGTCTTGGTTAAGTGCATCAACCAAGCGCAAGGCCCAATTCACATTGGAGCGGTGCGAAGTCTGGCGCAGCGTATCTTCGTCGTACACGCGTACGGTACTGCGGCCTTCTTTTTTGGCGAGGTACATCACCTCATCGGCCATGAGCAACAATTGCTCAAAGCTCGATACGTCTTTATCGACCACAACCATTGCAATGGTCAGTGCCAGCTTGAATTCGCGGCCTTCCCATACAAAGGCAAAATTGTTGGCTTGCTGTTGAATGAGATTGGCAAGCGCAAGCCCAGAAGCGCGGTTGTGTTTGCCCGCAACAATCGCAAATTTGTCGCCACCCAAGCGTGCCAGAAAATCTTGTTCGCTGAGGCAGTGCCCCAACATCTCGCCGACTTCTTTGAGTAGTTCGTCACCGGCAATGCAGCCGCAGCTTTCATTCACTAAGCGGAACTGGTCAATATCAATCTGCAGGTAAACGGCTTCGGCGCTCTTGCGCTGTACGCCATCAATCACCTCAGTGACGTGTGCATCCAGCGCATTGCGGTTGTACACGCGGGTGACAAAATCGTGTTCCGCCAAGTAGCGCAGGCGGTCTTGCATAAAGCGTCGCTCATTCACCTCTTCGCGCAGTTGGCGATTGGCAATGGCAAGCTTTGCGGTGCGTTCGCGCACCTTTTCTTCAAGTTCTTCGTTGAGTGTTTTGAGCTCGCGGATTAAGCGCACGCGCTCAAGCTGGTGGCGCACGCGAGACTGTACTTCTTCTGTGCTAATGGGTTTGGTAATGTAATCATTACCGCCCACGGCAAAGCCTTGAGCAATGTCGTCTTGGCGTGCTGTTACAAAAATAACGGGGGTTTCGGCGGTGGATTCGTTCGCACGAATACGGCGGCAAACTTCAAAGCCATCCATGCCGGGCATCATCACATCGAGCAATACCAAGTCAGGTTGGTTGCGCGCAATGATGTCGAGTGAGCGTTCGCCCGAGTTGGCAACGAGGATTTTGCAATCCAACGGACTCAGGACTTGCCTGAGAACATCCAAATTCTCTGGCGTGTCGTCAACGATGAGTAGCTTTGCTTCCACTTTCTTCCTTTTGCTGCCCTCAGGCATTTTTGTGTGGTGGCCAACGCTGCAATGCTGCGGGGATAACTATAATCGCATTTAGATTCAGTTAAAAGCCTATATGGGCCAATGTGATAGTACGAAAATCGTACATAAGTCACATTGCGCTTTATAAAGATTTAAGGCACGCGGTATGGGGGATAGGCGCATATATATTTAAAACCGCCCCAGAAAAGGTGTTTAGGCACAACAAACATGCACGAAGCCCGCGTGTATAAGTGTTGAAGCTGCTACATTACGCTTGAATGTGGTGGTTTAAATAGGGCGCTCAGTCGCGTTGTTTTAACGCCAAAACTGTATAGATGTTGCAAGTGATGCCTGATATGAATCTGATTGATCAACTCCGCGAAAGCCAAGCCCACCTTGTCGAGGTGCGCCGAGATTTACACGCTCATCCAGAAACCGCATTTGAAGAGCATCGCACCGCCGAAATGGTGGCGCGTCGGCTTGAAGCCTGTGGTGTAGAAACGCATCGCGGCGTGGGTCGCACGGGCGTGGTCGGTGTGTTGCGCGGTACAGCAGGGAAATCCGATCGCGCTATTGGCTTGCGTGCAGACATGGACGCGCTGCCCATGACCGAGCGCAACACCTTTGCGCATGCCTCGCGCCATATTGGCAAAATGCACGCCTGTGGCCACGATGGGCACACCACCATGCTGCTTGGCGCTGCTGAATATTTGGCGCAGCACCGCGACTTTGACGGCACCGTGGTGTTTATCTTTCAACCCGCGGAAGAAGGGCAGGGCGGCGGCCGCGAGATGATTGAAGACGGTTTGTTTGCGCGTTTCCCCGTACAAGCAGTCTTTGGTTTACACAACTGGCCGGGCTTGCCCGTTGGGCAAATGGCAGTGCACACCGGGCCGGTTATGGCGAGTGCCGACGAGTTTGATATCACCATCATTGGCAAAGGTGCACATGCCGCCATGCCGAACTTGGGCATAGATCCCGTGTTGGTCGGCAGCACACTGGTACAAGCATTGCAAAGCATTGCCTCGCGCAATACGCACCCGGTAGATAGCGTGGTGGTGAGCGTGACCAAGTTTCATGCAGGTGAAGCGCACAACGTAATTGCAGACCGGGCAGAACTCGGTGGCACCATGCGCGCGTTTAGGCATGAAGTGCGTGAAGCCACCGAAGCCGCGCTACGTCGTATCTGTTCAGGCGTGGCAGCCACCTATGGCGTGCAAATTGACGTTAACGTGCGTCATGGTTACCCACCCACGGTAAATAGCGCAGCAGAAGCAGCGCTGTGTGCAACGGTGGCGCAGCAGGTGTTGGGCAACAATCATGTGCATACCAATATGCAGCCCACCATGGGTGCAGAAGACTTCGCCTACATGCTGTTAGAAAAGCCCGGCTGCTATGTTTGGCTGGGCAATGGCGATGGTGAGCATCATCACGATCAAGCAGGCCCCTGTACTCTGCACAACCCGCACTATGACTTTAACGACCACATCCTGCCGCTCGGCGTGGCGTACTGGGTATCGTTGGTGAAGAAGTTTTTATCCAATAGCTAGGATAAAAGTGTTTGGCGCGACAGCATCAAACTATCGGGCCAGTTTCGATACCCAGATTTAACCTTCTCTAGGGTAGTGATTTTCTGATCTCCGATTCATAAAAATTTCATCTATTATTTCTACAATTCTGGAATAATAGAAATATGAAAACAGATTCCGCATTGGCTGCACTTGCCGCGCTGGCACAAGAAACGCGCTTGGCGATTTTTCAATTGCTGGTGCGTTATGAGCCTGAAGGCCTGACGGTGGGGGAAATTGCCCAGCACCTGGACTTGGCGCCGGCGACGTTGTCGTTCCATCTTAAAACGCTTACCCAAGCGGGTTTGGTGAGTAGCGAACAAGATGGGCGGCACATTCATTGTCGTGCGCAAATTGAAGCGGTGCAGGCACTCGGCCAGTTCCTAACAATGGATTGTTGCAAAGGTCAGCCGGAGCGTTGCAAACCCGCCTCATCCAGTGCGCGCCGCAGCAAAGCTGCGTAGCCATGATGGTTGGAGCTACAAGCGCAGCAGTCTAAGCGAATCAAAGCAAAGCTAATCTAAGCATTGGCAAATTGCGCGCAAAGAGATTTTTTATTCAGTTATTGGAGAGTGGTATGACATACCCCACACAGGTGCTGGTGCTATGTACGGGCAATTCGGCACGTTCAATTTTGGGTGAAACCCTGCTCAATCATTTGGGCGGTGGGCGCATTCAAGCATATAGCGCGGGCAGTAAGCCAGCAGGAAAACCAAATCCGTATGCGATTGAGTTGCTGCAGGAGAAGGGCTTGGATGTTTCGCATGCACGCTCAAAATCTTGGGATGAGTTTGCAGCAGACAGTGCCCCCAAACTCGACATCATTATCACCGTGTGTGACAACGCCGCGGGTGAAGTGTGCCCGATTTGGCCCGGCCATCCGGTGACTGCGCATTGGGGCCTGCCCGATCCAGCAGGCTTGCCTAGTGTTGAAGAATCGCGTGTTGCGTTTCGCAGTACCTACGATGCATTAACCCGTCGCATTGAAAAAATGCTCGCGCTGCCATTCGAAAGCATGCCGCCCGCAGAGTTGCGTGCTGCGTTACAAGCCATTGGGCAAACAGAGTAAAGGTGCGACATGAATTTGTTTGAACGTTACCTCACGCTGTGGGTGGGCTTGAGCATGTTGGCAGGTATTGTACTCGGTCAGGTGCAACCCGCACTCATGCACACTTTGGCGGATTGGCAAATTGCACAGGTTAATTTGCCTGTGGGTGTGCTCATTTGGGTGATGATTATTCCCATGCTGCTGCGCATTGATTTTGGCGCTGTGCGTGAAATATCAAAACACCGCCGCGGCATTATGGTCACGCTGATCGTAAATTGGTTGGTTAAGCCGTTCTCTATGGCGCTGTTAGCCTGGTTGTTTGTGCGCCATGTATTTGCACCGTGGTTGCCCACGTCGCAGATTGATAGTTATATTGCCGGACTTATTTTGTTAGCCGCTGCGCCGTGTACTGCCATGGTGTTTGTGTGGAGCCGCTTAACCGGTGGCGACCCACTATTTACGCTATCGCAAGTGGCGGTGAATGACACCATTATGGTGTTTGCCTTCGCACCGCTAGTCGGCCTGTTGCTGGGGCTGTCATCCATTACCGTGCCTTGGCAAACGCTGTTGTTGTCGGTGTTGGTGTATGTGGTGGCGCCGGTGATTGCGGCCCAGATTTGGCGTAAAAGAGTTCTGCAACAGGGCGCCCAAGCGCTTGATGCTTTATTGAGTAAGCTCGGCCCGTATTCGATGGCTTCCTTGTTGCTCACCATCGTGTTGCTGTTTGGCTTTCAGGGGCAGGCCATTGTGCAACAACCTTTGGTTATTGCTTTGTTGTCTGTGCCGATTCTGCTGCAGGTATTGTTTAACGCGGGCTTGGCATATTGGCTTAACCGTCGTTTGGGCGAAGCCCATGCGGTGGCGTGTCCATCAGCCTTAATCGGTGCTTCTAACTTTTTTGAGTTGGCGGTGGCTACAGCGGTCGGGTTGTTTGGTTTTGAATCAGGCGCGGCATTGGCAACGGTAGTGGGCGTATTGATTGAAGTGCCGGTGATGCTGCTTGTAGTGCGCGTGGTGAATGGTTCGCGTGCTTGGTATGAGCGCGGTGCGGCGCGCAGCGCTTGAGGTTCTGGCTTGCAACCTACTGGCGAGTGAACAACGGGGTCAAGCACGATTATCCTCTTTCCTCGGCCTGCCTCCTATTGTTTCGGGCGAGGCATTGTCTGTTGGCGTTAGTCGATGTTAGTGATTTAACGCAGCTGAATACCGTGGTCTGTCCCCTATTATTCCTCCATTCCAGAATGCGACAGAGAATTTCTGCCCCGCATCCATCCTAGCGGTATCGATTTTGCCATTGACGACTGAGGTGTCATTGGCACTGGCAATAGCTTCGGTAATGGCGCTGGTAATCGGTGCCGAGATCGCCGCCGCGGCCACCGCACGCCAGCTGAACTTGTCTTGCTGGCCTAGGGCAATAGACACCTTGATTGACGACACTGCGTATCGCAGCATATATCGTGTCTGACCCCGTTTTCTACCCCCGTTTTCTACCCCGTTTTCTTCGAGTATATCGAGGTGTTCTACAATCGACAGCGAATACACCAGACTCTGGGCTACCTCAGCCCGCTGCAGTTCGAGCTGCAAACAGTGGTAACTATTTAACCGTCCGTACA